>JBGSUW010000104.1:0-40575 GCA_041753275.1 Akkermansiaceae bacterium | reverse complement strand
CATCAAGATTTGTGGAATAAGGAGTAGGGACCTTATTGTCCCTTTCTTCCTCTGTGCCAGCCTCCTCGACTTCACCTAGATCGATAAAGGCCACTACCACGCCTCCTGTTCCAGAATCCACCAGAGTGAAGCAAACCAACCCTCGGGGACAACCAAGAACTCACCGATGTTTCCCTCGTTAAAATCGAAGACACCCACTGATCCCATGAAACTCCGCACCAACCCCGCCGCTGGCCTCATTCACGACGAACTGGAGGCACGCTCCATTCCTGCCGCCAAGGCCGCCCGTGATATGGCCATTCCACGCAGCCGCCTCAGCGATATTTTCGCCGGGAGAAAAGGCGTATCTGCCGATACAGCCCTGCGGTTCGAGCGCTATCTTGGCATTTCCGCAGCCCTTCTGATCCGCCTCCAAGCTGAGTATGATCTCAGCAAGGCGGTCGCGGACAAAGGCCCTCAGATCAAACGAGAAATCCTTCCGGCTCCAAAACCCGCGATGGTCTGATCACTTTTTACCGCAATCTCGGACTGGATAGAATCCGGCTGTGGATTACCATGCTGGCATGACTGTTACCCTTCCGCCTGCGCTGAAGCAGCTTGTGGATCGTCTCGTCCAAACCGGACGTTATGCCGACGAGGGAGATGTCGTCCGTGAGGCACTGCGTGTTCTCGAACGGCAGGAATTCGACGAATCTCCTGCCCTCGAAGCGGCCATCCTAGAAGGCGTTGTTTCTCCGCATCTGCCCTATGATGTCACTGTTTTGGATCGCATCCGCCGGAACGCCCGCTCCATCGCATGAGCCTGGAAGTGTCAATTGCCCTGCGGGCTGAGCAGGATATGACACTCCCCTAACCTCGGCATACGGCGGATTTTTGCACGAAGAACCGCCAGACGGTTTTTCCTGCCGGCGGCATAACGCCTATGGATCGATGAATGACGATTGTGGATTTTTGACTTTTGAAGTGACCAGAGGGCGGATTCTTTCTTTCCCATCAAAAATCAACAATCATCACTCAACAGTCGTCAATTCTTCCCATTGGTCGTCATTCCTGGCTCCGTGCAAAAATCCGCCGTGACGTCGGCATGACCCGAGATTAGGGGGCTTGCCAAGTAGCTTCAAATGTGGCATCTGATTCCAATGAATGCCACTCTCAGTCTCGATGAAGCCGGCAGGCTGGTGCTGCCAAACAACGCCTTGCGCCTGCTGGGAATGAAGCCGGGTGATCAGGTCCGCGCCGATGTCAGCCCGAACCGCATCGAAATTTGCCCAGAGCCTCCCGTTATGGCCGCAGGCGTGATCGAGAATGACGTTCTCGTGATGGCCCGGAAGGGGATCCCGATTGACGCGGCCGCCGCCGTGCGTGCCGATCATGACGCCTTGGCCGAACGCTCGCTCCCGCGATGAGCGCTCTTCTCGACAGCTCGGTGCTTGTCGCTGCGCTCGCCTCCGATGAACTCAAACACGCCGAGTGCCTCGCCCTCTTGTTAAAAGGCGGCAACTGCATCTATTCCCATGCACTGCTGGAAACCTTCTCGACGCTAACGGGCGGCAAACTCGGTGTCAGGGTCACCGCCGATTTCGCCGTGCAGATGCTCACGGAAACCGTTCTGCCACGCGTGAGCGTGATCGAACTCTCTTCAGCGGAAATCATCACGGCACTTAGAGTCGCCCAATCCCGGGGAATACGCGGCGGCGGCGTCTATGACTACATGCACCTCGTGGCGGCAAAAAAAGCCAACGCCTCCGTGATCCATTCTCTCAACATGGAAGACTTCCTGCATCTTCGCCGCGCAGATGACCCCGAAGTCGAGCTTCCGTAGTCGCGGCAGACCGGCCTATCCGTTCAAATCAAAGATCAAAAACTTGTCCCGGCGAAGCCTTATCGAAGACGGATCATCACTCCTCAATCGTCAATCCACCTTATTCACGCTAACTTTCCAGACTCTACAAAACGGAAGGGCGATAATCTCCTCGCCGGAATCTTAAAAAGACTTAAGACGCCTCCATGAAAATAGACGAGATTCAAACCGGAGCACTCAATCTTCCTCAAGACCAGCGTGCGGCCCTTTTGGCTGAGCTACTCGGCTCTCTTCCGGCAGTGCTTTTCTGATATCGATGACGGTTCCGCCGAGGCGGGCCGAAGGATCGCGGAGATGAAGGCCGATCCTACGACACGTAGAACCTAGGAACAGGTGAAAGCCGAGCTTGGACGCTGAGCACGGAGTTGGCGCGTCGTCACCATCTGGGAATGTGCTCTCAAGACCTCTGCGGATCGAGCATGGCTGGAGAATCGCCTGCCTGAGGATGTTGGATGGGAATTAGTGTATCGTGGATCGTGGAAACGGACCAATCATGTCTTGATTCCCGCCTTGGTCTGTGTAGCCTGAGACCATGCCCGCGACGGTTCTCATACCCATGCCCGACACCCTCGTGCTCCACTCCAAGGATCTACCCTCCTTGGAGCAACGCAGCCGTTTTCTGCTGGCTTTAAAATACTTTGAACTCGATGAACTGACATCCGGCCAAGCGGCCGGTATGTGTGGCATGTCCCGAGTTGAATTTCTGTTCGCCGCCGGTCGTCACGGTGTCACCGTCGCGGACCTCAGCGAAGAGGAACTTGCCGATGAATTTTCATGATCGGCCATCCACGCTCCAAAGTCGTCTGCAACACCGGACCCTTGATCGGTTTGTCCCAGATTGGATTGGAAACGCTACCATTCCAGCTCTATTCCGAAGTCATCATTCCATTCACCGTTCGCGCCGAATTACTGGCCAAGCCCTCAGCAGAACACGCCAGGCTGGCCGCCGTGCTACAATGCGCCCGAATCCACGAGTGCAAGAACGCTCCCGACGCATTGCTCGTAGCGGAACTTCACCTCGGTGAAGCGCACGTCATCACCGCTGCCCGGGAACTCGGCATCACCCATGTTCTCATCGATGAGCGCAAGGCTCGGAGAATTGCCACACACATCTATCAACTGCATGTAAAAGGCACGGCTGGATTGCTGGTTGGCGCGAAAAAGGAAGGCATCATTCCCCTTGTTGCGCCATACCTCGACGGCATGATCAAAGCCGGATACTTTCTCGGACCTTCCTTGGTTGAAGCTTGTCTCAAGACTGCCAACGAGTAAGCAGGCACTTCGCGCACATTTCGGCCCGTCAGTTCATGATCCTGGCGTGAGCTTTGTCCACGGCTGCTTCTGGCACGGACATGAAAACTGGCGGCACTTCCGCCGTCCAAAATCCCGTCGTCATGCTTCACCAGCTCCCGCTCCACAGCTTCTTCTCTTGCATCTTGTGTCTTCAAGTCTTGAGTCTTCCCCCATGGACGTATTCACTCCGGAAAAGTGCTCCGAGGTCATGTCCCGCATCAGAGGACAGAACACAAAGCCGGAGCTCGCCTTGCGCTCGATGCTCCACCGCCTCGGCTACCGCTTCACGGTGAACGGCTCGAAAAACAAATCCCTGCCCGGCAAGCCCGATCTCGTCCTGCCGAAACACCGCACCGTCATCTTCGTCCACGGTTGCTTTTGGCACGGACATGAAAACTGTCAGCACTTCCGGCTTCAGAAATCCAACATTGATTTCTGGATCGCGAAGATCGAAGGCAATCAAACTCGCGATTTTAAAAACGAGAATGCCCTCCGCCACCAAGGCTGGCACGTCGTCACCATTTGGAGATGTTCTTTGAAAACTTCTTCAGATCGAGTGTGGCTGATATCCCAATTCCCAGTCTTGTTAGGCTAGAGCGCTCATCTGGCCCCATACTCCGCAGCAATCGCGAACCGGCGGTCGGTTTCCTCCTGCGTATGGCAATCCATCCGGTCGTAGATTCCCGCCCAAGTCGCGTCGGAGCAATAGATTTCGCTGTCGCTCAATTCTCCAAGGTCGAATCGTCTCCATACCTCGGCGGCGTAGGGCTTCAAATTCTCCGGCCATCCCGAATCGTCGTCTTCATATCCATCAGGATGAAGCCTCGGTGCGAGATAGGCCATGGCACACCATCTCGCTACAAAGTTCGCTATTGGAAGAATGGTTTATTTTGAATATTCTATCACAGATTTTTACCGGGATAGATATGGTTCCGATGATATATTAAAAACTCGTTCGATGGGTTGGCGATTTTATCTGGCAATCGAATTGGCTTCCCCTCGTAAGCGATGAAATTCTGCTCAAGCGCGGGCTGTGGCAGGAATCGCTTCAAATTTGGACTCAGCACAACCCTCAAATCCTCATCGAGAGTCATAAGTCCCGAATCGAATGCGGAATCGTGCAGAGCAGAGAGACAGAGACCGTTTTGGGGATCAAGTCGGTCATTTGGGAAATCACACCAAGGGCGGATATGGCTAGCAATCAGCATTTGTGGGACTTTGATGTTGGTAATACAACAACTAACGCCATAGGCAGTTAGAACCGACTGCCTAAAGAATTGCTGACCGCGGCGGATTTTTACCATCGCTTTACCCTCCGTGTCTCCGCCGCTGAAATTTCTGGGAGCTATTAGACGTGCCTCATGGCGACCTAGGAAGTCCACTTCAAGCGCTTCATCTTTGGTGAACAGGTCGTGAAGCATTTGTTCACTTGCGGGTCCAAGGGTGGAGAGTTTTTCAATATACTCAGGCCATGAACTGCGGTCCTGATTTGTTGCTTTGGAAAGACCTTTGACATTCCGTGCCTTATGCACCGGGTCCAAAGAAGCAAGATTGCACAACTTCATCGCAAGACTGCTTGGGCTCCTCCCCATCAATCCTGAAATCTGTTTGATGATTGGCTTGCCCTTGTCGAAGTGACCAAACGGAAGTTTCCGATACAGATTTAACGCGATCAATTGGTGTTCGCGGGTCCAAGGGACTGCCGTTGCTCTAGCCATGCTTGGATCGTTTCAGGCTTCGCAAAAACTTCCAGCTTGTTATCCGCCCCATTCCTGGCCAGGTCATCTTGCAGGATGATTGGAATCGCGACTGAAACAGAGACCCCGCAAGCCGACCCCGCTGCTATTTTCGCAGCCGCACTCTCACTTTGGGAAGCGTGCCACATCGCGGCGAAGAATGATTCGTCACTGGATCTAAATGATCAATTCAACGGGATGGATCAATTGATGAGGGAAATCATGCGGATCGCGGAATTATTCGAACATTGGGCATGTTTGTATGTCGTGTTTGAGCAATTGGACGAGGTTTGGTCCTACCGCTTGGAGAATGATTTCGGAACTGCGAGCCTGAAACTGGTATCTCCTGCGGAATTGGTTGGATTTGATGAAGATGACTGCCTTCGAGTCGCACTCGAACTAAGGCTGCCGCTCAGATTGTGCGATAAACTGCGCATACCCATCGACGTCCGCGTCGCAAACCCGAATCCCGATTCTGGGTTCGTTCAGTTCCGAATTCAAACCGTCCGTGACCACTGTGAGGACGGCGATTCATACCCGTTCTGGTTTGGCGATGAACCGTTTGATGACGAATTTACCGCCCCTTATTTTTCACTCTATGGCGTTGATAGTGATGGCCTGTCCGAACACATCGCTGACCGTCGGAGTTACGCTGAAACTGAGGCTTTGGCTCGCAAGCTATATTCAGACATTCGTTTTCCCGACTTTTCTAACAACGTTTAAAGTATGCACCACCTTTTTCAATCCCAGTAACATAGGTGAGATCGAGACCGGCGAATTCAGCCAGTTTTTCTTGGGTAAGTTGCTTGGTCTCGCGTGTTCGGCGGACGTTTTGCCCTAACATGGTTAGGACTGAATCACTTTTCGGCATGACTTAAAGTCCATGCTGAAAGGTCGGCCAAGTCTATGGACAATAAGTCAAGACATGGTCAGAATCACACCCATCGCACGTTAGGCGGTCAACCCGCCCAAGTGCGCTTAGGGAGAAGCGGGCCGCCTGCGGGAAACCCAGTAGCGTGGGCGGCGGCATTCATTGGCAAGTGCCACTACCCAGAAAGTTTCACCTCGATGATGAATGGCAGATATACTAAGCGTCAGCATAAATCGTGAGTTCATTGCTATTGTCTTCAAGGCCAACGGCCTGTCCTACACCAGCCTAGGGCATCGCCCTAGGAGGTTTGATTCCCAATAGACCGTAGCCCTGAAGGGGCGACCCAATCTCGGTGATCCGGTGGATATATGTCGCCCCTACAGGGCTGGAAGACTTTCATATTCTAGTCCTAGGGCGGTGCCCTGGGCTGAATTGGAGTGCGCCTACAGCGCGAAAGAGAGAATCGTGCGATGTCCGAGAGTCCTCAATTTTGATGACGATGAGTATAGTTTGTCGGCCTTGGCCATGACTTCTTCAAATAGATTTCCCGTTTCGCGACTTTGATGGATCGCTTGGATGCGTGCTTCGATCTCAACATCCCACTCGGACTGGCAGTCATTCTCTAACTTTCCATCCGTGCTCATAAGCAGCACTTCTGCTAGCTTCAGCCTTTGGCGGGGAGTGGGATCGAGCGCTTCCTTGGTGATGGTTTCAAAACTGGCAGCCATGTGATTAGCTTCCTTTTAAAAGAAGAAGAAGTCAGGAATCCGGGTAAATTGCCCGATCTAGGGAGAGGCGCTGGGATTTTCCGGATAGCTCGATGAGTTCCTTTTCCCCATTGGAACGCCGGGGATCGAGGATCTTGGAGACGCGGCGGTAATGCTCCGGCCAAGGCGCGATGAAATTCCGGTCCATCGCGCAATGGGTCAGCGTCCGAGGGCGGTGGACCAGGAATTCCATCGTTCCTCCAAGCCGTGGCGTGCGAGGATGACGCTGAATTTTTTCCGATCAAAAGTGGGAAGCTCGACCAGATAGACCAGTCTGGCCCGTCCTTGGGGCGGCCAACCGTTAGGGCGATGGCGGCCAGATGTTCAGGAAGCATGACCCTCAGATGATGGCTGTCCCACTCAAGGTGAGCGGCTTGCTCGACGGCTTCTGTTTCGAGGCCTGGAGTAGCGGCGAGGAACTGAACTGGAAAGCCGTGGATGAGAAGCCCTTCCTCGTCGAATTCTCTATAGCCAAGTTCGCCCAGGCGGTAAAAGATGGGATCGAGAGAGACGAGCAGCGCCCCCGGCATTGGTTCTAGGAATACAAACACATCAATGTCCCTGGTGGCGAGGGGTTCACCATGAAATCCTGCGGCTGTGGCCCCGCCGACGGCGTAGCGGGAAAGCACACCTTCGCTCAGGAGCCGTTCGAGGACGTCACAGACGACTTGCATGCTTTTTTAAGCGTTTCGAGTTGGCGGGTTTCGAGGATCATCTGGCCGATGAGGGCGACTTTTTCCCGAATGGGCATGGAGCGTTGCTTTTCCCGCCAGCGTGGCATTCCGCGGTCTGAGGATGGAACAGCTGGCTGTGACATGGTGGGAGATTGACTCAAGAAAGAAGGGTTTGGAACTCTAAACTTAGAATTCAAGAGATGCTTGTGGGCTTGAGATATTTCTCCAGTAGGATCTCACCGGGTATGATGGGCGGATGGTAGATCGGGGAGAGAGGAATGATGATCTTTGATTGGGAGGATTGGGAGAGTGAAAGCCGGATCTTCCGGGGCTTGAGAAAACCGCAACGTCGCGGGGAGGCGGAGACCGGGGTGTTACGATCCACTTTCCACCTTCTTCAAAGCCTTCGGCGGGAGAGGGAGAGGGAGAGGGATCAAAGGTTGATGTGTTAGCCATGGTTTGAACCTGCACCGATTATGCGACCGGAGCGAGGATGGCCAAGGTGGGGAAATAAGAGCGAAGGTAGCCGCGGTCGAGAGCGGCGAGGCGGTCTGCCTGGACGCTGGCGTGGGCGGCGATGAGAAAGTCCGGGAGTAGGTGAGTGCGTGGCCCGCCCTCGCGCCGATAGCGGAGGAAAACCTGGCCAGCGAGGGAGGCGGCGGCGGGGGTGATCGGATCGTAGGCGATGCAAAGGGAGTCGAACTTTGCAAGCGCCTCGTCCACGTTGGAAAACCCGGTGGAACACTCGGCAAAAACAACGGGGCATAGCGTCAAGCTACCCTCTTCGACTGCACGACTGAGGGTGTCACGCCATGACTCCCAGCCAATCTGGCGCCGTAGGATACAGAGCAAAACGGAGGAATCGATGGCTGTTCTCAAGGTGCGGTGTCGGAAGGCAGCTCCACTTGACCGCGGAAGTCATCCATCACCTGATCCATGGTCATGCCGGGCCATGGTTCTTTCCATCCTTCGGAAAACTCGTCCCAAGCCGCAGTTGAGATGGTTTTGGTGGCTTTGATAAAGGGGGCTGTTTCATCGAATTCGAGAACGTCGCCAGGCTTGAGGTGGAGCCGATTGCGGACTTGGACTGGAATGGTGATCTGACCTTTGGAAGTAAGGGTAGCTCGCATGTATAAATTATGTAAGCGATCAAAGTAAGGAAATCAAGTAGGGGATCTTTGAAATTGGCATAATGACGGGTAAGGATCCGGTGATGAAGGCGGCACCAGCCAGCGAGATGAAATTTGATTGATCAATGAAAATTGATGATTTCTGAACGAAAGAGGGATTCGCGCGGTTTCTTTGGCGGCTCGTTGGCTCGGTAAATCGGAGTGCCGCCGCTCCTTGGGGGATTTTCGATTGATGATCTTCCATCTCTTATCCATAATCTCAGATCTCCGATCTCCGATCAAAAGTCGGTAGTTGAGTGATGGTTTTTGGTTTTTTGGGGGAAGTGAGGGGGTGGGATAGAATCGGTAAATGATTAGTGATCAGCGGCTTTGAGGAGCTGGGTATGCGGCAGGCGGGCGGCTGCTTTCTCAAAGGTGACGAGGGGAAGGCGGGCGGTGGTGGCCTCAGCATGGATCAGCCGATCGAGGAAACCGGGCTTGGCAGTGGAAAGTCCTTCGGTCGCGAGCAATGGGAGCAACTTGGGATGCACAACGAAAGTGGGCATGGAGAGGAGTTGTTGGAGGCCGGTGAGCACCGCGCCCTTGGCCATACCGTAGTGGTGCTGGCAGGCGAAGTAAGTTTCCAGAATGACGATGTTCGACACGAATACCTTGGCACCGGCCTGCTCGGTCTCCGCCATGTAGCGGCGTGCGGCCGTGGCGAGGTCTAGAGGCTGGCCAGTGAGCAGCCGCATGATCACAGAGGTGTCCAGTGACGAGCGAATTTCAGCGCTGCTCATCCCATTGGGAGGTGATGGATTTCCGCATGGCTTCCGTGCTATGATCGGCCACTTGGTCTGGCATCAAGTGGAATAGGGGTGCCTGGAAACTTTCCCAATCGATGAAACTGGCATGAGGAACTGGTTGCTTTTTCTGCCTAAGCCATTGTTCGAAGAGGCTAATGGCCACGTCGCGCACCGTGCGGCCATCCCTCGCCGTTTCGGCTTTTACTTCACGGTAAAGGTCGTCAGGAATCTGAAAGGTTGCCTTCATAGAGCCAGCTTGCTGTATTGTTGGGTAAAAAGCAAGGAGGAAGGTTGGAGCTGACTGCCCAGCAGGCTGCTAACGCTGAAGCTGACAGTTCGGATGCGTGGAGTGACCAAGAACTTTGCTCGACTTCTAAGAACGTCCAAGTCACAAATAGTTCGGGATGGTTGATTTTCCTTGTTTGAAAACAATCTTGCTCCAAATCCGGAATGGGGAAATGCTCAGGCCGTAAGTGAAACCATGGCAGCCAAGGATAATAAAATGCGGGGAGAAGTCCCGGAACCCTCACGATGGTCCAATGAGATCGTCGGGATTTGTTGGATTACGTTCGGATTATTGCTGCTGCTCTCGCTGGTGAATTATAGCCCGGCGGATTTGCCGAAGTGGGGAATTTTTGAGGCCTTCGCTTCGAAAACTGGTGCGGAGAGTGAGAATCTCATCGGCCCGGTAGGGGGTGTGCTCGGGTTTTCTCAAATCCTGCTCTTCGGCGCGGCAGGGGGCTTGATTTCCGTGGGGTTTATCTGGTTTGGAATTATCAAATTGGTGTTTAACGGGCGGATCTGGCCACGGGCGAGCATCGGGCTGGCCATCCTTCTCGTCGCGGGAGCATCATGGCTCCACGCGGGGAATTACTTTTTCACCGAATGGGCACAGAATTGTGGTTTGAATGGCCCCGGTGGGGTCATCGGAAATGGGGTAGGGGGCTATGTCCTGATGAATGTGATCGGGAAAATCGGCACGCTGATACTCACGACCGCAGCCTATCTGGTGGCCGTGATATTACTCACTGGTCAGGAACCCATGCGCTTCACCAAAGCCTGCATGCGATTGGTGCGGATGAAATATTATCTCTGGCAAGAGGGCCGTAGTGAGGCTGGGAAAATCGCCGCGCGCGAGGCCCTCATGCAAGCCGAGCGCGACAAACAGCGTGACCAACGACGAAAGGAGCGCGAGCAAAGCAAATCCGTCGCCACCGCCAAAGCCGATGAAGACCCGCAATCACAACTGCCACTGCGCGAGACTCCCGCCCCCCAAATCATTGATTCTTCACAACGCCGGGCGAATGAGCCGATGGTGGCCGGTGCAAAGCCCTTCGAGCGCAAACCTCAGCCGGTAGGCCATCAGTTCCTCTCCGTAACTGGATTTGAAAACTACGAGTTACCTGGCTTTGACCTCCTGGACATCGATGAGTCAGCCGAGGCACCAGAAGCAAATCGCGAAGAACTCCTCTACACCCAGCGCACGATCATTGAGACCTTGCAGGCCTTCGGCATCGAAGTCACGGCCGGAGACATCACCCGCGGCCCGACGATCACGCGGTATGAAATTTATCCATCCACAGGCTTGCGAGTTTCACGGATTTCTCAACTAGAAGCAGACATCGCCCGCGCCACTTGCGCAGAGCGGATCAATATTCTCGCGCCCATTCCCGGCAAGGACACTGTGGGGATTGAAATCGCGAACTCCATCAAAGTCGCCGTGCCGCTGCATGAACTTTTGCACGATCCCGAGTTCCGCTCGGCGAAGAAGAAAATCCCGCTTGCCCTCGGCAAGGACGTCTATGGCAAGACTGTCATCGGCGATCTCGCCGCCATGCCACACTGCCTCGTGGCCGGTGCCACTGGCTCGGGAAAATCGGTTTGTATCAACTCCATCATTGCCTCGATGTTGTTTAAATTTGGCCCGGATGAGCTGCGCTTCATCATGGTGGATCCCAAGGTGGTGGAGATGCAGATGTATAACAGGCTGCCGCACCTCGTGGTCCCCGTCGTCACGGATCCGAAGAAGACCGTGGCCGCCCTCAAGTGGGTGGTCAATGAGATGGAGAAGCGCTACCGCATCTTTGCCAAAGAAGGTGTTAGAAACTTCGATAGCTTCAATAGCCGCCCACGCCCCGAGAAAGAAGTGGTCGTGGAGCCAGAACCAGAGCCGGAGGATGAGTTCGTGGATGACGAGTCTATTGAGTCCATCGCGCTTGCGCTGGAGTCCGGCGAGCTCGGTGCCGAGGCGGGTGATGACGATGATGATGCGCCACTCTTCGAGGAGAAAGTCCCGGATCGTTTTCCATACATCGTCGTCCTCATTGATGAGCTTGCAGACCTCATGCAGACAGCACCGGCGGATGTGGAAATGTGCATCGCCCGGATCGCCCAGAAGGCGCGTGCGGCGGGCATCCACCTCATCATCGCCACCCAGACGCCCCGTGCCGATGTGGTCACGGGCATCATCAAGGCGAACATCCCATGCCGCATTGCTTTCCAAGTTTCTTCCGCCTTGGATTCACGCGTCATTCTCGATACCAAGGGCGCGGATAAGCTCGTCGGCAAGGGCGATATGCTTTACCTCCCACCCGGCTCGGCCAAGCTTGAGCGGGCGCAAGGGGCCTACGTCACGGATGCTGAAATTGAACGCATTATCGATCACTGCGCCAAGCAAGGTGCGCCGAAGTTTGAAGCAGACATCCAAGCCTCCATCGGCGGAGATTCTGACGGTGATGACGATGACGATGTCTCGCAAGCTGATGAAGAATTGATCATGAAATGCATCGAAGTGGTGCGCCAAGAGCAGAAGGCCAGCACCTCGCTGCTGCAGCGCCGCTTGCGTCTCGGCTACACACGCGCTGCCCGGATGGTGGATATTCTTGAGCAACGCGGCATCGTGGGCCCCGGTGAAGGAGCCAAGGCCCGCGAGGTTTTTTTGAAGTAATTAAGGATATCTGAAGAAAACTTTCAGAAATAGGAATTTTCCGATTGTCAAAGCCCTCCGCCCCGCTCTTACTGCCGCCCCGCCCGCAAGGGTGGCAAGTGTGTGAGGCCCGATAGCTCAGTCGGTAGAGCAGTGGATTGAAAATTCACGTGTCGGCGGTTCAAATCCGTCTCGGGCCACCACTTATTCTCCGTTCCGCTTACGCCGCAGGCGAAGCTTTGGAGTGCGGTGAGAATCACCGCTTTGACGCGGGAAGATGGTTTTTCGCAAGATGCTGGGGTTTTGGAAAAATGTTCAGTTATCTCGCCCTTTTGTATGTTCAAGAGTCTTCTCCAAAGGTCAGCCCACACCCCAAAGCGGTGATTCCCACCACTTTGACGTGGGAAGATGGTTTCTCGCTAGATGCCGATTCTTCGTAAAAAGGTTTGAGGTCACGCCCTTTATAGTTTCAAGAGTTTTTCCCCAAAGGTCCGCTCACACCCCAAAGCGGTGATCCTCACCGCACTCCAAAGTTCGCCTGCGGCGGAACTGGGGCGCTAGCCTTTGGAGTGCGGTGAGAATCACCGCTTTGACGCGGGAAGTGGTTACTCATTAGATGCCGATTCTTCGTAAAAAGGTTTGAGGTCACGCCCTTTATAGTTTCAAGAGTTTTTCCCCAAAGGTCAGCCCACACCCCAAAGCGGTGATCCTCACCGCACTCCAAAGGCTGCGCCATTCCAGCTACTTTGTAAGCGAAGCCAAGTCAGCTCGCAATGAATGCTGGTAAAGGACATTCGCTTCATTTCAAAGTTGCGGCGTGAACGCAGCAACAGCCGGATTTGTCATGCCCCCAGAATGGTCGCCGCAGGAGGCGGTTTGGTTATCATGGCCGGTGGATGATCCACGCCATTGGGGTGGGGCGAAACGGGGTCTGATGTGGGCGAAATTCGCAGAAATCGCTGCGGCAATTTCTCACTTCGAAACGGTGAGAATCAATGCGCCGGGGCAGGACCATCGGGCAATTCTGGAGGTCTGCAATCGTGCCAAAGCGGTGCCGGAGCGGGTGGAGCTGTTTGATCATCCGCACAATGATGTGTGGTGTCGCGATCATGGCCCGATTTTTGTGAAGCACCGGCACACCGGCGAGGTGGCGGTGACAGATTGGGAATTCAACGCTTGGGGTGGTAAATTTCCGCCTTGGGATTTGGACAATGGCATCCCTGCCAAAGTGGCGGCGGCGCTCAATAAGCGGCTCTTTAAAGGTGGGATGATTCTTGAAGGCGGAGCCATCGAAATCAACGGCGCGGGCCAACTTCTTACCACAGAAGCGGTGCTGCTGAACTCGAACAGAAATGCAAATCTTAGCCGGGACGAGGTTGAACAACACCTCCGAGAAGGGCTCGGAGTTTCCGAGATTCTGTGGCTGCGGCAAGGCATCGAAGGAGATGATACGGATGGCCACATCGATGATCTCGCTCGCTTTGTCAATCCACAGACAATTCTCGCTTGCGTGGATTCTGGGGAGACGAACAAGGCGATCCTTGAGGAAAATTTTTCGCGCCTACAGTCCTTCCTAGGGCCAAATGGGCGGCCTTTCGAAGTGATCAAAATCCAGCTGCCTGAGGCATGCGAAGTGGTGGGCTGGAGGTTGCCGGTATTGCCTGCATCTTACGTGAACTTCCTGATTGTGAACGGCGGAGTGCTGGTGCCTACCTTCCGCCAGCCGAAGAATGATGGCGGCGCGCTGGGAATGATTAGCGAGCTGTTTCCAGATCGGGAAATTGTTGGGATTGATTGTTTGGATCTCGTCGAGGAAGGAGGCACGCTGCACTGCATTTCCCAACAGCAGCCAGCCTGAACATTAAGCGCCAGCCCCGATGATGATATCGCAGCTTGGCAGCTTTTGCTTGAGCGCCTCGATCGCTTCAGGAGTGACTGCGGTCTGCCAGAGGTAGAGGCGCTTCAAGTTTGGCAAGGCGGCGAGTTTGCTGACTCCCGCATCGGTGATTTTGGTGCCGTAGAGGTTGATGGATTCCAGCGCATCGAGCTTCAAAAGATGATCAATTCCGCCGTCGGTGATGTCAGTTTCTGCTAACCGAAGTATCCGCAGCTTGGTGGCGGTCGTAAGCTTCGCCAATGATTGATCGGTAATTTTGGAGGCGGAGAGATCCAGCGAGACGAGCTGAGGGAGAAACTTTTCCAACTTTGCGAAACCTGCATCATCAAAACTTCCTCGCAGTGACACGGCGGTGAAGGTGAGATCAGAAGTGCCTTGTGCTTCGAAGTTGAGCGCACCGGGAAATTCCAGCGCGATGGCAGCGACGGCGGCTTGGAGCGCGGCGTCCGGACCTTCGTCGATTTTCTCTGGTGGAGTGATCGATACGTCAGGAGCTGCCGTTGCGCTGGCAGGGAGGAGTTTGGAAATCGCTTCTTTGATCGGGGCGGGGATTTCAAAATCTGCCGTTGTCTTCGTGGGATCGGCACCGCTATCGATCCACCATTTGAGGACGGCGAGTTCGTAATCTTCGATGTCCTTTTTGCCCTCGGGTGGCATGTGTTCTTCGTCGTCTTCCGGTAGCTCAGGGCGGATGATGATGTTGCTGTTAGCGGAATTTCCAGCTTCGAATGCCGGGCCTTCTTTCCCGCCTTTTACCAACATTTCAAAGGTATCCATCCGTAGCTTGCCCTTGGCCTTGCCCTCTTTGTGGCATTGCACGCAGCGGCGCTCGAGGATGGGGGCGACGAGGTCAGTATAGATCACTGGGATGATTGCTTCGGTGGCGACGGCGGTTTTGGCTGGTTTTTCCGGCTTTTTGGATTCCAGAACCAAGATCTCGCGGATGGGGGAGGGCGCGTATTGCGTGAGATAGCCCTCGCCATGGGTGATGGTGGCTCCATCGTGACTGGCAAATCCCATGATGCCGACGCTGCCAAAAAGCAATGTCCGATAAAATGCCGGATTTCCTGCCCTCGCGATGGTCCATGATTTGACGATTAATGTGAGTACTGCCGCGCAAGCGAAGGCAATGCCACCCCACAGATGTCGAGAAATCACGGCGGATTCGCCATAGTCTTCGCCCTGATACAGCAGAAATCCTGCAAGCACGGCGATGATCGCGCTGCCTGCGCCGAAGAGCATTGGGAATTGAGATGTCTGCCGCGGTTCGGTGGAATTTTTTCCAAAAATATAACCTAGCTCCTGCATCAGAATCAGGGCGAATACTCCGATGGGCAGATGCAGTAAAACCGGGTGAAAGCGTCCAAAAAACCGCACCAAATCCGGCATTTTTTCAGGATCAGGTGCGCCGACCAGAAGTGGCATCGCAACGAGACCTGCGATCGCAATTACGCCGAGGAGGGTGATCCCCCAAGGCTTTTTGACACGAATGGGTTGTGAATCAATGGCAGCCATAACTCATTCCATTACGTAGGACGGGGCAGCGGCCTTGCAAGGAAATTTCCCGCTCAGACGTCGATGGTCACATCCTTCTTGGCATTCGGGATGGGAGGTTTTCCGCGCTTCCCTTTGCGGAGAAATGGTATCCACTTGGCCACATCATAGCCTAGGTAGGCCATGGATTTAACGAAGATCAACATGGCAGTGGCCTCATCGACGAATGGAATTGGATCAGGAATCGGCCCGGCGATCAGGAGGTAAAGGGCAGACAATATGGCAAACAGCCAAGCTAGACGTCGTTTCATTATCTGACAAAATTAGCACGATTCTGCAATTCTGCAAACTTGGGGTGATTCCTGATGCGCGGCAGTATATCGACAATATTCGTTTTGAATCGACCGGCAAATGATGGATTTCTGTCAATTTGATTGGTCGAGTCGGCCAGCGGCATACGCCTTGAAAACTTGTGAGATCTCATCACGGACGCGGCAGAAGGTGGCGAACTGTTCTGCTTCGGTGCCGGTGGCGTGGGCGGGGTCGTCAAAAGGCCAGTGGTGGCGGTTCAATTGTCCGGGAAAAACGGGGCATGCCTGATCTGCGTTTCCGCAGACGGTGATGACGGTTTCGACCTGATCATTGAGGAAAATATCCATGTGCTTGGAATGATGGGCTGTGGCATCAAGCTCAATTTCCTCAAGGGCGCGGATGGCGAGCGGGTGGATAAAGCCGGCCGGTCGGGAACCAGCGCTTTCGACCCGGAATTTCTCGCCGAGTGCATTGCGGAGGATGGCTTCGGCGAGGTGTGAGCGGCAGGAATTGCCGGTGCAGAGAATCAGGATGGCGGGCGGTTTCATGATGGATTATTTTGGGGTGATTTCGGAATGGAACCAGCCCTGAGTGCGCTGGCAGAAGCGAACGAGCATCAGCATCAGCGGCACCTCGATGAGCACACCGACGACTGTGGCCAGCGCGGCTCCGGAATTCAGTCCGAAGAGCATGACGGCTGTCGCGATGGCGACTTCGAAGTGGTTTGACGCGCCGATCATCGCAGTAGGTGCGGCGTCCTCATACGAGAATCCCAACAATTTCGCAGCGGCGTAGGTGATGGCAAAAATCACCAGAGTTTGAATGATCAGAGGAATGGCGATCCAGAGAATGGTCAGAGGGTTTGCGAGAATGGTTTCTCCCTTAAAGCTGAATAATAGCACCAGCGTGGCGAGAAGTGCGATGATGGAAACGGGCGTGAGGTAGCGGAGGAAATTTCTAGAAAACCATTCTGCGCCCTTGGCTTTCATAATCCAAAGGCGGGAAAAATATCCGGCTGCGAGCGGCAGGGCGACGTAGATACCGACGGAAAGAAGCAGCGCTTCCCATGGCACCGGCATTTTGTTTACGCCCAACAGCCAGCCTCCGAGCAGTCCGTAAAGAAAAAGCATGGCTAAGGAATTGACCGCCACCATCACGAGCGTATGTCCTTGATTGCCCTTCGCCAAGTGGCTCCAGACCAGCACCATCGCAGTGCAGGGGGCAATGCCTAACAGAATGGAGCCGGCGATGTAGGAGCGGTAGAGCTCCACCTGGGAGCCATCTTTCACGACCTCCGTGCCGGGTAGCAGATCTTTAAAGAGCACACCGAGGAAAAGCGTGGCGATGGCGAGCATGGTGAAGGGCTTGATGAGCCAGTTCACGATGAGTGTGAGCAGCACTGGCCTGTGATTGTGGCCGGCTTTCACCACCTCGCCAAAGTCGATTTTCACCATGATGGGATACATCATGAAGAACAAACAGACAGCGATAGGGATCGATACGACCGGCGCTCCATTCGCATAGATCGCCATTCCGTCTAAGGTTCTGGCAAAGCTTGGAGCGATTTTGCCGAGGGTGATGCCAACCAGAATGCAAAGCCCGACCCAGAGAGTGAGATGTCGTTCAAAAAGGTTCATCGATGTGGAAATGGCGAATTGAGAATTCGGCGTGGCGTAATTTTAGTTCGTGAAGCTGCATCATGGTTTGGCGAGTTCGATGGGGCCGGGGCAGCAGCTGTCTATGCGGTCAATGAGGCGCGCGAATCGAATCATGGCTGGAGTGAGTTCGAAAGTAAGTCCATTTTCCACAACGCCCGCTTTCCAGAAGCCCAGCTCTACGAATGATCTGAACGTGGCTGGAGACTGAGGACTGTGGGATCGCCAGGATGTCAGGGAACTCTCAAACACAAAGGGCACGATCCATGACAAGACGGAGGATGCGCCAGCGTGTGCTTGAAAGAATGATAATACCGAAGTCATGTGACGGCTAATTTCATAACGATAAATTTCGTTATGTCTAGTTCTTTCTAGTAAATTTTTCCATCTGGATTTGTCACATCGTCCCAGACACTTGTTGCGTCTGTGGAAGTGGAAAATCGCCGAATTTTGGTTTCGGGACTATTGGGTAACAGCTCAATCCCAGGTAACAATCGAGGCTGTGGAATTGCGGCGAAGCAGGCGCTGCGGAATGGGACGCTGCCGCCCCAATTTTCAACTTGCTGCCGGAAGTTCACACATTCGTGCGTCTCTAACTAAATTTTCCCCACTTCCACGACGACTTCCATTTTGCAATGCGCCGTGCCATGGTAGTTCCCTCGCACCGGGGTCACATCGTCATAGTCCCGGCCAATGGCGGCTTTCACATAACGCTCGTCTGCAAGGGTATTGTTCGTGGGATCGAAGCCGATCCATCCGGCGGCAGGTAAGTAAACCTCGCTCCACGCATGAGACGCTTGGGCACCTACGAGACTGTCTTTCGGGCCATTATAGAGATATCCCGAAGCATAGCGGGCGGGGATGCCGACGGCGCGGCACATCCCTAACATGACGTGGGTGAAGTCCTGACAGACCCCGCAGCGCAGCGCAAAGGCATCTTCGAGATGGGTGTTCACACTTGTGGCTCCGGGCTGATAGCGGAAATTTTGGTAGATCCATGACATCAAGGCAAAGGCGCGATCGTAGATCGACGAGTATGGCTGAGTTACATCCAAAGCCGCGCGCCAGACTTCTGGATGGCGCGAAACCCAACGGCTTTCTTGAAGGTATTGCCAAGTCTGCTCGCGGATTGATGAATCATTGAGTGAACTCGCGCCAGCACCACGGCTTTCATCTGAGATGTCTAACGGCAGGTTGTGGACTTTGATCCGGCTCTCGATTTCTAAACGCGAATGGGCACCGTGCAGCTCAAAGTGGTGGGTGATGTTTTGAAACAGGTCGGTAAAACGTTTGACGCGCGTGGCCGGCTTTACCCGTATGAGTGCATTGAGGGTTTTTTGGTAAGGAAAGGTTCGCGGCTCGAGGTGAAGCACGTTGACGCTTTGGCTGACCGGGCTGGCGTAGTGGAACGACGTCCGGTGGAGTACCGAAAGCTTGGTTCCCAGCATGGAAATGGATTCCCGATCGGGATCACTCACGAGCGGTTGTGCTGCTGTTGTTGTTGGGCAAACTGCCACGCAGCAGCGACAGAAAGTGATGGAGGCTTGACGATGGGGGTGAGTTGGATGCGTTCCGGCATCAATACATAGGTTTCGAAAATTTCGGCGCCGATGTGATTGAAGCGCGCTTGCAGTGCATCGAGATAGTCATGGATGCCGACCTTGAAAATATCTGCGGTGGAGCCAAAATTGAGATCGGCCAACAAGCGGCCGGCTTCCCGCTCCGCTTCATTTGAGAAGGTGCCCCGAGGAGTGCCAGAGATGCGGCGCAAGCTGGCATCGACTCGCTCCAGACAGTAACGCACAGAACGTGGGAAGTCTTTGTTGAAGATGAGGAAGTCCACTACGCTCTCGGCGCTGATGTCCCTTTGAGACGCGCGGAAGGCTCCCATTGCGCCGCAGGATCTGAGAATGGCCGACCAATGGAGGATTTCCTGACCACTCGGGTCAGAGCCTTCAGGCGCTTGGGGTAGGAAGCTGGAAACATCGAGAAAACGGGTGGTTTTGTCTGCCCTTTCAAGGTGCCTGCCAAGGTCCATAAATTCCCACGGTTCATTCCGCGAGATGGTGGAAGCAGCAATTCCGAGAAAGGTGACGGCAGAGCGCCGGACATTCTCGTAAAACCGAGCAGGGTCTGATGCGATCAGCCGAGTTGCTTCTTCGGACCGGGAAAACAGGTAGAGTGCGTTGAGTTCTTCCCATAGTTCGTCGGACAGTTGGTCTCTCACGGTGCGGGCGTTTTCGCGCGCTAGTGCGATGCACGAGGTGATGCTATTCGGATTGCGCGGATCGTCGGTTAAAAAACGAATCACCTCGCAGCTGCCGGTATCGTCGTAAATTTTGTTAAACTCCTCTTCATCGCCAGTTGCGAGAATGATGGGCTGCCAAAATCCACGGAGGCGCTCGCTATCGAGCTTTTCATAATCCAGCAGAAGTTGTTGATTGACGTCGATAAGCCGCGATAGGTTGTCTGCCCGCTCGACGTAGCGGACCATCCAATAGAGCGTGTTTGCAACTCGGGAAAGCATAGTAGTAGATCAGTCGCGAAGCACCCAAGTATCCTTGCTGCCGCCGCCTTGAGAGGAGTTTACAATGAGAGAGTCTTTGGTCAATGCCACACGGGTGAGACCACCAGGAACGATTTTTACTTCTTCGCCGTAGATGATGTAGGGCCGTAAATCGATGTGGCGCCCTTCCATGGCACCATCGCACCACGTGGGTGAGCGGGAGAGGGCGACCACCGGTTGAGCGATGTAGTTCCGCGGATCTGCGATGATGAGTTCGCGGAATTTTGCGATCTCATCTTTCGAGGCGGTCGGCCCCATCAGCATGCCGTAGCCTCCGGATTCATTGGCCGCCTTGACCACGAGCTCTGGCAAGTGGCTGAGGATGAATTTCATGTCCGCTTCTTCGGAGGCTAGATAAGTCGGCACATTTGGCAAGATCGGCTCCTGGCCGAGGTAGTACTCGATCATTTTCGGCACGAAATAGTAGATTACCTTGTCATCCGCCACACCTGTGCCCACGGCATTGGCCAATGCCACATTGCCGGAGCGATAGGCGTTCATCAGGCCTGGCACACCTAAGACAGAATCCTTGCGGAAGACCACGGGATCGATGAAATCATCGTCGATACGGCGGTAAATGACGTCCACTCGCAGAAGCCCGCGCGTCGTCCGCATGTAAACAAATTTATCGACCACGACCAAATCCTTGCCCTCGACGATGTCGATACCCATTTCCCGGGCAAGGTAGCAATGCTCAAAGTAGGCGCTGTTGTGGCAGCCTGGTGTGAGAAGCACGCAAACGGGATCGCCCTCGCGCCGGGGCGAAATGTGATGGAGCATGTTGAGTAATTCCTGTGGATAGGAATTCACCGGTCGCACACCCATGGTCTCGAAAATTCCCGGAAACGCACGTTTGAGCGCATTGCGATTTTCCAATAGATAGGAGGCACCGGAAGGACAGCGGCCGTTGTCTTCGAGTACGTAATATTTTCCATCAGCACCGCGAATGAGATCGCTGCCGCAGATGTGAATGTAGATGTCTTCAGGCACATCCACGCCACGGAATTCCTTGCGGTAATGTTTCGCCTGCTCAATGTAAAAGGCGGGAATGACTCCGTCTTTGATGATCTGCTGATCGTGATAAATATCGTGCAGAAAGAGATTGAGCGCCACGATCCGCTGGGTGAGACCTGCCTCCAGGTGCTCCCATTCGTGGGCTGGCATCACCCGCGGAATCGGATCGAACGGGAAAATCCGCTCAGTTCCTTGGTCATCATGATACACATTGAAGGTAATGCCTTGGCGCAAAAAGTAGAGTTCTGAATTTGCCTTTCTGGCGAGAAAGTCTCGCTGATCAAGCATTCCAAACTTCTGTAAGAGAGGTGCGCAGTGATTCCGGACGGTTCCTTCCTCGCCAAACATCTCATCGTAAAATTTACCGGGATCATAGCGCTCGAACATATCCATACGTTGATAATGAGTGTTTAGCAGACCGCGGGCCAAGTTTTTTTCGAACGAGAGGAAAGAATCTTAAGTGATCGCTTGGGAGCGACTCAGGACCGCAGCACTCGTTCTGAACAAAGTTGTGATGTTGCGTTCCGGGCCAATAACATGAATCTTCTCGTGCGGTGAGCTTGATTTCTGGGCCATGTTGCGAGTTCGGGAGGAAATCTCTCACGTTATAGGAACCGAACGCCAAAGGCTTGGGGGCTTGATTTTTTGAATGTCTTCAAATGGCCTCAATCAATTCGTTGTTCCTATATCCTACCAAGGATCTGGTTCTCGTTTGGACTGAAAAGCCATGTTGTTTTTTGCTGCATCCCTGAAGATGAAAAATCTTGTGAGATTAAGTGATTTTCTCGGTTGCCAAACTACGGGATGCCGGTTTAGCTTCCGCCCGCCGCAGGTCGCAAGACTTTCGCAAAAGCCTCATAGTGTAATGGTAACACCCCGGATTTTGATTCCGTTATTCTAGGTTCGAGCCCTAGTGAGGCTACTTTATCCGCAATTGGGGGGTAGGGTTGCTGGCAAGCTTCAGAAACTTGAAAACCATGAGCGTTTTACTTTGGCGTAAAGCTCGCGGTTGGTGGTTTGCATGAGTTGCTCGGACCATTCTAGGCAAATTTCCTGATTGGCCTTGGCGCGCTCGGCTCTAGTAAAATTACGGAGTTCCAGCCGATCTGTTCTGAGATCAGATGCCGTGGCGACGATTTTTCCTGTAGCGGCGTCTTTGACGCGGGCTTCAAAGGCGACGAGGGGTGGAGTGGAAGCTGGATTGATGAGAGTGCCGATAGCGGCTGGCGCACCGGGCGAGGGAGTGGGGCGGGCGAAAGTGATCTCTGTGAGGGCAATTTCGAGAATTAGAGTTTCAGGCTGGTTCGCATAAGGCTTGAGATAATAACTGCAAAGGGGAGAGGAGAAGGAGCGCTTGAGGGCAATATCCCAGTATTTTGCGAGTTTGTTAGAGTCCCTCAAAAATGCGTTTTTGGTAGGAATCCAAGGACTCTGGCTGTTTGTCCAAAGGCTGGTGTTTAGGTAGCGGGTGGTGACGGGGCGGACGACGATGTTCTTGTAGCGGTCCATTTTCATCGAGGGATGCCGCCATGAGTGTTGGAATGGCAGCCGATCAATTTTCGATGAAGAAGGAGCGCCACTGCTGCTGAGAAATGCGGTGTGGGTGATGGACGAGGAGGGATTTTTGAGTGCGCATGAGCTTAGCCCAAGCATTAAAACGGCACAGGTGAGGGTGGCGCAAGTTGCCAATTGGTTGCGCTGTTTGGAGTGAGTGGTCATTGGGTTAGAAGGGTAGGGTCTAATTAAGAAGTCCCCAAATCGGCTGCGGCCAGATGCCAATGACGAGCACGGCGAGCGTGAGACTTGCAATGCAGAATTTGCTGATGGGAGGTAAAATGATGGCTGTCTCGCTACCGGTGTGGGACCACCACATGGCGCGGATGACTTTGAAGTAATAGTAGAATCCGGCTGCGGCGGAGACGCAGGCAATTCCGATGCCGATCCAGAGTTTGGCATCTACAGCGAGGGAAAAGACGAAGAATTTCCCCCAGAAACCGGCGGTGAGTGGGACACCGGCGAGGGCGGCGAGAAGAATGGTGAGGGCGAGGGCGAGAGTGGGATTGGTTTTGCCGAGGCCGTTGAAGTCGCTGATCATCTCGCCATCACGCTGGAGGCGAACTTGGGCGAGAATGAAGAAAACGCCGAGCGTCATGAGCAGATAAGTGGCGAGGTAAAATGAGACAACTTTGATAGGGCCATACTCGGCGTGGACGTGGCCGGCCGTGGCGAGCGCGAGCAGCAAAAATCCTGCATGGGCGATGGAAGAGTAGGCGAGTAGGCGCTTGAAATTGGTTTGTGGGATGGCCGCCAGATTTCCGAATAGCAAGGTGGCGCAGGCAAGGATCAGCAGGAGGGTGATGACGGGGCCACGAGTCGTCTCGTTGATGAGAAATGGCTCCAGGAAACGGATGGTGAGGATGAATCCGGCAGCCTTGGAGCCGACGGAGAGGAAGGCGGTGACGGGAGTGGGTGCCCCTTGATAGACATCGGGAATCCAGACTTGCATGGGGAAGGCACCGATCTTGAATCCGAGACCGACCATCACAAGGGCGATGCCGAAGAGCAGGCCGGTGGAGTTGGCTACTTCCGGGCTGAGATTTGCGAGGGTGGCCAGGTTCATGGTGCCGGTGGTGCCATAGACCCAAGCGATGCCATAGACGAGGAAGCCGGTGCTGAGCGCGCCGAGGATGAGGTATTTTACACCCGCTTCGAGGGAGCCGACGTTGCGCCGCATGTAGGCGACGAGGATGTAGAATGTGATGGTGACGAGCTCAAGCGCGACGAAGGCACCGGCGAGATCCTTGGCGGAGGCGAGCCACATCATGCCAGCGCAGGCGAAGATGGGGAGGGCGTAAAATTCTCCAGTGCCAGCTTCCGAGTTCGGATGCTCGGTGAAGCGGGAGAGGATTTTCCGGAAATCCACAGCCATGAGCAGGACGAGGATGGTGCAGATGAGGGCGAATCCTTTGTAGAATTTTGCGAGGTTGTCGAATTGGTAGAAGTTCCACAATGGCCACTGCGCCCAGTCGGCGTCTGGTTTGGCTTCGGGACCGATGGAGATGAAGAGCAAACCGAGGATCGCAGTGAGTCCGATGGCAGCGGCAATGCCAACCCACGCTTTGCTTTTGGTTGAGCAAAACGTTTCAGCCATCAACAGAATGATGCCGAGAGTGACGGTGAGGGCTTCGAGATAGTAGGCGGGCATGGTAGGGAAAATGATAAGTCTTCTAGGTCCTATCGGACTTATTTGAGCAAGTTGAGCAAAAGATTCGGATAAAGGCCGACCGCGAAAAGGGCAACGATCAGCAAGATCGCCGGGATGCGCTGGGCGAAGTTGATGTCCGCTGCGGTCTCAGTGGATTTCACGGTGGGGCCATGAAAAATATTGCGATAAGCGCGCAGCATATAGACTGCGGAAATCACCACCCCCCAGATGGAGATGATGCAGGCGATCTGCACTGGGCCGAGCCCGGTGGCGGCGTTGTAGTCTTTGAAAGCGGCGAGGAAGACGAGCACCTCGCCCGAGAAATTTGCCAGACCGGGCAGGCCGATGGAGGCCATAGCGGCGATGCCGAAGATGAAGGCTAGGCCGGGGGCGGATTTGGCAAGGCCGCCGAGATCGGATAGGTCGAGCGAGCCGGTATTGCGCTCGATCCGATCTGCCACGCCGAAGAGCAGAGCAATGGAAATGCCGTGGGCAAACATCAGGACGACGGCAGCGGGTAGTGCGAGGGTATTTTCCGGCACGGCAATGAGCGCGGCGATCGCTAGAAAAATGTAGCCCATGTGCATGACGGAAGAATTTCCGAGCAAGGTATCGAGGCGCTTTTGGGAGATGGTGACGAGGCCCACCCAGAGGATGTTTCCTAGTAATAGAACCAAGAGGGGGGTGAGCCAGTATTGGAGACCTTCAGGCACGAGCGGGATCGCAAGCCGGAGAATCCCGTAGAGGCCGAATTTTTTCAAAACCCCGGCATGGAGCATGGCCACGGGTGCAGGTGCGCTGGCATAGGCGGGTGCGGCCCATGAGTGAAATGGGAAGAGGGAAACCAAGGTGCCGAAGCCGACGATGAGCAGAGCGGCGATGGCTGTTTGCGAGGCGGGATCGATGCTGGATTTGGCAGCGATCATTTGGACGATGTTAAAGGTGCCGGTGAGGTTGGCCAGCCAGACGAGGCCGGCGAGAAGGATGATGGAACCGAGACCGAGGTAAATGGTGATGCGCCATGCGGCTTGGCGGCGATCTCCGCGGCCTAGAATTCCGATCATCAGGAAGGTGGGGATGAGGGCGAGTTCGTGAAATGCGAAGAAGAAAAACAAATCGGTGGCTGCAAAGGCACCAAGGGCACCGGCGGAGATAAGTAGGGAGGAGCCGAAGTAGAGTTTTTCGCGGCCCTCGGGAGCCTTGCCAGATAGCACGGCGGCAAGGGTGACGATGACGGAAAGCAGCACCATGATCACGCTCATGCCATCGATGAAGCCAAAGGAAAGATTCAGCGCGGGCCTTTCAAGCACCGGAACGGAGAAGGCCCAGAATCCCGCCTTCCAAGAAACTGTGGCATAGAGACCAAGCACAAGATTGATGACGGAGGCAGCGATGGCAGTGAGCCGAGCCGGTGCGCCGAGCAAGATCGCGACGAAGGCGAGGATAGGCAGAAAGACAAGAAGGGCGAGCATGATGGTGTAAGAATTTAACGCTTATAATTAAGAACTTTCTTAAAACGCGGTGAAGTAGATCACGAGGATGACTCCTAGCCCGAAGGCGTAGGCGTAGCCTTGGAGATTGCCGGACTGGACTTTGCGGAAGACGTTGCCAGTGCTCTCTGCGGCGCGGCTGAAGCCACCGACGATCAGGCCGTTGATGACAAGCTCGTCGAAGAAGGCGATGATGGCGGCGAAGGCGTCTTGGAAATAGCGAACTAGGAAGTTGTCGTAGAAGCCATCGACGTAGAAGAGGTTTTTGAAAAGGGGGATGGAAACGGGGTCCTTTTCCTTGCCCTTGTAAACCACAAATCCGGCGATCAGTCCGAGGACCAGTGAGGCAATAGAGGCACCGAGAATGATCGCGTGGCCCTCGACGTGTCCATCGTGGAAGGGGCGGAAGGCATTGAGCGGTCCGCTGGTGAATGCAAAGCCGGAAATGATGGCCATTACTGCCAGCAGAATCAGTGGCAGAGACATTAGCGGGCCGACTTCGTGTGCGTGATCGGCACCGTGATCGCGAGGTTTCCCGAGGAAGGCGACGATGAACAAGCGGGCCATGTAGAAGGTTGTTAAAAAGGCTACGAAGATGGCGATGCCGAAGAGCGCCTTGTTGCCATGGAAGGCTGCGGCGAGGATTTCCTCTTTGGACCAGAAGCCTGAGGTGATGTATGGGACGGCCATGAGGGCTGCGGTGCCGATGGCGAAGGTGATGCCGGTGACGGGCATTTTCTTGAGCAATCCGCCCATTTTCCAGATGTTTTGTTCGTGATGGCAGGCGTAGATGACTGCGCCGGAACCGAGGAACAGCAAAGCTTTGAACCATGCGTGAGTGAAGAGGTGGAACATGCCCGCTTCGCCGGCGACGAGTCCCACAGCCATGACCATGTAGCCGAGCTGGGAGAGAGTGGAGTAGGCGAGGATCTTTTTAATATCGTCTTGTTGGGTGGCCATGAGGGCTGCGGCAAGAGAGGTGATACCACCGACCCAGGCGATGACGTGGCTGGAGAATAGGTTTTCCATCACATCGGCCGGCAGATCGAGCGATAGGTGGACGCGGAATAGCATGTAAACTCCAGCGGCGACCATGGTGGCGGCGTGGATGAGGGCGGAAACAGGTGTGGGGCCTTCCATGGCGTCTGGCAGCCAAACGTGGAGCGGGAGCTGGGCGGATTTTCCGACGGCTCCGCAGAAGACACACAGCATCGCGATGGATAGGGTGGTGGCGAAGATGGTGGGGTTCGCGCTTTGAAAGGATTTCACCCCGTCTGCCATGGCATCGAACGAGAGTGCGCCGGTGATGCCCCAGAGCATGAGGATGCCAATCATGAAGCCGAAGTCGCCGACGCGGTTTGCGAGGAAGGCTTTTTTCGCGGCATCTGCTGCGGATTCCTTTTGATACCAGTGGCCGATGAGTAGGTAAGAACTGAGGCCGACGAGCTCCCAGAAGATGAAGGTCATGATGAAATTGTTGGCGAGGACAATGCCAGTCATCGAGAACATGAAAAGTGAGAGACCGGTGAAGTAGCGGGCTTTGGCATCGTCCTCCTTCATGTAGGCGAGCGAGAAAATGTGGACGAGCATGCCGATTCCGGTGACCACGATCATCATGCCGGTGGAGAGTTGATCGAGCTTGATGCCAATCTCGATGGAGAAATCACCGATGGTGGCCCAAGGAAACGCGGAGGTGCCATTCGTTTTGAGAAGTAGCAGGGCGATGGCGAAGGTGGCGACGGCAGAAGCGGTGGAGATGAGTGGTGCGAGGCCGGTCTTTTTCAAGACAAGTTGATTGAGCACCGCCACTGCGAGCGGGAGAAAGAGGAGAATCCAAGGGAGAGTCATGAGCGAAAGGGAGACGGGCGAATGTTAAGATTTTTAACCACGGAAAACTTTACCCCTTCAGCGAAGTGAGTTCATCGGTATGAATCGTTTGTCTTGCGCGATAGAGGGCGATGATGATGGCGAGGCCGACAGCCACCTCAGCGGCTGCGACGGTGATGACGAAGAAGACAAGCATCTGGCCATTGTAGTCCGGGAGACCATTCCGGGTGACATTGAAGCGGGAAAATGCGACAAGGCTGAGGTTGGCAGCACTGAGCATCAATTCGAGACACATGAAAACGATGATAATATTACGCCGTAATACCACGCCAGCGAGGCCGATGGCGAAGAGAAGACCAGAGACGAGAAGGTAGTCGTGAAGGGATGCCATAGGAATGAAGCAATAAATTCTAAATTTTGAATTCTAAGTGAGTCGGGATGGAATCTGGAGTGGCGATCTCTGGTTTAGAACTTCGTGCTGATCGGTTGAAATTTTTATTCCGCAGTTTTGTTTGAGAGAACTACCACGCCGATGGTGGCGACGAGCAAAAGGACCCCAACAATCTGAAGTGGAAAGTTATATTGGGTGAATAGAGTGTAGCCAATGAGATGCACATCGGGAAGTTTCCCAGCGGTGAGAGACTCGGCGATTTTCCCGGTGTAGCCACTGGCGGCAGCGGCCAAGGTGGCTTGGTCAAGTGCCGGTGCGCTTTTATTAGGCATGCGGGATAGCACGCCAATGAGTTGGACAACGAAGGCAATCACAAGGGAAAGCCCTGCTGCGATGGGGGCGAAGTTGTTGGCGCGTTTCGTCTCATCCTTAAGATCGAGTAGCATGATAATGAAAATGAAAAGCACCATCACCGCGCCGGTGTAAACGAGGATTTGAATCACCCCGACGAAGAACGCGCTCAGGCCGATAAAGAGGCCCGCAAGACCGATGAAACAAGTGACCACGGAGAGCGCGCTGGAGACTGGATTGCGGAAGGCAACCACGGCTGTGCCGCCAATGAGCATGACGGTGGCGAATAACCAGAAGAGGTAGGAAGGCATGATTGATGAAATTGGGAAGTGAGTGCGGTTTTCAGAAGCTCAGTGCGAGGAGGTAAATGGGCAAATATTCGCGCATTTGATTTAAAGTGGAATCGACGGAATCACATTCCATGCATCACTTCAGTTCATTCCACTTATTGACGAGGCCCACGCGGGTGCCGCCAATTTCGTAAAGGCGCTTTTTGTCGTGCACCATATCGGCGCGTTTGAGGCCGGTGATGAGGTAATCCTTGCGGAGGTAGATGGCTTGCTCCGGGCAGACTTCCTCGCACATGCCGCAGTAGATGCAGCGGATCATATCGATATCGAATTCCAATGGACGTTTTTCCACTTTGGCCCATGGATCATCGGAAGGGATCTCGCTTGGCTTGATTTTGATTGCCTTGGGCGGGCAGATGAATTCGCAAAGTTGGCATGAGACGCAGCGCTCGCGGCCTTGTTCATCGACGACGAGGGCTGGGGCGCCGCGGTAGTATTCCGGCATATGGGAGTCCCAGCGTTGTTCTGGAAACTGCATGGTTACACCAAGCCCCGAGGAGGCAAGTTCTTTGGACCCGACGGATTTTCCACGCAGAGTGCGGATGGCGTGGGACATGGTTAGGAAGAAGCCTTTGATGAGGGCTCCAAAGTAGATTTTTTCGCCGAAATCGAGTTTCGGTCGTTGGAGTTTGATAACAGCCATTTGAAAATTTAAGAATTAAGATTTGAAATCAATGGTTAGGCTCTGAGGATTTTCGGAGTTTCCTCGGAGACTTTGGCCACCCAGATCACGGCGACGGTAAGGGCGATGAGGAGAACGGCACCGATTCCGATGATGGCACCGGTGAGTTCCGGAGCGGCAAGGATGAGGGCGGCAAGGAAAACGTTGATGAGTGCCGCTTCGAAGAAGACGACCCAGCCGAGCTTCATCAATTGGTCATAGCGGAACCGGGGCACGGTCCAACGGACGAGGATGAAGAACAGGATAAACGCGACGAGCTTGGTGATGAAGCAACCCATGTGGATGAAGCCGCCGATGCCGATACCGAAAATTTCCCACTTTTGCACGTAGGCATCAAGTCCGAAGCCGATGGACCAACCGCCGAGGAAGAGTGTGACGATCAATGCGGAGCCGATGACCATGGCGGCGTATTCTCCCATGAAGAACATGGCAAATTTCATGGATGAGTATTCAGTATGATAACCGCCTACGAGCTCGGTCTCACACTCCGGAAGATCGAAGGGCATGCGGTTGGTTTCCGCAAAGATGGAGATGGTGAAGATCAAAAAAGCGATGAATGCGGGGATCCAGAAGAGGGCGGTATTAAGATCAGGAAGTGATATATTACCGTCTTTCCAGAAAGGCAGGAGTAGCCATCCATTGTCCGCTTGATACTGGACGATTTTACTGAGGTTTAGATCTCCGTAATAGAGAAGAACAGGGATGATGGAGAGTCCGAGTGCGATCTCATAGGAAATCATCTGAGCCGTGGAGCGGACGCCGCCGATGAAGGGGAATTTAGAATTGGATGCCCAGCCGGCGAGAGTGATTCCATATACTGTTAGAGAAGCGACTGAGAATACAAACAGCGGTCCGATATCAATGTCTGCGATGACGAGTTTCTCGGTATGACCAAAGATGCTGATAGGTGATCCAAATGGTACGACGCATACAGTAATCAGCGCCGGCACCACGGTGAGTGCGGGAGCGAGCCAGTAAAAGGCCTTGCGCACATGATCAGGAGTGAAATCTTCCTTGAGAAAAAGTTTTAATCCATCGGCCACGGGCTGGATTAGGCCGAAAAAATGAAAATCTTTTTTGAAACCAAGCAATGTTAGAGGAATTCCAACGCGGTTCGGGCCTACGCGGTCTTGAATAATTGCGGAAAAACGCCGCTCAAAATAGACGGATAGCGGCACCAGAGTCAGAACCACCCCGAAGGTGAAAATGAGGATCTTGGTGACGATGATGGCGAGCTGGATGACGAGTTCGGGCATTCTAAATGACGTTAGAAGTTATAGTTGGAAGATAACGATTTGACCCTTCAGCCATTGATCAGTCCCGCGGCCTTGCGAGCGCGTTCGTTGGCGAGGAGCGGGATGATGTAGCCGGTGTCAGCGATTTGTGTGCCTTGATGTCCGATTTTCGAAAGAGTGAGATCGCTGAAAGCAGGTACCGTTTCGGCGATGGCTTTGAAAATATCTTCGATGTGGTGGGCCTCGTTCTTATCGCCGGAAAGGGCGAGTAGGACATCGCGCAGCATTTCCCAGTCGTCGTGTGCTTGACCGGTAAGTTCAGTGGCGCGGTTCAAGCGTTGGAGGCGGCCAGATAGATTTACCATCGATCCACGTTTCTCGGTGAAAGCTGCAGTGGGCAGGATGATGTGTGCGTGATTTGCCGTTGGATTTGCCAGAGCGTTGGTGTGGAGGTGGAAATCGAGTTTGGCGAGATCTTCAGGGGTGAAGCCCGCATCGGTGATCAGATCCTCGCCGAAGGAGAGCAGCGCCTTGATGGTTCCGGAGCGGATGCCTGCGCGGATGGAATCGAGCTTGGAGAAGGGATCTTCTGTTTCGAAAATGAGCTTGGCGCCGGTGGTGTTGGGATTGCGGTCTGCGGCGATGAGGAGGGAGTCCGCCTCGGCATTGCGTGGGACTAGCGAGAGGTGGCGGGTGCTAACTTCTGCTGCGAGGGCGCGAGTGAGGAAAAGTTCCTCATTGGTCATGCGACCGGAGGCGATGATTGCGATTTCTTCGGGATGGAAGGATTTGATCCGGGCGGCGGCCTCAGCGAGGGCGATGGGCCAAGTCATTGGAGTATGATTCTCGGATGATAGGTCCAAGCGTCCAAGCGGCTCGGTGAGGCGGGCGGGGCCATCGATGTAATGAAAATTCAAGCGATGCGAATCTGGCATCCAAGCGGAGTTTACCTCATCGTTCAGGCGTGGAGTGATGCGGTGAATTTTATTGCCGCGAGTCCAGACGATGATGTTGGTGCCAGTGCCACAATTCACATCAATGGTCGGCGTTTCCTTGAGGAACCAAACGCGCATCTGGAAGCGGAAGTCGTTGGATGTCAATGCGCCAACTGGACAAATGTCCGCGGTGTTAAGCGAATAATTGGAGTCTAAAAGCCGCCCGGGGTGGACGCTGAGCGTGGTGTGAGTGCCGCGCTGGGTGAAACCAAGCACGGGATCACCTGCGACCTCATCCATGAAGCGGATGCAGCGGCTACACATGATGCAGCGCTCGTCATCAAGGCGGATGCGCGGGCCGATATCGACGTTTTTGGGCTTCTTCACCTTCATATCGATGAAGCGTGAAACGCCGCGACCGTGCTGGACCGATTGCTCTTGGAGTCGGCACTCGCCAGCTTGATCGCAGATCGGGCAATCGAGTGGGTGGTTGATCAATAGAAATTCCATGACGCCCTCGCGGCATTTTTCGACGAGCTCTCCGGTGGTCCGGATGCCCATATTTTCGCCAATGGTATTGGCACAAGCAATGACAGGGCGGGGGATCCAGCCGATCGGTTCGTAGCCATTCTCATCACGCTGGGGCTCTTGACCGGGGGTGGGGCGTGGCGGCATGCCCATTTGCACAAGGCACATCCGGCAGTTTCCCGGGGAAGAGAGTTTCGGATGGTAGCAGTAATAGGGAACGGTGACTCTTACTTGGCGACAAGCCTCAATGATCCGAGTTCCTTTGGGAAATTGGTGCCAAATTCCATCAATCTGCACATTTACCATCCCTTTTCCCGCTGCAAGGTCTTTAGGTAGTGTCAGTTCCGCTGTCGCCGAATTTGTGTCGCTCATGGCTAATTGATGGCCCCGGACGCTTGTGCATAAGCCCTCCGGCGGTGGCCGCTGAGCACTATGCTGTTCCAGTGGCGCTCGGGCAAGCGTGCTTTGTGAAAAATTTCACAAGCTTTGTAATTGCGTCGATTTTGTTGTTGGGAAAATTTAGCGATTTTTAAAAGGTGTCGGTTAAAGTTGTTTGCATAAAACGAGGAAATTTCGCGGCTCGCAAGGTTGCTGCTTGTATAATAGGCCAGCGGCGCTTTGTTCATTGGCAATGCTTGATGATAAATCACTCGTCCAATCTGACCCTAAGGAATATGCGGCGGGTTTGCCAGCGGTGGCCTCATCGATGAATCATATCATCCGGGAGTCCGGCTTGCTGCGTGGGACTCGTGGGTTGATGGAAATGAATCAATCCGGCGGCTTTGATTGTCCAAGCTGTGCGTGGCCGGACCCGGATGATGGCCGTTCATTTGCGGAATTTTGTGAAAACGGGGCCAAAGCGCTCGCCTCGGAAAGCACCCTTAAGCTCGCGGATGAAAGTTTTTTTGCGAAGTATTCCATCGCCGAGCTGGAAGCACAAAGCGACCTCTGGCACGACCGCCAAGGCAGAATTGCCAGCCCGATGATCCGGCACGAAGGTGCCAGCCACTACACGCCGGTGGGTTGGCAGGAGGTGTTCGAAACTATTGCTCGGCAATTGAAGAATCTACCTTCAGCCAATGAGGCGATTTTTTACACCTCGGGTCGGGCGAGTAATGAAGCGGCGTTTTTGTATCAATTGTTCGCACGGGCTTATGGGACTAATAATCTGCCGGATTGCTCGAACATGTGCCATGAATCGAGCGGGCTGGCGATGAATACGGCGATAGGCGTGGGCAAGGGGACGGTGACATTGGATGATTTTCTCGAAGCAGATACGATCCTCTGCGTGGGTCAAAACCCAGGGACCAATCACCCCCGGATGCTCACGACCTTGGAGGCTGCGGTGAAGGGTGGTGCCAAGCTGGTGGCGATTAATCCGCTGCGTGAAGCGGGTCTGGTAGCATTTGCGCATCCCCAGCATCTGACGGCCTTGTTGGGGAAATCGACTCCGCTATCGTCCCAGTTCATCCGGGTGCGGGTGAATGGCGATATGGCACTTTTCCGAGGAATATCGAAGTGCTTGTTCCTGATGGAAGAGGCAGCGCCGGGCAAGGTGATCGATGCGGATTTTTTGAAAAAACACACCGCAGAGTTTGAGGCGTATCGGGCGATCGTTGCCGCCACATCTTGGAAGGAAATTTTGAGAATGAGTGGCGTCACCCGTGAGGAAATCGGGACCTTGGCGGAGACGATTTGTGGAGGCTCGCGCAAGGTTATCACCTGCTGGGCGATGGGCTTGACTCAACATCGGAACTCCGTCGCGACCATCGGTGAGGTGATCAATTTTCACCTGCTGATTGGAGCGATTGGAAAGCCAGGTGCCGGTCTGTGCCCGGTGCGTGGGCACAGCAATGTGCAAGGGGACAGGACGATGGGGATTTTTGAAAAAATGCCTGAGGCGTTTCTCGCGAAATTAGATGAAGTTTGTGGGATTCATTCGCCACGTGAGCATGGGCTGGACACGGTGGATTCGATCCACGCGATGCATGCGGGTGGCGGCAAAGTCTTCTTCGCGCTGGGCGGGAATTTCCTGCAAGCAGCGCCAGATACGGACTTTACGGCAGATGCGCTACGCCAGTGCGGCCTGACGTGCCATGTCTCCACCAAGCTGAACCGCAGCCACTTGGTCACAGGCCGGGTGGGCTTGATTTTGCCTTGTCTTGGCCGCTCCGAGCGCGATGGAGATAGGCAATTTGTCACTACGGAAAACTCGATGGGAGTGGTGCAAATGTCGCGCGGAGTGCTCTCCCCGGCATCTGCGGATCTTTTAAGCGAGGTGGAAATTATCGCACGGCTGGGTGAGGCGGTGTTTGGCGATTCCGGGCCGGTGAATTGGCGATGGCTGGCAGAGGATTATGATAGGATCCGGGATTTGATTGAGAGGGTGATTCCAGGTTTTGAGAATTTCAATGATCGGGTGAGGGGGGATTCTGGCTTCTATTTGCCCAATCCGGCGAAGCAGCGGGTGTGGGATACTGTCTCGGGCAAGGCATCATTTTCTCTCGCGGATATCAGTGTTTTCCAGCCGCAGTTTGGCAGGCTTACGCTCCAAACCTTGCGCAGCCATGATCAATTTAACACCACCATCTACGGGGCAAACGATCGCTACCGGGGAATTTCGAATGCGCGGCGGATCGTCTTCGTAAATCCGGAGGATCTTGCGGAGCGTAATCTTGCGCCCTGCTCGATGGTAGATCTGACAAGTTTTTGGGGCGACCAACGGCGCACGGCCAAGGCCTTCATGGCGATCCCTTATGAAATGCCAAGGGGCTGCGCCGCCGCCTATTTTCCCGAGGCGAATGTGCTGGTGCCGGCAGATAGCCGGGCGGTGGGCAGCGGCACTCCTACGAGCAAGGCCATCGAGATTGAATTGAGCGCCTCAGTGGAGGTGTAAAATCGCGCCGACGATGGAAAAGTAAATCATCATTCCGGAAATATCCACTGTGGATGCGAGTGACGGAGCGGAGACGACGGCGGGGTCCAGCTTGATGGCGCGTGCAAAGATCGGCAAGAGTGCGCCGAGAACGGTGGCGGAAAACACTTGGATGACTAGGGCAAAGGAGACAGCCATGGAAAGCTTTAAAAACCCGAAATCGGCACCAGTTGAATTCTGCAAATGAGGTAGAATGAAGCAAATGAATCCTGCCATGGTGATGCCGAGGGTGAGGCCGAGGGCGATGCCGGTGCGGGCTTCTTTCCATGCGATGCGGAGCGCATTCCCGGCACGGATTTCTCCCAGCGCCATTGCCCGGATGACCATGGTGGCGGCTTGACCACCCGAGTTTCCACCCGCGGCGACGACCATCGGCAGGAACAGAGAAAGCACGAACGCTTTTTGCAAAACATCGCTAAAACGATACATCACATAGCCCGAGACAATTGAGAAAAACGCCAGCCCTACAAGCCAGATCACACGACGGCGATATTGCAGCACGACGCTGGTATTGATATAGGATACTTCTGATTGCTCGCCGCCGATGCCGGAGAGCTTTTCGATATCTTCAGTGGATTCCTCCTGAAGAATTTCCATAGCATCATCGTATGTGATAACTCCCAACAGGTGGTGGAATTCATCCACAACGGGCAGCACCACAAGGTCATATTTGGAAAGTTTGCGAGCAGCCTCTTCTTGGTCTGCGGATGCGAGGATGGTCTCATCCGCCTCCTCCATGATATCGAAAATCGGGGTATCCCAAGTGCTGAAGGCCAGATCCCGGAGGCGGACTTTGCCGACGAGGCGTCCTTGGATATCCACCACGAAGATGCGGGCAAGAGTCTCCGCATCATCGCGATCCCGGCGCAGGACAGTGATGGCAATCTTGACGGTCATATCCGCCGTGATCCGGCCGACGTGGGTGGTCATCCGGCCACCGGCCGTGTCTTCCTCGTATTTGAGGAGATTCTTGGTGAGTTCCTTATCCCGCGGTCCTAGGAGGCTGAAGAATCGGACCTGCGCCTCCTCGCTTACGACTTGGAAAACGTCCACCCGGTCATCGTCGGATAGATTTCCGAGAAGCACGCGGAGTTGGGCTGGCTTAAAGTGATCCAGCGCGCCCTCGATGAGCGGGTAGGGGAGTTCTGCGACGAGATCAGTGGCCAGCTCAGGGCCGATGGTTTTGAGGAAAAGATCGCGTTTCTCGTCATCGAGATTCTCGTATAGGTGCGCAAGGTCCGCGTAGTGCACATCCTCGGCGTAGGCGAGGATGGCCGAGCAATCGCCCGCATCGATGGCCCGCAGCAATTCTGTGATCGGGTCGTCATCGTTTTCATCTGCCACGAGCGGAGAGTGCAGCGGGTGGTGATGGGCGGCAAGAAAAAGTCATGATCCCCCCTGCTTCAATCCAGATTACTCACGCAGCGGCGGAAGCGTTCCGCCCCTCCGTCTTAGTCTTCCACCTCGACGATGAGGTTGATTTCCACCGCCACGTTGAGCGGGAGCGCGGCGGCACCGAGCGCGGTACGGGAGTGTTTGCCTTTATCGCCGAAAATTTCGACGAGTAACTCAGACGCTCCATTCATCACTTGCGGGTGGCCGTAGAAATCGGGTTGGGAATTCACAAATCCGGTGAGGGTGACGACCTGCTTGACCAAGTCCAGCGAGCCGATTTCATCTTGGATGACTGCGAGGCGATTGAGAATGATCATGCGTGCGGCTTCCTGGGCCTGTTCTACGGTGATTTCCGTAGGCACTTTCCCGATGAATTTTTTATCCCCATCGATGGGCAGTCCACCGGAGAGATAGAGCAAATTTCCACTGCGCACACAGTTGACGTAGGCGGCCACGGGGACAGGGACAGAAGGGAGTGCGAGGCCGAGGCTGGCGATCTTATCGAGAATTTTTCGGGTCATTGAGAGTGGGTGATGGGAACTGATCAGTGAGTAGTGAAATGAGCTTGAGGCCGGACTGGGTTAGCACCGCGGTATTTCCCTCGCCATTGACGAGATTGCGGGTGAGTAGCCGGTGAGGAATGGTGGATGGCCGCACGGAGGTGAGGATGGGAGCGCTGACTTTGCGTTGGCTGGGCGTAAAGCTGGTAGGCATGCCAGTGGCGGTGAGGCCGATCTCCCACGAGCTGGGGGCGTCACTTCCAGGTAGGACGATCCATGGATGGCGTTTGGCGAAATCCGGCATTTCGCGGACAGGAACGGTGACTTTGAAGTAGGTGGGCGAATTGAGGATAAATTCGCTGAATTTTAAATTCGGATTCGCCTTATGTTCGAGAAAGAACCTCGCGACATCCGTGCCGATGAGGTTCATGCCATTGAAGATGCCGTGGGAATTGACACCCATGCCATTGGTTTTTGACCATTCATCGTAGCGGAGGCTGGTCATCATGGCCAGCTCTAGGTGGACGTGGGCGCGGACGCGGGTGATGCCAGCGCCGGTGTAGCCCATCCGGCCGAGCAGCGAGCCTGCATTCACCGAATCTCCGGGAGCACAGGTGATCTCTGCGAGGTGAGCGTAGAGTGAGTAGATCAATGAGTCTTCCCACTGGTGCTCGACTACGACGTATTTGCCATAATTGCTCCTGCCCGCGAGTGGACTGATGTGGACGACGCGGCCAGCCGCAATGCTGGAAACGAGGTCCAAGGGGCTGCCGTTGGAATCACGTTTGATCGGCAGGATATCAATGCCTTCGTGGAATTTCGTGAGGATCACTTGGTCGCCCTTACGCACCGCAGTGCGGACGAAGCCGAAGGAGCCTGCTTGCCAAGGCTGTGATGTTTGACCTTCGAAATTGCGGTCCACATACATGTAGAAGCGTTCTGGCTCGCCAGTGAAAAGGTGGTGATTCTCAGTGGGCAGCCGGAGATCGATGGGCTGGGCAACGAGCTGGGCCACAGCGGCGATAAACAAGGTAATCAGGCGGATCATCGAGGGAGGGAAATCGGTCATTTTTTCTTCTTTTTATTTTCCTCGCCGGTGCGCGGGATTTCCTCATCGAAGACGGTAAAGTCCGCCAAGGTGATTCCCTTCCAGACCACCATCCGGCCATCATCCACTTGCTTATCGATGATAAATCCATCCACCACCCGGCCATTGATCTGAGCGATGACCCAGCGGCCTTGGTTCGCATTGGTGATGGCCGCGAGGCGATTCTTTACATGGTCCTTAAGCTTGAAAACTGCACCATAACTCTCATCTGTAGTAGCGGGGAAAGGCGCATAAGAAACAATATCCTTTGAGGAAATTTCCGGCATGCGATTGAAGTAGCGGACTTGCCCGGCCACCCGCTGAGGGAAGATCATCTTTGGATTTCCAGTGGCTTCGGTCTCCAGGTGGAAGGAAATTTGGATCTTGGTTTCCTTCTTGCCGCTTGCCAACAGAGCTGGGGCGAAGGCGAGGCATACCAGTATTGGAATCGTGGCGAAGAGCGATCTCATGGGGGAAGTGAAGCACAACAAGCCGATCCCGGAAGGAAAATCGGGAAAGAACTCACGATCAAAATTTCGCGGAATTTACCATTGCCGTTGACCGCGTGGGCGGCTGTGGCAAGTGTCAGCGCATGTTCATCGATCATATACGGGTATTCGGCAAAGCGGGAGACGGGGGAAACGGAGTGGTTTCGTGGCGCCGGGAAAAATTCGTCCCACGCGGCGGTCCTGATGGCGGCGATGGCGGGGCGGGTGGTGACATCATCCTCGTGGTGGATCCATCTACTGATAATTTGCGCGCCTACCACTACGATCCCAAGCTCATCGCCGAGGACGGGAAAAACGGCGCGGGTGGTCGCAAAACCGGCAAAAGCGGCAAGCAGGTCATCGGTAAAGTTCCTCCCGGCACCGTTGTTTACCGCAGCAATGCGGTGACCGTGCAGGAGGCTGTCGATTTCGAACGTGGCGACGAGGGCATCGATCTGGAGCCCATTGCGGACCTCACTGAGAACGGTCAAGAATTCGTCCTCTGCAAGGGTGGCGAGCCGGGGCAGGGGAACTGGAATTTCAAAACTGCCACCAATCGCACTCCCGTCGAGCACACATTGGGCACACCGGGCGATCAGGCGGTGTTTTACCTAGAGCTGCGCCGGATCGCGGATGCTGGACTTGTCGGATTCCCAAATGCGGGGAAATCCACGTTGCTAGGGAAACTTTCTCAAGCGAAGCCCAAGGTGGCATCCTATCCTTTCACCACTCTTCAGCCAGTGGTGGGCGTGGTTGAATTTCCGGGTTTCCGCCGTTGCACCATCGCAGACATTCCCGGCCTGATCGAGGGTGCCCACGAAAATCGCGGGCTAGGTCACGAATTTCTCCGCCACATCACTCGTTGCCGGGTGCTGCTATTCGTCATCGATATCGCAGGCAGCGAGGGCCGCGATCCAATTTCCGATTTGGAAATCCTGCGCCGCGAAATCAAGGAATATGATGATGAACTCGCAAAATTCCCTTGGAAAATCATTGCCAACAAAATGGATCTCGAAGGTGCAGCCGAGAATCTCGAAATTTTCCGCAACCGTTTCCCGAAAATTGAGATCATCCCGATTTCAGCCGAAGGCGGGACCGGCTTGGAAGACCTCAGACAGCTTCTCGATAACGAACTTGGCCACCGCTTGGAGCGGTAAATGCTAGCAGAAACCGCATGGACCCACACCGCGAGATCGTCTTTGTTTACGGCACACTCCGGCGGGGTGGTTCGAATCACTTCCGGATGGACGCCGCCGAGTTCATCGCCAAGGGCCGCATTTCCGGGCGGATGTATCGCATCGATTGGTATCCTGGCCTCGTCGTGGACGAGGCGGGGGACGATATTTTCGGCGAGGCCTACTGGGTGGATCTCGAATTGTTAGGAAACCTCGATAGTTACGAAGGCATCACACCGGGAGATAGCGAAGCTTGCGACTACCGGCGCACCGCTACCACAGTTACTTGTGAAGATGGGCAGGTGCTCACTGGGTGGGTTTGGGAGTGGCTAGGCGAAGTCGAAGAGGATCAACGGCTTCGCAGCGGCAACTGGTTAGAATGAGAGAAGGAATTATTTTACAATTTCTGTAAGCCAAAGCTAGACGTCCCCGCCCGGATGAGTATTACTCGCGCCGCAAGCGGCAGGGATGCCAGCTTGTGAATGCCGCTGTGGTGGAATGGTAGACACCCCAGACTTAAAATCTGTTGTCCGCAAGGGCGTGCCGGTTCGAGTCCGGCCAGCGGCACTCTCTGATAATCAACGGGTCGCGAAGGTCTTATTCTGGTATTTTTAACTTTCCCAAGAACTGTTGGTAACGCTACGGTGCCGGGTCTTATACCAAAGATTGGGAATAAGGCGAATTTTAAAGTTTTGTGGTTGGTGAGTAATTGGTTTTATTCGCACTGAGCGATCACGCGCAGGCGGTAGTTTTCGAAGTTTCTAAATCCATAGGCTCGCCGTTGGAGCAGCTTCATTTTACGTTGGAATCCTTCGATGATTCCATTGTTGCGCTAAGCGGCTCTCGGGCAGACCCCAGCTCAACAAGTTGATCGAGTCGGTTAACCCAAGTTTCTTTTCGTCCTCCTGATTTCGGCGGGTTTTAGCGGAAAAATCGATTTTTTGGCCAATTATGATGATACTTATTTTCATAACTCATTGATAATCAACAACACTATTATTTGGATCCGTTTTGTAGTGC
>JBGSUW010000103.1:0-7265 GCA_041753275.1 Akkermansiaceae bacterium | reverse complement strand
CCGCGACGTCGGATCCCGCAGGCCGGTGGGCGACTGGGAAGCCGAAGAATCCGGCGAAGCCGATGGTCTGTGCGGTGGGCGCGGCGGCCTCAAGGTGCCTCCGGAAAACTTCCGAGCGCACATCGATGCAGAAGATCGCTTGGAACGGCGGTCTTTGAGACGGCATCAATGAGGGTTGCGCGACGAGGGATTTTGCCAAATTTCGTTGGTAGCTGAGCTCGTAGGCAAACTGCCAGCGGACCAGCGCGGCGAGTTGGGCGGCGTCGTTGGTGGGGCTGAGTTGCTTTTTCCAATCTGCGCGGAAGAGGCTGTCTTCCGCGAAGGCTTGGAAGAGCGCGGCATCGTAGGCTAGGCGGATGGCGAGCAAGTCCCGCAGCGCGGAATTTTCCCCACCCCGCATGGTGTCTTCGCGGACGAGATACTGGGTGTAGCCGGCCCAACCGGAAATTGTCGCGAGCTGGCGATGGAGGAAATCGCTGAGATCGACATTGGCGGGGGCGAGTAGTTTCAGGCAGTGCTCGGTGCAGGCGGCGCTGTCTTTCGGCAGTTTGGCGACGAAGGCGCGGAAGCCAGTGAGTCCGTAAGCTTCGGGGTTTCTATCGTGCGCTGCGGCTTCCCGCCAGGCGGCGAAGAGTCCTTGCGACTGCCAAGGCGAGCGCCAGGTGGTTTGATTTTCGTCAAACGTGATGGCACACCATTTTGAAATTTCCTCGGTGATGAAATTACTCCAATGCGAGCGTGACTGCTTGGAGTCCAAGAGGTCGGCGACGGTGGCGATGGCTCTGACCTCGGGTGAGGCTGCGGCATTGCGGAGGGCTGCGATCAGTTTCTCGGCTGGCCATTCGGAGTCGGCGGCTTCTGCGAGATCGGCGGCTGAGATCGAGCCCTTGTCATAGGCGGCGAGGTAGTCGGCGGCAGACTGGAGTGGGGCAGCGCCGGTGGTGCGTTGGAGGAGTTCGCAGGCCTCGGAGAACGGGCGGTCCGCCAGTCCGACGAAGGGATTGACTGCGACGAAGTGTTTCAGCGGCCAGAGCGGCGGGATCCGGGAAAGGGCGTTGGTGATGGTGGCTTCCATGGCGGGAGTGGATGGTGAAATTTCGATAAGTGAGGACATGTGGAAGTGAGCGAATTAAGGTTGGGCAGGAGCAGGAACGGCGTGGTTGTTAGCAGACTCGCTTTTGTGGCGCGGCCAGAGTTGGCCGAGGAAGCGGTTGGCCCAAGTGCCGATGTAGAAGCCATTCAGTGCGTGGATGTAGAGCCTGCGACCGAGTGGGTGGTGACCGGCGCGCCAGACGAAGGACTGGAAGATGAAGAGGATGGCGAAGACGGCTCCAGTGGCGATGACTAGGATGGGTGACGGTGTGATCTGTGGCAGACTTGAGAACAAGGCTGAGGCACCGGCGTGAAGGGCGAAGCTTGCGAGTGCGATGCCGACTGCGACCGCTGATCCAAGCAACACCGTGCGCATTCCTCCGCCTGCGGACCAAGCCCGGGCGAGGCCGTAGGCGAGTGCGAGGGCGAGGACGACCGCGAAGACGCCGGTGCCGTTTTTCGTGGCGGGAGCGATGACGGCGAGCGCGGTGGCTCCTGCGGCGACGAGCAGTCCGGCGGTGAGCATTCCGAGTGCAAGGGCAGGGGACTTCAAACGCACCGCAGCGCGTGGCACCGCACCGATGGTCGATCCGGCGTGGAGGAAGGAATGTGCTTTATAGAGCGAGTGGGCGACGATGTGGAGCAGCGCTAAGCCGAAGGCACCGAGGCCACATTGGAGCAGCATGAAGCCCATTTGGGCGATGGTTGAGTATGCGAGAGCCCGTTTCACGCTGGGCTGGGCGAGCATGACGATGGCACCGAAGGCTGCGGTGATCGCACCGAGCACGGCGAGTGTGCCAAGTGCAGTGGGGGCGTGGACGAATAGCGGGCTTAAGCGGACCACGAGGAAACCACCGGCATTGATGATCCCGGCGTGCATGAATGCGGAGACTGGAGTCGGAGTTTCCATGGTGTCTGGGAGCCAGCTGTGGAAGGGGAATTGAGCGGACTTGAGAGCTGCACAGGCGGCCAGCAACATGCCGATCATGGGTAGGCCTTCCGTTTTTCCGGCTGCGGCTGCGGCGAAGAGCGCGTCAAATTCCCATGTCCCAAAGTGGTGATAAACGAGCACCACAGCGGCGAGTAAGAAGGCATCGCCCATCCGGCTGACCACGAACTTCTTGCGAGCGGAGAATACTGCACCTGCCCGCTCCGGGTAGTGCAGCAGCAAGCGGTGGAGGAACAAACTGGTGGCGACCCAGGCCACCATGAGCAGCAGTAAATTGCCGGAGAGTACCAAGGTCAGCACCGAGGCGTAAGTGAGGCTCATCCACGAGAAGAACCGCGCTTGTTGAGGATCACCCGCGAGGTATTGGCGGGAAAAGCGGATCACGGTGAGGCCGAGGAAGGAAACGAGTAAGGCCATCACGGCGGCAACCACGTCCAAGCGCAGGCTGAGCGCGATGGCGGGCTCTGAGGCAAACGGCGCGAGGCGCACGGTATTTGGACCATTCATGATCAACCCGCCGATGACGACCAGCGCGAGGATTAGTGAGCAGGTGGCGGCACCGATGACGAGCTTGCCGGCGGTGGCGGCAGAACGGCCGCGGGCGGCGAGTCCGGCGAGGAGGGGTAGGGCGGGAATTGCGATTAACGAATAGGATAGCAGTGCTTGCATTCCCTGAACCATGACGGACTCGTGAGTTTTAGACAATTACATGCTTTAAAAGATTAGCGTAAGTTTTACTTAATACCAGCATGTCGTTCCTGAACTACCACCACCTGCGATATTTCCGGACCATCGCCCAAGCGCAGAGTCTCGCGCGGGCGGCGGAAAAGCTGAATTTATCCGCCCCGGCGCTGAGCTTGCAACTCAAACAACTGGAGGAAAGTCTGGGTCACAAACTCTTCGAACGCACGCGGGGCGGACTGGTGCTCACCGAGGCTGGGCGCGTCGCGCTCGATTACGCGGAGACCATCGGCCGGGCGGGCGAGGAGCTGATGGATGTGATGCAGCACCGCCAGAGCGATGGGCGGCAAATCCTGCGAGTGGGTGCGGTGGCCACGTTATCACGGAATTTCCAATTGGAATTTCTCCGCCCGGCGCTGCACCGCGCAGAGGTCGAGGTGGTGATCCGGTCCGGTGGATTGCGAGATTTGCACGTGATGCTCCACGCCCACCAAGTCGATCTAATCCTCTCGAATCAGCCGGCGCGGCGAGATGCGGAGACGCCATGGCACAGTCATTTGCTGGCGGAACAGCCGGTGAGTCTGGTGGGCACGGCGGATTGGAAAAAGAAGCGGCTGCATTTCCCTGAGGATTTCGGTGACGTGCCGGTTATTTTGCCAAGTATGGAGAGCGATACGCGCGCCGGCTTCGACCGGATCCTGGCCGCAGCAGGAGTGCGGGTGAGGATCATGGCCGAGGTGGATGATATGGCCATGTTGCGACTTCTAGCGCGGGAAGGCGACTGTCTGGCGCTCGTCCCGCCCGTGGTGGTGCGTGACGAAATTGAGCGCGGCGAATTGGTGGAAACTCACCGCATTCCGCAGCTCCGTGAAACATTTTACGCAATCACTCCCAGCCGTCGGTTCCCAAATCCGCTGGTGGCAGAACTCGTCGGGCAGATGGCGATTCCGAAAGGGAAAGTACGCAAGCGCCCCACTTCTAGTTCACCTTCAGAGTGACACGGGCGCGCGGGTGGCATCAGACTTGGCGGCAGCGTCTAGCACTCGCTGGACTTCTACGCCGCGGGCGAAATCAGGCACTCCACTGCCGTCCGTGCGGATGGCGGCGATGAAACGCGCGTAGTTGTTAGGCACGGGTTTGCAGGAAATTTCCCGCCACACGCCGGTGTCGATGTCACGTCCACGGCAGATGCGGTAGCTATCGGTGGAGCGATCCGAGTCTAGGTCAAGCGTGCCAAGCGTTCCGCAAATTTTAAGAGCCAGCCGATTCGCATGCCCGGGTGCCCAGCGGGTGGTGTGGATCACGCCGAGAGCGCCGTTGGCGAACTCCACGTTGAGTGTGGCAGAGTCGTTAGCATCGAGATGGTATTCGCCGATGCGGTCGCCGGGTGCTTTGGAGAATGTTTTCAAACGACAATAGACCTCACGGATCGGCCCGGCGGGGTAGGTTACATAATCGATAATGTGGACGCCCACGTCGCCAAGCACCCCCATGCTGCCGTGGGCGCTGGACAGTCTCCAGAGCCATGCGGGATTTGTCCGCCAATCGCCCCATACTTTACTCGCCAGCCATGCTTGCAAGTAGCTGGCCTCGACGTGGCGGACCTCGCCGATGTCGCCGCGCTTCACGGCAAGCGCAGCGGCTTGGATGCATGGCCAGTCGCGATAGGAAAAATTCACCATGTTGACGACGCCTGCTTTTTTCGCTGCAGCGACCATTTTTGCGCCGTCCTTGGCGTTCAGGGCGAGCGGCTTTTCGCAGAGCACGTGCTTTCCTGCTTTAAGGCATTGGAGGGAGACCGCCATGTGTGAGGCATCGGGAGTTGCGATGCTCACGGCGTCGATCTCAACGCGACGGAGCATCTCAGCGGTGTTGCTAAATGCCTGCGGAATGCCGTGTTTTGCGGCGAAAAGCTGCGCTCGCACCGGATCGATATCGCATGCAGCCACGATCCGGCAGCCTTTGATGGCGGCGAATTTTTCAGCATGTGTATTTGCCATGCCTCCGGTGCCGATGATGGCGAGGCGGACGATGCCGGATTTACGGCGTGTTGTCGGAATGCTCAATTTTCGGTTTCTGTTAGGTTTATTTGAAGCCTTCAGTCGGACGAGTGGAAGCGTCGGGATCTGCGGGTAAGGGTTCGAGAGGATCGGCGTATGGGCACTCATCGGGAATGCAGACGGTGGCGCGGGCCCAGCGCACGGCGTTGGTGATGACCTGCTGAACCATGGGATGATGATAGGTGGGATACGTCTCGTGGCCGGGGCGGAAATAGAAAACCCGTCCGTGGCCGCGCTGCCAAGTGGCACCACTGCGAAAGACTTCACCACCGGTAAACCATGAGATAAATAATAACTCGTCCGGCGTGGGGATGCCAAACGGTTCACTATACATTTCTTCAGATGCAATTTCGAAATACTCGCCGATGCCTTGGGTGATCGGATGCGAGGGCGCGATGTTCCAGATGCGTTCTTTATCGGTGGATTCGCGCCATTTCAGCGAGCAGGTGGTGCCCACGAGGGACTTGAAAAGTTTCGCATAATGAGCCGAGTGCAGCACGATCAGTCCCATCCCTTCGAGCACGCGCGTTTTTGCCCTGGCTACGACTTCGTCGCACACTTGATCGTGCGCCATGTGTCCCCAAATGATAAGTACATCCGTCTGGTCCAGCAATTCTTGGGAAAGCCCATTTTCGGCCTGGTCCAGCCAAGCGGTGCGCACCAAGAAGTCGCTGTGAGGTTTGAGGAAACTAGCAATCGCCTCGTGGATGCCATCCGGGTAGATCGCCGCGACTTTTGGGTTCTTTTTCTCGTGGCGGAACTCGTTCCAGACGGTGACGCGGATCGGTGGGCTAGCGGACATTCGCGCTAGTGGAAATAAGGGGCGGAGGAATGTCACGCCGTTTCACGCAGGAGCTTGGCGATCAAATTTTGGAGCGTGCGTCATGAGTCTGCATAAGTCACCCCACCCATTCGACGAGTGAACCTGTCCAGTGGCAGATTCACTTCTTGGCGTTGCCAAATTACACATTGAGATGAAGTGTTCCGAACTTGCAATTTAAGCAGCGATAGAAACTCCTAATGAACCAACCACACTCAGAACAAACCACGGGTTACAGCGACGCATTTAAACTTTGCGTTCTCAAGTCCCGTCGCAACATCAAAGAACTTGCTGATCGCCCAAGTTCTTGGTCCCACACAATCGACGGCACCTATGATGTTGCTGCTGAAGATTTTTTCTGCATCGGGAATTGGACCAGTTCATTTCACACGGGCATGGCTCTGCTAGCGTTTCGTGAAACTCAAGATGAATTTTTCCTCCAACAGACACTCAGGTTGGAAGAACTTTACGCTCGCAAAGTGCGTGAAGAAAAAATGAATACAATGCACGACCTCGGGTTTCTCTACTCCCTCTATTCGATCGCGCTTCATCGTTTGACAGGTGATGCAGCGCATCGGGAAACCGGACTGTGCGCCGCGGAGGCGTTGGCCGGACGATTCAATCCCAAAGGGGAATTTATCCAAGCATGGGGCCGGATGGACGGAGAAGACCCGAATTTCTGCGGGCTTGCCATCATCGATTGTATGATGAATTTACCCTTGCTCTACTGGGCATCCGAAGAGTCTGGAGATCCGAAATTCCGGGAAATTGCAATTCGGCACGCGGACATGACCCTCGCCCGCTTTGTGCGTGAGGATGACTCGGTCTATCACGCTTATCGCTTCGATAATCAAAGTGGCGAAGCATTGCAGGGTGAAAACTACTGTGGATACGCGGTGGAATCCCACTGGGCACGCGGGACGGCGTGGGCGATTTATGGTTTCGGGCTGAGCTATCGCTACACGCAGGATGAGCGCTACCTGCAGGCAGCCAAGCGCTTAACTGCGAAATTTGTAGCAAATCTAGATGACGAAGATGTGCCAATATGGGATTTTAGACTGCCAAGCGGCAATGACGGGGTCCGCGACGCTTCCGCTGCTGCGATTGCGGTGTGCGGTATCCAATTGCTAGAAAAATCAGGTGCGGCGACGGACTCCATGGTCACGGCCAAACATCGAATGCTGAATCGTCTCTGCAGTGATTTTTACCTGAATCAAGATCTCAGTCTCCATGGAATTGTGAGAAATGCGCAGGCGGGAATCAGTGTAGGTAAGGCGATCAATACCTACGCCAGCTTCGGGGACTACTTTTACATGGAGGCGCTGGATTGCGAATTGCACCAGTCACCGAGTTTCTGGTGAGACTCGGATTCTACAAGCGTTTTGAAAATCAATTGGCAGTCACTCGGACGCGGACAAATCGTTTTGCAGGTGCCGTCACCGAGTCAGTGTGGATCACTCGCTCGAAAATGCTGTCGATCGAGGTGGCGTCTTCTCCCATGGGTTCGGCGGCGACCCAGTTCGTTAACCCAAGTTTCTTTTCGTCCTCCTGATTTCGGCGGGTTTTAGCGGAAAAATCGATTTTTTGGCCAATTATGATGATACTTATTTTCATAACTCATTGATAATCAACAACACTATTATTTGGATCCGTTTTGTAGTGC
>JBGSUW010000102.1:0-10187 GCA_041753275.1 Akkermansiaceae bacterium | reverse complement strand
GGGCGTCCTCAAGCCCCTCGACTACGCCGTGCTCCCGTCCGACGGAAAATCGATCCGCTGGCGCTACTCCGCCCAGTGGGCACGCAACACCAAGGTCAACGAAAACGGCCGGATGAAAAAGACCAAGAACGGGATCTGGGAAATCTCCGAAAATGGCCGCAAGTGGCTAAAAACCTCCAAAGGGAAGTGATCCCTCCATTACGCAGAAACATCGAACCCTAGAACCTTGCAGCCACTGTGCGGCGGAGTCCCAAATAACCGGCATTGACGGCGATTTTCCAAGGCCAGAGGGATTGCGCATCATCGGTATCCCCGGCAGCGCATCGGGATGGCATTCGCCGAGGCGGAGGAGAGTGTGCGCGATCCATTCCGGCGAAATGCCCCATCTGCGCGATGGACCTCGTGCCGGTATTGAAGAAGCCGTGAGATGCCGAGCCGAGGAAAGGTATCTCAAAAGCAAATGCCTCGCAGCAATCGATATTTCAAAACCGATTTTCGAACTGTTCTTGCGTTTCCAGAAAAAGTATCCTGAGGCCAATGCCCGTTGGAAAAGATAAACTCAGCTTCCAGGCCACTTGGGCGATGGCCGTCGGTGGAATGGTCGGAGGCGGCATATTTTCCACTCTGGGGGTCGTCATCGGCATCGCGGGACAATGGGCGTGGTTAAGCTTTCTGCTCGCGGGCCTAGTCGCCCTCGCTTCCGGCTATTCCTACTCGAAGCTGGCGGAAAAATACGGCGAAGGCGGAGGGGCTTTCACCTTTCTGCGAAAGATCCACCAGGATGGCTTTGCCGGCAGTCTGTCGTGGGTCCTCATCCTCGGCTACATCCTGACAAATTCCGTTTACGCCTACACCTTCGGCACCTACCTCGCGCACGTCTTTGATTTCGGATCATGGTTCCCCCGCGCCGCCGCGCTTTGCATTCTCGGTCTTTTCGTTGGCCTGAATCTGAAAGGCGTCGGCGAATCCAGTGGTGCGGAGATTTTTTTGGTCTGGTTCAAGCTCATCGTTTTGATCGGACTCGCGTGTTTCGGCCTGTTCAAGTGGAACCCCGCCCAACTCTCCGCGGGCATCCCCGACGCAGGCATCTCCGCCGCCATTTTCGGCGCCGCCGCTGTCTTCATGGCCTACGAGGGCTTCCAGCTTCTGGCCTACGATTATGATGACATTGAAAACCCCGGGAAAAACCTTCCCCGCGCCCTGCTCACCGCGATTCTCATGACCATCGTCGTCTATATTGTTGTGGCCGTGGGAGTCGCCATGCTGATCGGCGCCGGACAAGTCGTGGCGAATAACGAGGTCTCACTTTCGATCGCGGGGAAACAAGTGCTTGGGACGACAGGCCTGGTCATCGTCACGATCGCGGCCGCGTTCTCGACCGGCTCGGCAATCAACTCAACCCTCTTCGCCACCGCCCGACTTGGGAAACTCGTGGCCGATCACGATGAACTTCCAAAATACCTTGCCCACACAAATGACAACGGCATACCGGACCGCGCCATCATTGGGCTTGGGATTTGCTCAGCAGTTTTCGCAGTTTTCGGAAATCTGTCGTTCCTTGTCCAAGCCGCCAGTCTGACATTCCTTTTCACCTTCGCCACCGTCAACTTTCTCGCTTGGAAAGAAAGAGCCGGGCATCGATTCCTGACCGGCACGGGCACGGGCATGGCGGCTGCCGCGACCGTCTCCCTGACCGTCCGCCTCGCCCAAGAGCAACCGTGGTCTCTCGTCGCCATTGCAGCCACCACACTCATTGCGGTTTTCCTTCGTCCTTATATCATTAGAAAAACGAAATGAAATTCCCCGAGATGTTCATCCGTGCCGCCCGCTGAATCATCCTGAACGATCTAAGGATCTCGATGCCGAACCGCCGTTTACATTCTCCGTCGGTGCTCACGTAGGCCGTCATGTCAAAACACAATTCTTCGTGTTATGGGGTGAAGACCCCATATATATCGGGTGGAGGTGTGTTATCTTAATGATATGAATTTGCTAATCATCATACTCGTTCTGCTTCTCGTTTTCGGCGGAGGTGGCTTTTACTTCGGTGGTCCTGTCATTGGCGGCGGCGGCCTCGGTCTGATTTTGCTAATCTGCCTTATCGTCTATTTCATGGGCGGATTTCGTAGCCCAAGAGTGTAGTTGACTGGTCCGCCCCGGCTTTGCGCACAAGTCTGCGGGTGCTCTGCCGCTCCAGCGCCAAGAGGCGCAAATCTGGGTTTAAATCTTCTTGCCGATCACGGCACAGCCGCTTTTTCAAAGACAGCTTTGGCTTGGCACCGGCTGCAATCAAAACAATAAATATCTACGAAATAATCATTATGCTAAACAAAGTCAAAACGCTAAAAGGTTACAAACTGGACAGCCTCGATGGGGAATTCGGGAAGGTGGAGGAATTCTACTTCGATGACCAGCACTGGACCGTCCGCTACTTGGTCGCAAACACTGGAAACTGGCTTACGGGCCGGCAGGTGCTGATTTCGCCCTATGCACTCGTCGCCGCGATCAGCGCCGAGCAGCACATCGCCGTGGATTTGAGCAAGAAACAGATTGAGGAGAGTCCGCCCTTGGACAGTGACAAGCCCGTCTCCCGCCAATTCGAGGATTCCTATCATGGGTATTATGGTTACCCAACGTATTACGGCGGCCCTTATATCTGGGGTACTTTTCCTTACATCGTGCGGAACCCTGAACCTTGGAACAACCCCAACCTAGGTCAGGAGGCGGGGGATTCGCATCTGCGAAGTACTGACTCTGTGAGCGGTCATTCCATACAAGCCACAGACGGCGAAATTGGTCACGTCGAGGATTTCATCATTGATGACGAAACATGGACGATTCGCTATCTGGTGGTGGACACTCGGAACTGGTGGCCAGGGAAGAAAGTCTTGGTTTCACCGCATTGGATCGAGCGGGTTAGTTGGAGTGATGAGAAAGTCTTTGTTAATCTCACCCGCGAGGCAATCAAGCAGTCACCGGAATTTACGGATGAATCTCTACTAACCCGGGACTACGAGACGGATCTGCATCGCCATTACGATCTTCCGGGATACTGGGCGAACGAAATTTCCGCAGGAGAAGGCGAATCTCCCGACCTCAAGAAGAAGCCCCCCGAGAAAGATGAAATGAACAGGGGAGAACCAACCGTCACCATCGCACCAGGCCTATACTCGACGCGTGATATCTTCATCAACCCGCCCAAATAGATTGGGGATCTATCAAACGAATTCAAACCCACCTACAAAAAGAATATGATAACTAATTTACTCACTCACGACGTTCTAACCATGCTTGCGTCCCAGTCAGGAGCTCCATGCCTCTCGCTTTACCAGCCGACACATCGGCATCATCCCGGAAATCAGCAGGATCCACTTCGCTTTCGGCATCTCGTCCAGGAGCTGGAGAACTCACTCAAAGGAGAATATCCTGCGGATAAGATTCGTTCGCTGCTGGAACCTTTGGAAGAACTGGAACGCGACCGAGACTTCTGGAACCACACGCTCGATGGTATCGCCGTGTTCGCTGCGCCCGGACTGTTTCAGGTGTATGCATTGCAACGGCCAGTGCCGGAGCTGGCCGTCGTCGCCGATAGTTTTCACACCAAGCCGCTGAGGCGACTGTTGCAATCGTCGGATCGCTTTCAGGTGCTCGGTTTAAGCAGGCACGAGGCCAAACTTTATGAGGGCAACCGCGATGCGCTGGATGAAATCGAATTGGCGGCGGATGTGCCGCGCACCATCACCGAAGCGTTGGGCGAAGAACTGACCGAGCCGCATCAAACGGTCGCCTCTTATGGTGGCACGGGCCAAGGCAGCAACGCCATGCATCATGGCCAAGGCGGGAAAAAGGATGAAGTGGACATTGATGCCGAGCGGTTTTTTCGTGCGGTGGATAAAGCCATTCTGGAGCACCATTCGCGTCCCTCGGGTTTGCCATTGTTGCTAGCTGCCTTGCCCGAACATCACGGGATTTTTCAGCAGGTCAGCAAAAACCCATTTGTCTTGGGCGAAGGAATTAAGATTCATCCCGACGCGTTGCCATTGGACGAACTGCGCGAGCTGGCGTGGCAGGTTTTTGAACCGCAATATCAGTCGCGCCTGGCAAAAGTGGCCGATGACTTCGCCCTTGCGAAATCGAAAGATCTCGGACTGGACAGATTGGAAGAGATCGCCGAAGCGGCAGTTGCAGGTCGGGTTTCGACTTTGTTGATCGAGGCTGACCGCGAAATCGCGGGGCGAATCGATGCCGCCACGGGCCAAATTCAAACCGACGATGTACGCAATCCGGAAGTGGACGACGTGCTCGATGACTTGGCCGAATTAGTGTCGAGCAAAGGAGGTCAAGTGATGGTCATTCCGTCTGAACAAATGCCAACGGAAACAGGAGCCGCCGCGACTTGCCGCTTTTGAATGAATTTTACAGAAATAACACATCATGAAGATCCAGATTGACACAGACAATCACATCGAGGGTAGCGAAGAGCTGGCCGGACAAGCCGAGGCAACGGTGGAGAGCGCACTCGGCCATCTGGCGGAGCAGATTACCCGCATCGAAGTGCATCTTAGTGATGAGAACAGCGACAAGGGTGGAGCTCACGACAAGCGCTGCATGATGGAGGCACGCCTCGAAGGTCACCAACCGATTGCGGTCACAGATGATGCGGAGACCATTGATCAGGCAATTGAAGGTGCGGCTGAGAAGTTGAAGCATTTGTTGGATCATACCCTGGGGCGGCTGCATGACCGTTAGGGCTGCAATCCGCGAGCATCAAAGTGACTGCTTGCCGCAGGCGGATATGTCAATGGTTTCAAGTTTATGCAAACATGGCTACGTAATGCAAAGCAGTCAAACGCGTGGCGGGTTCTCCGCCGCGCTTGCGGACGGTGGTCCGAAGAGGATGGAGACCAGCGCGCCGCTGCCTTTGCCTATTACCTGCTGCTGTCGCTCCTGCCTTTGACGATTCTGCTGGTGACTGCGGGGTCGCTCTTTGTCGAGCGGGAAGTGGCGACGCAAGCGGTCGTCAAATGGATTAATCACTACCTTCCTCTGACCAGCGAACAGGAAGGAAACGCCGTGGCGGCCATACGCGAATGGTTGCAATCCCGTGGCAGAATCAGCCTCACAGCGGTGGTGCCATTGCTATGGAGTGCGCTGAAATTTCTACGCACCCTGATACGGACAACAAACCGCATCTGGGATGTGGCGTCTTATAGCTGGTGGCGCTTGCCACTGAAAAGCCTCGCCCTGATGGGGATCACTACGAGCGCTTTGTTGATCGGCATCCTTCTGCCCGCACTAGCACGACTGGTCAGCGGGTGGCTCCAAGGTTTTCTCGAATTTCCCCAATGGGCGTTCACACTACTTTTCCATCTCTTTCCGTGGCTCGTTCTGTTCTACGGGCTGATCATGATGTACAAGCTGGCACCGAGCAGGCCTACAAAATTTTCCGAAGTCTGGATTGGAGCTTTGGGAGCAACTGTGTTGATCTGGGTTGGTGAGCTGATGTTCGTGGCATACACGTCAAATTTCTCCAGCTTCAACGCACTCTACGGTGCCTTGGGCGGAATCGTGGCGTTTCTTCTTTGGATTTATCTGTCCGGCTGTATCGGTGTGTTCGGCGTTTGCGTATGCGCGGCACAGTCAGAAATCTGCGAAACAAAACCAAGCGGACGAACCGGAGGCAGACCATGAAAAAGCTCAAACAGTTTTGGAGCAATTTGCGGGCGGAGTGTTGGTCGCGGATGTTTGGCGCTGGTGCGTCCGGCGCGCGCGTGATACACTTTATGATCGCCTGCTCGATGATGACAATGGTGGGAGTCACGTTTAAAAATTTGAGAGTCGGCTGGCACACGCGCTCGCAACCGAGCCATACCAATCAACAATCACCTATTCAATAAAGCCATGAGCAAAAAAATCAATTCAGAGGATTTCCGCATACAACCCGGCGATGACGTCGATCTTCAAAAGATACCCACGAAGGTGGATAAATTTTATGAATCGAAAAAGAAATACCACAAAATGCTGGAAAAGAACGTGGAGGAGGTAAGCGATATGCAGCGGATGAACTACGCATCGAACCAGCATGCGATTCTATTCATTTTCCAAGCGATGGATGCAGCCGGCAAAGATGGAGCCATTCGGCACGTCATGTCTGGAATCAATCCGCAGGGATGCCAGGTTTTTAGTTTCAAGCAGCCTAGTTCGGAAGAGCTCGAGCACGACTTTCTCTGGCGCACCACCAAGCGGCTGCCCGAGCGCGGCCGCATCGGGGTTTTCAACCGTTCCTACTACGAGGAAGTGCTTGTCGTCCGCGTCCATCCGGAAATCTTGCACAATCAGGGACTTCCAAAAGGGGCGATCACGGGTCAGGCAATCTGGGAGGAGCGTTATCGTTCCATCGTGGATCTCGAGGCGCATCTCCACCGCAATGGGACAAGGATCGTGAAGTTTTTCCTCCACCTTTCCAAAGACGAACAACGCGAGCGCTTCATCGCACGCATCGACGAACCGGACAAGAACTGGAAATTCAGCTCCGCCGATGTGAGCGAGAGAGAACTTTGGGACGATTACATGCAAGCCTACGCATCATGCCTCAAAGCCACCAGCACTACGGAATCACCTTGGTATGCGGTCCCCGCCGACGATAAGAAAAACGCACGCCTGATCATTTCGCAAGTCATCCTGGATACGATGAAAAATCTCGGTCTGAGCTATCCGCAGGTCGATAAGGATCGCATCAAGGAATTGCAGGAAATACGTGAAAGTCTCTGAGCAGACATCCCTGAGATTCTCCAGTAACGAATGTCCGGTACATTTGTCTAAGAACCTGTTTATAATCCCGATCTGTGAAACGCGATGCCGAAAAAAGTCGAAGACCCTGGACTGCGTGCAGCCTGCTGCCGCTTTCCGTCACGCAGCCTGCTGCTACGGGGCAACCTTCTGCATCACCGATGCCGTCGGCTCGCAGCAGGCTGCATTGCCAAAAGCGGCAGCAGGCTGCACGCAGTCTAAGGTGCCTGCGCCTCATAAATAATTAGGATGAAAATTCCCGAGTGGCTGCCAGACATCCATCGTCCGACACGTTCCGATGGCGGCTCGGCGGAGCCAATCATCGGGCGACTGGCTGAACCATTTGCCAGATTTTTCAAAATCGAGGCAGCCGGTGGCATTGTGCTCCTAGCCTGCGCACTCATCGCACTGGGAATCGCCAATTCCCCATGGGCCGCTCCGTTCGCAGGTCTCTGGCATACAAAGATCGGAGTGACGATCGGCGACTTCGCCTTTCAACTATCGCTAAAACACTGGATCAACGACGGTGCGATGACGATTTTCTTCTTCGTAGTCGGACTGGAGATCAAACGCGAAATGGTGCATGGGCAATTGCGCGAGATCCGCAACGCCGTGTTGCCAATGGTGGCAGCGCTAGGCGGGATGCTTGTTCCCGCGGCAATTTTCCTACTACTCCAACACGGCAAACCCGGTGCGGACGGTTGGGCGATCCCCATGGCCACGGACATCGCCTTCGTGGCAGGATTCTTGGCACTACTTGGTCCCCGGGTGCCGTTTTCCCTAAAAATTCTCGTCCTTACCCTCGCGATCATTGATGACATCGGCGCGGTGTTGGTCATCGCTGTGGCGTTCACGGACCAGATTTCATTAACCATGCTCGGATGGGCGGGGGTGGGTCTTGGGGGCACTTTGATTTGCCGCTGGGTGGGCGTGCGTGCCATTCCGGTCTATGTTGTTATCGGCATGGGCATCTGGCTCGCGGTCTTGATGGCCGGGATTCATGCCACGGTGGCCGGCGTGGTGTTGGGACTACTCACGCCGTCAAACCCGTGGCTCGCGAAGCAGAGTCTGCTGAAAGTTCTTTCCGGGGCGAAGCGTCGTTTACGAAATGACCGCGCCGCATCTAACGAAATGAAGCATCAGGAAGAGGTGGTGAACTTGCTGGGTGCCACCGCGCAGAAGTCGATCTCACCGCTGGATCGGCTCGAAACCGCACTGCATCCGTGGGTGGCTTTTGTGATCATGCCGCTGTTTGCTCTAGCCAATGCGGGCGTGCCCGTGGACATTGCAGCTCTATCAAGTCCTGTTTCCATGGCCACTGCCACAGCGCTGGTGCTGGGAAAACCACTCGGGATTGTGGCGTTCAGCGCATTGGCGGTGAAACTGGGCTGGGCCAAACTTCCGGATGGCGTGAACTGGAAATTGCTGACGGGTGCCGGTTGCCTGGCAGGCATCGGCTTCACCATGTCGCTCTTCATCGCCGGGCTGGCGCTCGATGAAAGGCTGCTGGAGTCCGGCAAAATCGGTGCGCTGGTCGGCTCTGCAATCAGCGCCGCTCTCGGCTGCACGCTGCTGTGGTGGTCTTTGAGGGAAAAAGCTCCGGGCTGACACTCTGAGGAAATAGTGTCACGCATCGCCCAGTGGTGGGTTTTCACCCCATTGCAGAAAATCCACCACGGAGGCTACACTCAATGATTGAAAGCAATTCTCACCCCGGGCCTTTCTGGGGGGAAACTCGCGGAAATTCATGAATCTTAAAATCCTGCTACCATTCGGGATCTTTGCCGACGAAGCCACTGTCCTGCGGATCGTCGCCGAGACTCACGAGGGATCTTTTGGAATCTTGCCGAATCGGCTGGATTGCGTGACGGATCTTGCACCAGGAATTCTGACTTATGAAACTGCGGCCGAAGGCGAAGTCTTCATCGCCATCGACCAAGGAATTCTGATAAAAACAGGATCGGACGTCCGCGTATCGGTTCGCCGTGCGCTGAAAGGCGGGAGTCTCGATAAACTGCGCGAGTCGGTGGAAAAGGAATTTCTCACTCTCGACGCCGATGAAGAAAACGTCCGCTCACTGATGGCGAAATTGGAGACCGGATTTATCAGCAGCCTCGCAACATTTCATCATGAGTGATCAACCCGAAATCCCCCCGAAGAAAACGGATCGCTCGCTTGCCGACGAGATCGGCGGGAAAGCCGCGCGCAAGCTCAAGGCGCGGCGCCGGGGTGATACGGGAGTCTGGTTTGGTCTTGGGATGATGGGTCTGATCGGCTGGTCAGTCGTGGTGCCGACACTACTCGGCGCAGCTTTGGGGATCTGGCTCGATGGACATCATCCCGGCAGGCATTCGTGGACGCTGGCACTATTAATGGCCGGGCTTTTTCTTGGTTGTGTGAATGCATGGCACTGGGTGGATAAGGAGGACCGGGCCATGAAAGACGAGCAGGAGGATGACCATGAGTGACCCCTTGACGATCGCGCTATCGGCAATTGCGGGATTCATTCTCGGGATTGCGTTTTTCGGTGGACTATGGTGGACGGTTCGCAGGGCGGTGATATCCCCGAGACCTGCCCTCTGGTTTTTCGGAAGTCTCTTTTTCCGAATGGGAATCGCCATCGCCGGCATCTACTACATCGGTAGTAGCGATTGGAAAAAAATGCTCGCTTGCCTCGCTGGATTCATCATTGCCCGACTCACGGTCACGTGGCTGACGAAGGATTCCAGCAGAACCACCAAGGAGGCGAACCATGCGTCTTAGCCCCGATGAAATGATTTTCTGGGAGCATGGTTTTTTTAAACTCAACGTCACCATCGTCTTCACGTGGGGAATCATGCTGGTGCTCGCCATTGGTTCCATGCTCATCACGCGGAAGCTCTCGATGGATGGAAATCGCTCACGCTGGCTGAACCTTCTGGAAATCGTGGTGATCGGCATCATGAATCAGATCGAAGAGGTCGGCCTGAAAGAACCGGCGAAGTATATCGGCTTTATAGGGACGCTGTTCCTCTTCGTCGCCATGGCGAGCCTGTGCACCATCATCCCCGGCTACGAACCACCCACCGGCTCGCTCTCCACCACCGCGGCCCTCGCACTCTGTGTGCTGATCGCGGTGCCGCTCTTCGGCATCGAAGATCAAGGTCTTGGTGGATATTTGAAAACCTACACCGAGCCGACCTTGATCATGCTCCCGTTCAATATCATCAGCGAGGTCTCCCGCACGTTGGCTCTCGCCGTCCGTTTGTTTGGAAACATGATGAGCGGCGCGATGATCATCGCGATTCTTCTAACCATCTCGCCGTTCATTTTTCCGGTCGTCATGACCCTGCTCGGGCTCATGAACGGCTTGGTGCAGGACTATATCTTCACCATCTTGGCGGCGGTTTACATCGCGG
>JBGSUW010000101.1:0-4505 GCA_041753275.1 Akkermansiaceae bacterium | reverse complement strand
TGCCAATCTGGCGCTAGCGGAACCATCCACGAGAGAATCCGTCCGCGTCTCAGTCGCCCAAATGGACATCGATGGAAACCAGATTCCACCGGGCAAAGATCGGGTGGACATGCTCACGCCATGGATGGATAGAGCCGTTGTTCAGAAAGCCGATCTGATCGTATTCCCTGAATATCTCCTAGGCCAGTTCCTCCTAGATAGTCCAATCATTCACAAGCTCTGCGAAGAGGCAAAAGCTCGCAACCTCAATGTCATCGTCGGTGGCTGGGAATGCAAACCCGGCACTACCATCAAACATCCACCAGACCCCGGCACCTATGCGAATTCCGTGCTCGTCATCAATCGCGAGGGAAAAATTGCTGGAAAACATTGGAAAATGCATGCTGCAATTGGCTCAGGCTCCCCTTTCAACTGGCCGCCCGCCCCTGATGAACGGGGAGAACAAACGATGATCCTGGGCAGTGAAAATGGCATAGTGAACTTGGACTTTGGTCGCATCGGACTGCTCACCTGCTATGATGGATACTTTTTTGAAAGTTTCATGATGCCATCACTGCGGGGCGCCGAAGTCCTCATCTGGGTCAACTCACGCCCCGGTATGGTCGAGCCACATATTGTCCAAGCCGCCAGCTTCATTACCTGCACCCACGTCGTTGCTTCAAACACATCAAAAGGCTGTGGTTCCGCGATTTGTTCCTATCCTGGATGGAAGCTTGATGCATCTGCACCGGTCCCAAAGTCAGAAGAACTCATCACGGCCACCCTCGATCTTAAAGAAATCCGCAATCAGCGGCTCAATAATCGCATGCTCCACCAGCGCAGGCCAGAGGTCTATAAAACCCTTACTCAAGAATGGAAACCGTGGACTGCCTATCCGGATTTAAAGCCATTTAGCTACCAATAACTCCGTAAAATTTGGAAACTCTATTAACGCTCGCAGTCCATGCGCTTACTCGTCTATTTCATACTCGCAAATGGATTCTTTGCAAATGCGTTTGCTACACCAGTAGATGAAGTTCTCCATATCTCTATCTCAGAGAAGGCTGATATAAAGCTCCGTTGGATCCCCCCGGGCACATTTCTGATGGGAAGCCCCGCCAGTGAACTAGGCAGGCTCGTAAATGAGGCACAAGTCTCAGTAGAAATCAGCCACGGATTCTATCTTGCAGAAACCGAAGTCACCCAAGCACAATGGCTAGCCGTGATGCCAGATAACCCGAGTCAATTCCGCGGCGCGAATTTACCCGTAGAAACAATCACATGGCCTGAGGCGATGCAGTTCTGCACCGCACTTAACCAACTCCAAAATAAAACAAAAAAACTTCCCCCCGGCTTCCGTTGGGCGCTCCCCACCGAGGCACAATGGGAGTACGCCTGCCGCGCCGGAACGATCACCGCCCTCCACGATGGCACTGAAATTACCAGCATCGATCAGAAATGCGCCCACCTCAATCAGGTGGCATGGTATCAGGAAAACGCTTTTGGTAACACCCAGCCCGTCGGAGGGAAAAAAGCCAATCGTTGGGGCCTGAAAGATATGCATGGCAATGTATGGGAATGGTGTAGGGACAGTTATACTGATAATCACCCGGGTGGCCGCGACCCATGGGTGAATTCTGGCACCACCTACGTCCGCCGGGGCGGCTCTGCTGGTTATCAGGCCCGCACCTGCCGTGCCGCCAGCCGTGATGGATTATGCACCGCCTCCAAAGGCAATGGTCTGGGCCTGCGCTTGGCGCTTGTACGGATAGATCCTTAATATTTCATTCAAATTCCATAGGCCCCACCCCCATCAATCTCGCCGCCGCCGCCTGTCCCGCCCGCGTTCCGCTGGCAAAGCAACCTTGCAGCAAATAGCCACCAGTAGGAGCTTCCCAATCGATCATCTCACCCGCCACGTAGATACCTGGAAAAGATTTCAACATCAGGTTTTCATCCAACTCCCTCCAGCACACCCCGCCAGCCGAAGAAATCGCCTCGTCCAGCGGACGGGGGCCAGAAAGCGGGATCGCACAATGCTTCGTCTCCACAGCCAGTGAAATTGCATCCTCCCAAGGCTTCCGGCCGAGGATCGCAAATGCCGCCTCGCTCAAACGCCACCTCACCTTCGCTTCTGATAGGAAATTGCGCTTCACCGATTCCATCTTGGTCACGAGCTGCGGCACACTGAAAGTCGGCTTGAAATCAATGGTAATTTCGGGTTCATCCATTGCCCGCAAGGTAGCTCCGAGTTGATAGATTGCCCCGCCTTCCAAGCCATAATGCGTGAGCATCAGCTCCCCGATGGCAGTCACTCCATTCGCCCGAATCTCCAAGTTCTTCAGCGGAAAACCTTCCGCCGCCTCCAAAATCTCCGGTGGCCACTCACACTCCCAACCACAATTGGCTGGCGCGAGCGGGTTGACGAAAATTCCAAGTTTCCCGAACATTTCACACCATCGCCCATCGGAACCCGTCTTCCCCCACGAGCCACCACCGAGCGCGAAAATCACCGCCTCAGCAGTCGCAACCCTACCGTCGGCAAATCCCAAGCGATAGTTCCCTTCCTGCTCCACACTCACGCACCGGTGGTTCATTTCAAATTTCACGCCGAGCGCACGCAGCCGCTCCAGCCAGCGCCTCAACAGCGGGGCCGCCTTCAATGCCTTCGGATAAACTCGACCACTGGTTGCCTGAAACGTCTCCACACCAAGTTCCGACGCCCAATTTCGCAAGGCTGGCGAATCAAAATTTGCGAGAATTTCCCGCCAGCTTCCCGCATCGCATTCCGGTGTATCATAACGGCTCAGAAAACTCTCGAAATCCTCACCATGCGTCAGATTCAAACCGCCCTTCCCCGCCACCAGCAGCTTTCGCCCGACGGAACGCTTACCTTCGTAAACAGTCACTTCAAGACCGCCCATTGCTGCCACTTCCGCCGCACGAAGGCCAGCCGGGCCGCCGCCCACGATTGCCAATTGAGAATGCATTTTCAAGATCCCCACTCGCGCCAAACCGCGCACTAAGGTCAAGACCGAAACAAAACTTCCCGTCCCCACCATTCCCCGCACGCCTCCAATTCCATCCAATCCTAAGTCTTAAAATCCCGCGTCTGGAACGAGAGCCAACCAATCGTGAACAGAGAAACATTCAGCCCCGCGAGAAACGCATACGACTCAATAATCTTAGGCCATGAAATCTGCTGCTCCATCAGGAAGACCCAAGCACTCATCCGCCAAGTGACAAAGTAGCTTTCATAGGGTTTGAAAAATGGAAACCCTTGCAAAATCATATCTACAAACAAAACCGTTAGTGTGATAATCGTAGCGGCCGCCGGCTTGATTTTGAAACAGGAAAACATAAAAGCAATCGAGGAAAGCGTAATCATGCTAATTCCAATACCTGCCGCAGATAGAGCGAGCCGGCTGGCACCTTCCCACCACTCAGGATACGCGGCAAACACCTTCATCTTCGGCTCCATCACGAATAGGCCACCTTCATAACCTACCGCCGCCACCGCCATCAGATAACCAGAGATACCTACGAAAAATACAAAGGTAAACGTAAACAACGCAACCGAAGTGTATTTTACCAACAACAAGCGCAGACGACTAATCGGCCTCGCAAAAACCAGCCGTAGATTTCCATCTTCATTCTCCTTCGCCACGATATCTCCGGCGACAAGAGCGAAGTAGATAGAACCTAACAGAAACATACTCAGCAGCATGATTGTGAACGTAATCGTCAAGGAGCTATAGTAAGTGCTGAATTCCAATCCATTCCGCTCTAGCATCCCACGCATGTATTCCTGGCTGCGATCCATCTTGTACACGATCAAGATCACCGCCTCCATCGTTAGAAACGCGCCATAGCCCATCCACGTGCGTGGCCTGGCGAAGAGTTTGCGGAGCTCACCGCGAAGTTGTTGGAAAAATAGCATGATGGATGGACTGCGGAAGCGTTCTCGCACCACCTCATAGACCGGAATTCGGCGGAGCGCTCACAATTTTTTCGAGGTTCCAGAAAATCATTGTGTTTGCCCAGCAGGGTCACGTTGTAAAAGGGTTTAAAGTCCCCTGTAGGAATACCAGAACATGAAAATGAAGAAACTAACCTCTGAACCCGACTCGGAGAAGGGTGACCTTTCCGGAGAAGGAACGCAAGAAGAGTGCCCGAAGGGCCGCGCTAGCGGCAAAGCCTAAACCTGCGAAGCCATCCCGCACGGACGAAGCGCAGCGGAGTCAAAACCGCGTTCAAACCGACATGGGCGGATGCACGGAGTCAAAGCCATCTGGATGGTTCTTTACTGCGGGCCTGTGGCCCGAGTCTGATTGGAACCGCCCTGTCCGGAGCCGAACGCAAGGTGGTGTGGGACCGAGGAACTATACTGCCGCGCATCAAGATTTGTGATTTTACGAGCTAAGGAGTGGTGACCTTACTGTCGCCTCTTTGGCTAGCACAGAGGAAGAAAGGGACAATAAGGTCCCTTCTCCTTATTCACATATCTTGATGCGCGGAAGTATATT
>JBGSUW010000100.1:0-22313 GCA_041753275.1 Akkermansiaceae bacterium | reverse complement strand
GGACCGCAGGTCCGCCTCGGGCTGCTCTCCACCCCGTCTCGCGACGACGCAGTTGCCTCCGGCTGCTTTCCCGTAGCTCGTCACGGGATGACTCAGACTTTCACTGGTTGATTCCATGTATGTGCGTTCGCACGACTGCGGTGGGAATCACCGCTTTGGGGTGTGGGCGGACCGCTGGAGAATACTCGCAAATCTATGAAAAGGCGAGATCCCCAACATTTTTGCAAAGCCCCGGTATCTTGCGAAAAACCTATCTCCTGCATCAAAGCGGTGATCCTCACAGTACTCTAAAGGCTTGCGCCACTGTTCCTTTGGACTCCGGTGGGAATCACCGCTTTGGGGTGTGGCCGGACCGCTGGAGAAGACTCGTGAATTTATAAAAAGGCGAGATCCCCAACATTTTTGCAAGGCCCCGGCATCCTGCGAAAAACCTACCTCCTGCATCAAAGCGGTGATTCTCACCGCACTCCAAAGGCTTGCGCCACCAATCCTATTATCTCCTAAATTCACCACACAAAAAAGCCCGTGCAGAAATGGAATTAATTCCACCTCCACACGGGCCGGTTACCATGAGATCAATGTCCTAACATCCAAGGTCGCGCAGTTGCTTTCTGGCCTTGGAGCACACCTAATTTGGTTTCTTTAGTTCTTGAGGGACGAATCTTTGTGCCACAGCCACAACTACTGCCACAGGAATGGCCGGAGCTGATGCGTGGCTCATGACGACTCTTTTCGTTGATTGCCGTTGCCTTACGCTTGATGGGATTCATCAAGGCAAGATTTGGCGCAAGGATGAGACGCTGACCAACACGAGAGCAACTCGGGCAAGCCGTCGGTTCATTCCGCTCTACAATGGTCAGTAGAGCGCGGAAATCGCCGCAGTGCGAACAGGTAAAATCGTAAACAGGCATGGGAGTGAAGATACGAGTTTACTTCACACGGGCAAGGTCGAAACCTTGGGTGACGCTCTTGGTGGGTCCATGCGCATTTGGCATGATGTCGAAATCAAAGATCTCGGTAGGCAGCCAGAGAGTCGCACAAGCGTTCGGAATATCTACAATCCCACTGATGTGTCCTTCTACGGGTGCTGTGCCGAGAATCGCATAGGCCTGCTCGCCTGTGTAACCGAATTTTTTCATATACTCGATGGCATTCAAGCACGCCATTTTATAAGCTACGAACGGATCAAGGTAGTGTTGTTTGCCGGTTTCATCGACCGAGATACCTTCGAAGATGATGTGGCGCTTGTATTCGGGGGAAAGCGGGCTCGGAAGGAACAGCGGATTACGAATCGCGTATTTCTCCATGCCACCCTTTATCAAGCTCACTCGAATATCGAGATAGCCCGCCATTTCGATCGCTCCACAGAATGTGATTTCGCCATCGCCTTGGCTGAAGTGAATATCACCCATAGAGAGACCACCATCTTTGATATAGACTGGGAAATAGACCTTGGAGCCACGAGTTAAGTTTTTAATATCACAGTTACCTCCATGCTCACGAGGCGGAACAGTCCGAGCGCCCTCGGCGGCAGCGGCATCACGCGCGGCACCAGTCATACGTCCCATGTGAGCAGTGGCTGCAGATGGAAGTGCGCAAAGCGGTGGCACACGCTCTGGATCAGTGTCGAATAACTCCTGTTCGCGGGTGTTCCAAGTGTTGAGCATTTCCTTGGAAGGCAAGCAGCCGATCAAACCCGGGTGCATGATACCTGCAAATTCGACATTTGGAATGTGTCTTGATGAAGTGTAAATCCCGTGGAAGTCCCAACAAGCTTTGCGCGCATCTGGGTAATGATCTGTCAGGAAGCCACCGCCATTTGTTCTTGAAAATAAACCAGTGAATCCCCATTCGGATTCTTTCAGGACGCCGACATCAAGAATATCCACCACCAGCAAATCGCCCGGCTCAGCTCCTTTAATCCCGATGGGACCCGATAGGTAGTGGACTTTGGTAAGATCCACGACGTCGATGTCATTCGCGGCATCATCATTTTTGATCTGTCCGCCAGTCCAATCGATGCACTCAACGCGGAATTCATCGCCAGGGTTCACCATGGCCACCATCGGAATATCCGGGTGCCAACGATTGTGAAGGTAATCTTGGGATTCCGGGGTGGCATCGAGGTCAACTTTGATCAGTGTTTTCATTTGGTTTTATACGGTATGGTTAAGAAAATGTTAGATTCACACGGCGAGCATCGCCTTGATTTGTTCTGCGTTGATATCCGCGCGGCGGTCCTCACGGATGAGGTGGCCTTTATCGATGACCATGATGTTATCGCACGTATCCAATACGAAGCTAAGAACCTGCTCGCTTACAACGATGGTAAGTTTCTTTAAATCCCGGATTTCGCGAAGACTCCGAGAGATATCTTTAATAATCGAGGGCTGGATGCCTTCGGTAGGTTCATCTAGTAGAAGCACACTTGGATTGGTCATCAAGGCACGTCCAATTGCGAGCTGCTGTTGCTGCCCTCCCGAGAGATTCCCACCCTTGCGTTTCCGCATATCGGAAAGGACTGGAAAGAGACTGTAAATCTCTTCGACAGCCTCGGTGCTGACGCGGCCTTGCACTCCGGAAATGAGATTTTCATAAACTGATAGATATGGAAAGATCATCCTTCCTTGGGGAACGAAGGCAACTCCTTGAGCGACGCGGCGGAAAGAAGGTTGCCCGGTGATTTCCTTATTGTTCAATGTGATTTTCCCTGAACTTGTAGGTATCATGCCGATGAGAGCTCGGAAAAGCGTGCTTTTCCCCATGCCATTGCGGCCGATGATTCCTAGAATTTCGCCCTTCTCGGCTGAGAAAGTCATGTCCGGTATCACGACGCTTTGGCCGTAGCACACTTGGAGGTTAGTTACTGAAATCATAGTATTAATGTCCGATGTAAACTTCGATGACTTTTGGATCCTGACTGACGCTCTCCATTGATCCTTCCGCAAGGATCTTACCCATGTGCATGACCGTGACACGATCGGCAATCTCACGGACAAACTCCATATCATGCTCAATCACGATGACCGAGCGGTCTTTGGAGATTTGGCGTATCAGCGTGGCGGTCTGGGTGCGCTCACGGACACTCATACCTGCAACAGGCTCGTCCAACATGATGATTTCCGGATCTTGCATTAACAACATGCCGATCTCCAACCATTGCTTCTGGCCGTGACTGAGAATGCCCGCTTCGGTATCGAGGCGATCTAATAGTCCGATCTGAGAGGCTACATCGTCACATTGTTTTTTAATCGATGGTGTCCGGCGAAACATGAGGCAACCGATCACTCCCCGCCCTGTAGGGTGGGAGAGCTCGAGATTCTCAAATACCGTCAGATTCTCATAAATCGATGGATTTTGAAATTTTCGACCGATCCCCGCCCTCACGATGCGATATTCGCGGGTGCCCCGGAGTTCCTTGCCTCTAAATTTAATCGAGCCAGAAGTAGCGAGAGTCTTTCCACAGATCAAATCCAGTACTGTGGTTTTCCCGGCACCATTCGGGCCGATGATGACATGCACATGATTTTGAGCGAGGTAGAAATTAAAGCCATCGACTGCTTTGAAACCATCAAACGAGACCCCGAGATCTTCAACTTCCAAGACGTTAGGATTATTAATGTTCATCGTTTATTGGGGTGACCTTGCTATTAGGTGAAGTTGGAGTGGGCTTCTCAGAGCGGCCAAAGAATTGAAGATACTTTCCTTTACTTGTCGGAATTTTTTCAAGTAACCCTGCCAAACCATTGGGAAAGAACATGACAACTGCGATGAAGGTGCCACCCATCAGATAGAGCCAGAGATCGGGATACGCTTCGGAGAAAATAGTTTTCCCGAAATTAACGATCAAGCACCCAAGAATGGCTCCGAGAACAGAGAGTCTGCCTCCGACGGCGGTGAAGATCACCATCTCGATTGAAGGCACGATTCCCACGATGGATGGTGACATGAAACCCACTTGAAGAACAAAAAGCGCTCCACCCAATCCGCTGATCATTGCGGCGAAAGAAAAGATAAAGGCGCGAATCATGGCAACGTCGTATCCCGAAAAGCGCACTCGGTCTTCTCGATCCCGGATCGCCACTAGGACACGACCGAGGCGGGTATTAATAATATACTTGGCCAGAAGCGCGACAGCGAAAAGCAGAACCACGCATAGGAAATATAGGATATATTGCGCGCTCTCGGTGCGGATGTCCCAACCAAGAAGTGTCCGCAGATCGGTAATGCCGTTCCTGCCACCTGTGAATCCTTGGTTACCATCAATTCCCAAAGCAAAGATTAGCGCGATGGATTGAGTGATAATTGCGAAGTATACACCGCCCACCCGACGCCGGAACATGGCCCATCCGATAATAAATGCGACGACTGCCGGAACGACAAAGATCGCAAAAATGGTGAATGGCAGGCTTTTGAATGGTTCCCATAGTAACGGGAGCTGGGTAATCTGATTCCAGTCCATGAAATCAGGAATTCCAGGAGTGGATTGAATGGCGGTGGTGACAGGGTCTGATGCTTCTAGTTTGAGAAACATGGCCATGCAGTATCCTCCCAGACCGAAGAACACGCCTTGTCCGAGACTAAGAATGCCACAGCGGCCCCAGAGCAAAACCAACCCGATCGCAACGAAGCCAAAGGTCAGGTATTTACCCACTAGGTTTAATCGGAAGATCGGAAGTGCAAGCGGTAAGATCACAAGCAGCAGGAGTAGAAAGCCCCCGAAGGCAATTGCCTCGCCGCGTGTCTTGAACAAGGTTCTAAAAAAGAGTGGCATATTGTTGGTGGAGATAAGGAAGGAAATTAATGGCCACGAACTTTGCCAGGGAAGAGTCCTTGCGGGCGAATCATCAGTGCGATGACGATGACGAGAAGAGTTGCAACCTTGCCCTTTGTCCCCTCGAGGAAGAACTCTAGGATGGATTGTGCTTGCGCGATACCAAACGCGGAGACGACACAACCTAGCAAGCTTGCAGTTCCGCCAGCGACGACGACGAGGAAGGCATCCACAATGTAGCGGCTGCCGCTATCTGGCCCGGTGGAGCCGATGGTGGTGAAGGCCGCACCTGCAATTCCTGCAATTCCACATCCAAGGCTGAAGGCGAGGCGGTCCACCTTGGCAGTGTTGATTCCGACGGCCGCACTCATTTTGCGGTTTTGAACTGTAGCGCGAAGTCTCAGACCGAAGCTTGAGCGATACATGAAAGTGATCAAGGCGATGGTGATGACGATTGAGAGGCCAAGGACGAACATTCCATTGATCGGTATATCCAGGCCCTCCTTAATGTTATAGGAACCCATCAACCAGTCTGGAAGAGTGGGAGTGACCTCACGTGCTCCGAAAATGGAACGGTAAGTTTGTTGGAGAATCAGACTAAGACCCCAAGTGGCGAGAAGCGTATCGAGAGGTCGGTGGTAGAGGTGACGTATCATACCCCATTCCACGAGTGCCCCTAGAAGAGCGCAGACAATGAAAGCGAGAAAAATGGCAGCAATGAAATAGTATGGACCGAATGCCGGCGCATAGGTGGAAGTGAGATGAGAGCAGTAGTAAACGGTGTAGGCACCAAGTGCCATGAATTCACCATGTGCCATGTTGATGACTCCCATCTGACCGAAAATCAGGGCAAGGCCGAGGCCCATGAGAAGGAGGACGCTGAACAGGCTGAGGCCTGAAAAGCTCTGCATGATGAAAATGCTTTGAAGTTCTTCGCTGGTATATTCTCCCATATAAAGGAATCGTTAGAGTGTCAGGAAAATTCGGGGTAAGACAATAAAGGGAGGGCCGGAAACTACCCGGCCCTCCGGGATTTTAAGAGGTTCAAATGAGAACCTCTAAATGTTTACTGATAGCCTTCTGGGAAAGGATTGGGTTCGATGAGTTCGGACTCATAGAGAACCTTAGCTTGGCCGTCTTCGAGCCATTGGCCGATCCGAAGCTTGCTCCAAAGGTGATGATTGTCATGAATTTTGACATAACCCTCAGGCGCATTTGTCATTTCGATTCCAGGGGAAGCGGCAGCGATCTTATCGATATCGAAGCTATTTGCTTTTTCTACAGCTGCTTTCCAAAGCCATGGGCCGAGGTAAGCGGCTTGAGTCACATCGCCGATGACGCTGTCTTGGCCGTATTTATCTTTGAATGCTTTGACGAACGCTTTGTTGTGTTCGTTATCCAAGCTTTGAAAATACTTCATTGCCGAGTAGAAACCAACGAGGTTTTCACCACCGATGCCGAGAACTTCGTCTTCCGTGACGGAAATGGTAAGAAGTGTTTGCTTCTTACTATTGATTCCGGCGGCGGCGAGCTGCTTATAGAAAGATACATTGGATCCTCCAACAACCGCTGCGTAGATGACATCTGGCTTCTTCAGCTTGATTTTGTTGATCAAAGAGCCAAATGAAGTGGTGCCGAGTGCATAGAATTCTTCACCAACGACAGTGCCACCTAAGACCTTTTCGATATGCTTTCTGGCGATCTTCATCGAAGTACGAGGCCAGATGTAGTCTGATCCGACGAGGTAGAAGGTCTTGGCCTTCTTCTCCTTGGCAATCCAGTCAAGCCCGGCAAGAATCTGCTGGGTGGCTTCTTGGCCGGTGTAGATGACGTTTTTCGATTGCTCCAGACCCTCGTAGAATGTCGGGTAATAGAGCATCCCATTTTCTTTTTCGAAGATGGGAAGCACCGCTTTGCGGGAGGCGGAAGTCCAGCAACCGAAGACGGTGCCGACCTTGTCGCTCACGAGAAGCTTCTTCGCCTTCTCAGCAAAGGTGGGCCAATCGCTGGCACCATCTTCTTTGATGACTTTGATCTGTCGTCCTAGGACGCCGCCCATTTCGTTGATTTGGTCGATGGCAAGCTGTTCAGCCTGGATGGAGCCGGTCTCACTGATCGCCATGGTTCCCGTGGCGGAGTGAAGTTGGCCGACGGTGACCGTATCGTCAGTGACGGCGAGTCCGGTGGTGTTTACCTCCGCGGTGGGAGGCTTGGCATGGGCGGTCGCCGCAGCAATTGCTAGGCAGGCGACCTTGATACCAAGGGATCTTAGTGGATTGATTTTCATTATGTTAGCTCAGTGGTTAAATGGCGTTGGAGCTGGGTGGGATGAAGCTCTATGCCAATAGTGATTTAGCATCGCTTGTGCCAGTTGTGCCAAAAGTAGGATGAATTAACTTCACCATAGAAGGTGTTGATAAATTGATTTCCCTTTGAATTTTAGAAGGTAGTGTCTTCTGGGAGCAGCGTTGGTATGTCGATTGCTCGCGAAACTTGAGTCACGATGATGAATTCCGTTCACGATAGCGAAGGTGTAGCTGAAAAGATGCCGATGATTGATCGGGACATTGTGGATTCGAAGCGCTTACAGATGTTCTATGTCTGCGTGAAGGAAGGAAGTTTTGCGGCAGCGGCCTCGCGTTTATCGGTAAGTCCTTCCGCTGTAAGTCATTCCATGAAGGCACTGGAAGAAGACCTTGGCTGCTCATTATTTCGCCGTCTAGGCCCTCAAGTGAAACCGACCGGGGCAGCCGTGCGGTTAATTCCATTGGTGGAAGAACTCTTGGCACGAATGGCTTCGATGAAAACCGAATTGGCAGCATTGAATGGCCGTTTGGAGAGTTTGGTAATCCGGATGCCAGTGGGATTGTTAGGAATCATGGGGACAGCGCCACTTTCATCGTTTCATGAATGCTTCCCAACTGCCAATCTGGAGCTGGTGGTGAAAGGCGGAGATGGGATTGATCCGGAAGAAGGGCGCGCAGACTTCGAGGTGGACTATCTGGGTGAAGTGCATTCAGAGATGGTGAGGCGGGATCTCGGAGAGGAAGTGCTGCGGGCCTACGTAGCACCGTTTCACCGACTCGGGCAGCAAAACCGTATCTCGCTGGATGAGTTAAGGCAAAGTTTACTCATTCTTTCAGACAAGTTCGTCTTGGCACATATCGATCAATATTTGGGTAAGAATAAGGGGGTGGTTTTAAAAAAATGGATTGTGCCTGATTCTCGCCTTGCTCTCGATTTGGCCAAACAAGGGCAAGGGATCGTTTTTCTGCCCGAGTGGCTCGCCGAGGCCGCACTGCATGAAGGAGCTTTGATCTGCCTTAAGTTACCGGGCTTCGAGGTGAAACGGACATTTTGCGCATGGTGGCCAGCCACGCGGCCATTGACTTGGGTGGCTGAGGTGTTTCTCAGCCTACTTGCAGAAAATGGCAAGCGCGCGGGTAGGATCCGCTAGGCGGGAATCAGCAGCCGGGCCGTCTGCTCACTTGCGCTCACCTGGCTCGGCAGGATGGCGAGATCATCCAGCATCATGAGCTCGGCGACGAGAGTTCGAACGTCCGGCACCATGTCATCCGCCAAGGTTGCGAAGGAGTGTAAATCTGCCGCCTTTTCCAACAGTTCCGCGCGGAGGAAGGGCTTGCCGCAGTGCGCCATGTTTTCGATGGCTTTAGAAAAAGTGGCAGGGTCTTTCAATTGGGTTCTTGCGCGAGTGACGCTGCGTGCAAGTTCCTGACTAAGATGGGGTTTTTCCTCGAGGAAATCTCGATGGCATACCAGCACAAGCCGTTGATGATACTTGCTTGGGCTAAATTTTAAATCGCGCTTCCCGAGTCCGGTGGATTCAGCGTGAATGCCCCATGGCGAGCGCGCGATCATGGCATCGAGTGAACCTGCTTGGAATGCCTGAATCCGAGTCTCCATCGGTAGCATCGTGAAAGTAATCTTGGTGGAAAGCCCGTCCTTCCAGTTGCCAAGCCATTCGAGAAGCTGGACCTTGGTGAGCGAGTGCTGATTCTCGATTCCGATCCGCAAGTGCTGTGGCGGCTTGGCTTGAAGTGCAGAGTGTGGTGGGTAAAACGCTTTATAAACGGCCTCACGCAGCACCAGCTCGGTTGGACAAGCTTGTAAAAAGAGTGGAATTTTCCAGCAAGCGCGCTGCCCGGGAAGTGCTAGAATATCCGCTATAAAAATTTCCCATGGAATGATGCCTCCCATCAAGTTGCGGGTCAGCAGCCCACGTGCGATTTCTCCATAGCTGGAATACGGTTTGAGCTGCATCGGGAGATCATCGCACTGTCGTCCGGCATTGAACCCATCCGCGAAAAATGGAAGAACTTCGAGCGATGGAAGAATTCCAAGAGAATTTGCGGAGAATTGAGGCATGGAAAGTGGGCTTGGAGCGTGCAGACCCCGTTTTTCGACCTGCCGATGATTCAGAGACCGAAATCTGACTCAAGCAGATTCCATACCAAAAAGCCAAGCGTTTCCCGCCCAGCGGCTATCTAAAGTGGCCGTCCGTAGGTGGAGCAGCGATTATGCCAACCCTCCTCCCAGCGCTTTTCACCACGCTCTTTCGGAGAATTCGCGATACGGCGCGACAGCACGCGCTTGGCAGCACGGGCGAATTCCGAGGCCGCCTGCGGGCCAGATGGCACATCTTTCATTTCACCTAACACTTGGAGCAATCCCCAGCCACGGCCATTATAGCGCTCGGAGACTTGGGTACCATCGCCCTTGAAATTCACGTAGTCGATCAACGCATACGTTCCCTGCGCCGTCGTGGAAACTTTGCCATAGTTTGCCTGAATCCTTGCTTTTTCACTAGCCGGCGCAGCAGCAAGAATCTTCGGCAGAGCCTCCCGCGAGCGCGCAATGATGAAATCCGTCTGCAACATCACATTCGATGCCAGCCACTTTCTCAAGCTTGAAAGCCTCGCGCCATTGAAGTCTTGCTGAAATTCCGCCTTACTCCGCCACGGACTATGTCGCTCCAGCGCCACTGGCGGTAAATTCGCCCCGCGCTGCTTGGCGAACGCCACAAACTTCGGCCAGCTCTCAGCAAAGCGGCCCTTGAAGCCTTTCGGATACCAGATGAAATGCCCAATTCCCATCGAGGGGAATTCCTCTCCTACATTCCAAGTCGTAAGTCCTGACACCTTGCCAGCGCATTCGTTTTGCCAAATTTTCTTACCGATCGCCGTTTTCTGCGCCGCGCTTAGATTTCCTCCCACCGCCATCGGTGCCGCTTGGCAAGAAATTATCCCGAAAATCATCGTCCAACAACAAAGCCATCGTGCCACTTGCATAGCGCCACAGTAATCCTACCTTCCTCCCCACCGCAAGCCTATGAACCGCATTCCTTGGGATAAAATTCTTACCTTCACCCCCTTCGATCTCGTCAAGCTTCTGCTCACCGCAGCAGTCATCCTCTTTGTGACGAAAATCCAACTTGTGAGCGATCGCCTTTCAGCCCTGCTCATCGCGCTGCCCCTCACCTCGCTGCTCGCCATGATCTGGATGCATCAGAGCGGCCAGTCACCCGCCCGCCTTGCCAATCATGCCGAAGGCACTTTTTGGTTCGTCCTCCCCACTTTGCCACTATTTTTAATTCTGCCATGGATGCTCAGGAATGGTTGGGGATTCTGGCCCGCCCTCTTTGCAAACTGCTTGATTACCAGCGCATTGTTCTGGATTACCGTGATCATTCTCAGGCGTTTCGGGATCGATCTGATACCAAAGTAAAATGCCCGCAGGCCGATCATGAAAAAAATCCGCAGCTTAGAACCAGATAAGTCTTGTCATAAACTCGAATCTCTGGTTTCACCCCCTGCCCGGCTACTCTCCGGGAACTTCCACATCCCATTGTTTTGAGCGAAAAAGAACCGTCCATGCTACCAAAAAACGTTGTTGCGTTTGAGCAAGTACGGCCTGATTCGCGATTTCCCGGTTCTCCTATGAAAAGCGATCTTCTCGATAAGGCCTCAGAAATTGTCAAAGACCCACTTGTGTTGGTCAATTTGGTCTCGCAGCGCGTCAAGCAACTCAACAGCGGGCGCTCCCCACTGATTCCCGTCCGCCCGAGCATGGGTGTGGCGGACATTGCCCTCACTGAAATCATTGAGGGAAAAATCAAGCTGATCGTCCGCGAGGCTCCATAAGCTCTTTTCGGCCCGATCAGGCTTTATTGCGAATCAGGAAAATTCACCCATGAGTGCGGAAATTGCCACGAACCGCAAAGCCGGGCGCGATTTCCATATTCTGGAAAAATACGAAGCCGGTCTAGAGCTCAAGGGCACCGAGGTGAAGTCGATCCGTGCCGGCAAGATCAACGTTTCTGATGCATACGCCCGCATCGAGAATAATCAAATTTTCCTCTATGGCTGCGACATTCAGCCATGGCAGACCGCCGGTGATTGGTTCAACCACACCGCCAAGCGCCCCCGCCGACTGCTTCTGCACAAAAAGGAAATCCTTAAACTCTCCGTCGCCACCGCCGTCAAAGGCTGCTCCTTGCCACTCCTGAGAATGTATTGGAAGGACCGCCGCGTGAAGGTGGAGATCGGCGTCGGCAAGGGTAAAACCCACGCTGACCAAAGGCACGACCTCAAGGAAAAGGTCGAAATCCGCGAAGCCCAGCGCGAGATGTCCCGCTTCAATCAACGTTGAGCAAGCTCCAAGACCTCGCCGCCTCCGCGATCTTGCACGCAGTCGGTTCATCTGAGAATTTTCTTGGATCGGATTCTGCTATTCAGCTCCCCATGATCATTAAATTAGATTATCCTCTCGTATTTTTCATAAATCTAACACTTCTGACATCATCGGCGAGCGCCGCCACGGCATTGTTTCTTGGAGATGAAGTGGTGGGCGCTGCGAATCCCGCATTAGATCCTGCCTTCACGTCATGGTTGGGCAGCGCCGAGCTCGTGTCCTCGGACATTGCAGCACAATCGGTAGGGACCGGACCACACAAGGCAGTATGGTCGAGAATTTCAAACTCGGTCACAGGCGCATCCTCCGTGAATTTAATTTGGGAAGGAATCGGAGGTGCTGCCAGTGTCACCGTGCCGACCACTATTGTAGGCTGGAACAACGTCACGAACACCGTGGGTGCAAGTTCCGGGGCAGCTGAATTATCCACTGCTGGCCTGAACACAAACCGCCTCCAAGATTCTTCAGCCCGTCCTGGCTTCGCTTCTGGCAATGGCAGTGGCTATTACCTAGGCACCACTGGTGGCGCGACTGCCGACGGTATCCGCAATGCCATCAGCTTCAACTTCTCAAACTTCGATGGAGGTGGACTCTACTCCTTCGGAATCTTCGGCGGAGATCTCGAAACCGGGGATAACTCCAGCACCGTCGGCTCAATGGCAGGCACCGTGGGGGTGAGAGGATTTCTGCTGCTCACATTTTCTGACGCTACCACGCAGCGCATCGACTACACTCCGACCATCAGCTTGGCAGAGAATGCAACTTTCACAGGAAATAACCATTCCAATGCGGGATATGGCAATCTAACCGGCCGTTTCATCGGACTCTCCAGCAGTGAAAAGAAGATTACAAATGCGCTATTCGTCGTCGGCGATGATGATATTGTCGCATCAGGCGAAGGTGATGGCGATTCAGAACAACTCAGCTTCATCGCACCAATCACATTTTTGGAAGCGAATGGGAGGCCGCATATTCCTCAGTTAGTCGTTCCTGAGACCTCCAGCGCTACCCTCGCATTGATGGGTGCAGCCTTCGCGCTCACGCAGCGCCGCCGTTCTGGGAAACGCGCAATCCGCTAGCTCAATTTTTGCGAAAACTGATCTTTCGCCGAGAGCTCTTGAATGAATGCGGTGAGCAGCTCGATGGTGTTTTCAATATCATCCAAGTGGGCAGTCTCTACCACAGAGTGCATGCAGCGCAGCGGAAGTGAGACGAGCGCGCTGGGGATGCCTTCGCGGGAATGGAAAATTTTATCCGTATCTGTTCCGGTGAAGCGGCCGCTCGCTTCGTGCTGGATTGGAATTTTGGACTCTACCGCGCAATCGATGAGACGCTGGACGAGAAGAGGATGATTTGCAGATCCGTGGGATACCGTGGGGCCTTTACCAAGTTTGACGGAGCCGAATTTATTGGGATCGATGCCCGGCGTGTCCGTGGCATGAGTGACATCAAGGCAAATACAGAGATCTGGCTTGAGCCGGTAGGTGGCCATCATCGCACCATTTCCGCCGATTTCCTCCTGCACGGCATTGAGGCAAATCAGCGTAAACTCAGGCTTCTTTTTATTTTTTGAAATTCGCTTCATCACTTGGGCGGTCATGTAACTGCCGATGCGGTTATCGATTGCGCGACCAATCAGGCGCTTGTGGGCAAGCTCTAACGGCCCGTCTTGATAGATCGCGGGATGGCCTACGCGGAGCCCCAGATCCGCAACTTCTGCAGAGCTGGAGCATCCCACATCCACCCACAGATCGTGGACGGCAGGCGCTTTTTCCGAACTCGATTCGTCCCTCCGGAGATGGATGGCCGTATTGCCGATGATGCCGGAGATCATCCCCTTGTCGCCCAAAATGGTCAAACGGCGGCCGCGGGCCGTGGCGGCATCCGAGCCACCGATGCGATCAATCCGGAGGAAACCTTTGTCATCGATATGCTTGATCATGTAGCCGATCTCATCTGCATGAGATTCCAGCATGATGATACGTTCGCTCTTCCCCGGGAGGGTGGCCCAAGTGGATCCATAGGCATCGCAAGTGACTTGTGGGGCGTGGGATTTGATCCAATCCGCCCAGACTTGCTGACCGCGCATTTCAAATCCGGTGGGGCTGGGTGTCTGAAGAAGCTGGAAGAGAAATTCACGATCGGTAGTAGTCATGTGGCGAGTGTGTGAGAGCAAACGCCCTCCGCCAAGTGCAGGAATCGCGAAATTTCACCTAGTGGAAATCATTCTGCAAAATTATTCCTCCACCGGCGTGGCGCGTAAAATCGCCGGCTCCGGTTCTTCCTCCACTGGGGCTGCACGAGGCGGCTCAGTTTCCGCATTTAGGATTGGTGGGGCTTCTTCCACCGTGGCGGCTCTAGGTGGTGCCAGCTCATCTTCCACTGGTAGCGCCCGCTTCGGCTTTACCAGGATCGCCTTGGGCGGTGGCGGCAGGGCTGGCTCTTCAGTAGTCGGCACTTCAGGCACAATCGCTGCCTTTTTCACTTGCTGCTCATCGATGACGATCGCGGCTTTTTTGGGAGTGATCTTCAATTGCTCACTGTCTGGCGGGGTTTTGCGCATGCGGATTTCCACCCGGCGATTCACCGCCTGGGCCTCGCTATCGCCCCGGATCACAATTGGCTCATAACGCCCGAAACCCCGAGTGATGATACGCGATTCATCCATCCGCATTGAATTCACAAGGTAACTTTTGACCGCCTGTGCGCGCTTGATCGAGAGTTCAAGATTGAATTCATCTCCTCCCACAAGATCGGTGTGGCCCTCGATCCAACAATACAAATTCGGATTCTTGTCCATCAGTAGGCCGATTTTCATCAGTCCCACTTTCGCACTCTCGCGGAGAGTAGAGCTATTGAACTCAAATACCAAATCGCTCGGCAGCATCGTTTTCTTACTCAGCAGAATATTTGAAGGCAAATCGAGCAACTGGTCCAACGAAGTAATCCCGTCCAATGCGCCCGATTTCACTTGGCCCCCTGCCCCGCGCTTGATCAACTCATCCGTGAATTTTGTGAGATTCAAGTCATCGTCCATTTGCACAGCGCCTGGATCCACGATGAGCTGCCCCACCTCTGCGGGCCGGATGGTGATGGGCTCACTGCCGAATTCGGGTAAATCTCCTTCAATGTCCATTCCTGCCGCAGCCTCGGAAGCAATCGCTTGAGGATCCCCTTCCATGGCTGGTTTGCTCATCTGGAGCGCATACTCCGCCTTCAGCGCATCCGGCTTGATATCGATTTCCTGATCCTTGGGGAGCACTGCTAGCAGATCGATTTCCTCCATCAATGAGGATGCATTCTCGGGAATCGGCACAATGAGATCATCCGGCGGCGGTGTTGAGACATCATCAGCCATTGGCCGAATTTCCACCTGCTGGGTATTGATCGGCTGCGTACTCAGTTCCTTAGCTTGCTCGAAGTGGAACGCGATTTTCAGATCATCCAGCATGAAGAAGACAAGCGCATGTAGAAGGATGGAGAGCAGCATTGCCACTGCCGCCCACCATCCGAGGCGGTCCTGCCCAGACATCCGGTAAGCGCCGCTATCGCGGCCTTCGCTCCATGTATTATTCTCTGCCACAGCACCACTATACTCTTAACTTCTTAGCTGGCAATCTTCAGAAATTTGAAACAAAAGGGTCTTGGCATCTGAATTGCTCACCCTAACCACCAACTTTAGTTATCATGGCTGCAAAGAAAACTGCGAAAAAAACTGCGGAATCCGCCCCTAAGAAAACTCCGACCATTGCCAAACCTGCTGCTAAAAAAGCCGCATCGGTTCCGGAGAAGGTCGCCGCGAAGAAGGCACCCGTTAAAAAAACCGCCGCGAAGAAGGCGGCTGCAACAGCCACGGACTCTAAAAAAACGGAAACTCCAGCCAAGCCCTCCCTCGACCTGATCGCGCGGGCTGCCTACTTAAACTACCGCCGCCGCGTCGAGAACGGCCTACCGGGAGACTCACATGGCGATTGGCTTGAGGCCGAACGGAAATTTTCAAGCTAGTCCCTCTCCACCCTCAAGCTAACATCGCTTCACTCAACGTATTGACGCCAGCCGACGCGTCCTCCACGCTGCGCCCATGAGCGCAGCGCCACTCGTCGGAATTATTATGGGAAGTACTTCGGACTGGCCCACCATGGAACATGCCGCGCGGATCCTGCGCGACTTCGGCGTAGCCTGGGAAGCACAAGTCGTGAGTGCCCACCGGACACCTGAAAAACTTTACTCGTATGCCGAGAGCGCCCGTGGCCGTGGCCTAAAATGCATCATTGCAGGAGCAGGCGGTGCAGCCCATTTACCCGGAATGACTGCCGCCATCACCGACCTCCCCATCCTCGGCGTGCCAGTGCAATCCAAGGCTCTTCAAGGAGTGGATTCACTCCTTTCAATCGTGCAGATGCCCGCTGGAATTCCCACCGCTACTTTTGCCATCGGCAAACCCGGCGCGATCAACGCGGCACTTTTCGCCGTGGCCATGCTCGCCAACGAAAGCCCAGAACTCGCCCAAAAACTCGCTGAATTCCGTAAAAACCAGACTGCTACCGTCAACTCCGCCGCACTGCCCACTCTGGATCCCATCTAACATTACATGTCCTTGTCTCCTGTTTCTCTTCAGCCGCCGCAATGCGTCGTCGGCGTCATCGGTGGTGGCCAACTTGGCCGAATGATCGCCCTCGCCGCCCGTCGCATGGGCATTCGCATCGTCATTTGGACCGGCGGCCTCGAAGCACCCGCCGTGGATTGCGCGGATGAAGTGATCGATCTCCCATTCGATGATCCAGCCGCGCTCAAAGAATTTTGCAGCCGCGTGACTGTTTCCACTGTGGAATTTGAAAACATCCCCCGCGAGACTTTGGAAAAAGTTGCAAACTGTACCGGCCTCCATCCATCACCCCACGCCATCTCCATCTGCCAAAACCGCGAGCGCGAGAAAAATTTCCTCAAGGAAAACAACATTCCACACACCTGGTATGCCGTGATTTCCAGCGCGGAAGATCTCGCCGCCGCCATGAAGGACCTCGATGGCCCCGGAGTGCTGAAAACCGCAGACTTCGGCTACGATGGTAAGGGCCAGCTCAAGCTCAATGGTCGTGAAGATCCTGTCGAAACGTGGGCAAAATTTGCGACACCACGCGCCGTCTTGGAAGCTTGGGTCCCCTTCGAAAAGGAAATCTCCATCATGGCCGCCCGTGGTGCGGATGGAAGCATCGTCACCTACGATCCTGCGGAAAATCGCCACCGCGAGCACATCCTGGACATCTCCATCGTCCCCGCCCGGATCTCACCAGCCGTTGCCTTGGAAGCCGCCGCCATCGCCCGCCGCATCGCCACCGCACTCGACTATCGCGGCATCCTCGGCGTCGAATTTTTCCTAAACGCGGACGGCTCGCTGCTCGTCAACGAAATCGCGCCGCGCCCGCACAACTCCGGCCACCATACTCTAGATGCCTGTGCCACCTCCCAATTTGCCCAGCAGCTCCGCGCCGTCATCGGACTGCCGCTGGGATCCACCCGGCTGCTCTCTCCGGTGGTGATGCTCAATTTACTCGGGGATATGTGGCCTGCGGAAATGACTCCACCAGACTGGACGCCACTTTTCGAAGACGGCGAAGCCAGTCTCCACCTCTACGGCAAGCGTCATGCCCGCGGCCGCAGGAAAATGGGCCATGCCAATTTTCTAGGCCCCACCGTGGAACACAATCTAGCCCGCGCTGAAGCCGTAAAAGCCGCATGGCTGGGTTGAGCAGCGTGCCGAAAACTTTACACTGCTGATTCCAAAACCCTGTCAGTTCAATCTGGCGGCAAACAAGCTGATGCTCTTTCATGTCCTACGGATAAAAAGATCGGAATCTCCACTCGGATACGCTCCGCCCAGCGCCTCAACGTTTTTGAAGAACTTTAGGAATACTAGGCTCTTTTGTTAATTTTAGAAATGGCTGCTGCCTCTTCTTTGGACTGCTGCAGCCTGCTGCCGCTTTGAGGATTCGCAGCCTGCTGCGAGACGGCTAATCCAAAAACTAGACTGCCGCGCATCAAGATTTGTGATTTTGCGGGCTATGGAGAGGAAGAAAGGGATAACAACGGTGTCCAAAAGTGAGGCTCAAAAATTCGTGTAGAGGGTGGTTAGACGGCTTTGAGCAGTCGCCCACGAGGCTGGATCGTGTAAGTGCTTTCTAAGCCAGCGATAGAATATCACGCTCAGCTGGCTCGCTTCTTGGTAGATTTCCCGCAGTTTGGGAAGAACATCTCCCCTTGCTTCAAGCTTCTTTTCTAAGGCCTTCATCCGCTTTGCCTTTTTCTTTTCGTTGCCTTTGTTTTGCGGTTCGCCTTCTGGAAGTTGCACCTCGATTTCACGGTTCAGGAGCTGCGCGAGATTGTAGCCAAGCACGATGAAGGTGGCCTGCATCTTCTTCGCGTTGAGGCTCGCTGCCCATGCCTTGATCTCGTAGAGTTTGTTTTTTATTTCATCGAAACTCTTCTCAATCCGCCAGCGCATGAAGTAGAGCTGAGCGATGATTCCGGGGCTAATATTTTTACCTAGGTTAGTCAAAAATTCCATCACTTCGCCGGTTTCTGGAATACGGTAGCAGACTCGGCGAATCATTGTGCCGCAGCTGTTGCTGACGAGTTCGTCGGCGATGATTCCGGCGTTGATCGGATCGTCTTTGCTGAAGTCTTGTGGGAGTGGATGTTCCAGTTTCATATTCTTTTTGACCCGTGAAATAAAGTAGATGCCATGCTGATGTTTCCAGTCATACCATTGCCTGAAATCAATCCCGGCACGATCCCAGATGTAGAGGACTTTCTGGCCTTTTTTCGCTCCTTGGCGGAGGGTTTGGATGTCGAGCTTTTTGAGGACACCCATATCGTGGGGTTTCTTTTTGGTGCCATCGCTGCTGAGGGCCAAGTGGCTTAAAAATTGGTTACGCAAATTTAGCGAGTAGAGGTGACCTACTGCGTTTTTAAGATCTTGGTTGTCACTTTTGTCGTGTGAGCTGGCGGCATGAAAATGACCGTCTCCCGCGTAGAGATGAAAATTTTCAAGGGCTTTTTTAAGAGCGGGATCAGCACCGAAAAGATTATTTTCTTTCAAGGCGAGCTGAGCATGATTGTGGAAGAATTGTTGGGAAATGCTAGTGAGATGCTCGTGGCGGCGGGTGCTTTTCAAGGATTCGAAATAGTGGCTTTTTGTAAGGTCAAGTTCGTCGCGTAGAACCCGATCTTGGATGAAGGCGCAACCGGATCGGTGGTCGCCGATGACCCGTTGGAGGCCAGCATTGATCCACTCGGAATCGGGGACTTGGTGGCAGGTATATTTGCGTTGTGCAGAATCCAAAAAAGGAAGCAATGGGGCGACGAAACGGGCGAAAACACTACTAATTATAGAAGAAGAAGTCATGGATTTTTTCGAAAATTTCACAGGCCCTTCGTCAAGGCATTTATGCGCCTCATGGCAGGTTTTTTGCGCGAAAAATGAGGTTGATCGACCCCGTGAATCTGAGCCTCACAGAACGCCTTCTGGCCATCTCATTTGGGAGGTAGTTAGGAGATTTCTCGACTGCTTTTGGACACCGTTGAGGGATAATAAGGTCCCTACTCCTTATTCGAGAAATTTTGATGAACGGCAGTATATCATTAACTTTAAGGGGATAGGTCATTATCACTTGGCAAAGGGTTCCCTATGTTATGAAGCAAAAGTCAAACTGAGGACTTTGCGGGAATGGTCGGAGTTTGGTTAAATAGCTGTATCTCTGATATTCCATGATCATTCAAATATAAGTACAAAGTAAAATCTACTACCAGTAAATACAAATTTCAATAAGTTTAGCTTGCTATTGTCTTCGGTTATGCCCATTAGCCATCCCGCACCTTAAAAATTCTATGAAAGCTGTTACCTTATCCCATCGCTTATCCTTCCTCAGTCTCGGAATCTTCCTCGTCACACCGACTTTTGCCGCGCTAACCATCGACTATGTGCTAGTCGGCAATGCCGGAAACGCGGCGGATAGTCGCACGGGCTTAGGTGCCGTAGCTTACGACTACTATATTGGTAAATACGAAGTTACCAACGCCCAATACACCGAGTTCCTCAATAATGCGGACCCCACGGGCACAAATCCCAATGGCATCTATAACTCCAGCATGGGTAGCGATGCTCGCGGCGGGATCACCTACACCCCCGGTGCAGCAAATGGCGCGAAATACACCACTCGCAGCAACATGGACAACAAGCCGGTAAACAACGTGAGTTGGTTTGACGCAGCGCGTTTTGTCAACTGGATGGGTAATGGCCAAGGTGCAGGCAGCACAGAAACCGGAGCCTATACATTATCTGGAACTTCCGGTGCTCCTCTCAGAAATGTAGGGGTTACATTCTCGCTACCTAGCGTAAACGAGTGGTATAAAGCGGCGTATTATGACCCTACGCCCGGCGCGGGTACAAATAACTATTGGCTTTATCCCACCCAGAGCGACACGCGGCCGACGGTGGCAACAGCAAATGCTACCGGTGACATTTCCAACCCCGGTGCGAACGTTGCGAATTACAATCAAGGTGCGGACTGGAATGGTCAGAACGGCAACGTGACCACGGTGGGCAGTGCGGGAGCGAGAAACTTTTACGGCACGTTCGACCAAGCAGGTAACGTCAATGAATGGAATGAATCTATAAACTCTGGCGTATTGAATCGCGGGCTGTCAGGCGGCTCGTTGTTTTTTTTCGACAATGGCATGCGCGTATCTCTCGTTAATCACGCCCTTGCGACTGGCGAGACCTTTGACAATGGATTCCGCATCATTGGTGTTCCTATCCCTGAGCCAAGTGCCCTCGTCCTATCGATGTTGGCTGGGGGGGGTGATGCTCGCCCGCCGGAAGCGTTAGTCATCAAAAGTCTGGCTTATCATCCTACCAGGCTTATCATCCTACCAACAGGCAGGTTGTAGGTAGAGGAGATTAGTAGGATCATGCACCACAGTCATGTTTGAAATTCCTGACTAGGTTTCACACATAATTATTGGTGTCTCTTTTAATTTACTCACCACCTACCTCAATCGCCTCGACTACGGTAACCTCAACTTCGGCAGCGCCGAGGCCGCCCGCTTCTATTTTCAAAAACCCCTCCAAGACCTCTCCCTCGCCGAGTGCGCTCTCCTCGCCGGCCTACCCCAAGCCCCCTCCCGCCTCAATCCGCTCCGCCACCCCCAACGCGCCATCACCCGCCGCAATACCGTCCTCCACCGCCTGGCCTCACTCCCCGGCGCAGACCCAGTCCGCATCGCCAGCGCCCTCCGCGAGACCCCCACACTCCGCCCGCTACACCTCCGCCGCCCCGCCCCATGGCTGGCCAATAGCCTCCTAGGAACACCAGCCGTCACACATGGCAAAATCCGCACCACCCTCGATCTCGATCTACAAAACGACGTCCAAACCATCGTCCAGCAAGAGACCGCAAAACTCAACTTCGCCAACCTCCGCCACGCCGCCGCCGTCGTCATTCACAATCCCACCGGAGAAATTCTCGCCCTCGTCTCCTCCGCCTCATGGACCGACGAGCGCGGCGGCCAAATCAACGGCGCACTCACCCCACGCTCGCCCGGCTCCGCACTCAAGCCCTTCACCTACCTCCTCGCCATTTCACAAAACCACCGCCTCCCCAGCTCCATACTCGCAGATATTCCCACCCCGTTCCGCACCCCCCAAGGCCTCGATCTACCAGAAAACTACGATCGCACCTACCGCGGCCCCGTCACCCTCCGCACCGCCCTCGCCTGCTCGCTCAACGTCCCTGCACTGCGCGAGCTCAATGCCCTCGGCGGCCCCCTGCCACTCCACACCTTCCTCCGCCGCCTCGGCATCACCACCCTCGCAGACGATCCCACCCCCTACGGCATCGGCCTCACCCTCGGCAATGCCCCCGTCAGACTGCTGGAACTCACCCAAGCCTACGCCACCCTCGCCCGCACCGGCCTTTCCATCCCACCCCTACTTTTCCAAACTTCGTCTCCAGCCACTCCCGCCGCATCAATTTTCCCCGCCACAGACGCCTACCTCATCGCAGATATCCTCTCAGACACGCAAGCCCGCGCCCCCTCATTTCCGCCCGGTGGCCCGCTAGACCTACCCTTCCGCTGCGCCGTCAAAACCGGCACCTCCTCAGATTTCCGTGACAATTGGTGCCTCGGCTTCACCCCGGAATTCACCGTCGGCGTCTGGGCGGGAAATTTCGAGAACCAACCGATGAAAGGCATTTCCGGCGTCGCCGGCGCAGGCCCTATCTTCCAGCGCACCATGCTCCGCCTCCACCGCTCACACGCCCCCACCTGGTTCAGCCGCCCGCCCGCCCTCACAGAAATCTCAATCGATTCCCGCAACGGAAAATCCGCCCCCACCACCCTCTCCCCCTCCCACCTCCGGCATGATCTCGCCCCCCGCGATCAACTCCCACCCCCAGCCCTCTCCACCGATTACGATCCCTCCGGCAAGGCCCTCCTGGACCACACCTTCACCGATTGGTTCCACAGCCGTCACAACCTCCGCCGCCAAGACTTCGCGCTAGACACCCGCACCACCCCCATCGAGCCGCTACACATCATCACCCCCGCCAAGGAAGTCACTCTCCTGCTCGACCCGGAAATCCCCTCCGGATCGGACAAACTCCGCCCCGTCACCAATCTCCCCGGCCTCGGCATCTGGAAATCCGAAACCCTACGCATCCAGCCCAGCACCCCTGAGCCCATCATCCACCTCACCCCCGGCACCCACCAAATCACCGTCACCGATCCCCGCACTCAGGTCTCCCAAACCTTCACCCTCCACATCAAATCC
>JBGSUW010000099.1:0-6415 GCA_041753275.1 Akkermansiaceae bacterium | reverse complement strand
GCTGCGATTTCCAGTTTAACGGGAAAAAGGAAGATTCTCTCTGACGTTTCTAAGGTCAGCATCGGAGACGAGAGCAGCTTGCCCAAGACGACGCTTGCGTTTGCTGTTCTTGCCTTGCAACAAGTGGCGAGCCCCTTGTTTCCGACGAAGAATTTTCCCTGTTCCAGTGACTTTGAAACGCTTGGCAACGGCTTTCCGTGTTTTTGCTTTTCCTCCGACTCTTGGCATGGGACGGGCAAACTAGGCACCCACCCCATCTTGGCAAGCCAAAACTGTCGAAAAAATTTCGGATCATTTTTTAAATTCGCTGTCCCATGGACTGCGTGCAGCCTGCTGCCGCTTTGGCCGAGACAGCCTGCTGTCTGGCCGACCTGCCCGGGCAGACCGCACACCGAGGCAGCAGCAGGCTGCATGGCCTCAAAGCGGCAGCAGGGCTGCTCGCAGTCCACGGAGGTCCATGCATAAACCTGGTCAGTGGGCCCATTTTTTGGAGTTACCCTTGCTCTTCTTGACGAGTGATTTTTTCTTTGAAGACGCTGCGGCGACCTTAGTCACTGATTTGTCTGAAATTTTCCCAACTGCCTTCGCCGAATTTTTCGCGGGCGCTTTGGTTTTGCAAGCGAGCAGGCTTTTACCGGTCATTTGCTTGGGCTGTGGCACGCCCATCATTTCCAACAACGTCGGAGCGACGTCAGCCAGGATACCATCGCGCACGGTGTAGTCAGCCGCATCTTTGGCGACATAAAAAATATGTACCAGATTGGTGGTATGAGCGGTGTTGGGCGAGCCATCCGCATTGCGCATGAATTCGCAGTTTCCATGGTCCGCAGTAATGAGCAGCTTGCCACCGAGGCGAAGCGTTTCCTCAACGATAACTTTCACATCGGCATCAATGACTTCACAGGCCTTCATTGCGGCTTCGACTACGCCAGTGTGGCCGACCATGTCCGGATTGGCAAAGTTAAGAATCACCATGTCGTAGTCCTTGAGCTTGGAGAGAACGGTCTCAGTCACCTTTTGGGCGCTCATTTCCGGCTTGAAATCATAGGTCGGGACGTCCTTGGGTGATGGAACAATGAAGCGATCTTCGCCCTTGTAGGCTGCTTCTTCGCCACCGTTGAAGAAATAGGTCACGTGCGGATATTTCTCTGTCTCGGCGATGCGCATCTGCGTGAGGCCTGCATTGGCAACGGTCTCACCCAATACCATATCTAGCGTTTGCGCTGAGAAAATGGCCGGGCAGTGATAGGTTTCATCATACTGGGTGAGCGTGACAAAGTGAACTTTAGGCGTCACTTCACGGTCGAAGCCATCGAAGTCAGGTAATAGAAATGCTTCTGACAACTCGCGGGCACGGTCCGAGCGGAAGTTAAAGAAAAGGACGACATCGCCATCACGCACGCGCTGGGTATTGGACTCCACAAATGTCATGGGCGGCATGAATTCATCAGTTTTGTCCAACCGATAGTAGTCAGCAATCGCTTCACTCGCCAGCACGTCTTGCTTTTCACCCTTGCCTAGGACGATGGCATCCCAAGCGAGTTTCACACGGTCCCAACGTTTGTCGCGGTCCATCGCAAAGTAGCGACCGATCACCGTGGCTACGTGGGCCCCGCATTTCGCCGCCTCGTCCTCGACTTTTGAGACAAAGCCTTGGCCTCCAGTGGGTGAGGTGTCCCGACCATCAGTGATGGCGTGGATGAAAATGTCTTTCACGCCGGCCTTTTTCGCCAATTTCACCATTGCGATGAGCTGGTCCTGGTGACTGTGGACGCCGCCGTCAGACACCAAACCAATGAGGTGAAGACGACTGGATTTAGATTTCTCAAGCGCTTCCGCGAAGACCGGGTTTTTCTCCAAACTCCCTTCCAAGATGGATTTATTAATGCGGGTAAGATCCTGATAGACAATGCGGCCCGCACCTAAATTGAGGTGGCCCACTTCGGAGTTCCCCATCTGGCCAGGTGGCAGACCCACATCGAGACCGGAGGCGCTGAGGAAGCCTTTGGGGTATTTTTCAAACATTGCCTCGTGGAAAGGGGTCTTGGCCAGCAAGGTGGCATTGCCGTCTTTGACAGCGGATTTCTTACCACCGGGATTCACACCCCAGCCGTCGCGAATGATGAGCACTACTGGTTTCTTAGCCATGTTGTTGGGGGGTTTAGCCGCCTGAGCAAGGCCGGGCAAGCTTAAGCAAAGTATAAATTCGCGTGGAACTGATTGCACCTGCCTGTCGTGCTACTTAGAGTTCCTCCGACGCCATGTCCGACAAACCATTCTTCTACCAAGATCCCTGCCCTCTCGGCCCGGATACCACCGAATACGAGCTACTCACCACCGAGCATGTGAGTGCCTCGGAATTTGAGGGGAAATCGATTTTAAAAATCGCTCCAGAGGGTCTCACATTACTCGCTGCGGAGGCAATCAAGGCGATCAATTTCACTCTGCGAGCTTCCCACCTCGCACAAGTCGCTGCGATTCTCGATGATGCCGAAGCTTCGGAAAACGACCGGATGGTGGCGCTCATGCTTCTCAAAAATGCGGAGATCGCATCCCACGGAATTTTGCCGTTCTGTCAGGACACCGGCACCGCCACCATCATCGGTAAAAAAGGCCAGCAAGTCTGGACCGCCGGCACCGATGAGGAACACCTCTCGAAAGGCATTTATCAAACTTATGTGAAGGAAAATCTCCGCTACTCGCAGACTGCCCCCCTCACAATGTATGACGAGGTCAACACCAAGACCAATCTGCCTGCCCAGATCGACCTCTATGCCACCGAGGGCGATGCCTATAAATTCCTCTTCGTCAGCAAAGGCGGCGGCTCGGCCAATAAAACATTCCTCTATCAGGAAACCAAAGCCCTGCTTAATCCCGCGCGACTCAAGGAATTCTGCACGGAAAAAATGCGCTCGCTCGGAACAGCCGCCTGTCCGCCGTATCACCTCGCATTTGTCATCGGCGGCACTTCTGCGGAAAATTGCCTGAAAACGGTGAAGCTCGTCTCCACCCGGTATTACGATGCGCTGCCCACTTCGGGTAACGAGTATGGCCGGGCTTTTCGCGATATCGAGTTGGAGAAAGAACTACTCGCCATCGCCCGCGAGGTAGGCATCGGGGCGCAGTTTGGCGGGAAATATTTCGCGCTGGATGTGCGCGTCGTCCGCTTGCCACGTCATGGCGCGTCTTGCCCTGTGGGCATCGGAGTTTCCTGTTCCGCCGATCGCCAAGCGAAGGCAAAAATCACCAAAGACGGAATTTTCCTAGAGGTCTTGGAGAAAAATCCTGGTCGCTTCATTCCCGAGAAATACCGCGATTGGAAATTCAAAGGTGTCCCAATCAATCTGGATCTCGGGATGGAGGAAACTCTGAAAACCCTCGCTAAATACCCCGTCACCACCGCCCTTGCCCTCACAGGGACCATCATCGTCGCGCGCGACATCGCCCACGCGAAGCTCAAGGAGATCCTCGATGAAACGGGCACCCTTCCGGATTATTTCAAACAATACCCCGTTTATTACGCCGGCCCAGCCAAGACACCTGCGGGCCTACCTTCCGGTTCCTTCGGCCCCACCACTGCCGGGCGGATGGATGGTTATGTCGATTTATTCCAATCTCACGGCGGCTCGATGGTCATGCTGGCCAAGGGGAATCGTTCACAGCAAGTGACCGATGCCTGCAAAAAACACGGCGGCTTCTACCTTGGCTCCGCCGGTGGCCCCGCCGCCTTGCTGGCACAGGACCATATCCGCTCGCAGGAAGTCGTCGCATTTCCCGAGCTGGGGATGGAAGCGGTTTGGAAAATCTCGGTGGAAAATTTTCCCGCCTTCATCCTCGTGGATAACAAGGGCAACGATTTTTTCACTTCTCTCAACACCTGCCCGGTCTGCCACTGAGGGTGGATTTGAAAGATTCAAATTTCTTTTCTGGTAAATGCGTTGCAAGTGCTGGGATGCACGCGTAAAATCTGCTTCAACAACAAAATAAATTTATGGGATCTATTGGAATGCCGGAAATGGTCATGATTTTTATCGTGGTCTTGTTGCTCTTCGGGGCAAAAAAATTACCTGAACTCGCCCGTGGAATTGGCAAGAGCATGGGGGAATTCAAAAAAGCTCGCGAGGACTTCGAACACGAAATCACCCGCTCCGAGAACGAAGCTCGCGTGAAAGAAGTCCCGGGCAAAGAGCCTCGTGAATCCTGAACATGTGAATTCGCCACTATTTTTTAATCCGATTCAAAAATTAGCCCCAAGATTACTTGGGGCTCTTTTGTTATCCCTTGCGTCTCTTACCAGTGTCTCGTGTGACCGTGAAAAAAATGATCTCACATGGAATCCACCTACCAGCCAAAAACTTGCGGTCACTGAATCGGCATCGCCATCGGTAGTTGCCGAAGCATCAATCGCGAACAACCTGGCCAAGCCTGACGCCCCAAGCACCGAGCCACTTCGGTTCATGGCATATAATGTCAAAAACTGGCTGACCATGGACCGCTACGTTAACGGGAAAAACCTTAAAGGTGCGTCCAAGCCTGATGATGAAAAAGCAGCGGTCATCGCCCTGATTTCCCGCCACACCCCGGATATCATCGGCATTTGCGAAATTGGGGAAGCATCTGACCTCGCAGAAATTCAAGAAAAACTCAAAAGCGCGGGGCTCGATTTACCTCACCTACACTACACTGGCGGCTCAGATGCCGTCCGCCGTCTCGGCCTACTCTCGCGCTACCCCATCACCTCCACCGCCAAGCCTGCGGATGTAAACTACACGCTCAGCGGCAAAAGCTATGCCATCAATCGTGGAATCCTCGATGCCACCGTCACCGCGCGCGGGAAATCCTACCGCTTCCTCGGAGTGCATCTCAAGTCCAAGCGAGAAACCGAAGTGGGCGATCAAGCGGCAATGCGCCTCAACGAGGCCCGCCTGCTCCGCCGCCATATCGATCACATTTTCACCACAAATACCGATGCCCGACTCATCGTCTATGGTGACTTCAATGACACCCGCCCCACTCCGACGATCAAGGCGATCACTGGCAAATATAACGCCCCCACTTACCTAACAGCCATCCCTGCCAAGGATTCGGCACAAACCGCATGGACCCACCACTGGGCATTTCACGATCTTTATTCACGGATCGACTTTGTCATGGTCAGCCGCGCTTTGAAGCCAGAAGTGGATTTCCCCGCTGCCAAAATCATCGATGACGAGGAATGGAACCAAGCCTCAGACCATCGAGCAATCCTTACGAATTTCCGCTAACGCAATTTTCTTGCAAAGCCTTGAATTCATCGCATCTTCCGCCATGCTTCGTCTGCTCCTCGCCGCTGTGTTTCTCAATTTTGGATTTGCATCTGCCGCTGAATTCAAAGTTGCGGTTCTCCATCCACTACTCGTAGGACTCACCCGTGAAATCGGCGGCGAACATGTGGAAATCATCGATTTGATCGGACCAAACGGCGATCCCCACCATTTCCAACCTCACCTCGATGATTTAAAAAAAGCCGATGGAGCGTCCCTCTATCTCGTCGCAGGAATGGGCCTGGAAAGTTACCTTCCCAAGCTCAAAGAAATTGTCTCCGGCAGCGCCAAAATCATTGAAGTGGGTGAAACCCTCCCCGCCCTCGAAGGAAGTTGCGATCATGGCGAGGATGAGCACGCCCACGAAAATCACGATCACCAGCACGGGCTCGATCCTCACTGGTGGCATTCCATCGATCTCTTCCGCCGCGCCACCGGCATCGTCGCCACCGCCATGGCTAGCGCCGATCCAGAAAACGCCGCACTCTATCAGAAAAATGCTGCCACCTACCGCGCATCGCTCGATGAGCTGGAGCGCTGGACCAAACGCGAGATCGCCAAAATCCCCCGGGATAAACGCCACCTCGCCACCGCTCATGCCGCTTTCAACTACTTCTGCAAAGACTACGGTTTCACCGCCCACCCACTGCAAGGCATCAATCGCGAGCAAATGCCAGATCCCAAGCGTCTCGCCGAGCTCATCGCGGAGCTCAAGAAAAATCAAGTCGCCGCGATTTTCCCAGAGAAAGAATCCAATCCAAAAACCCTGAAAACTCTCACCCACGATACCGGCATTAAGCTCGGCGAGCCACTCATCGCCGATGGCGCAGGCACCACCGACTACGCATCCATGATGCGCCACAACGTACAAGCTATCGTCAAAGCCCTCGCCAATTAACCCCAGTTCCGCAGGAACTTTGGACCGCGGTGAGAAACACCGCTTTTACGCAGGACGAAAGCTACCCACTAAAGTAAGCGTAGTCCATAGCGCCGCCTGAAGTTGATGGCTCGTGTATTCATAAGTGTCATAGTTCACGAATCTATGACACTTATGAATAAATCTCCTTTAAAGACGGATCAGATTGGCCGCCTGCGCTACACCCCAGAGCAAA
>JBGSUW010000098.1:0-19376 GCA_041753275.1 Akkermansiaceae bacterium | reverse complement strand
TTTGCTCTGGGGTGTAGCGCAGGCGGCCAATCTGATCCGTCTTTAAGAGAGATTCATTCATAAGTGTCATAGATTCGTGAACTATGACACTTATGAATACACGAGCCATCAACTTCAGGCGGCGCTATGGACTACGCTTACCTTAAAACAGCGCCATTCGGGACTGACCCTACAAGAGAGCGCCTAATACTAAGGGCCTTGCAAACGGAGGGCATACTCCGCGATCTTAACTGCCCCAGAATGCGGCTTGTCGCCTTTCATTGCCAATAAGGCTTGTCGGGGCCATTTTGAATAAAAGACTGCGACCTTTTCGAGAAACTTTTCGTCAGAGTTAGCCCTTACATAAATTGCTCGTTCAAAATTTCTAAACTTAGCATAGCCATCTGCATTCCGAGTTTGAAAGTTGAAGCTCCAATCCAAGTAGTTCTCGGTTGAGAGTTGATTATTGCTGATTATTTCCACAAGTTCGGAGAAATCATCATGATTTAGTTTCTCCTCAAATTTCGAATATGTTAGGTCAAATTTTTTAGGCTTACTGTTCCGGCAAGAAACAGTGCTAAAAACAAGAAATATGGTTATCAATATATGAAAATAATAATTCATCGTATCGAAAAAATCATGTAGTTAGTGACTGTATCGTTCATAGAACTCTTTCCATAGTGCCGTGCCCCTTTGACTTTGATGGCCCCCTCTACCCAAAAGCACACAGAGCTGCCGCCATCAGTGACTGCCGCCTGTTCAACACCAGAATCCCAAAGTTTATCTCGGACATCAAAAATATCAAGATATTCCGTTTTGCCATTTTCCTTTGATAGTATTATCAGCATGCCTGTATGACGATCAACTCCGATGATTCCATGCCCATACATCGGACCTGTAAATCCAGTATAAATTTTGAGATCCATGTCCATAGCTACGGTCACTTTCTGTCTGACGCCCGTTGCGTCCGGCCATATGAGAGAAAGGAGTCCCCCTGTTGCAGAGTGAAGATCCGTCGCTCCTGGTGTTGCTGGTACAGGAGGATGCCCCTTGCCGCCAAATTTAAAACTGGCTGCCTTTCCGCCGTTTGCCGCAGGTGTATTGTCCACGTTCTGGCCAAACCAATATCGGAGTTCTGCAGTCTTGTAGCCTTTATGCGATGGACCGACAGACGTCGCTAACTTCAATCCATTACTATATACCATACCAGTAGTCACGTTAGGTTCAGATTTATAATTGAACAACGCGCCATTAATGATTATTTTTGCATCTGGGTTTTTCGCCACAGCACTGAAGATATTCTGATTAGCGATCGTAGCCGTCCAAGCTGTGTAGTCAAAATCGTCAGCGTTAATTACTGCGAACCGTGCGCTGCCGTAAATTCCTTGGTAGATTTTCTTGCCGTTAGTTAATAATAAAGTTTTGACGTCACTAAAAAAGGTTTTTGATCCAAAAACTGGTCCAGCTGCTGCGGCAGAGGCGCGCGCCGTGGCGGTTGCTACAGCGATAACACCACCGTCGTCCAGTTCCAGGATAACCTTTTCATTTCGAGCATTACACTTAGAGACGAGCGAGTTAATTTTCGCCTCGATGCTTACACCTATTGATTTGTCGCTATAGAATTCTTTTGCCATCCCGGTACCAGTATTAGCAACATGAGTCATTCTATTCATGAAACGATCTACTACTGAAACCGTAAAGCTTTGCTCTTCCTGAATAGGACGCAATGCTCTCGATTTCGCCTCATCAATACTAACCAAAATTGAGTTAAAAATACCCTCAGTCCCCTGATCCAGATCATCGGTATATGAAACTATTTTTAGTAGCTTTAAAGGCTTGCCATTTGAAAGGTATGGGTAATTTGGAACAGTAATTCCACTAATAACAAGATCGAATACGTCGGCTTCTGATTTGCTCGGAGGCGTAAAATAAAAGATCGATAAAGTTTCTTTATCTTGCACTACCTCGTCACAGATTTCGCCACCTATCGTTATCTTAGGCATATTTTCTTCTGGCAAATCAGCAAAGTTGTTGCTTCCTAAGTCGATCTTCATTCTTGCAACTCCATCTAAAGGAAGTGGATTAGGTATTATCTCCACCGGGAGGAGACTCCATGAACCCTCCTTATCTGGTGTGGTAGATGGGTCGATAGTGAATTCTTGTGACTCGGCACCTTGAATCACAGCACTCTTGGCTTTCACTGTGATTTGAGGTTCGATTAGATCGTCAGGATTCTCGTCTTCTGGTGTGAACACTTCTAACCAATTGATCGTATAGGGCCTTGGTAAATCTGGAGGAATTCTAACTTTATATTTTGTCTTTTGAAAAGAGATAGTCTCTTCGTGCTTATCGATCAGAAGTTCTGCTGTAACAGTTTGTTGCCTATAATAGCCAACGCCCTTGAAAGACCATGCGTTCTGAAAAGTATCACTCCGCATATTGAGCTTAGTATATTCAGTTGAAAGAGTGGACTCAAAAATCATTGTTGCGGGTTCGTCCGGCTCTCGATTTGGGCAGTCGTCGTAGCTATTTACTGTTATAGAGCCAGAGTGGGATGTTTCTGTAACCGGACCACTTGCGGAGCCACCATACCAGCTCGGATTCCCCTGTTTCACAACGGTTACCTCGGTTCCTGTCATTTGGCAAATCTGAGTGACGAGAGTTCCGCCGACAGGATTTTCTGGAGTGCCGCCTTGGAGCGAGGTAGTCACCATTTCTTGGAGAAAATATTTCGGGATTTGAGGACGCACATTGCGATGAGAGTAGGCAAGATAGCCCTGTTTAGAATGATTAAATTCAATATTTTCCGCAACAAATTCAATTTGTGTCGGAGGAGGGAGATTCTCGGGGCTTCTTACATCTGGATTGAGGTAAGGCGGGCAACTTTCAGGAACAAACGGTATATTACATGGGTCAGATGGTAGTTCTGGAGGATTCGGCGATCCACCACCGGGCGACCCACCACCGGGCGACCCACCACCAGGCGATCCACCACCGGGCGATCCACCACCGGGCGATCCACCACCGGGCGATCCACCACCGGGCGATCCACCACCGGGCGATCCACCACCAGGCGATCCACCATCTGGGGGACTTGACTGAGGTGGATCATCTGGCTTGTTAGGAGGAGATGGTCCTGTAACAATACTATGATACATCATTGGTGGCCCAGGTCCGTTCTTTCTTCTGCCATCGTCACAGGGATCTGGGTAATAGGTGGTTTTCAACCTAAAGGTAGTTGCCGGCCCTGTTCTTGCCCTAAATGTCTCAACGTAATCAAAAGTCTTACCTTCGTCGGGCATGGCTCCATATCCATTGATACCCCAATTAGAAATCCGTTGATTCCTGTTTTCCTTATCTGAATAATGCCCTGGAAATGCTTCGATTTTCCAAGTGATCGTGACATCGTTTCCGACTGGAACTCTCGATGGGTTTTGAGATGAACCATTGATCCGCCAGTAGGGCTGAGGATGAATCACGCAAAAGTGGCCGTCTGGTCTCGCATCGCAAATCGAAAAACAACCCGCAAAAAATAAAAGCAGCGCTACAGAGAAAATGAAGTGAAAGTGGTTGATTCTGAGGGAACTCATTTCGTTTTTCGTTTTCTGAGCGCAGTAAAATTGTTTTTAAAATTGATTCAGATCTCTTGTAAGATCGGCTGTAGAATCGAGCATAAAAATTCGCGAATAATAGACTCCCGATAGTCGAATCGAGTTATCTATTTTATTATCATTTAATATAATATAAGCTGCGGCATCCAGTTTCCATTCTTTAAGTAAAGCTGGCATACCCCCGAAACAGGACCTGACTTTTTCGGCTGCGAGCTTGGCTTGGTTCTTCTCGCCTTGTTTCAGGTGCCGGAGGGCTATCCAATAATGGGCGACGGCGGCGCGGCGGTGAGTCGGAGCTTCCTTGGCGATCCAGTCAAAGTATTCGAAGGCTTTGGTTTTTTGGCCGCTTTGAAGTAGCCACTCGGCATACTCGGTGCCGACGATGACGTAGCCTTCGGGGGTGGCACGGTCGCGGTCGATGATGCTGGCGATGAGGGTCTCGGCTTCTGGGGCGCGGTTCCTGCGGGTAAGGGCTTTAAAGAGGATGGCGAGATATTCATACCAGAGCGAACCGGCGAGGGTTTCAAATTCGCTGCGATCTTTAAGGGGAAGTTGATCCCATTGTTCGAGAATGGAGGTGAAGTCAGCAAGGTCCCACGCTTGGCGGCGGGCCACGTATTCGAGGATGGTAAGTTTTTCTCTGGCGGTGCTGGCGTTTTGGAGGGCGGTGGCTGCCAGAGACTTGCCGCGCTGGGCGGCTTGGAGTTTTAGATCAAGAAATGATGCACCAGCGAGCGAAAGCTGTCTTGCGGCATCCAGCGCAAGTTTGTAGTCGTCCACGGTGTGGAGAATAGATGAAACAGTGGCGCTGACTTTTGCGGTATCCACGGCACCGCCGGAAGCGGCGAGTTGGCGGAAGCCTTTGAGCATGGCTTGGATGCGGAAGCGGGGTGGGGTGAGTTTGTTCTCGGCAAGCTCGAAATACCAGACGGAGGCTTCGCCGGGGTTTTCGAGGTCTTCTGCCATGCGGGCGAGTGCCCAGGTGGCTTTGCCCCATGGCTCGGTGCCGGGTGTGAGATCAGCGAGCAGGGCGAGTAACCAAGTGCGGGCGCGGTCGGGATCGCGGGCTTGGATGGCGCCCAAGGCCATGGCGTGGCGGACGGCAGGAGTGTGGAGGCTGCCGAAGCGCGCGGTGGCGAGGCGTGTAATGAGGGCAATGTTCGGGCTGGAAGCGGCAAGCAGCGAATAGCGGACATAAGCCTTGGCATGGGCTACCTGCTCTTGGGCGGAAACATCGTTGGTTCGAAAAAGTTTCAATGCTCGTGCGGCGATGGCGCGGGGCTGTTCCGAAGCGTTGAGCTTGGCATCGGCTTGGATAAGCTTTTCTAACTCGGTGGCGATGATGGGATCTGGTGAATGAGATGAAGCGGATGATTGCGCAATTTGTTTCCATGATGGATCGCCATGAGCGCGCAAGGTGCGTGAGATGCATAGGAGCGATGCGCTGGCGATGCGGGCCTTGGCGTGGACTTGGAAGGAGGCGAGTACATCTGGCTCAAGAATGGGCTTGAGATTTTGGCGGGCACGGGCATCGAGGTAAAGTTGCCAGGCGGCGATGGTTTTCGCTTGGAAACGACCCATGAGCAAGGCTTCACGGGCGTAGCGCTCGGCGAGGGCGGGATCGTCGCCAGCGAGAGCGAGCTTTGCCAAAGACTGGCGGGCGCGGGAAGCGCCATTTGGGGCAAGGGCGATGGCTTTGAGCAGAAATTCCCGAGCTTCGGCGGTAAGGCCGGATTCGATAAAAGCTTGGGAGATTTTATGGAGAACAAGAGTCGCCCGAGGAGGTTGGGCAGGAGCGATGATGCTACGCTTGGCCGCAAGTTGCGCAGGGGTGAGCGCGAGGATTTGGTCGTAGCTTTCCTGTGATTTTTTAAGTTCTGCTAGGAGTGAAATGGCAGAACTTTTGGCCTCTTCGGTGCGGAGGGCACGCAGTAGCGAGCGAATTTCTCCAGAAGATGCGCGGAGGAGCAGATTGAGATTAGTGGCTTGTCGGGCGAAGGCAGCAGCCCGAGTGAACGCCGCCGCCGCTGCAGCGTGGCGGCTAAGCTGGGACTCGGACTCACCGATGAGCAGGAGAATTTTTGCGCGGCGGGTGGGATTGCGGGTGGCGGTGGCCTGTTGATTGAGTGCGGCTAGGCCCTCGTCTTGCTTACCTGCCGTAATGAGATCGCGAGCGTTGCGCAAGGAGTTTGCAAAAGGGGAAGTGGCTGGCTGCGCAGAAGATTTGCGTTTGCGTGCTTTGGTCAATCGCGGGGAGGCCATAAAAGGTGAGAACCGGGGCTAGGATTGTGGGGCCGAGCGAGTGGGCGCTGGAGCCATCGAAAAGGAGCCCGCCGCCCGGGAGTTCCCGGTGCGGCGGGTGGGGCAAACCATCGGTTGAGGCGCCCTTGGTAGAGGGCTCAAGAGATCGATTGCAGAGCAATGCACGAGCGTCACTGGAAGTGAACGATCGCGGATGGAGGCGAGGGCATCGCGGACTGAATCGAATCTGGCCCGCTGCATGAAGCGGGTGAATGACTCGGAGTAAATGATGCCATCGACAGGTAACAAGCGAATCGTCCCGCGTGAATTTGTAGCCCGTGATGATGAGTGGTAGCCTAGGGCTGCTACTCCGGCGGCGATGGCCCCCGTGGTGACTACAAATTTTCTGCGAGAGATTGCTTACACAGGGTTTCTAAAAGCATAGTCTGTGCCATGTCTAAAAAGGTTATGATAATTTTAGGAAAATTTAAACTATGTCACATCATTAGTTTGGTTTTGTTTACCTATAGTTATTCTGCCTTAGCGGGAACTGTGGCGTGGTTTTATGCTTTGGATTCTGATAAGATTGAATTTGAAAGAGTTATAGGAAATGCAATCCGAACGGTTCAATCGGGCGGATGTTCCATGCACGAGTATCAAGTGGGACCGCACCGGGTGGTGGCGGCCAAGATGGGGTCTGGCTGCGTGAATACTACGGCTACCGTAGCGACGGTGATGGCGCTGAATGCGGTGGACCGGGTGATTTCTACCGGGCCGGCCGGTGGCTTGATCGAATCCAGCAAGCCTGGGACTTGGCAGCGGGTGGAGGCGGTGATGGCTTGGCAGAGCGGTAAGGCGGGTGAGGGAGGGCGGATTTTTCCGGGAGAGAAGGCGCTGACGAAGATTGAGTTTGTGGAGAGTGACTGGCCAGCGGGCGAGTGGCATGAAATGGAAGGGTTGAAATTGGTATCGGGTGAGGCATTTGTGGCATCGAGTGAGACGCGGGGTCTGCTAGCGGCAGAGCATCGGGCGGGGGCGGTGGAAATGAATGCGTATGGATTGATCGCGGGGCTGGAGGGCAGAAAGGTGAAAGTTCTGATTTTGCGCGTGATTAGTGATTTGGCGAATGAGGAGGCGTCTGAGGATTTTGCGAAGTTTCTGAAAAGCTACGACGGGAAGGGTGGGAAGCTGGTGGCAGAGTTGTTGAGGAAACTGCCGGCGGAGGCGAACGAGCCTGCGGCGCATGAGGCGCTGCGGGAGTTGCTGAGGTAGAGCGATGAAATAGTGCTCTATTCGCAGCGGCAATCTCGTGGTATTGCGATAAGCGTTGATCGCCCTCAAGCTCTTCGCTCTCAAGCTCTTCGAACTCTCAGGTATAAGTCGCGCAACGCCCTGAAGTGATAAACCTTGCCGGAGGACTTATTTCAGCGGGCGATGAAAACCCGTGAGGCGGAAAGCGCGAAGTTTTCTGGATTATACATCGCCTCGACTTTGGCGGGCGGGGCGGTGGCTTTGCCAGCCACGGTGCACCGGGCGAGATAGGTGGCGGTGTAGGTGCCTTTGCGCCAGACTTGATCGATATAAAACACCGCGCGATCCGAGCGCAGCTCTGAGTGGCTGATTTGCCAATCGTCGGCGCTGGTGGCGAGGCCTGCCGCTGAGGATTGGGATTTGAAATCGGTGTTTACAGTTTCAAAAAGTGCGGGCAGTGGATCATCGATGACGAGGTAGCGTGTATCATCCTTGGGCAGGGTGACACGGAGGGAGACTCGGATGAGATCGCCGAGTTTGGGTTCTTGCAGAATTTCCGCGCTGCCGTCCGAGTTGACTTTTTCGTAGATGCGGTCCACGGAAAGGCCGTTGGTGGCCACGGGCTGCATTGGCATGAGTTTGGGCTTGGCGGCGACCTTGAGGCGGACGAAGGAGTTGATGTTGGAAATCACGTCTAGCTTGAGATCCGGGGTTAGGAGGAATGAGCGGGATGCGGTGGGTGCCTCAGAGGTGAGATTGATGGTCTCGCTGCCGGTGTTGGTTTCCACTTGGATGGCGGCTGATTCCTCCGGCATGGGTTGGCTATGAGCGTAGGCGGCCATGGCGATGAGACTCCAACCATTGACCCATGTGGTGCGCCAGTGGCCATAGGGGCTGCGATCATTGAGCATTTTATCAAGAATCTTGGTGGGTTGCTCGCCATCGGGATCTGCGGCGGACCAGCCGATGAGTTGGAAGGCGGCGTTGGGTGTCCACTCCATCCATTCATCGGACTTGAGCTTGAATGGGACCTTGGAGGTGAGAATGGCGCGGGCGGCGGCTTGGTTGGTTTCGTTTGCTTCATCGTCCGGGCAGAGAGCGGCGGCTAACATCGCGCGGGCATTCGGGCTGAGTTCGGGCAGGCGATCTTGCAGCGCATTGAGGTAAGCTGGCTGGGGTGCTCCGGAGAGATTGAGCACGAAGAGCGTGCGGGTGTGCATCTCAAGGGCGATGGAGGATTTCTCTTCAGCCATCCCACGCAGGCTTTCGATCAGGTAGGATTTGAGGTTTTCGATGGCGCTGGGTGGGACATTGGCGCCATTTTCCTCAGCGATGAGCAGGGCCATGCCAGCGTAGGAAGTCACCCAAGGCACGGATTCCACGCTGCCAGGCCAGTAGCTGAATGAGCCATTTGGCAGCTGCATCGAGAGGATGCGGTCCGCGCCAGCTTGGATAGTTTTTGCGATTTTCTCCTCAGGAATGCTGGCAAAACTGGGGACGTAGGGCGCAAGTGACTCGACCGCAAGCCATGGGATGAGGGCGGAGGTGGTCTGCTCGATGCAGCCGTGGGGGTAGCTGAGTAGGAAATCGATGGCGCCGCCGGCTTCGACGAGGGGCGAGCGGGCAAACTCGAGATCGATGGTGCCGTTGCCGTCCAGTAAGTTGGCAGAGATGGCGTCTTTGAGATTTTGCCTGGCCCCGGGCGTTTTGAGGTTCACTAGCTCGACTTGGCGGAGCAGTGGCATCGGGTAATGGATGGCGAAGCGGGACTCAACGGCATCGGAAAGATTCCGGGTGAGTGCGGGGGTAAGATCGCGATTGTTCAATGAGACGGGAGTGGCTCTCCAAGTGAGGACGGCCTCACCGGTACTTTCCGCGAGGGTGGGGAAAACGACGGTCGCGGCAGCGCCAGGCTCGAGGGTGACCGTCTGAGTGGTGGGGCCTTGAGCGGTGGCGCAGGGAGTTTCCGGCCCGCTCTGGGTGGTGTAGGAAATTTCCCAAGTGCCGGAAAATTCAGAGGCATTTTGGACGAGGACTTGCGCATCGAAGACATCGCTTTGATGGGCGAAGCGCGGCGTCTTCGGCTCCAGCATGAGGTCCTTCTTCACGGTGATGGCGGATTCCGCATGGCCAAAGCGCGCGGCTGCGTGATGCGCCACGGCGATGACTCGATAGCGGGTGAGTGTGTCCGGGACCTTGAATGTGTGGCTGAATCCACCGCTAGCATCGGCGATGATGGCAGGTGCCCAAGTGGCGCAGGGGTCGAAATTTTTCCGCAAAAGATCGGCGAGTTTTTGCAGATCGCCACCGCCGCCGATGAAGAAGCCTTTGTTGAAAAAGCTCTGGGATTCCGGGTCCTCGGCGATGAAGGACTCGAACGACGTGCCGGTTTCCACATCCAGATCGCGAGGCTTGTAGAAGTAGGAAATGGGGTCTGGAGTTTCATAACCCATCACGGCGAGGGTGCCTTCATCTTCCGCGTAGAGTGTGACTTCTGCGCCAGCCGCGGGGCTGCCATTTGCAAGGAGCACGGTGCCGGCGAGGGTGACTTCATCGCCGGGGCGCGGGGAGGAATTTGGATTTTCGGCGAAATTTATTTTTAGTGTGTCACGCGAGTTTTCCACGATCAATTCGCAGTAGCCGAGGCGGAGTTGTGGTTCTTTGTACTCTCTCGCAGATTCCTGCGCTCCTTTGATGATGATCACGGAGACGTAGGCGTTTGGCGCATCTGCCTCGGTGAGGGGAATCTCGATGACGGGGCTATCCGCCTTCAACGCGACCTGGAAGGTGCGGAGGACTTTTTCCCGCTCAACGGAAACGAGCGCGGTGCCCTCGATGGGGGAGAGCACGAGGATGCGGGCGGTGTCTCCTGGTTTGTAGGACTTCTTTTCAGAAACGATTTTTACCCGCATTCCATCTTCGTAGAGCCATGGGTAATCGTTGGTGCCGTAGGCGTTGAAATAAGTGGTGGTGGCGAAGGCGCGGCCCTCGGGATCGGTGCCGCTGAGGGTGAGGAAGTGGCGTCCGGTGGCGGTGGGGGTGATGTTTAAATCGGTCCCTTGAGCTGCGGAGGCGGCGGGATCGATGGTAATTTCTGTGGTGGAGACAGTTTCTTCGGTCACATCATTGCGAGTGGTGGTATCGCCGGAATCATTGCGGGTCTTGACGGTGGAATTGATCTCGCGAGTGAGGATGGCCGTGACCTTGATGGCACCTTTGAATGGCTCGCCGACTGTATCGGTGGCGACGATTTTCAAAGGCAAAATTTCCCCTGCACGGACGAGGCGGTCATTGCGTGAAACCCCGACGTAAACGGAGGCGGGATGGACGGTGGTGGTGGCTGTGGCAGTGAGCGTTTGGTTGTTCGCATCCGTGACTTGCGAGGAGAAGGTGACTTCGCGGGCGGAGGGGAAATCCGCTTGTGGAATATCGATGGCGACGGTGGCCTTGCCATTGGCTGATAGGGTGGTCTCGCCTTGGACGCGGGTGGTCTGGGTATTGGACCCTGCATCATCCCAGCGGTAGCCGAAATAATGATACCAATACGAGCCATCGTCGGTGCGGTGATTTCCAAACTGATAATCGCGGAAGCGCTCCGGGTAGGGATTGACGGCAGAAATGGAGCTGTAATGGGTGACTTTGCCGCTGGCTACGGGCTGGCCTTGGTAATAGGCAGCGGTGAGATCTGCAGTGACGGTGGCGGCGGCTGGTTCTACGGTGGCGAGAGTCTGCGTCACCTCGAAGGCATTGCGGCGAAAGTCTTCCACCCGCAGCGGCAGACTGAAGCGGGCGCTATCGATGATGGCTTCTTGTTGTTCCCAATCTTCTTCTAGGGCTTCTGCCTTGGCGATTTCCTTGGGGTATTCGAGGCGAATGTAATGGGTGCCAGTTTTTGACAGAGGCAGCTGGTAGGTGAGATCAAATGATCCGGAATCAGAGATGCTGATATCCTGGGTAAAAATTTCCTGTGCGGCAGGATCTAAAATCACGATGCGGGCGGGACTGGCAGCGGCGGACTCGATGGCATTGCCATTCTGACTGCGGACGATGCCCTTGAGCCTCACCATTTCGCCGGGGCGGTAGAGTGAGCGGTCAGTGAAAAGGAATGCTTTGCGCTTGGGGGCGGTGGATTTATTCCACGAGTAACGGATCGGGAAATGCCAGAGGCCGACGGTGGAAAGTGTGGAATCGAAGGCGGTGAGAAAAGAGTCGCCGGCGAGAGTGGCTTGCAGGTGGCGGGCCTCAGCGGCGCGGGGCAGGGTGATGAGGCCGGCGGCATCGCTGGATAGGGAGGTGAGGGGTTTTGCATCCTCGCCGAAGAGTTGCAATTTCACGCCGGGAAGAGGTTTTCCGGTATCGCAGGAAAAGGCGTAGATGAGGGCTTCTTTGCCTACGAGCTTCCATGCGAGGCCGATATCGGTGAGCTGGACGATGGCTTGGGCACGTGGGATGCTGAGGTCTGTGAGAGCTTGCGGGGTGCCTGTGACTTCGAGGAACAGGGTGGTGTTTTTCAATTCTTTGGGCAGGAGTTCATCCCAAAGGAGAGTGACGGTCTTCGAGGTATCGATCAGGTTATCGAGTTGGATTTCCTTATCCAAAATGGTCTCGCCGAGGATGAGGGAGTAGGGCAGGGGAGCGGTGGCTTTGATCGAAGTTCCATCGTGCCCGACGCCTGTGTAATTTTGAAAACCCTGAAAAGCGCGGACGAGATTGGCGTCGCTGAGCTTCTTGATGCGGACTTGGATGCTGCTGAGATTAATGGTTTCGATCTGGTAAGAGCGCCTGCCATTTGCAAGCTGGGCTTGGTTCTCAGACGGCAGAGCGATGCCCGGGGCGATGCGCTCAAAGGTGATTTCCTGAGTGAGCGGTCCGTCCAGTGCAAGGCCACTTTTGGAGGTGAACGGTGGTCGGACGGTGATGGTGTATTTGTCTGATGCGGAAAAATCACCGTGGAGCGTCACTCGGCTATCCTCGATTTTCGCAGTGAGATTTTCCGGGCGCGGGGTGATGTCGATGGATGAGGTGAGAAAATCATCCGGCAGGGTTTCCGCGAGGTGCTGGTTAAATTTCAGGTCAATCTGGCGGGGGAGATTGACCTCAATGAGCGGCACGATCTTGTCGATTTTAAAAGGCACCACATCGCCGATTTGATAAGAGCTATCCTCGGCGAGGCGAGCGTTGGCGGAGAGATTGGGAAGGCCGCTGAGGGTGGAAATCGCCCATTTTTTTCCGACAGGAAGAGGGGTGATGGGGGAGGCGAGCAAGGTGTGTGCGATCGGTGATTCAGCGTTCAGTTCGAGAGCGGTTGCTTGGGGATTGCGAGCGGGCCATGAGGGATAGGAAGTGGCAATGTAGCCGACTTGGGCGAAAGTCGGACGCACTAGCCGGGCAGCAACGCGCTGGCCGGATTCCGAGCTGAATGTGATAAAATCAGCGGCGGCAACGGGATCGACATCATCATTGAAAACGATGAGCCACTCGGCGGTGGAGGGTGAGTAATCGGAAGCCCAGCGGTTCTGCGCATTCGCCATGTAGATGCGGAATGGCTCGCTGGCGATGGTGGTGATCTTTCCGGCGGGCAGGGCGGTGCCGTCGAGCAGCTCATGGCCCTTGGCGAGGGAAAACGTGTAAGTTGTGCCGATGGCGGGGGAGGCATCCGGGATGAAGTTTGCGATGTTTTGGGCTTTCCAGATGAGCTTGCCGGGGAGTGCCGGTTTGATCGTTAGCCACGAGTTGGGCTCGGTTTTCCCGAGCTCGGTGGTGGCGATGACTGGGGAATCCAACACGAGATCGATCGTGGATTCCGGAGTCAACGAAGGGGTGGAAATGACGAGCCTTGGTGCTGCTTGAGCCGCTGGTTGAAATGCGAAAAACGCCGAGAGGACAAGGGAGGAAATTTTCATAAACGCGTTGATTTAGAGCAATCGTGTTTCTATACGAAAAAGCGAAGATGAACATTCAAATTTTCATCAATATTTGTGCATTGCGTTTTCAACATTTTCTGAGACGGTTTCGCCATGTTGCGGATCAATCATCTGGCATGGAGAGGGATTTTCGCCTGCATGGCGGCAGTTCTTCCAATCGCTTGCGCGCCGCAATACACGATGGTCAGTCACCAATCGGGCCAGGCGAGCGCGCAAGAGAGCACGAAAGGAGATGAATTTGGATATCGGAAATGGGTTTCCAAAGAAGTGGAACAGGATGTGGTGATCATCGGTATCCACGGATTTTGCGGGGCATCGATCGACTACGCAAATTTGGGGAATTTCTTGCTGAAGAAGCAACCCAAGACGGGGTTGTATGCCTACGAGGTGCGTGGCCAAGGCAGTGACCCGATCCACGAGCGCCGCGGCGACATTGGGGACCCGCAGGATTGGTATCGGGATCTTTTTGCATTTACCCAGCTCGTGCGTGAGCAGCATCCGGATGCCAAGGTGATCTGGTTCGGTGAGAGCATGGGGGCGATGATCGCGGCTCACGCTTGGCGGGAAGCTCCTGCAAATGATCCGCCGTGCGATGGCTTGGCGTTGTCCTCGCCGATTGTGCGGTTCCGTGATGATATTCCAGCGTGGACGCCGGGCTTGATGCAGGTGGCGGCGACGACTTTGCCGTTGGCCAGAATTTCCCTAGATGCCCTCGCTGGTGGGGAAGAGGTCCAGATGACGCAGACCTCCGTGCACTCGGACCAAGTCCAGAAGAATTCCTATAATGTGGATAAGCATACCTTGCGGCTGCTGGGGACTCTAGCGCGGCATATTGACTCCATGAACGATTGTGCAGCCAGCTTCAGGACTCCGATCTTGGTCATCCACGGCGGAAAGGATTATTTTAACAATGATTCAGATATGCGGGGCTTTCTGGCACGAATACCCGCTGGAGTTTCTAAGACTTATCATAACTATCCGAGTGCGTATCACTTGTTAATGTATGATGAAAAAAGAGATGTGATTTTTAAAGACATCGAGCGCTGGACGCGGCGTTTTCGGTGAGGTGAATCGACTTGGATTTCAAATTTGAATCTCGGTTTCTTCGTTCTCTATATCGAGGTCGATCGGAAGGTTTTTCAAAGCGGCGCGGTAGGACTTCTCGCTGAAACTGCGGTGGGTTTTGATGATTTGTTCCATTTCTTCGCAGAGGCAGTAAACAATTTGGTATTTTGCGGCCGCTTCATCCAAGCCAAGTGCGAGCAGGCGTTGGTAGGTTTTGGCGACGTATGGCGTCTCTGGAGACAAGAGTTGCTGGTCAACGGCGAGGAGGAGATCGGCTCGGAATTCTGGGTTCATCGGGTAGTGGGTGGGAGTGCGGCGAGATCGGCCCAAGGCTTGAATTCAAGTGGAAGGGGTGCCTCGAAGCGGAGTTGTATTTTAGAAACGGGGTGTTGGAAAGAGAGTCGCCATGCGTGAAGCATCAGGCGCGAGGTCTGCTCTGAGGATTTACTAGGTTTCCCGTAGATGGGATCTCCCACGATGGGGGTGCCCTTGTGCAGGAGGTGGACGCGGATCTGGTGGGTGCGCCCGGTGTGGAGGTGGCAGAGGACCAGCGCGGTGATGCTGGAAGCATCGCTGGCGAGGATTTCGTAATCTGTGATGGCCGTTTTCCCGCCGGGTGGATTGACGACGGCCATTTTCTGGCGATTGACAGGATGGCGGCCGATGTGGGTGAAAACCGTGTCCTTGGCGGGCTTGGGCACGCCTTGGGTTACGGCGAGGTAGAGCTTCTCCATGGTGCTGCGTTCGGAAAACTGGGTGACGAGCGATTGGTGGGCAGCGTCTGATTTTGCCACCACCAGGCAGCCTGAGGTGTCCTTGTCCAAGCGGTGGACGATGCCCGGGCGCTCGACTCCGCCGATGCCGGAAAGTTTGCCACTGCAATGGTGGAGCAGCGCATTGACGAGCGTGCCATCAGGATTTCCCGGCGCGGGGTGGACCACCATGCCGTGGGCCTTATTGAGGACGACGAGGTCCTCATCCTCAAATAGGATTTCCAGTGCGATGTCTTGCGGTGCTGCGTCGAGCGGCACGGCCTCGGGTAGAACGATGGAAATTTTATCGCCAAGTTTTACCGCATCCCGAGGTTTTGCCGGGTGGCCATTGATTTGGATGAACTGTTCGCGAATGAGAGTCTGGATGCGTGAGCGTGAGAGTTCTGCGAGGCGGGCGGCTAAAAATGCATCGATCCGTTCCCCGGCACTATTTTCTACTAAAATCTCCACGCACTGATTCTCTTCACCGGAGAATGCGGTGCAAGTTTCAAGTTTGCAGGCGTGCCAGCGAGCAGTTAGTTTTCAGACATGCCGGAGCTTTCTCACCATATCGCTGACTGTGATTCATGCATGAATCCCTTTGATGTGACGGCATTCGCACCATTTTCCAACATAAGCTGTCCTCATTGCGGGGTGCACAACCGGGTGAAACGGGATTTCGGTCCCTATATTTTGACGCACCGTCATGCGATCGGCGGGATGAGTATGGTCTTCGGTGCGCATGATTCCCTGTTGAATCGCGAAGTGGCTTTAAAAATTCTGAGTGAAGACTATTCGGCCGATGAGCGCCGCATTTCCGCATTCGAAGAGGAGGCCCGGATCACGGCCTCATTCAGCCATCCGCATGTGGTGCGGGTGCTCAAGACAGGCAGGGCATTCGGTAGGTTCTACATTGCAATGGAAATGGTGCCGGGCGGCCACTTCGAGAATCAAATCCGGGAGCGTGGTAAAATCCCTGAAGCGGAAATGCTGCCTCTTGCCATCGAGGTGGCGCAGGGTCTGAAAGCCGCCCACGCCGCCGGTCTGATCCACCGTGATGTGAAGCCCGGGAATATTTTGCTCGATGCCGAGGGCCACGCGAAGTTGGTGGACTTCGGCCTCGCACTCGTCACCCAAGGCGGTAAAGCCCAAGCTACGGAACTGTGGGCTACCCCTTACTATGTGCCACCCGAGACCATCGATGGCAGCCCGGAAGACTTCCGTTCTGATATCTACGCCTTCGGGGCCACTCTCTACCATGCGCTTACTGGTAAACCCTCTTGTGGTGAAGAAACGATGGCCACGGACCTATTACGTGAGGCAAAGAAAAACATCGTGTCGATAGGTGTCGTGGAGCCAGCGCTATCAGCAGATACCTGTGCGATCATTGATAAGGCGATGGCTTATCAGCCAGCGGACCGTTTCAGTTCGTATGATGAACTGATCGCGTTGTTGGAAGCATCCATGGCACGTTTGAAAATCGGTTCGCCAAGTGCTGGGCAAGTTTCTCAAGAATCTTCACAACGGCAGGCGAAACATCGTAAACATACTTTTGTTTTATATACAATTGTTGGCTTTTCTCTGCTCGCACTCGGGATATTTGGTATATTGTTTTTTAGTAAGGAAAAAGCCACACCCACTATCGTTCCCGTGCCGATGGTGGAGACTCTTCCTCAGGTTTCAGAGGGCCCCGGTGAAATAGATATTTCAAAACGATATCGTGAAGCTCGTGAGGCGGTCGTTGCTGGAAATTTCACCGAAGCCGCGAAGCTTTTCACCGAGCTGAGTGAGAATCCCGCCGTGCACGAACCATCGCGCACATGGGCTGGCATCGAAGCGATATCTGCTTTCTACCTAAGCGGCGATGCTGCGATAGCTCGCCAACGCGCGGAGTTTAGTCTCAAATCCGCCGAAGTTGAGCCAGCCGTCGCCTCGCCGATGACGGATAGCTTGCAAACGGTGCTTCAGGCTCTCCCCGGACTCTCTCCCATTTCTCCGCTGGCTGCGGTAGGCCAGCCTGCCAGTGGTCCGGAGATCATGGGCTGGATGATCGCGGGTTTGAAAAATTGGGAGCAAGGAATGATCGGAGCTGCAGCATCGTGCTTTCAAGCGATCGTCTCTGCGAAGCCGGGTTCTGAAGATGCATGGCTATCAATCTATCAGAAACTTGCTGAAAATTATCTAGCAGATTATCAACTTCTGAATACCCATCAATATCACCCATTTCCCGCTGATGTGATCTCATGTGATGAGGCAATTGCAACGCTGGAACAAGTGATTCAAGAACTCAAGACCTCGGGACGGGCAAGGTTTAATGTCCGTGCACTTCAGCTTGATCTGACTCGCCATGCGAAACTGCTGGCGACTCCCGAGCAGGAAGTAATCATTCCATCAACCGTCACGCCTGCGCTGCCAGATCTTGCAACCATCATGGCCACACTCGCTGACTACGCCAAAGAGTGTCGCTTTGCCGATGCTAGGAATTATCTCAAGATTTTTCCAAGTGATCCTGAAGGTGCCTCCCGTTCATCATTGCTGACGATCATTGAGTTATCAGAAACTTTTCTAGAAGATCTGGAAAATGATCTCGCTGCGTCCAGTGTCACTCTCGATCTTAATTTAATGTCGGGTGCGACCATTCGCAAAATTTCGCTCGATGCCTTTGGATCGATACTCGGTGCTGATGGCGCGGGAAAAGAAAGCAAATATGCTTGGAGCGATTTCACCGCAGACTCACTGATCTCCCTGCACCGCAATCTGGTTAGCAAGCCCGCCAATGAGCAGGAACGTATGCGCCGTCACCAATGTGCGATTGCTTTCGATTGGCTAGTGGGAAATCGCGAGAGAGCGCTCACTGCGGCTGCCGCATTATCGCAGATAAGTGCGACGTTTAAAGAGCAGTGGGATCCCATCGCCAGTGGCCTACCAGCGGAGTAGGGGAGCTATATTTTCACAGAGTATTCATCAAGTCTTCATTTACGATATTCAATCTCCGCTGCATGGGAACGATCAATCAAATCGAAACTGCGGATGACTCTAAAAACATTGGACGGCGCAAGGCTCTGCGCTGGCTGCTTGGGGGTGCTACACTTGCTACGGGATGCACCGTAAATGCCTTTGCGATTGAGCCGAATGCATTGTCGATCACTCGTGAGGAGATCATCCGGAAAAATTTACCTGTGGGCTTATCCGGGCTGAAGGTGGGTGTTTTATCAGACTTTCACTTTCGTCCGGGAGATGATGATGGATTGCTGGAGAAGGTGGTTTCCGAGGTGAATCGTTCAAAGTTAGATATCATTGCTCTGACAGGAGATTATATGTCTGCTAATCCTGCGGTGGTAGCGCCGATGTTGGACTTTCTCAAACAACTGCAATCGGCGCATGGTGTCTTCGCTGTGATGGGGAATCATGATGGTTGGTCTGGAAATCGGGAGGTGGTGAGGAAGCAGTTCGAGCAAGCGGGCATTCGTTTTTTGATCAATCAAAACAGCGTGATTCAACTACGAGGCGAATCATTGGCGGTGGCTGGAACCGATTTCGTCTGGTTAGGGAAGCCTGATCCAGAGCGGACTTTCCGGGGAATCGCTGCGCACATTCCTATTCTGGCGTTGGTTCATGAGCCGGATTACTTCGATACGATTGTGGCGCATCGTCCGGTGATGTTGCAGGTCTCGGGGCATACCCACGGCGGGCAGTGTCGGGTTCCCCTGATAGGTTATGCGCCGCAGCGAGTGAACTATGGGAGGAACTATTTGTATGGAGAATATGGGATTGGAGAATCGAAGCTGTTCGTGACTCGTGGGGTAGGTACGGTGGGATTGCGAGTGCGCTTTGCCTGTCCGCCGGAGTTGGCGATTTTGACGATGAAGGCGGGAGGCTAAATTTATTTTTTCACCAAGGTCATCACGCACTCGAGGTGGCGGGTGTGGGGGAAGAGATCGAAGGGCTGGACGTCTTCTAATTGGTAGCCGCCCTCGCTGAGTTGTTTCAAATCTCGCACTTGGGTGGCGGGATCACAGGAGACGTAAACGACGCGCAGCGGGCTGAAGCGGATGAGCTGCTCGAGGAATTCCGGGGTGCAGCCTTTGCGCGGTGGATCGATGACGACGGCGGTTTCCGCGGCGGGGAAATTGATTTGATCGAAGATGGCCTCGGCAGATGCGGTGAGGAATTCGGCGTTGGTGATATTGTTTGCCTTGGCATTTTTCCGCGCCCATTCGCACGAGGTTTCCGAGACTTCCACGCCGGCTACTTTTTCAAAGTGCTTGGCGAGGGTGAGGGAAAACAAGCCGGAGCCGCAGTAGGCATCCACGAGGAATCTGGCACCGTCCGTGGCAGCTTGCTGGCCGACGTAGCCGGTGAACGCGGGTAGGATGAATGGGTTGTTTTGGAAAAAATCGCCAGCGAGGAATTGGAAGGTGAGCTCGCCGACTTGCTCGGTGGCGACGGCTCTGAAGTCAGTCTCGACGCGGTCTTGAGTGGCCCGCAGGAGCACGGTGGCGCCGCGCTTGAAGGTGTGGGCCCGGGCGCGCAGGCCCTCGCGGATGGCGGGC
>JBGSUW010000097.1:0-9845 GCA_041753275.1 Akkermansiaceae bacterium | reverse complement strand
AGCAGCGCTGCACCCGGGGCGTGATCCCGGTGAAAATTTCCCAAGTGATGGTATCCGCTTTGAGCGCGATTTCAGCGACTGGAATGTGAGCGCCAAATAATTCAACCTCATCGCCTTCCTGCACGTCTTCGGAACCCGTCACGTCCACCATCGTCTGGTCCATGGTAATGCGACCGAGGATCGGGAAGCGGCGCCCGTGGATCCAGACATCCGCGCCTTTTCCCGAGACATGCCTCGGATAGCCATCGCCATAGCCGATGCCCACAGTGGCTACCCGTGTGGGCACCTTCGTGACAAATTGCCTGCCATACGAGACCCCATGTCCCGCCGGCAATGTGCGCACCAGCGTCACCCGCGACTTCAGGGTCATCACCGTATCGAGTTTTTCCTGAAATCCAGCAAGCGGAGCCACGCCATACAGCATCAGCCCCGGCCGTGATAAATTGCACGCACCCTGCTCATAGCCGAGCAGGCCCGCGCTGTTCGATAGATGGATGTAGCGGAACCTTTGCGATCCGCCCAACTCATCGATGACGGCTCGGAAGCGCTCGAACTGACGCTTGGTGAATTCCACATCTTCATCAGCCGCTGGCAAATGGGAGCCGATTCCCTCAATCTCCAAGTGTTCTAACCTCTCCAGCTTTCTCGATGTTTCGGCCAAATGCTCCGCCACGAATCCGCCACGGCCCATCCCGGTATCCACTGCCAAGTGCACTTTCAGACGCTTGCCATGGCGGGCCGCGATTTGATTGAATTCACCAGCTTCCGCAAGCGAGGAGAGACATGGAGTCCAATCTCGCGCCACGATTTCCTCGCGTTCTTGTGACCAGCTCGCGCCTAGCAAGTAGATCCGGGTCTTCACGCCAGCATTCCGAATCCTGCGGGCTTCACCCACATTGGCCACGCCGAAAAATGCGATTGGCTCCGTTTCCAACGCTTTTGCGATTTCCTCCAGCCCGTGTCCGTAGGCACCGGCTTTCACCACTGCCATTTGGTCGCCAGCGGAGGCGCCGCGCGCGAGTCTGAGATTGCGCTTCATGGCGCTGAGATTCACTTCCGCCCATGCTCGGGGCGGTGAAATTGGAAATACATCGTTCACCTCGCGAAGTTGCAGCCAGCTTGAAGTCCTGACAAGAGCGGCGAGCAATAGATTGCGGCCTATGCTTCCGGATCACGAAATTTCCATCACAAATTCACGCCTCAGCAGGCGGCAGATTCTTGTGAGAACCATCGCATAATGGAGGATTCGCCGTGTGCTTGCATTGGCACCACCAGATCGTCTTTGTTTCCGCTACTTCGTATTTCACCGGCTGTAATCCGGTGCCTTTGTGTGAGCCATCACAAAACGGCGGGTGACCGGAGCGGCCACAAGAACACCACCAATGCACACCTGCCTCCACCTCAAGGGCGAGTGGCTTGCGATCACAAATGACCGGTTGCTCAGGCATCAGCGCGAGGCCGAAGCAAGAGTGGGGACTGGGGCGCTGATGGAGATGTCAGCCGGTAATTTCTGCTGTGAAGCTGTCGTCTTATCCAACTTGGGATAGCGCTGGGCCGGCACATCATTGATAAAAGTAGCACCCAGCCAAGTGACCAGGATTACCGAGGAACCACTTACAAAATTACGGATATTCATCAAATATTACGGAAATGCTTATGACTCACGTGCCGATCCTTGAGCTGAATCTCGGCAAAAGGCAACCCAAAATTCGTAATTTTCCTCGTTGCGCGGCAAAAGGGGATTGTCCTGCCATCGCCACCGCCGTAGCTTCCTTCGCAGCAGAGGTCTCTCACGATCTGGATTCTCCCTTTCTGCCAGCCAATTTCCTTTAAATTCTATGGGCATTTTCAGCAAACCGCGCTTGCGCAGCACCGACCGCCGTGAAGACATGCCAGAAGGCCAGTGGGTGAAATGCCCTGAGTGCGGCTCTTTGATTCATATTCTTGAGCTAAAGCAGAATCTCCAGGTTTGTCCGCCCTGTGGCCACCATTTCCTTATTGATTCCCGGGAACGTATCCAGCTACTCGCCGATCCTGATTCATTCGAGGAAACGGAAATGGGACTGATTTCTGCAAACCCGCTTGGTTTCGCCGGGTATGAAGAAAAAACGGCAAATCTGCGTGAAAAGACCGGCCTTGATGACGCGGTTGTCTGCGGTCGCCTGAGCATCCAAGACCAGCGGGCGATGATCGCGGTGATGGATTTCAAGTTTTTCGCCGGCTCGATGGGATCGGTGGTTGGTGAGAAGATCACGCGCGCGATTGAAATGGCCATCGCTGAAAACCGCGGTGTGATCATCGTTTCCGCCTCGTCCGGAGCACGGATGCAGGAGGGCATGCTATCGCTGATGCAAATGGCGAAAACTTGCGGTGCGCTTGCCCGTCTGTCTGAAGCGAAACTGCCCTACATCTCCGTTTTCACCCACCCCACTACCGGCGGGGTCACAGCCTCATTCGCCACCATCGGCGATATCAACCTCGCCGAGCCCAAGTGCATGATCGGCTTCGCCGGGCCACGAGTGGTCAAGGAAACCACGCATCAAAACTTGCCTCCCGGCTTCCAGACAGCCGAGTTCATGCTCGAGCACGGCCTCATCGATGCCATCGTCTCCCGCCCGAAAATGCGGGCGAAGCTCGGCAGTTTGCTATCATACATGCTGCCTCAGCAGTGATTTGAAATCGGGCGATCAGCCTTCTCCCGGCGGTGTCACCACCACCACACGTTCCACGCCGCGTTTGGAAAATTCTTCCCAATAGCGCTTCTCCCAAGTGGTGGTGCGGGCGCGACGTTCTTCTTCGCTTAATTTTTCCCACTCTTTGAAGCCGATGGCGCGGGCCAGATCCCGGTCTGCCATCCGCACTGCCAGCTCGTCCCAGAAACTCTCATTGCGGAATTCATCATAGCATTCGTGGTAAAACAAGTGCTCTTCCTTCTCTTCTTTTACCCGGAAGCGCTGCGTCTCTTCATCGAACTCAATCCAGTCGCCCAAGCCCGAGTGGCAGGCTTTTTCGAGAATTTTGCTTTCTAAAGTTTCAAACGCCGAGACTTGATCCCCCGCAGATTCCTTCTGATTCCACGAGGCGACATTCGCCGCCAAGCTGACCATTTCCACCAAGGTGGCGAGTTCCTGATCTGATAAGCGCAAATGCATCCGTGCTGGGGAACAAATCACCCTCATGAGGCAGCCGCAAGCCCGCAACCGCATCCGGCATGATTTACCCAGCGGCGATCGCTAAAAATCACACCGGGACCGAGGCCGGTGATTGCGCTGCGAGGGCGGTGAGTAATTTCTGATGGATCCCGCCGAAGCCGCCGTTGCTCAGCACAGCGATGATGTCTCCGGGTAGGGCATTTTCCACTACTTTGGCGACGATGGTTTCCACATCCGCAAGGTAGTGGCCTTCGCCGCCGTGGCGGGCAATGTCTGCTGAGAGTTTTGCAGGATCCAACCGGTCGTTTTCAGGAATTTTATGCAAATCCGGGATCGCCGCCACGATTGCGAAGTCTGCCAATGCGAGAGCCTCGGCCAACTCGTTCTGGAAAATCGCACGGCGGGTGGTGTTCGAACGTGGTTCGAATAGGACCCATAGCCGCGACTCCGGGTGGCGCTGGCGCAAACTTTGCACTGCCAGCCGGATGGCCGTGGGATGGTGGGCAAAGTCATCGATGACCTTGATCCCATTGACCTCACCTTTGAGTTCCTGGCGGCGGGCCACCCCTTCGAAGGACTCCAGCCCGCTGCGGATCTCCTCCTCGCTGAGGCCAGCAAAGCAGGCACAAGCCACGGCCATCGCCGCGTTGCGGACGTTGAATTCGCCGGTCATCGGCACCGAGTAGGCGACCCCGCCGAGGGTGAAGGAACTGCGCTCTGGCTCGTAGTTGAGGTTTTCAATCCGCAATGTGCAATATTCACCAAAGCCCACGGTTGTCACAGGGCAAGGGGCATTCTCGGCCACATCGAGGCAATTTTGCTCGTCGCCATTGATGTAGGCCACGCCGCCGCGCGGCACGATGTTGAGGAGGCGGCGGAAGGTCAGTTTGATTTCGCCAATGTTGTTATAGATATCGGCATGATCGAACTCGATGTTGTTTACCACCACGCATTCCGGCAAGTAGTGGAGAAATTTCGAACGTTTATCGAAGAAAGCGGTGTCGTATTCATCGCCTTCCAGCACGTTGAATTCAGAGTCGGTAAAATGGGCACCGTGACCGAGATTTTTCGGAATTCCGCCGATCATGTAGCCCGGATCACGGCCAGCGTGGATCAGCAACCAAGCGAGCATGGATGAGGTGGTGGTCTTGCCATGAGTGCCGGAGATCACGAAATTCCGTTTTCCCCGGAGGAATACTTCTTTCATCACCTCTGGCAGAGAATGGTAAAGCAGCTTGCGATCGAGCGCGGCCTCGGCCTCTGGATTGCCACGGGAAATGGCATTACCGATGATCACCACATCGGTATCCGCGGGGATGTTTGCTTCAGAGTAGCCTTCCGTCAGCGTGATGCCTTGGCCTCTCAGGAAGTCCGACATCGGTGGATATACATTCGAATCGGAGCCGGTGACGGTGTAGCCGCGTTGTTTCATGGCGGCGGCTACGGCACCCATCGCTGTACCGCAGATGCCCGTGAAATGGAACTTGGATTTTGCTGACATTGGAAGGGCGCGAAGCTAGGCAGCGATTTCCGACCTGCCAAGGTGGAAAATGCAAAAATTGAAAATGACTTTGGCACACCGAGTGCTAAACTTCTTCTGTCGCGACCCCCTCGGCGGTCCGACTGAGATGCTCTAAGGTTAATGGGTTTTCCAAAGGGATGATCAGTCGGGCCGCTTTCTTCTGCGGTTAGTAACAAAGCATGGGCGTCAGCCTTTGGACTGCGGTGAGTATCACCGCTTTGACGCAGGAAGTGGTGTTCTCGCAAGATGCCGATTCTTTGAAAAAAGGTCTGAGATCACGCCCTTTTGTGGAGTTGAGAACTTCCCCCAAAGGTCACCCCACACCCCAAAGCGGCGATCCTCGCCGCACTCCAAAGTTCCGCCTGCGGCGTTACCGGGGGCGTCAGCCTTTGGACTGCGGTGAGGATCACCGCTTTGACGCAGGAAGTGGATTTTTCGCAAGATGCCGATTCTTTGAAAAAAGGTCTGAGATCACGCCCTTTTGTGGAGTTGAGAACTTCCCCCAAAGGTCACCCCACACCCCAAAGCGGCGATCCTCGCCGCACTCCAAAGGCGGGTTAAATTTCAGTAGCCCGTGAAGCAGGACCTGATTTAAGCATTCCGCTCAGCCAAGATTTCAGAGCGGCGAATCCCCGGACCATTGCATGATCCCGCACACCTTGCAGTTTCAAATGACTGGCAATCATCGCTTCCTGTCCACGATAGCGTGGAAGAAATAGCAGCAGTTTCGTTTGTTCCTGCTGACCAGCTAAGTGGACGAGTGAAGGAGAAAAAAGGCCACGCTCTAAGTGCTGGGGTCCAGACGGAAGCACGACTGTGCGTTCATCGAGCACGCACCACCGACGATAGCGGAAAGCCAGCGTGCCGTTTTCCAATAGAATCATGCGGCCACCTGTTCGCGCAGGGAGTCCTGCCGTTTTGCCAAGCGTGAAAGCATGGGGTTGTTCAGGCGTCGCGCGCTTGCGCCCGCGCCCTGCAAGTAGAAGATCACCGGCGTAACGCGCACCAAAAATCGCCAATCGCAGCGAGGCGGGTGCCAGCCATGCGGCGATCAAGATGAGCACGAGGCAAAACGCCGCTGCCATCCATGGCGAAACCACATACACCAGCCCCACGCTCCCAAGCACAGCGGTGCGAGCGAGTTTCAATAACGCATCCAGACTCGAAAACGGTGAGAGGATGATCAGAACGTTGATGGCGTGGCTACAGACCCAGACTAATAGAAAAGCGGTGACCGCGAGTGGCACCATCAGCCATGAGAGATCCAGAGTACTCATCCCGAAGGCTCCGATCGCTGCCGTGGGCACCGCGATGGCCTGCTCGGCCTGCAGATGCTTTGCCATCTCATGAGCCACCAGCGGCACGAACGCTCCGCTGGCGACGAGAGCGCTGACTTTATTTTCGAATAACTCCACCACATCGAAGGGTTTTTTCAATAATCCAGGAAGTGCCGTCCCTAGCGAATCTTTGAGAAAACACATGGAGATGAGCACCATCCCCGTGCCCCATGCCCACGGCTGGGCATACCATGGAAGCTCAGCCCGTTTAGCCAAGGGAGTTTGCCAGTATTTCCAAGCCCCCACCGCGCTCACGCCCAACAAGGGGGAGATGGCCACTCCGGTGATCTCGGTGATGCCCTGGCTCATTGCCACTCCCGGCAATAATTGCTCGTTCTGAGGAGGTGTGCCAGTCCCTTCCGCCATGGCCAGTGGGCTGGAGAAGCAGAGCATCCAGAAAAACAAAGGCCGGAGTAGATTCATGAGAGGAGAATTATCACTTGTGATGGGGTCTGTCCATACGGGTGAGCAGAAAACTCATCGACTCTGGATTCTTCCCATAAAAAAAAACCGGATCAGTTTCCCGATCCGGTTTTGAGTTTTAAAATCGGCAGCCATTTGCGGCCGCCGATTTCAGTTGAATTCAGTTTTCCTGAGTGGGGCTCCAGTCCTCAGATGCCGCAGCAGCGAGGTTGAACGCTTGCTCAAGGCCGACCATCTCGGAGGATGGGCGGAGGCTCTCGAAGCTGGCGCTTTCCTTCTTCAGCTGGTCATCGGAGTAACCGACAGCCTTGATCGAGAGGCCGATACGGCGCTCGACCTTGTCCACTTTGATGACGCGGGCTTCGATCTCTTCGCCGACTTTGATGATATCCTTGACCTTCTCCACGTGGTCTTCGCTGAGTTGCGAGATGTGGATGAGGCCATCGATATCGCCATCGAGGCTGATGAAGGCACCGAAGGATGCGATCTTGGCGACAGTGCCTTTGACGAGATCGCCCACTTTGAAGCGGTTGTCGATGAGGCTCCATGGATCGCCTTCGGTTTGTTTGATGCCGAGGGAGACGCGTTGGTTCGCCTTGTCGATGGCGAGGACGATGGCTTCCACTTCGTCGTTCTTTTTGAGAACTTCGGATGGGTGGTTGATCTTGCGTGTCCAGGACATGTCCGAGACGTGGATCATGCCATCGATGCCTTCTTCGAGTTCCACAAACGCACCGTAAGCGGTGAGGTTGCGCACTGGGCCAGTGATGGTGGCACCGACAGGGTAGCGGCTTTCGATTTCATCCCATGGATTGGAATCGAGCTGACGCACGCCGAGGGAGATTTTCTGCTCCTCGATGCTGATGCCGAGGACGACGGCCTTGATCTCTTGGCCGATTTCCAGAACGTCCGATGGACGGGTGATGCGCTTGACCCAGCTAAGCTCGGAAACGTGGACGAGTCCTTCGACCCCGCGCTCGATTTCGATAAACGCGCCGTATGGCAGAAGCTTGGTGACGCGGCCCTTGACGTTGTGACCGATTGGGTATTTGCGCTCGATGTCTTCCCATGGATTGTCGGACATCTGCTTGAGGCCGAGGGAAACCCGCTCTTTTTCCTTGTCCACGTCGAGGATGACGACGTCCACGGCTTGGCCGATGTGAAGGAGTTCGGAAGGATGATTGATGCGGCCCCACGACATGTCGGTGATGTGGAGAAGTCCGTCCATGCCTTGGAGATCGACGAAAGCACCGAAATCGGTGATGTTCTTGATCGCACCGGTGACCTTGTCGCCGATTTTGACACCGGAAAGGAAGGTCTGGCGGAGCTCGGAGCGCTCGGCCTCGATGACCTCGCGGCGGGAAATGACGATGTTTTTACGGTCGTCGTTGATTTTAACGATTTTGAATTCGTAAACGTTGCCAACGTATTCGTTGAGATCTTTCGGTGGAATGATGTCCACTTGCGAGCCGGGAAGGAACGCTTCGACACCGACGTTGACGGTGAGGCCGCCTTTGACGACGCCTTTGACCTTACCGCGGACGAGACCGCCGTCTTGGAAGACTTTGACGATTTTTTCCCAGTTTTGTTTGTGGGCGGCCTTTTCCTTGGAGAGGACGACCATGCCTTCATCATTTTCGAGTTTCTCGAGGAGAACTTCGATTTCGTCGCCGACTTCGATTTCCTCATCCTCGAATTCGTTGGATGGGATGGCACCTTCGGACTTGTAGCCGATGTCCACGAGGACGACTTGGGGGCGGATTTCGAGGATCGTGCCTTTTACGATGGATCCCGCGTTGAACTCGCGGAATTTGGAATCGATGAGGTCATTGAGCTCGCTATTGGTGGGTTCCGCAAATGCGTAAGCCATATATTTGTCTGGTTTGGGGTTGTGTTGTTGGTTCGTTTTCCTTCTGCAATTGCCCCGGAAAGTGGAATAACTGACAGACACCGGGGCGCCAACCGTCTGCCAGTAAAAAGAAAAACGGACGCGGAATCTAGCTGGCGGAACCGGCATGGCAAGGCCAAACAAAAGGAAATTGTGCTCATTTTCGGCCGGTGCGCTTTCATTTTGACCTTCATCTACCCATTTCTTATCCAATCAGCGCCGCGCAAACCCAAATTTAGAAAAACCACCACCGTGCCTCAAACTCAATTGATCGACCTATTCAGTGATCCAAATTCTTGGAAAGTCGTGGCTTCCGGCCAAGCGCATGGTTCACTCATCTGCATCGTCGGCGAGGATGGCACGCCGGGACTGCGGCTCGATTACGATTTCCAAGAGGGCGCGGGCTTTGTGGTGATCCGCAGAGAAATCCGGTTCTCGCTGCCGGAAACGTTTGAAATTCGCTTTCAGGTGCATGGTGAGGGCCAGAGCAATCATTTTGAGTTCAAAGTCGCGGATCTGGCAGGGACGAATGCATGGCGGAACTTGAAATCAGACTTCGACTTACCCAAAGAATGGACAACCATCCGGATTCGTGAGCGCGATCTACCTTTCGCTTGGGGTCCGGCGGGCGGTGGCGCGCCCTCCGAGGTGGGTGCCTTGGAATGGGCGATTGTTGCCGGCCCCGGCGGGAAAGGGAGCGTGTTTCTTTCCTCATTTGTGTTGGAAGATCAAACTTTGGCTTCGCCTCCAATCATTAGCGCGTCAAGCCACTGCCCAAATTCGCATTTTTCTAACAATCGCAGCTTAGTAACATGGCAAGCGGATGCACAAGACCCCGCGCCATGGTGGGCTGCGGATTTCGGAAAATTGGTCCGTTGTGGTGGTTTGGTGCTTCAGTGGCCGGAAGCGGTGAAATCGCGGGAATTCAGTCTTGAGATTTCCCCTGATGGAGCGGAGTGGGCTCAGGCATATCAAGCGACGCATGCGATGGGAAGGCGCACCTATATCGCCCTACCTCAAGGTGAATTAAGATATGTGAAACTGCGATTTACACATGCCGCCGAGGCGGCGCTTACGAATTTGGAATTACGGCCAGATGCATTTTCCGCGACCCCTAACGAATTTATCCATGCCGTCGCCCAAGATTTCCCGCGAGGCTGGTTTCCCCGTTATTGGTATCGCGAGCAATCGTATTGGACACCCGTTGGCAGTCCGTTAGGTCGCAAGCGCGCATTGATCAATGAAGAAGGCATGGTGGAAGTGGATGAAGCGGGATTTTCGTTCGAGCCATTTCTATGGGTCGATGGGAAATTGATCACTTGGGCAGAGGCGCAAATTCAAGTTTCATTACCACAAAGCGGCGCGCCACTCCCGGAAGTGGTTTGGAAAATTGGCGGGCTCAAGCTCAAGATTTCGCCGTGGGTGGAAGGTATAGAAAATGAACTTACACTCTATGTTTGCTATCATTTGGAAATCGACAACCCATACAATGACTTACGCTTATCCATTGCGGTGCGTCCCTA
>JBGSUW010000096.1:0-18104 GCA_041753275.1 Akkermansiaceae bacterium | reverse complement strand
GCTCCGGGGTGTAGCGCAGGCGGCCAATCTGATCCGTTTTTAAGAGAGATTCATTCATAAGTGTCATAGATCAGTGAACTATGACACTTATGAATACTCGGGCCATCAACTTCAGGCGGCGCTATGGACTACGCTTACTCTTCGGCATCCTCCTTAGCCCGATGATCGCTGGAGCCGCCATGAGTGTCTCCTCGCTGTCCGTGATTCTAAATGCTCTACGCTTGCGCAAGGTCTCGCTGTGAAACTGAATCACATGATAGAAAACCAGCGAGATCAAAGGGGATAATCATCTTTGTCCAGCCGTTCATCAAGAATGGAATCTATAATCGTCAAATGAACAGAGTGCAATTTAGGGAGTTCGGAAACAAATCAAAGTAGGGTTTTACCCCATGGTTGCGATATCGCGATCAGAGTATCTTTTTTTCAATGAAAGCAATGCAACTCGCAAAGCTATTATAAGCGCAATCATCAGGACTTAATTGTTCAAGTCGCTTTAAAAGAAGAATTAATTTTAGCAATCATTTCCCAATTAAAAAATTAAAATTATGTTAATGACCATCGCCATCATCCTCGTCATATTGTGGGCACTCGGACTTGTTACTAGCACAGCCTTAGGGGGTTTTATTCACATCCTACTCGTGGTTGCCATTATCATGGTGCTTGTCAGACTGATTCAGGGCCGTCGTGTTTTGTGAATAGCCATTTAATTTTAATTAAATTTCTATCTTACCATTAACAAAATGAATACAAACCATTTAGAAGAAGACGCAGCGAAATTAGCTGATAAAATTGAGAGAACAACGGCAGCGCACATCGAGTCCGCGCGTGTGGCAGCTGATAAACTTCGCGTAAAATCCGAAGTTGTCCTAGATGAGACCCGCAACAAGGTATGCGAAAATCCAATGTCGTGTATTGTAGGAGCCGCTGTATTTGGTTTTGCTCTTGGTTGTTTGGTAATGTGTGGCAAACGTTCTCAAACTCCACCGCAGCGTCTTATGGATCGGTCTCTGGATCAAGCAAACGATGTGGTTTCAAGAGTTGCTGATCGGATTTCCAATGTAGCCTCAAACCTTAAAACATGGTGAATTCTCAAGAACTGCCCAATAGACATGTAACTACTGGTGAAATTTTGCAATTCTTATTGGCTGACGTGAAGAGTAAAGTATCTCGAACCTACGGACAATATGAGAGGGTCGCCGTAGAATCTCCTGGTAAAGCGATTTTAGTTGCTCTTGCGATTGGCTACTGCATGCACCGTCTTCCACTCCGGTCTCTCTTGATTTTACAGGCACGGACAGCAGTTGCGTTAGCACCTGCTGCCCTACTTGGTCTAGGCGCTGCTAAGCTCTATGGGCTTTTTGAACGTCCCGGTAGAAGCGGCAGACCAATTCCTGCAAAACTTCGACACTGGGCCTAGAGAGATGTCTGATGTAAGATTCGTTTAATTAGCTCTCACTTCGCCTGCTCATGAATTTTATATCCCACCAAGCAAAGGCACTTTATGGGCAGACAGCTACTTTGGGCAACCCACCAACTTTCGTCGATCTGGAGTGGATGATATAATTCTTCTGAAAATAGGGTGTAATAATTCCCGTTAGGAAATTTTTTCGAAGTGCAAAGTCGCCATGAAACTGGTCAGAGAAATTACATCATGTCAGATACCACCAGATACGAGCAACGTTGGGCTATCTCGATCCGCCTGTTTTTTCCGGCTTTATGTTGCCGGTGCTTCCAGCCGCTCACAGCAGGCGATTGTGCGGGTCCATGAGCTATGCAGGTCGCAGCTTAATGATGACTATACACTCGAAGTCGTTGATATCTATCAACAACCGCTCCTCGCTCTCGAAGGTAGAATCCTTGCCACTCCTACTTTGGTAAAAATTCATCCCGATCCTATCAAAAGAATGACTGGACGTGTTTCGGATAACCATGATTTCTTCCGTAATTCGGCCTGATAGAATGCAATTATACCTAATTGTGAACTCTCCCAATCACCCTGCACAGGACGAAAATACAAATTCGTTGCTCATTCGCCTTAACGAAGCTGAAGCGACTTTGAAGGCCATTCGTACGGGTCAGGTGGATGCGGTTATCGGCGAGAACCAATTGGACCCGCAAGTTTTCACTTTAGGTAATACCGGTGATTGTTATCGCACACTTATTGAGTCGATGAATGAAGGTGCGCTCATGGTGACGCGCGACATGATGGTCCTCTATTCAAATGCATGTTTTGCGAGGATGGTAAATCGCCCGCTAGAGCAAGTGATTGGCGCTTCATTCAGGGATTTCATAGCTCCGGAAGACAACGTGCCTTTTCTGACATTCTTGAGCGAGGCGGATCAAGGTGGATCTAAAGTAAACATGAGTTTGAGAACGAATAATCATTCCGCAACGCCAATTTTAGTATCCATCTGCCCACTTGTGAATGGCGGTAATCATGGAGAAACGTTCGGGATGTTGATTACTGATATGACTGAATCTCGGCGTAATGAAGAGTTGCTAAGAGGATTTTCCCAACGCCTCGTCCAGCGACAAGAGGCGGAAAGAGAGCGTGTTGCCTCGGAATTACATGGAAGGATTACCCAGCTATTATGTGCAGTTCTGGCACACAGCGAAGTAATCACAGATAAAATCTCGCGAGACAACCTCAGTGCCCGTGCCGAGTTAAAAAACTTGCGTGAAATGGTAGGCGAAGCGGCAACCGCCGTGGAACGAATATCCCGCCATCTGAGACCAAGTGTGCTTGATCACCTTGGGCTTTCAGCCATGTTGCACAATGATACTGTTGAATTCACCAAGCGTACCGGAGTACCTTTGGAGTTGAATTGCGGCCAATTTTCGGCGCGGTTGCCTCCTGCGGCAGAACTGGCGTTGTACCGGATTCTACAAGAAGCTCTCAAAAATGTAGAAATTCACGCCCAAGCAAAGCAGGCCACCGTTCATTTAACCCAGCTTGGTGCCTTCGTGGAATTATCTGTGCAGGATGATGGAATTGGCTTTGATCCCGCTTGTCCGATCCCAAATGCAGGTTTCGGGCTACACAGCATGCGCGAGCGAGCGATAGCACTTAGTGGTTCTATTCAGGTGAAATCTGCTTCAGGTCATGGGACTACAATCCACGCTCAGATCCCTATCGCTGAACATAAAATTCCGAACATTTAGAAGATAAAATTACCCGGCAGTGACTTCTTTCTATAATTCATCTCGCGATTTCTCAAACTGAAACATACTCTCGGCTCATCGAAATCATTTGAAATCCATGGTCGTTTCACCCAAGAAAATTTCTTCAGCAAGTTCGCTCGCAACCATTTCCAATGTCCTACTGGCTTCGTTCATTGTCCTGACACTTTATTTCGGACGCGAGCTTCTGGTGCCGCTTGCATTGGCGGCACTTCTCACTTTCATGCTGTCACCTCTGGTCACTCGGCTTCAGCGCTGGATTGGTCGAATCGGAGCAGTACTTTTGGCGGTGTTTCTGATATTTCTAGCTACAGGTGCGGCCGGTTGGGTTCTATCTCGGCAAGTGGTTGATCTAGCAAATCAACTTCCCAGTTATAAGGAAAATATTCGGTCCAAACTGCGCTCGGTGCAGATTCCTGAAAAAGGTCCGTTTTCGAAAGTTTCGGATACTTGGGAGGAACTCAAGAAAGATATGCCTGGCGGGGATGATCGGGAATCCCGCGTGGAATCCGAAGCATCAAAAGATGCTCAAGAACAACCGCGTCAGGTCGAAATTGTCAGTGGGAAGAGCGAGGAATTAGAATTTATTCAAGTGGTGTTATCTCCGATCGTCGGGCCGTTGGGCAGCATCGGTCTGGTGATGTTGTTGCTTGTTTTTATGTTGTTGCAGCGTGAGGACTTACGCAATCGGCTGATTCGTTTAATCGGCCAAGGCCGCATTAGCGCCACGTCCCGCGCGATGGACGATGCCGGATCGCGGGTGGCCCGCTATCTTCTCATGCAGCTGGTGGTGAATGTGACTTATGGCATACCTGTAGCCATTGGACTATATTTCATTGGGGTACCAAATGCGATTCTCTGGGGCGCGCTAGCGACCGTTCTGCGCTTCATTCCTTACGTTGGACCGTGGATCGCGGCTGGATTTCCAATCATTCTTTCGCTCGCCGTTTCGCCGGATTGGATGGCACCCGCTCTGACATTCGGGTTATTCGTGGGGCTGGAGTTATTTAGCAACAATGTGATGGAACCTTGGCTGTATGGCGCGAGTACAGGAGTTACACCCGTCGCTCTGATCGTAGCCGCTCTTGTTTGGACTTGGCTATGGGGGCCTGTAGGGCTCGTTCTCGCCACGCCACTGACCGTTTGCCTCGTGGTGATGGGCAGGCATGTTCCTAAACTTGCCTCTTTAAGTATTATGCTTAGCGACGAAGAGCCATTGACGCCTGCCGAGGATTGCTACCACCGGCTTCATCGCGTGGGCGAGCACGATGAGATGGAGTTGGTGGACAATTATCTTAAGGCAAATTCCCCAGCGGCTCTTTTCGACTCTATGTTGATTCCTGTGCTAATCTCGGCTGGAACAGACCACCGGATTGGTGAACTTGAAGTCGAGCAACTTGAGTTCATAGAGAGGGGTATATCAGATATTCTCGACGATCTAGCAGACCGGCCTGAATTTACCGGAACTAACAACAGATCGGATTTCGGAATATGCATTGTAGCGGCCAAAGCCCACCGCGATGAACTAGCTGCCGAAATGTTGATGCAGTTACTGAAGATGGAAAACGATCTCGTTCAAAGTGCTTCAGGAAAAATGCTTTCTGCCGAATTGACCTCGTGGGTTCGCGAATCGAAACCCGATTTAGTCTGCATTTCAGTGGTAGCGCCCACCGCGCTTAGCCGCGCGCGCCATTTATGCACCAGGTTAAAAGCGACTTTTCCCGATCTTCACATCATTGTCGGTCTTTGGGGTAGGCAAGAGGTTTCACCGGTCGCCCTCAAAGCGTTGCTTGAAACTGGAGCAGATGAAGTCGTCACGACCATGGCGGAGGCTTTTCAAAGGGTGAATTCAAGAACGGCACTGACTCATCCAAATCTTGAGATCCCATCTGTCGCTGACGAGTCTGCAGAACGGATCTCCTAAGTAGGGTTTCACCCCATGGCGCTGCAGTGATCTCCTTCGTAGCCTACTGGATATGGATCAATTAGAAATCAAAGGAGAATGGAACATCATTAAAGGCAGCCTGAAGCAAAAATGGGCGCAATTAACTGACGACGATTTACAATATGTCGAAGGTAAGCAGGATGAGTTGCTAGGCCGGATTCAAAAGCGGACTGGAGAGTCCCGCGAAGCAGTAGAAACAGCGATAAAAGACTATCGCTCCACCAAAGGTAAGTGTTGCGAATAAATAACCCCCAGCCAAATTTTATGGATACAAATCAAATGGAAGATTTTGCGAAAGAGCAAGTTGAAGATGTTAAAGATGAGATCGCCTCTAAAGGCGATTGCGCACGCGCTCTTGTCGAGCGGGTGAGAGTGAAATCTGACGATTTCCTTGAGTCAACGCGTGAAGAATTTCGCCGTAGCCCTGTAGCATTTATGGCAGGCGCTTTGACATTTGGGTTTGCGCTTGGCTGCATCATCATGTCAGGACGACAGCCCGTTAGCCCGCAGCGACGGTTATACAATCGTTCGCGGGAACAAGCGCACGATCTCGTATCGAACGCTTCGGACAGGATATCCCACGCGGCGGCAAATCTCAAATTCTGGTAATGATGCAAGATTCACAAATTGATCACCCAACAATCGAAGATAATCTGCAAACGATGGCGGAAGATGTTCGAGGTAAAGTTGTAGGGACTTACGAGAAGTATGAAAAAATCGCCCAGCAGTCCCCTGGGAAAACGGTTCTTTTGGCACTTGCCTCCGGGTATCTCCTTCACCGTTTACCCGTCAGGGCACTAGTGGTGATGCAAGTGCGTATCGCAATTGCTCTTGCACCACCGGTCTTGCTTGCGCTCGGTGCAGCGAAATTATCAGGCTTTCTGCAACGTTCACCCCAGCGGGAAGGCGATGTTTCTCCAATTATTCGTCCATAGACGCACGGTTCCATTCTAGGAGAATTTGCATTCTATGTATTGCCGAGGCAGTGGATCTACTCACAAAAGAACATTTTGAAACGAACATGAATTTGCTGGCTGAATTGTTTGAAGCTCAACTTTGCCGTATTTATTACGCTGAGAAGGAAATCGTTAAAGCTCTGCCGAAAATGGCGAGGGCTTCAAATTGCGAAGGACTTAAAGTCGCTTTCATCTATCATATCAGCCAGACTGCCGATCAAATAGAAAAGCTTGAGAGGGTTTTTGACTCAATTGGTAGAATTCCGCGCTGCGTTGTTTGTGATGGGGTTAACGGCATGCTCGCCGAAGGGAATTTCATTATGAAAGAATTCGGCAATTCGGCATGCGTAGATGCAGCATTGATTTGTGTTGGTCAAAAAATCGAGCACTATGAAATAGCAACATACGGTTGCCTTATCACATGGGCAAAGATTCTTGAATACGATCTAGCCGCAAAGCTCCTCGCTCAGATTCTTGATCAAGAAGAAGTTACTGATCGCGAGCTGACGGACCTTGCTGAGTATGTCTGCAATGGCGCAGCAGAGACGGAGGCGGCCTAGATTCGTCAACTGTAAAACTTATGCGATCAAGAGCTAGATTTTACTGAATTCGAATTACCATTAGATTGTTGACCGCTACTTTTTGATCAACATCATTAAGCATGATGCGAATAGCGCCGCTGCGATATGGATTACTTTCGCGAGTAAAACCTAAGGCTGCGCCATTGAGGGATACGTCGAGCGGCCCACTGCCACGGGTGACGACCTCATATCGAATTTGTAGTGGTTTGTTTCTAATGGTTACAGAAACTTTTAGTCCTGATAGACTGATAGGAATCGTGGGATCTATCAAAAGTGCATCTTTTTCCAGCCTTAGACCAAGGAAGCATTGCATGATCAGGCGGGTAAAAATGCCTGCACCACTCGAGTAGATACGCCAGCCTCCTTCTAAAGTGATTTCTCCTTGTTTAACTTTATCATATTCTTGATAGGCTTTGTATCGGTCCGGAAATGCGGCGTCAGAGCTGGAATAGTAGCAATTTGCTTGGCGGAGACCCGCAGACGCAATGAATTCTCGAATGCCGATTGGATTCATCTGACAGAGAGCGTGAAAAAAGCCGTCTGCATCGCCATAATGGGCAAGCGCCTCGGCGTAGCGAAGATGGGCGTGGGTGTACATGATTCCAATTTCACGGCCAAAATACGCGGCACTCTCAGCTCTTTGGAAGTTTATTTGCATCCCTCCTTGATAACGCATCGGTCGATCAAACAAGCGCGCACCATCTGGACCTAGCAGGTTATTCCGTATCAGTTCCAAATGCGACTCTGCTTGAGCAGGAGTGAACATGTCATTGATCACGGCATGGATCATGGGAAGCAAACTATAAGATAGTCCGGTGGTGGCATCTTTCGGGTGTAGAAGATACTCTGTCTTACCATTCTCGTGGAAGAAAGCGAGTCCTGCGACAATGCCATCAACAATTAGGAGGTGTTGGAATTCTTCAAGGATTTTGATCGCCCTATCCTGGAATTGTCCGAATCGGCCATGGTCACCCAGTCCCCGGAAGGCATTCGCCAGGGCGATGTAGGTTTGATAGTTCAAGGTCACTGTCCAAGAGCTGCAAAGTCGCTCACGCATTTCGGGCTTTGCTGGCTGCAGAGAGTCGTTCCAATCGCCATGGCCATAAGCGGCAAGGTGAGTGCCGGTGATTACACGTCCCTCGATGAGTTTGAGGGCGCGCTCGACATGCTTCAAAATCGTGCAGTGCTCTGCTGCAGCATCGCCGTCTGGATGGAAGAAAGGTATCACTTCTTCTAATAGACTACTATCTCTTGTGGCGGTGAGATATTGGGCCAAGGCGAGCAATGGCCAGTAAACAATATCACCGTGTGAATCATCCGGGCGGATGCCGCGCTCTCGCTCGAAAAACATAAACCATTGCGGCCAGTCGCCATCGGCGTTCTGATGGCGGAAAACGCGGCAAATGAGGTCACGGATTGGGTCAAAACGGCCGAGCGCTAGGAGGAGTTCCACTGGTCCTTGGCAAACATCGCGAGTGCCCCAGCCGCCACCGGAATATTGCTCGAGGCCTCGTGGTGATAGGTAATGAACGAGTGCATTATGGATGAACCACGGGAAAATTTCCGCCATGCCGCGAGCAGCTTGGGCAAGCGGTGCTGCAGCCGGGGCTTCAATCGTCAATCCAGCTCCGATTGTTTTCCAGAAATTGGGAAGATGGGTGACCTCGGCTTCGATGAGTTTACCTTCAATCTTCAATGCAGCGGTGAGAGTTGGTGCAGTGATGAAGCAGAGAAACGGTTGCTGGCGAGTGATGCCATCAAGGTATAATAACTCGTCACCACCAATGGTTTCGATCGAGCCCTCTTGTTCAGGAGTGATGAGAAATCCACCTTGGGGGAAACGCCGGCCTACGTCGCTATCAGGAACTGCGCTGACAAAGATATTTTCCCCTTCGATCTTGTAGTTTGCCGGGCCGATGGTGCTACCGTCATCGCCATTGAGGGCGATGTGGTGGGAGATGAGGAATCGTGCAGCAGGTCCCTCGATAATGGATATACTTAACTTGAGCTCGTGGCGATCTTCGGGAGCACTTGAGATGATTTCTATAATTCCAGCAGCGTGTTTATAGATCCAGCGACACGAATCGAGCTTTATTTCAAAAGCGGAAGGTGTGCCTAGTAGAAACCATTTGCCATTGACTTCGATGAAGATTCTTTGGCCGTGGCTACGGAATAGTCCGAGGTATGTATGGCAAGTGGAAAGAAAACGATTGATGCTTACATGACCTTGGGTGACCATGGAATGGAAGACTCCACTCATCCATGTGGTGGATGTGAGCGCAGTTTCATCAGGAGTGAGGGTGCCGCCGGAGCGGATGATGTGACCGTGAGGACGTAGGACTTTTGATTCTTTTGCTTTTAGCACTACGTGGCTGCCATCGTTGGTGAAGAAGGAAAGTAATTGATCTTTTTCAATTTCCGCATGCTGCCAATTTGCCCCAAAATAGATGTGTAATTCCGCATTGCTGAGGTCTAGAGTATGAAGGAGAGGGGCGGTAGCGTATAGGTTAAGCGGGGAGTGAATGGAGGAGCTCGGCGTGAGCACAGTTGGAAATAGGGCTTCAGGAAATTGGAGCAATTGATCGATTTTTCCGATATCTTTAGTGGAGGAAGCGAGTGGGTGTGAAACCTCAAATAGCCCGAAGAATCCGCGCTGTGACTTCCCACCGGGTGCCAAGGTGAAGGCTGCGTCTTGGATTGATACTAGGGAGTGTTCGTGTTGCAAACGCTCGCCCGGCAGCCCGGAGGTGAGGGCAGGTGCGGGTGTGCCCGAGCGGGCAGCGAGGTGTTGAAACTGAAGGACATCCGTGCTATGTGACACACCATCGGTAAGTGAGCCAATCAGCGTCCATGGCCAATTTCCTCCCATTGCCTGATTTTGGCGTGATGCCACGATGGTGCCGTGGATAGGGTGAGAAAGTGAGGTGTGGTCGATATATTGACTTACATAGAATTCATTGAGCCGGATGGCTCCGTAGTGGGCGAGGCCGAGGTCTTGTGTGAGGATCAAATCGCAATCGATCAATGTCTCACCAGAGTTTTCGATTTCCACATGCCAGAACCATGCGGGTGATTTTTCTGCCAAGACAAGATGGACGCGGAACCTAAGGTCTCCCCACGTTCCGGTCGCGGTCATTCCAGCTTCTGTGAAATTGTAGGAGGCTGGGCTATTAGGGCCAAATAGCGGAATGCTCTCGATTGTAGTACCGAGCTTCCGTAGATAGATCGTCGCTAAGCCTCCATCCGCCTCATTGCCTAGAAACAGGTTGAGCATGATATCGGCATGATCGATTCTGCGGATTGAGCCATTTTCGTTCAACTGGAAGCTGAGTCCGGAAAGACTTGTGAGGTGAAACGGGAATTGAATGGTTTTTGGAACGGATGAATCCATGGCTTTTTGGCAACTTATGGAATGGGGTGGAGTTGCCAAGACATGATTTGTAGGTGTGTTGCTTGATTTTCGATGATTCCAGGGATGGTTGATCTTCGCACTTATCAGATGGGTTGACATTTTGCTGTCTAAAGCTGTCCGTACGATGACTCGCTTATTTTCAGCCGCTTTGGCCTAAATTTCCACGTTCCAACCGAATCCCCGGTCTCCGATGTGGATTTTTTCCATGCGCTGAACCAGCACCTGCCCCCTCAGCGTTGCCATGCGATGAGCTTTTTCATGATAGCGGCGACGCGCGGGGTGAGCCGGGTTTTGTTGTAGAGATCGCCGACCTTGCGGACGGCTTCGCCTTGGGTCGGATAGGGATGGATGCAGTTCGCGATGGAACCAAGGCCGATGCCTTGAGTCATGGCTATTGAAAGAGATCCGATCATATCGCCGGCATTGGTCGCGACGATGGTGGCTCCGACGATTTCATCGCTGCCTTTCTTGACATGCACGCGGACAAATCCTTCGGTCTCGCCTTCGAGGATGGCGCGGTCCACGCCGGACATCGGCTGGGTGAAGGTGTCGATTTCAACTCCGCGCTTTTTCGCCTCTGCGGGATTGAGTCCGACGTGGGCGAGTTCAGGGGAGGTGTAAGTGGCCCAAGGAATGACGAGTGAGCTGTGCTTGGCGCGACCGAAAAACAACGTGTTGCGAATGACGGCGCGGGCCATGAAATCAGCGGCGTGGGTGAACTGATAGGGTGAACAAATATCTCCGGCAGCGAAGATGCGTTTGTTGGTGGTGCGGAAATGATCGTCGATCACCACGCCTTTTTTCGAGTATTCGACACCGACTTTTTCCAGATCGAGTCCCTCGACATTTGGCGCGCGCCCGACGGCGACGAGGAGTTGATCGACATTGAGATCGTAGCCCTTGCCTTTGGATTCCACTTGAAGTCGCACGCCGCCACCATCGGCGGGAGAGAGTTTTAGATCCTTGCCACAGCAAAGCAGGTTCACTCCATCGCGGATGAGGTGTTCACGGATGATTGCGGCGGCATCGGGGTCTTCCTTGATGAGAATGCCGGGGGCGGATTCCACCAGAAACACTTCCGCTCCGAAGTGAGCGAACGATTGTGCCATTTCACAGCCGATAGGGCCCGCTCCGATAATGCCGATGCGCTTGGGTAGTTCCGTTAGAGCGAAAAGCGATTCGTTGGTGAGGTAGGGTATGGTGTCGAGACCGTCGATTGGCGGTGCGGAAGCGCGTGCGCCTGTGCAGATGACGGCTTTGGCGAAGTTGAGCAATTTTCCGTCCACGGAGATGGTGGATGAGTCGATGAACTTGCCCTGGCCGAGAAATACGTCGATGCCGAGCGAGGCGAAGCGCTTCACTGAATCGTGGGGTGAAATGTCGCTGCGGAGTTTGCGCATGCGCTCCATGACTTTGGAAAAATCCACCTCGGTGCCGGGTGGGACATTGACGCCGAACTCCCCCGCATCGCGCACGGCAGCCGCCGCCCGTGCGGCACTGATGATGGCTTTGGATGGAACGCAGCCGACGTTGAGGCAATCGCCACCCATGAAGTGACGCTCGATCAATGCTACCTTCGCGCCGAGGCCGGCAGCAGCTGCGGCGGTGACCAAGCCGGCGGTTCCCGCACCGATGACGACGAGGTTGTATTTCCCGGAGGGCGTCGGATTCACCCAGTCGGCAGGATGGACGTGTGAGACGAGCTTTCGGTTGTGCTCGTCTGCGGGTAGCATGGTGGTGAGGGTCATGGTTGTGGAGTGGTTTCAAGTTTCCCGGAGAGTGCGCGTTTGGCGATTCTAGTGATCCAAACGGTGACGACTAGGGTGGCGAGGAGTCCGACGCCGTAGAGGATTTTTTGCGCGGTGGTGGTGCCACCGGCGGCGACTTGGGCGATGGAGCCGAGATAGACGTAAAGAATGGTGCCAGGCATCATGCCGACCCATGAGGCGAGCACGGCAGGCCAGAAACCGATGCGGGTGAGACCGAGGCCGTAGTTCAGAAGCGTGAACGGGAAGACGGGCGAGAGCCGGAGAAGAAGCACCATTTTCCAGCCTTCCCGGGCGACGGCTTCGTCGATGGCTTTGAAGGCGGGTTTGTGGGCGAGTTTTTTTTCAATCCACCCGCGCAGGGCGAAGCGACCGAGCAGAAAGCTAATCGCTGCTGCGGCCGTCGAGCCGAGAGAAACAAGCACCGCACCTTCAATCACACCGAAGAGCGCTCCGGCGGACAAGGTGAGGATGCTGCCCGGAATAAATGCAACGGCGGCTCCAGCATAGACGAGGATGAAGAGAATCGGTGCCCAGATACCTTGTGCCGAGACCCAGTCGAGGACTTGTTGGAGTGTTTCCTGCATGCGGGTGAGTCGTCCGAGATGTTGAGATCTTAACAGCTGGGATTGGTTTGGTGGATCAGTGACGTAGTTTGGCAATATGCCGGGCGGAAACGCCGATGTGGTAGGCGGCGAGCATGAGTTGATGGCGGAAGAAAGTGCGGACGGTGCCGCCTTGCTGCCAGCGGCGCGGTGAGGTGTGGGCGGTCTCGGCGGAGGTGCGGATGAGACCGATCCGCTTCAGCATGCGGACGAGATGAAGGTCTTCCAGCACGGGCCATTCGGGGAAACGTCCGGCATGGTGGAAAATCCGACGCCTGAGAAAAAGGCCTTGGTCACCGTAGGGAGTTTGGAACAAGCGGCAGCGCAGGTTCACCATGCGTTCGATCAGGGGAGCGGTGCGGAGCTCGCCTTTGAGGGCGAAGCGGAAGGCTCCGCCGCTGGTGCCCGGCGTGTGGAGAATGGCGCGGATCACGGCGGGGTAATCCGTGGGTGGCACGGTGTCTGCGTGGAGGAAGAGGAGGAATTCGCCGGTTGCCGTGGAAGCCGCGAGGTTCATCTGTGATGCGCGGCCCTTTGCCGAGTGGACAATGCAGGCACCCGATTTTTTGGCGATTTCGAGGGTGCGGTCGCGGCTGCCGCCGTCCGCGATGATGATTTCGTGGGGAGATCCGTGATTCAGGTGCTCTAGCAGAAACGGGAGATGTTCTTCCTCGTTGAGGGTGGGAATGATGATGGAGATCGATTCGCCAGCGGCTAATTCTGCCTCGGCTGCGGGGAGATTGGCGGGAGTGTCCACATCCTCTCGAACTTCGAGCATGGCGACTTTTAAAAATGAATCGCGAGCTGCTGAGAGTGATTGTTCGAGAACCTGGGACTCACCCCATGCGATGCCGGTGAAGAGTTGCGGGCATGGCTTGGAAAGGCCGATGAGAACGTAGCCACCGTCGGCGGCCTGGCCAAACACGGCATCGTTATTGAGGAGTGCTTTAAAGGCTTCTGATAGAGTTCGTTCATCCAGAGACGGGCAGTCGGTGCCAATGATGACGATACGTTTTGCTCCGCGTGACATGGCCCGATCCGCCGCTGCCTGCATGCGCTGTCCCAGATCACCCGGATTCTGTACGATGCAGTGGACTCGCCCCAACCATTCCCGGCCTTCTTCTGGTGATCCTCCTTCCAGATGCACTTCAAGCGCAGTCCCGGGATGCATCATGGCATAGGACGATGCCCTGCCCACTGCATGGCGTGCGAGGCGGGCGTGCATGGCGGTGGCTCCCGCTGGTCCAAGTGCCGGGATGAGCCGAGTCTTGTTGCGGCCCTCGCGTGGCAGGCGGGTCATTGCGATGATGACGTTGCTCGGTTTGGTCATTTGCCGTTGAGGTTCCAGTCGTAGTCGGTGTTTTTGATTTTGAGTCCGCCGCGTTGGATCACGGCACTGTCATTGTCATTGAAGTAGGGCGCGACGAAATTTTCCACACTTCCGGATTTTTTGACAAAGTCCTTCTCGAACCAGGTGAAGATGGACGAGAGATACAGGGTTTTGTTTTTCGCGTCCAAGCGGTTGCGCGAACTGTCGGCGAGGAAAGTCCGCGTCTGCTTGTCGAGTTGGGCGTCGAGCTTGGACGCTTGGAATGCCTCATTGAGAAGATCCGGGCAACCGATGGACGCGCAGTTTACTGCGAAGTGGACACGAGGATCGTTGAAGGTCGGGCGCAGCAGATCGTGTTCGACGTGATCGAGGGTGACTTTATTTCCCCACAAGCGCACGACTTTCTGTTTCCATGGTCCCTTGATAACACTGCCGATGTCCTTGATGCTTTTGACTGGGTGGTGGTCGATGATGAGCTTGAGGGTGGCGGCGTTGTAGAGGTTGATGAGAAACGCCATTTTATCATCATTTGACCATTTGTCGTATTCGAATTTTTTAACGTTCGCGAGGGAGTCAAGGTAAGCGTTGAGCTTGGCCGGGGACTTCTTGATGCCGGCGTAATCGACCTTGGCTCCCTTGACTTGCGCTTGCAGGACTTCGGTGAATGCGGCGTGGGAGTGGTCGAGGGGGCTTGCAGCGGTGGAAATGGTGTATTCCTTCTCGGCGCTTGAGTAACCGGTGAGGAAAGCCATCGCGGCGAGTGTTAGGACAAAGAGTGGTGCGGAGAATATGCGATTATTCATGACGGTTGTGGTTGTGATTATGTTACTCAAGTGAGTCGGCCACGCCGCCAGATTCTTAACGGGAATTTTCGTGCGATATTCGACCGAGCAGTGGAGCGAGAGCGGCCACAAGCGCGGCAGGCCATTTCCGCTTTGCTGCAAAGGCGGGCACCGTGGACAGTGGCACCCTCATCCTTGGTTTTATCTGTCGGAATCTTGCGCAGTGGTTTGCAATAGGGATGAATCTGGTGGGCGGGCTTGCCGTCGCAGACCAGCGGGGGATCCAAAGAGGCGATAAAACGGCAGCCGTGCGGATGATTCCAGACGCATTCATGGTGTTGATTTTCCTTTGGTTTGTTTCACATTCACAATCGGTGTATTGAGCATGCCGGGAATGGTTTGATCCGCCGGGCGGTTGAATTCATCGAGGCCGAGCCGGATGGTTTCGGGTTTTTCATTGATGCGGAAACTGTGAAACAGCCGATCCCAGATGGAGAGTAGCGAGGAGTAGTTGGAATCGGTTTCCGGCTGCCAACGTGAATGGTGAACCTTGTGCATATACGGCGTGACGATAAACAGGCGCAGCATGCGGTCCCATTTTGCGGATACGCTGATGTTGGCATGATGGAACTGCACCACGGCGAACATGAGTAATTCGTAGAGTGCGAGCTGTTCGGTGCTGGCCCCTAACAGGATGATCAGCGGGATGCGAAGGATGGAGGACATCGCGATCTCGCCGATGTGGAAGCGGGAGGCGGTGGTGACGTCCATGTGCGGGTCGGAATGATGGACACGGTGGAAGCGCCAGAGAAATGGGTAACGGTGGTTAATACGGTGCCAGTAGTAGGTCCACGCGTCGAATAATAGAATGGCGATGAGCCACTCGGCCCAAGTCGGCAGAGTGAGCCAGTGCAGGAGACCGATTCCGTAAGTCGCGGAAAGCGTGGCGGCCCACCACCACAGGGCGACGAATGCGAGCGCTGTGACTCCGGCGTTGAGCATGCCGAGCAGGATATTGCGAAAACCATGACGCAGCCGGTCGCGCCCGCGGGGAAAGACGAAGAATGGTGATAGAGTCTCCCACAGTAACAAGGCCAGCAGCGCGCCAAGCGCAAACCACGGGCGGGACTCGGTGAAGGATTCGATCATGGGAGAAGGATAACGCATCAATAGGAGAGTTTAAAGGCCAGCGAACGGGGATTTGAAGAAAACGTGATTCGCAATCCTTGTCGCGGCCACGACAAGAATTGTGGGATGTTTGGGAATTTTGCCAGTTGGTGCGGGCGGGTGGCCAGGTTAACTGGATGGCATTAATTTAGAGACGACGGTTTTAAGGGGGCTGTTTATTTCATCGCGGATGCGGCTGAATGTTTCGCGGATTTCCTACGGTGATCCTTCGGCGTGTGTGGGGATATCGAACGCTTGGTGGATTCTGTGAGACAGGCCAGGAATCACCGGGCAGATAGGATCCACGTTGCCGCGAACGGTGAGGACGGTATGGATGGGTTGGTTGAGAAATTGTTTGAGGCTTTTGCTCTCGTGACTGGAGATGTCGATACCGATTTTCGCCATGACTTCGGTGGCCATTGGATGGAGATCACCGGTTGGTTTTGATCCGGCGCTTGCGACGTTGAGGGCGTCGCCAGCAATGGACCGCAATATACTATCCGGTATTGCGACAATTCACAGGCGCTGTTCCTCGATGTCACACACATCGAACCAGACGTAAACCGGACGGTTTTTGCGAAGGAACTGCGGGATGTATCTTTCGAGGAAGACTTGAAGTTCCGATGCCATGTCGCAGGGGCGGGTGTAGCGCATTTAGTTTTTCCAAACGGCGCGTTTGGTCACGTCCTTGATCTTCGAGTGCTCGGTGATCCGGTTGGCGACTACGGCACTTGTCGTATGTACCGGCGAGAGTTTCCCGCGGGCTACGGGGAAAGCCTTTGGTGTTCATGGGAGTGATTTTCAGGGGTTAGGTGACGGCGCAGGCAGGCACTTCGCTTTCCAGTGCACCTGTGCAACTGCTTCCGTGGCCGGCGGTGCAGCCGAAGCAGTGGTTGGCGGTAAGAATGGGCTGGGCGGTTATGCTTTCGGGGGTGACGTCCCAGAGGAAGAGCGGCTTACCTTCGGCGCGTTGTTGCATGCGCAGCATTTGGTTGAAGTCGCAGTCGAAGACCTCTCCCTCGTAGCCGATGTTGATCGTGCTGCGGCACATCAGGCCAACCACGGTGGCGGGGTTGAAGCTATTGGCGAGCAACTCCATGTAATAATCCCACTGCCCGTGCTCCCGGAGATCCACGGCGAAGCGGGCGATGGGCAGATTGGTGATGGCGAAAAGCCGGGTGAAGACGATGCCGTAGCGTTGCTTCAGTTCGATTTTGTAATCGGCTTCAAGTTCGGCTTGGTCGGGCGGGAGCTTTGCACCGATGGGGTTGTAAACGAGGGTCAGTGGCAGCGTGGTGCCGTAGCCAACGGCGTTGAGCTTCTTCAAGGCACTGATGCTTTTCTGAAAGACGCCATTGCCGCGTTGGGAATCGACATTGTCCTCCAGATAGCACGGAAGCGAAGCAACAACCTCCACTTCGTGTTTCGCCAGGTATTCCGGCAGGTAGGCGTGGGATTTGGTCTCGATAATCGTGAGGTTGTTGCGGTCGATGACGTGAGAACCCACCGAACGGGCAGTTTCCACAAAGTAGTTGAAAAACTCGCTGATCTCCGGAGCACCGCCGGTGATGTCCACGATCTTGGGCCGGTGCTCGCGGATCCACGCCCCGACTTTGTGCGCGACTTCCTCGGTCATCATTTCGGTGCGGTGCGGGCCGGCATCGACGTGGCAGTGAGTGCATGTCTGGTTGCACTTGCGGCCGACGTTGATCTGCAGGGTCTCAAAGCGTCCGCGGGTGAGAGGAGCGCCGTGGGCATGGAGTTTTTGTTGGAACGGATTCATTTTGCGTGTGAAAAGGGTGGATTGGAAATGCTATACGAAGTGAGTCGATGAGAAGGATGAAGGATTAACAGCGGAGGTGAGTTTTCCGAGTACGTCTTAATGAGCACGATTGACAAAAGGGCTTACCATTGGTGCGCCAAGTGGACTCTCAGGGCCGGATTCCAATGTCTCAAAGACCCGCTGGCAGGCATCGCTGGAGAAGAAGGCGTCGCAACAGGCAGACTCCAACAGTTCTCCGTGACCTTTGTCCGCGCAAAGGCAGGCTACCCAGTCGGTAACGCGGCGGGCTTGGTCGAGATTATGGGTGACGAGCACGACGCTGCGGAGGGCTTTCATGGCGAGGATGCGTTCTTCGATGGCCTCGCTGGCACGCGGATCGAGGGCGCTGGTCGGCTCGTCCATGAGGATGACTTCGGGATCGAGCGCAAGGGTGCGAGCGAGGCAAAGGCGTTGTTGCTGGCCGATGGAAAGACGGCGGGCGGAGTCATGCAGGCGGTCTTTCACTTCGTCCCAGAGCGCGGCTTCGCGGAGGGAATTTTCGAGCAGTTCGGCACGGGCGGATTTTCTAAGTTTCCGCAGGCGTTTTGCTCCGAAGAG
>JBGSUW010000095.1:0-18778 GCA_041753275.1 Akkermansiaceae bacterium | reverse complement strand
GCCAACTGGCTCGCAGCCCGCAGCGGGAAATCTCAGCGAACCGCTGCCTGACTTCATAACTGTCATAGATCTGCAAACTATGACACTTATGAAACGGTCATAGCAAAACCCTACGCAAGGCGCTTGGGACTACGCTTACTTCCGAGCGGCTTGCCGAACTTCACCGGTATCTGACTTGGAGCCGGAACATCTGGATGGGCGTCAGCGTGGAGGATGAGCGGGTTACCAATCGGATCGATGACCTACGCAAGGTTCCTGCGGCAGTGCGGTTACTTTCATGCGAGCCACTGATTGGTCCGCTCCGGAAACTGAACTTGAAGGTTATTGACTGGGTGATCGTGGGAGGCGAAAGCGGAGCAAGCCCGCGCCCGATGAAGGAGGAGTGGGCGACGAGCATCCGCGACCAATGTGAAAAGCATGATGTTGCCTTCTTTTTCAAACAATGGGGAGGTCTGAACAAAAAGGCTGCCGGGCGGGAACTGGAAGGTGGCTACTACGATACCTTTCCTGAACCCAAGAAGCGTCGATAGTCGAAGCTGTTGGTTTAGTGTTATGAAGACCCGGAGAGCCGCGCAGCAGCAATCAATAAGGCCCCCGGATATGATCGCTAACTTCATCCTGATAAAAATTTTGTAACATCCCGTGAAGTTCTACTGATAGAGGCGGGAGCTCGGAAACTCCAGCATTTGCAGTGACCTGTGTGGGGCGGCTCGCACCAGTGATGACCGTGGTGACAGCCGGATGATCGAGAATCCAGCGCTGGGCCATTTCCGCCATGGTCAATCCGGGGGGGATGAGAGGCTTGAGTGCATCCGCAAGTTCGACGGCCTTCTCATAAGGTAAGCCCGCAAATGTTTCACCCACATTGAAGGCCTTGCCATCACGATTGTAGTTGCGGTGGTCATTCTCCGGGAAAATCGTGTCAAGCGTGAGCCTGCCAGCGAGTGCACCACTCGCGAGTGGCAAGCGCACGATTAGCGAGACTTTACGGGCAAGTGCGGCTGGAAATAGAACTTCTACGGGCTTCTGGCGGAAGATATTGAAAATGATCTGCATAGAAGTGAGGTCGGGCTGCTCCAAGCAAATGAGCGCCTCATCCATCGACTCGACACTCGCGCCAAAACTTAAAATTTTCCCTTCGTCGCGAAGCTTACCTAGCCATTCAAATATCTCACCCTGTCGCAAGATTTCAGTCGGCACACAGTGAAGCTGGGTGAGATCGAGAGCTTCGACTCCAAGGCGTCTGAGCGAATCTTCCGTAGCAGCTCGGAGATTGGCCTCACTGTAACCATCTGGGAAAAGTCCTGCGGTGCGTCCCAGCTTGGTGGCGACAAAAATGTCATGACCCGTTTGTTTAAGAAATTTTCCGATGATTTGCTCGCTGCGGCCACCGCCATAGACATCTGCGGTATCAAAAAAATTTACCCCTGCCTCGACTGCGGCGGCGAGGATGGCGAGGCATTCTGACTCATCGACTTTTCCCCAGTCCGAGCCGCCGAGCTGCCAGCAACCGAGGCCGATTTCTGAGACTTGGATGCTAGGATTTCCAAAAGTGCGCGTATTCATCTGGCCGGAAGAATGGCCATGGTAGAAGATATGGTCGAGAAATTCCGCTAAACAAGAAGATGTCTGCCCAACCACATTCCCAAGATCTTGGTGGATTAAAAAGCAAATTGAACCTAAGTAGATTCAGTAAGCCTGCCCCATGCGACGCCGTGATTCAATCAGGCACTTGCTCGTAATATAAGAGGGCGCACTCGGGCAGGATCGTGTGAGACTGCCCTTGCGCGCTAACTGCGAACATGTGTTGCGGAGATTAAATCAACCTCAACGCACGGAGTGTGTTTTTGTTTAAATTACCGTTAGGGCGCAGGCGATTGTCGCGCTGGAAGCGGGCGAGAGCGGACTGCGAGCCACGTCCGAAGGATCCATCTATTCTTCCACGATAATAGCCTAACTCCCGAAGACGCAGCTGGGCGCGATACTCGATGCTGGGACGACGACGCTCATCACGGTGATCACGCACATCGTGGCGGTCTCCTTGGCGATGATGGTCATGTTGTTGTTGTTGTTGTTGTTGCTGTTTCTTGAAAAGAAAATTGAACGGTCCAGCAACTGCAGGACTTGCTGATGCGAGAAGAACGGCTCCTAGTGCGAGAATTGGTATATTTTTCATAGCAAAGATAAAACGGTTATTGGGTCGATCGTATTCAAAATGATTTCGATCAAAGGGTGTGCCTCTCCCGAGCGGCCTGTCAGTCTTGTGCCATGTGAAGTCTTAAGCATTCACAATCGGGCTTCGAAGAATTATCCCTCATTGCGACGACTGAGTGGACGGCATACAACACGGTTCAGGTGTATGCAGCGGGTTGTTCGGAAGCGTAGATGAGCCCGATAGCTGCGCGCCACTGATCGAGTGTGGCGAGATTTCCCAGAGTATCATCGGTGCTCATCTGGGGCACGTCGCGTAGCCCCGTATCGACGGCGTTGGCGAAGGCATCGGCTTCGAGTGCATAGATTGGCACTCCCTCGATCTGGATCTCCTCAGGCTCGGAGCTTCCCTCCTTATGTAAGAAAATTTTCAAAGGTCCGGAGTCGCAGTTGATTCCCCATGGTGAGGGCACGTGTAACCAACCTCCTGTTCCGTAGATGCGCACGGTGTTTTCCTGATGTAAACCCACACCGGTGGCGACCTGAGCGATCACGTTATTTTCAAATTTTAAAGTGGCTGCGGCATACGCATCTGTGCCGCTCGCGGGATGTAAAACGCCCGCACCGGTGACGCAGATCGGGTTGAGAAACGCCTGCTGCGATGCGGCCCCGGCGATGAGGCGCGCCATTGATACGGCATAGCAGCCCACATCGAGAATGCCGCCACCACCCGCTTCATTTGCCCATAGCCGGGAAGTGGGATCGAAGGCGCATTTGAAACTAAAAGTCGCGTGTATTATTCCCACCGTGCCGAGGACACCGGACCGCACTAGCTCCACGATCTTGGCGGTCTGGGGGTGACAGCGATACATGAATGCTTCCATGAGCACGACGTGATGATCGCGTGCGGCCTGCACCATGGCGATGGCTTCGGCATGGTTGAGTCCTAGCGGTTTTTCACACAAAATGTGTTTTCCTGCCTTGGCGGCTTTGATGGCCCATTCAGCATGCTGTGGGTGGGGGGTGGCGATATAGACGGCATCTATCTCGGGATCTGCCAGGAGTGATTCATAACTGCCGTGGGCGCGGGGAATTCCGTGGGTTTCAGCGAATTTTCGGGCCGATTCCAAGGAGCGGCTAGCCACCGCCACGACTCGTCCTCTCTGTGAATGAGTGATTCCTTCCGTGAATGTGTTGGCGATTCTACCGGTGCTTAGAATGCCCCAGCGGAAGGGTCTAGTTAAGGGTGCGCCCATAAGTCTGGATCTCTGGTGCTTCAGTAGGCACTTACTTTTACCCGCACGAATCGCTTGGTGGGGAAGGGGGCGGTATCGGTCGAGACCACCACTCGTTCAATGGCATGATCCACAGAAGTGACCATCTCAGAGGCAGAAGAATCGGTAGCCCATGTAGCTAGATCATCGCTGAATTCTACTGAATAGAGGACCCCTGGGTGACTTGCTGCTTTGCGCCGGATGTAGATCAAGCTGGATTGATTGCCGGCCTGCATGGTAAATAAAGGAAGTCCGGAAGCGCCGGTATCAGTTGTAGTGGTGGTGTTTGGGACTGCGATGGATTCCGTTTGGCCTTGATCTGAACCAATCATGGAGAAGGCAAATTTTAGCAAATTAGGGACGTCATCATTGGCAGGTGTCGCGAGGTCCTGACTACCATTTGTCGCAAGCATCTGATCATTTCTGAAGGTTTGAAGTGCCGTTGTGTTTCCCTGGGTGAATAGATAGTCAAGCTGCGCTTCAGTGAGTGCAGAGGTATAGATGGAAACCATATCGAGACTTCCGACGAAGGGGCGATTCAACTCAGCATTTCCCAAAATGATGTGATTGGAAAATCCAGGGTCGGCAGTGGCGCTTGTGGTGATGGCGACGTTCCCACCAGCGCCACCAAATTCGAGAGCGGATCCGGACTTGAGTCCCGCTCCGCTGATATAGAGTCGTGATGTATCACGATCTTTGTCATACACCACTGCGACCATGCGCCAACCAACTCCAACGAGGGAGGGTTCGCGCGATTTGAGGAAAGCTGAATTTATCTCGGCGCGCAGTTTTCCATCATTGTCGATCAACAAGCGCAGTGCTTTACCTGCTTGACTACCAGCGACGGGTGAGTAGCTGATGATGACACCGTCCACCGCTTGCACTTGCACCCATGCGACGAAGGTTTTCGGACCGCTTCCGCCCAATGCAGCACCGCTCACACGGGTGTCCAACGTATTGACTGGCTGGCTACCATCAAACTGAAGAAACTGTGTGGAGGCGGGTGCTGCTGGTGAGGTGGTATTCCACAAGGTGCCGGGCGAGAGGTTCGTGCTCTGCGTTTGCGAGAGTTGCTCGCGGATGGTGGGATTACCATCATTCAATGGCCAGTGGGCGAATAAGGTGCTGGGAAGCGGATTTCCAACAAAGGCGAAAATTTCACGAAGATGCAGGCTCCCGGAACTTGCCCGGAATGTTGTGCCGCCATTCTTACTGGCTCCCGCTGCGGCGCTCAGGGTGATTGTTTGCCACTGGGAAAAGTTTGCGGTGGTGAATGTCAGCGATGTAGGGCCGGAGAGTGCGATGTCGTTATTCCCTGAAAAACGAGTGAGGGTGATCGTCGCATTCGCGGCTTGTGCAAGGCGGATGCGGACGGTGGCGAAGCCTCCACTAGGGATATTCACCCGGTCTGTTGAAATTTCGACCTGGTTAGTTTGGGGAAGTCCGCGGGCACGTCTTACCATCGAGCTATTCCAAGAATTCAGACTCGAACTGAGGCTACTCACTTGGCTGGCATTCGACGATGCAACATTGGTGGATTCCTGCGGATCGGTTGTGAGGTTATAGAGCGATCCACTGTTCAGTTTCCAAGGTCCGCGCCGAATTCCTTTCGCACTGGTATCACCTTCCGTGTAGTAGAAATAATCGCGCGCTAATGTAGGAGAAATCCCACTCCATAGCGGCCAGAGATCCACACCGTCGATGACTCGATCAGTCGGTAGGCCGGACTCCGTTAATTTAAGAATGGTAGGAAATAGGTCGATATTAGAGCCAATTTCATCAGTGATGGTTCCCGCTGCAATTTTACCGGGATACCGGACGAGTAGCGGAACGCGAGGGCCGCCTTCTTCGAGTAAACGTTTATGACCTCTGAACGGATAGGCTGAACCCGAGGCCTGTTGAAGATCTTCTGGAGCTGGCCGAGCATGCCATGGGCCGTTATCCGAGGTGAAAATGACGAGAGTTTCATCGGCGATTCCCAAGTCATCAAGCTTTGCGAGAATCAGGCCCACTCGATGGTCCAGCTCCATCATTACATCATAGTATTTGCTCACTCCACTTGCGTTATCAAAGCTCGGGTGGGGTAGGCAGGGGACGTGCGGTGCGTGGGCGGCGAAGTAGAGGAAGAACGGTTGATTCGCGGAGTGTGCCGATTCCATAAACTTAATTGATCGCTCGGTGAAGGCTTCCAGTAGATAGGATTGCTCGCTATCAGTATTAATCGGAGTGGTGATCAATCCACCGGTGGCCGTGGTGTAGTTTGCAGCCATCGCCGTCTCGCCATCGTATAGCTTCAGCGGGCTGGCACCTAGTCCAGGCGCGTAGATATTTTCCGGCCAGATATCATGTGAGGCGCTGATGCCGAAGAATTCATCGAAGCCATGGCGGGTAGGATTGAAATCAATGGTATCTCCCAAGTGCCACTTGCCGGTGATGGCGGTGCGATAGCCACGTTGTTTGAGACGCTCTGCGAGGGTGACTTCTGCCGAGTGCATCCCGTAAACATTGGAGAGGGGAAGAATCACATTCTCCATGCTGACTCGGGTGGCATAGCTGCCTGTCAACAGCGAAGCGCGCGAGGGGGTGCAAATGGGAGAAGACGCGTAGAACGACGTCATTTTTAAACCTTGGGTGGCAAGGCTGTCGATGTGAGGGGTGAGATTCTGCGCCGCATTCGGCGGAGGCAGTGGTAAGAAACTAGGATAGGTGATGGGTGGCGGGCCCGCACTTGGGTAGGGGGTGGCTTTAGAGGGGAAGGTGTAAGCGCCGATATCGTTGATGCCCATATCGTCCACCATGATCAGGACGACATTGGGCGGCTGGGCGGCGCGGGTATGGCTCGCGAGCGCAGCGCTGATTAAAGTTAGTATAATCGAAAGAATCGGAATGTGGTAGCTCATAGGGTTTGTGAAATTGTGAAAACTAGATTTGATGATATTAAATTATGAGGGCGATGAACCACCCATGCAATTTGGGAAGGGTCGCTGATGGCACTCGAGAAGCGTGATTACTTGCTTTTGAAAGTTTATCTTTGTGCCTCAGTCAACCGCTGGCGGACGGTGGCGAGTGCTTGGATGGCACTTGGATCGTCCGGTTGCGCTTCATGGAATTTTTCAAAATTCGAGAGTGCTTCTTCATTCCTGCCTGCGTCTGTGAGGAGCATGCCTTGCTCATAAAGTGCCAGTAGAAAATCAGGGTCTGCGGAGACAGCCTTGGTGAGAGCTTCGAGAGCGGCTTGAGTTTTCTCGGTTCGCCGGAGGATGTGGCCAAGCGCGTAATTGGAGTTTGCGCCTTCTGGATCAATGCTTACTGCCTTGCGCGCGGCGGAGAGAGCGTCTGCCGTGAATTCGCAGCGCATGAGGGTGAGTGCCAAGGCGGCTTGGATCTCAGCTCGTTCTGGCGCGAGAATCGCGGCGCTTTCGTAATGGGATATCGCCGATTTTAAATCGCCGGAGCCTGCGGCACTGGCCGCTTTGATCATGAGGTTGTCCGCCTCGTCCATCCCCATTTCTTTGAGTTTGGCAGTGGCTTTTGCGGCGTCTTGGGTGCGGCCGAGAGCGTCTAGCACCACGACGTAGAATTGCCAGGTCTGGGCATCTCCGGGATCTTCAGTGAGGGATGACTCGATGGCGGAGAGGGCTTCTTGCAGTTTCCCGGCCTGTACGGCGGAGATCGCGTCATTATAGAAATCAATGCTGGATGAGGACATAGAGAGGGGGGAGGTTAGGGAAGTTAGCGCGGATTCCAAGGCTGGATATTGGGTGATTTTCCGACTCAAGCAATAAACCCATTATCATAGGGCTTGCGCATCTCACGGGAGAGATGGGTATTTGCCTCGGCGGCGGCAATGTTGATGAGGCTATGCCAATGATCTGGGGTGCCATTGATGCTGGGATGACTGAGAAGATTGCGGAAGTCGGGAAACTTGGCGGGAGATATGAGAGGGTTTTTGAGAGTTCATCATGGCCATAAGGCTAACGGTGGAATTTTATGGATCTTTTTCAAATACGATCCGAAATCCGATGTCCGGACGGGTGAGCGCGCGATCGCCTGTCCATTCTCGGGTGAGGGCGTTGGAGCCGGGCTTGAGGTAGGAACCGCCCATGAGCACCCAGAGGCGCTCGCCGAGGGGGTTGGCGGGATTTGCAGAGCGGCTGCTGGTCCATTCTGAAACCGAGCCGGACATGGCGAGCAGGCCGGACGGGGTGCGGTCTGGCATTTGGGGATCCAGTGGAGCCCAGCCGCCCGCAACGAGGCTGCGGGGCTGTGGGAGCTGGTGGCTGAGGGCGGCGAACCATTCATCTTGGGTGGGAAGGCGGGCTTGCTTCCATTCCGCGTAGGCGGCGGCATCCCACCAATCGGTGCCGATGACTGGGGAATCGAGGGTAACGGGATGATTTTGCCAAATGCCATTGGCCTTGGCGGCGGCATGGAGTGCAGGCCAATCGGTGGGCTGGTGGCTGAGCTTGGTGGCGGGTTGGGACTCGTGATCGAAGGTGCGTTCGCGGTCATTTTTGGCAAGCAGGGTGAGCATTTCCAGAAACTCCGCATACTCGCCTAGGGTCACCTCGTGGGCGCTGATTTGGAAGGAAGGTAAATTTACCATTGTGCCATCTGGAGTGGGGTGCTCGCCTGCCGGGATGGTGATGGCGGCAGGGAGAATGGCGCGGACGATGGGCGCGGGCTTGGGCGGGCGGGGGAAAAATTGAATGGCGGTGATGCTGGCAATTAAGATCGCGGCGGCAACAGCGAGGAGGACGAAATTTCTCGCCCGGGTGGGGCGAGTTGTGAGCTGGGTGGAAGGGGAGGGGACGAGTGGCTCGGCGAGTTGCTGCTCGATTTGCTCGCAATAGTCACGGATTTGGCTCCAACCAATTGGGGCATCGAGGCCCTCGCCGCGCATCCAGCTCAGCAGGGTGAGAAAGCGGCCGCTGCCCGGCTGATCAGGGGCGACGAGGGGTGCCAGCGCGGTGCCGAGGTGATGGAGATCCTGCGGCGAATGCTGTGGATAGCGCGGGCCCGCGATGGCGAGATTTTTCAAACGGACGACGCCGTGGGCATCGAGATGGATGCCATCCAGACAGATGGGCGAGGTGGCGTGAGCGAGGGCTTCGTGTTGAAGATTCGCATCGCAAATTTTGTGCAAAACGTGGGTGAGGCGGGCGGGTAGAAGTAATTCGGAGTCGCGATTTCTGGCCTCCAAGGTGGTGCCGGGCAGCAATTCATACGCGTAGAAGCACAGGCCTGGCTGGGCGATGGCTTCATAGACAGAGCCGATGAGGGGATGTTCCACGGCGGCTTTTGCCCGCACATCGGCAAGGAATTGTGCTTGCGCGCTCTCGTCGGTGAGTTCCTCCACGATCACCATACGGCCCACCGAGCGTTGCGCGGCCAGCCAAGTGCGGGTGGTGGCAGTCTCGCCGAGTTGCTCTTTCAGTTCGTATTCACCTAGGTGGCGAGCGGTAGGTGGAGGATTCATGAAAGTGTGCGAGAGAGGCAGGAATCAGGGGGTAGGGAGGGGTGGTAGAAGCGGTAGATTTGGATCGAAATCGAGTGGCATGGTGTCTTGGAATTCCGGGAATGCCGGACTCGTTGGCGCGTCTGTACTTTGCTGTGGAATGCGGGCGGCGAGATCCCGCGGCCATGCCTGCACGTCCAAAACCTCGCCCTTGTAGAGGAGCGATACCACTTGGCCGTAGTAGGTTCTTTCACCGAAAAGGTGCTCGGTGGCGCTGTCTTGGATGGGGATCTGATAATTCATTTGCAGAATTTCCTCACCACCTTGCCAATCGAATGGGAGGGAAATCCATTGTTCTGTGACCCAGGATTTTTCTTCGAGTTGGATGATTTCGCCTTTTGGAGTTTTATTGAAAAAAATCACGGAAACCGCGATTTGGCCGACGTCGATTTCGGCGTCAGGAGCTTTTTGGACTGGGATGGTGAGCACCACTTTTTGGCCATCTTCGTTCTGTGCATCGTTGAAAATGCGGACGCGGCTGAGGGCGAGTTTTCCTAACATTCCTTCCGGTGCTTGGAAGCCATCGCGCAGCTTGGCGGCGGCCAGCTCGAATAGGCTGCCAGAACCCGAGGCTCCCATTTGGAAAACTTTCTCAAAGTGGATGGCTGCAATATCATAGACTCCCATCGATTCGTGGACGAGGCCCATTTCGTAATACACATTCGGATCCTCGGGCGAGAGGGAGAGCGCCTCCTCAAGCTTCATCACGGCGAGGCCCATATCGCCTTTGACGCGGGCTTGGCGCGCCTCTTTTACCAAACGCTCGGAGATGGGATCATCGATTTTCGGGGTGACGACCGGGCTGGGTGCCACCGCGGGAATAGGGGCTGCGGCTGGCGTCACTGCTGCCGCTGGCGGCGGCGTCTGCTGCGGTGGCCGTGAGACGACTGGTGAGGAAACTTGCGGCTCCGCAGCGGTGGGCACGCGGATGATGATGGTCTTGGGCACCTCCTTTTCCACGTAGCGGATGACCTGCGAGTCCTCATAGCGGGCGGCCAACGCCATCCCTGCGACAAGCAATTGGCCGAAGGCGATGAGGCAGAGTGCCCAGCATGAAATCGCGAACACAGGCAGGTGGCCGCGTGTGAATGGGTTGGTGGGTTTTTCAGACACGCGGGGAGAGTGCTCAGATTGGCTGGATTTGTCAAATCCCAGAGAAACCGGGCGAGAGTGCCATTGAGGATATTTTGGGCAAACCTGAAATTTATCGAAGAATCCTTGTTTCGATTCTTGCGACCCGGCCTTCCGCCGCCTAAGTCCCTCACAGACATGAGTGAAGCAAGCACCCCACCGCCACAATCCACCGAAGCTGAACTCATCGCCGTTCGTCGTGATAAACTCGCGAAACTCCGCGATCTCGGGATCGATCCCTATGGCGCGCGGTTCGAGGTTTCGATCACCCCGGCTGAGCTTTACCAGAATTTTGAAGAGGGCAAGCAAGTCAAGGTGGCTGGCCGGATCACCGCGCTCCGCGATATGGGGAAATCCTGCTTTTTCAGCCTTTCAGATGTGCATGGCTCGATCCAAGGCTACATGAATGTGAAGGCTCTAACGGAGACCGAAATTGCGGCCTGGAAATGCCTTGATCGCGGCGACTGGATCGGCATCGAGGGGGAAACGTTTCTCACCAAAACCGGCGAGCCCACCATCAAGTTAGAGAAATTTACGGTGCTCTCCAAGTCCCTGCGACCGATGCCGGATAAGTGGCACGGCGTGGCGGACCGCGAGATTAAATATCGCAAACGCCACCTCGATCTGATGGGGAATCCTGAGAGCGCCGCGCTTTTTGTAAAGCGCTCGATGATGATCGCCGAGATCCGCCGCTTTCTTCAAGATCGCGGATTTCTGGAAGTGGAAACTCCGATGCTGCATGACATCGCTGGCGGTGCTGCGGCCCGCCCCTTCGAGACTCACCACAATGCGCTAGGCATGCCGCTCACCTTGCGGATCGCGCCGGAGTTGTTTCTCAAGCGGCTGCGGGTCGGGGGGTTTACGAAAATTTTCGAGCTCAACCGCAGCTTCCGCAACGAGGGGATTTCTCGTCGCCACAATCCTGAATTCACGATGTTAGAGGCGTATTGGGCCTTCTCGGACTTCGAGCAAATGGCGGATCTAGTAGAAGAACTCACTTGCCACCTCGCTGAGAAATTTTGTGGCGGCTTGAAAATCGAGCACAAGGACGAGGATGGAAACGTCACCCGGACCATCGATCTAAGCCGCCCGTGGAAGCGGGAAAGTTACCACACGCTCATCGCTGCGGCGGCTGGGGAGGATTTTTTCACCGTGGATGCGGCTGGGCGGCGCGCTCGCTGTGAATCACTCGGCGTGCAGATTTCTGATGCGATGGAAGACCATGAGGTGATCCAGCAGGCATTTGAAAAGCTCGTCGAAGAGAAAACCTTCGATCCCTGCTTCGTCACCCGCGTCTCCAGCGAGCTGGTGCCATTGGCGAAAATTTCTCCCGGCGGCCAAACCGTGGAAGTTTATGAGCTGATCATCAATGGTCAGGAAATTTCGCCCGGCTACTCGGAGCTCAATGATCCGGATGTCCAACGCCAACGTTTGGAAGCCCAATCCGGCGAGGAAACCCAAAAAGTGGATTATGATTTCATCGAGGCGCTCGAGTGCGGCATGCCTCCGGCAGGCGGCATCGGCATCGGGCTGGACCGGCTGTGCATGATGCTCACCGGTGCTCCGACGATTCGCGATGTGGTGCTCTTCCCACTGCTCAAGCGCAAGGACTAATCCCGGTGGTAAGGCGAGCCGGTTTTTAAAGATTCCAGCCTGTAGAGCTGCTCTAACAGAACCACCAAGGCCAGCTCGTGTTGCAGCGTGAACGAGGAAAGCGTGAGGATTAAATCGCACGCAGCCCGCAGTTTCACGTTGTGTCCATCCGCCGCGCCGATGAGAAATGCCACGGTTTTGACATCTCCACGAATCGCCAGAGTTTCCATCCGCTCGGAAAATTTCCGGGTGGTGAGAAATTCCCCGCGTTCATCAAGCGCCACCCGGAAGCAAGCATGGGATTTTTCTAACAACCTCTCAGAGACGTCGTCGCGCCCTCCGGCCTTGAGTATCAATAACTCATAATTTCCAAATCGGGATAGCCGCTTCAAATATTCCTCACAGCCCGCCTTGGCGTAGGCGAGTGCGGGCTTTCCGGCGATGATGATTCTAATTTGCATCTGCTCGGTCGGAGCTTGCGCCGCTTCCATTTCCCCGCCAATCTCTATTCCACGCTAATGCTCCTCAAACTCATTCCCTTCGCCTTGTTGATGGCTTGTAATCCCGGACTCGGCCCCGTTGTGCCGCAAAATTCCGTCGAACGCAAAATGATCGGTTTGCTTGAAAAGTTTGACCGCTGGGATTTAGACGGAGATGGCACGCTCGACAAACGCGAGCTCGCCCCCGCAAAGAAATTCAGCAATCTCACGCCTGATGAAATCATCGCGTTTTATGATACAGGCAAGGACGGGAAAATTTCCCTGCCCGAAGCTCAGGCCGGCTACGCGCGCTCCGAAGAAGCCCATGAGATCATCAAATCTCGCAACTAAATCAAACACTCCATGAGCGATATCTATGAGTCTGATAAACTTTTATCAGAATACCTTCTCTTCCATTTTGGCACGCCAGAGGAAATTCTACCGACCTCGCGAGAGTGGCCTCAAGGCATGCGCGATGCGTTGGACTTCGCGGTGAGAACTCCACGTCATTTTGCGGCAGGCCGTGTTTCCCGGGCATTGGATCTTGGTTGTGCCGTGGGCCGCTCCGCATTCGAGATGGCGGGACACGCTGACGAAGTCATAGGAATCGACTTCTCTCACGCCTTTATTGCCGCCGCAGAGACATTGCGCCAAGGTGGCACTTTGACCTATCAGCGGCTCGAAGAAGCGGCAGTCCGCACCACACTTACGGTTCATCTCGGATCAGAGATTCCATCGCATCAGCTCAAATTTCTCCAAGGGGATGCCATGCACCTGCCTGATGATCTGGGCGATTTTGATCGGGTGCACGCGGCGAATCTGATCTGCCGTCTGCCTGAGCCACAGCGTTTGCTAGACCGTTTGCCCGAGCTCGTCCGCCCCGGCGGTGAGCTCGTGATCGCCACGCCTTGCACGTGGTTGGGGGAATTCACCCCACCCGAGAATTGGCCGGACAACGGCACCTTGCCATGGTTGGAAGACGCCCTTCAACCCCACTTTCGCCTCGTCCGCCAAGCAGAAGAACCGTTCCTGATTCGGGAAACGGCCCGCAAGTTCCAGTGGACCTCCTCGCTCGTCACCGTTTGGCAACGGCTCCAGCCCTAGACTCCATAAATTTCCAATGGCCGCGCGGCTGCATCCGTGATACTTATCCCCCGGATGTTCGAAGTCAGACAGAAGCCAGATATGGTAGAGCGCGCCTTGCTGGTGCGTTTTTACTTTGATGCCCGTGAGGCAGACGAATCAGAATCCTTGCTCGAAGAACTCGGCGAACTCGTCAAGACCCTCGGCATCGAGATCATGGAAACCGTGCTTTGTCGCAGCCGTGAGATGCACAAAAAATTCCTCTGTGGCACTGGCAAGGCCGATGAAATGGTAGCTCTAGCCCGCGCGCACGATTGCGATGTCATCGTCATCGATAACGGCCTCGCGCCCTCGCAGCAGCGCGAGTGGGAGAGACTTGCAGACCTCTGCGTGATCGATCGTGAAGAAGTCATCCTCGATATTTTCGCTAAACGCGCCCAGACGCGCGAAGCCCGCCTCCAGGTGGAACTCGCCCGCATGCAATACGCCCTTCCCCGCCTCGCCCGGATGTGGGGCCACCTTGACCGTGAATCCGCAGGCTCCGGCGGTGGGGCCGGTGGCGGCGCCTCACGCGGCATGGGCGAGAAACAAATCGAAGTGGACCGCCGCCTCGCCTACCAAGTGATTGATCGCGCCAAGCGCGAAATTGAAATCGTCCGCAAGCAGCGTAAAACCCAGCGCAAAGAGCGCGAGAAATTCGAGACGCCCCACGCCGCCATCGTCGGCTACACCAACGCCGGGAAATCCACCCTGCTCAATATTCTCAGCGGTGCCGAGGTCATGGCCAAGGACATGCTCTTCGCTACCCTGGATACCACCACCCGCCGCATCGAGCTGCCGGACGGCCAGCCTCTGCTCATCACCGATACCGTCGGCTTTGTGAGAAATCTTCCCCACCGCCTCGTCGAGGCTTTCAAAGCCACTTTGGAAGAAGCCGTGCTCGCGGATTTCCTCATCCACGTCCTGGACGCAGACGCTTTGGAAATCGAGCGATTCCATGAAACCACACTCGAAGTGCTCGGTGAACTGGGTGCTGTGGACAAGCCCATCATCACCGTCCTCAATAAAATCGACCGCGTCACAGATCCCGAGGCGCTTGCCGAACTTGAGCGGAAATTCCCGGATGCCCTGCACATTTCCGCGATCACGCGCCAAGGTCTGGACGAATTACTCGGCGCCTGCACGCAAGTTCTTGCCGCCCGCGTCCGCCGCAATGACTACCGCATTCCGCAAAACCGCGCCGAACTTGTAAGCCTCCTACACCGCGAGGCCAAGGTGCTCTCGACAGAATACGAGAACGACGATATTCTCGTCAGCGCCGTAGTTCCATCTGCCATTGCAGGACGGTTAGAGAGTTTTTTAACGCCCGCTAATTAATCTGATTTCACCAAACATACCATGATTCGAATTCTTACCCTCACAGGAATTGCCTTGTTTTCCCCCATTCTAGCGCAGGAGGAAGCACCCGAAGCTGCCGCCGCTGAGCCCACTCGCATCGTCCTCAAGGCGCAGCCCCTTGGCGGCGATGATGATGTCGCTTCCAGGCCTCTTGAAGAAGACCTGCCTGCCACCGCTGATTCACCCGTTGAAAAGGCAATTCCGCTAGAAACTGTCTCTAAATCATCACCATTGGCAGGAAAGCCCACGGGCGATGATGCCGTCCGGCTTCAGATTTTCCTCGATGAATCGTTGTTTGGTCCCGGTGTGATTGACGGGAAACCCGGCCTCTTCAGCCAGCTCGCCGTAAAGTCATGGAACGAAGTCAACGGCCACCCGCTAAGCGACTGGGTACAGGTCAATACCGCCGCCCGTGCAGCAGTACCCAATCCCTTTGCCACCGCCCTTGTGCCAGAGCTTGCCAAGGAATGGATTAATCCCAGCTTACCCACCAAGAAAGCGCAGCAAGCAAAACTCAAGCGCATGAGCTACCGCAGTTATGCAGAATTCATGTCCGAGCGCTACCATACCGACGTGCCTTATCTGATCGTCCTCAACGGCAAATCCAAAATTAGAAATCTTAAGCCGCGTGATAGTCTCATCGTCCCCAATGTCACCCCATTTCATATCGAGAAACTCAGCGGTGCGGCCTACAAGGCAGATGATGCCATGAGCGCACGCCATATCGTCGTTGATACAAAAATGAACCAAGCACGGATCTTCGAAGCTGCCCCCGCCGCCCTCGTGATTGCCGAGCCTGGTGCCGAAGGTGCGCCAGTCACCACCCGGCCAAACAAAGGGTTGATCGCTTCATTCCCCATCACTCCCGGCAAGCCGAAATTCATCCGTTATGGCAACTGGAAGCTTAAAAACATGATTGAGCTACCCTACTGGCGCTACGATCAACAACTACTTGATACCGGGAAGCGCGGCACAGAATCCCTCAATATCCCACCGGGCCCGAATAGCCCGGTAGGCATTATTTGGAATGGCACCAGCCGCTCAGGCATCGGCCTCCACGGCACATCAGATCCCGAGACCATCGGCCGCGCCCGCAGCTCCGGCTGTATCCGCCTCGCGAACTGGGATGCCATCCGCCTGCCTTCTCTGATCCGGCCTGGTGCCACAGTGGAAATCCGATAGAAATCGAGCGTTCCATGAGTGGTAAAAATCGCGTCAGCAGCCTGATTTTTCTCCTCGCGCTTGTCGCATTTTTCATCTTCGCAGCGGATAAGGATTCCAAAATCGTCCGCTGGGTCAAATCTCACTCCGCACCAGCGCCGCAGGATCTTGCCGCGCTGGTGCATGGAGTGCCCATCACTCGCAGCCAACATCAGCGCGCCCTCAGCGAGCGGTTATGGCTTTCCGGAAAACCTCTCACCGCTGCCACTCCGGATGATCAAATCCGTGCCTTGGACGACCTTGTGACCCAAGAGCTTATTCGGGTAAAAGTCCGCGCTGCCACCCCACTTCCCACCGCCAGCAAGGCGGAGATTGACCAACGAATCCAGCGCCTCGTCGGGCGCTTCGAAACCAAAGGCGCACTGCAAACTGCGATGATCTCTCAGGGCATCCCTGATGAAGATGCATTGAAAAATCGCCTGTCAGCCCAAATTCAACAGGAAAAGTGGCTGGAGTCTCAGATCGAGAAAATCGCCACCCCCACCGCTGAAGAAGCCCAAGCTTGGTATCTTGCAAATCAAGCGAAGTTGGGGAACCCCGCTCGGATCAAGGTACGTCATATCTTCATCGCCACCCTCGATTTCCCACCGCAAGCTGCGAAGAAAAAGCTAGAAGACGCCCTCGCCGCCCTCATTTCAAAGCAAAAGGACTTCGCCAACCTAGCTCAAGAACTCAGCGACGATTACGCAAACAAAGCCAGCGGCGGCGAGCTCGGCTGGATGACGGCTTCTCGCCTCCCGGCCGATTTAGCTGGCCCGCTTTTTTCGCTGGAACTCGGCAAACCCACCCTCATCCAAAGCCGCCTCGGCTGGCATCTCGCGGAGGTCACCGAGCGTAAACCGGCGGAGTCGCGCACCTTCGAGCAAGCCCGGCCAGAGATCTTCACCGCCCTCAGCGCGATCAAGCGTCGCACGGCGGTCCAGGAATTGCTCATTTCCATCCGCAAAGATGCCGCAGCAGAGATCAAGATTTTCCCTCGCTAAAACTTCGGAAAAATCCGCGTAACGAATCAATTGCAACCCGTCCGGAAGCCATTATGCTCGTGCTCCCGGCAAGAGACGCCGGCCTCTTAAAAATGAATCATCCACATGTAGCGATCGTTGGTGCGACGGGTGCCGTCGGCGTTGAAATGCTCCTCTGCCTTGAGCAACGGAATTTTCCACTCAGCAAGCTCAAGCTGCTGGCTTCAGCCCGGTCCGCCGGAAAAACCATGGCGTTTCGTGGCCAGGAAATCGCGATCGAGGAACTCACTCATGATTCATTTTCAGATGTGGACATCGCCCTCTTCAGCGCAGGTGGTGGGATTTCCTTGGAGTTCGGCCCATCCGCTGCGGCTGCTGGTGCCATCGTGATCGATAACTCTTCTGCCTTCCGAATGGATGCCGATGTGCCGCTCGTCGTCCCGGAAATCAACCCTCAAGCGGCTAAACATCGCCCGCGTAACATCATCGCCAATCCGAATTGCACGACCATTATTTCCCTGATGGCGCTTGCTCCATTGCATCAAGCGTTCGGCCTGCGCAGCATCATTGCCTCCACCTATCAGGCAGTCTCCGGCTCCGGTGCTCAAGGCATCGTCGAGCTAGAGGAACAAATGAAAGCCATTACTTCCGGACAGCCCTTCACTCCGAAAGTGTATCCACGCCAGATCGCCTTCAATGTGATCCCCCAAGTGGACAGCTTCACCGAGAATGGCTACACCAAGGAAGAGCTAAAAATGGGCAATGAAGGCCGGAAAATCATGGGCCTGCCCGAGTTGCGCGTTTCCTGCACCTGCGTCCGCGTGCCAGTTTATCGCTCACACTCGGTATCCATCACCGCGCAGTTTGACCGGCCGATCAATGTGCAAGCCGCCCGCGCCGCCTATGCGGACAAGCCCGGCGTGCAAGTGGTGGACGACATCGAAAATAAAGTTTTCCCCGTGCCCTTGGATACCACTGGCAAGGACGATTGCCTCGTTGGCCGCATTCGTGAAAACCTCGTTTTGGAAAATGCCTTGGATCTGTGGGTCGTGGGCGATCAAGTCCGCAAAGGTGCCGCCCTTAATGCAGTGCAGATCGCGGAAATTCTTTGAAGAGATTGAGAGTTGAGAGCGAAGGGTTGAGGGAATAGATCCGCTCTTCTCGAACTCTCAACTTTCAACCAATAACTCCACCTCCCCCATGGACCTTTCAACCTACCTCACCACCCGCGCTGCGGAAGTGGATGCCGCCTTGGATCGATTTCTACCAAGTGCCAAAGAGCCGCCGCGCACCATCCATGCCGCCATGCGCTACTGCATCTTCTCCGGTGGTAAGCGCTTGCGCCCCGTGCTCTGCCTTGCCGCCGCAGAAGCCTGTGGCGGAGAAATTTCCGAGGCCCTTGCTCCTGCATGCGCCGTGGAGCTGATGCATGCCTATTCTCTCGTCCACGATGATCTTCCCGCGATGGACAATGACGACCTCCGCCGCGGCCGCCCCACCTGCCACAAAGTTTATGGGGAAGGAATGGCCATCCTCTGCGGCGATGCTCTACTCACAGAAGCCTTCATCGTGCTCGCGCAGACGCCTGCCACCCAGCGCTATGGTGTCCGTGAAATCCTCACCGAACTCGGTAACACCGGCGGAAGTCGCAAGCTCATCGGCGGCCAAGTGATGGACCTCGAAGGAGAAGGGAAAACGCTCAACAAACGCGACCTCGTCAGAATCCACTCCGCCAAAACCGCCGCTCTCCTCACCTGCTCACTGCGCCTCGGCGCGATGACGGCGAATGCCACCCCAGCAAAGCTCGCCGCCCTCACCACATTTGGCACCCACCTCGGCCTCGCCTTTCAAGTCATCGATGATATTCTGGACGTTACCCAATCCACCGAAGTCTTAGGGAAGACCGCAGGCAAAGATCAAGTGGTGGAAAAGGCAACTTACCCCGCCGTTCTAGGTCTAGCAGGGTCG
>JBGSUW010000094.1:0-48803 GCA_041753275.1 Akkermansiaceae bacterium | reverse complement strand
GCGACTCGCGGCCACCCGGCAGTGCAGCTGGCGGCCAGCCCGCGGGCCTCCTTGGCATTGATGAAAGTTTCCCAAGCGATGGCGATTTTCCAAGGGCAGGATTTCGTCTCACCCGAGCTGATTCAGACTCTCGCGGCGGATGTCATCGCCCACCGCATGGTGCTCACGCCGGATGCAAAATACTCGGGAGTCAGCGCCCGCCAAATCGTGGCTGATTTAATTGAAAAAATCCCGGTTCCCGCCTAATGTCCGCGAGTGATGGATACGGCAATGCTCAAACCCAGCGAAACCCTTCCAAAGTCCGGAGGCCGCTTCGACCGGAGTCTTCATGCTTCGTATTTTAGAATCGGGACGCTCAAGCATTTCATCACTCAACGCTTACGCCCTGCCGGAATCGCGCTGGCTGCCGTGCTGCTGCTCTCGGCTTGTTTGAGCCTTGGCCATCCATTTGCCGCTACTTATCTTTTATTCTCATTCACCTTCGGCCTCTTCCTGATCGCGATTCCCAGCGCTATCATGAGAAGGGCGAAATTGAATGCAAAACGCGAGCTCCCCCGTTATGCCACCGTGGGTCAGACTCTCCGCTACACGGTCCACGTCCGCCACTTGGGACGGGGTCGGCTCAAGCGAGCGTGGCTGCGGGATATCGCACCCGATCCACGGCCGAGTTATCAGGACTTCCACCAACTTAGAGAACCCGGCGAAACAACACGTAATCTATTTGATCGTAAATTCGCATACTTCCGCTGGCAGTGGTTGCTGTTTAAAAATCGACTTTTCATAGGTGGAAATTCGACTGATATGTTAGATATAGCTCATGCTGACTCTATCCACGTCACACTTACCCTTACTCCCTTGCGACGAGGAGTGATTTTGTTAGATGATTTGCGTGTGTTACTGCCCGATGTATTCGGCTTCTTCCAGCGCAGCCGTAAAGTCGATGCACCTTCCGCGACTCTACTCGTCTTGCCACGCCGCTATCCCCTGCCCCCCATCGAGCTACCGGGCGGCGCTAATTTCAAAACCACCGGCGAGGCCTCGACGAATGCGATTGGAAACTCGGGGGAATTCGTCGGCCTGCGCGATTATCGCCCGGGCGATCCACTGCGGCAGATTCATTGGAAGAGCTGGGCCCGCACGGGCCGCCCCATCGTCAAGGAATTGGAAAATACATTCTACCCCCGTTACGGACTGGTGGTGGATACGCTTTGTGATTCCTCCTCTGATGCTCATTTCGAGGAAACAATTTCAGTGGCAGCCTCCTTTGCGGCTGCCATCGATACCAGTGATACGTTGCTGGACTTAATGTTTATCAAAACTGAAGCCCACCGCGTGAGCGCTGGTCGCGGCGTGGAGCGGGCGGAGAGGCTTTTGGAAGTTCTCGCCGGAGTCACCCCGGAGCGTGAGGCGAATTATGATGCACTCGCCAGACTCGTCATCCGGCATCGGGATGATCTCACCTCATGCTTGATGATCTTCAATGGCTGGGATGAGCAACGGGCGGATTTTCTCAAACAACTTACCAGTCATGGGATTCAGTGCGCGCCTATCATCATCGGTGAGGGAACTGCGCCTGATGGCTTGCCAGGAGCATGGTTGTCAGCAGGATCTATTGCCAAAGACTTACAACGCCTGCGGGGTAGGCTAACTGCGCTATCATGAATTCCAGCACTCATCATCAGCCGGCACAGCCACCACCCCGGTGGATCCTTGGAGCATCGATGGTGTATTGGGGAGTGATGACCAATCGCCCGATACTCGGGGCACTGCTTGCGTTCTGCGCGGAGGCACCCCAATGGCTGCGGCTGCGCTGGGACTTTGATACGGCCGCCTGCACCCGCGCATGGTATTTCACCTGCATCGCCGGTGGTCTTGCTGCCGCTTTGATCTGGTTTGAGGGTAATCGGAACAATGCCCTATCTCTCCTGCTCACATGGCTACCGCTTTTATTAATGCCCATGTATTTCGTGCAGGCATTCGGACTTCGCGGAGCAATGCCTCTCAATGCCTTTTCCTTCCTTGCCAGACAACGCCGTCTGCAAAATGAAAAACTCGGCCTACCTGAAGCCATCTATTTCATCCACTTTGGTAATGTTCTGTTTGTGACAATTCTCATATCCGCCACGATGGGTAGCCGGGCAAGTAGTTTACCATGGGTTTACCTAACGGGGATGATGCTGCTCACGGGCTGGATGATGTCGGCCAAAATTAGAATTAGCATCATCCCTCTTGTTTTAGCACTTACGATTGCCGCGGGTATTGCCATCGGAGGGCGCATGGCTCTCAAGCGCGTCTATGATTGGGCATCCAACTATGGTATGGAAGGAGGGAAAATATTTGATCCTAATAGCTCCGATACACAAATTGGCAAGCCAGGCAAAATCCAGCAATCCCCCGAGATCATTTGGCGGGTAACTCCGGAAAAGGGCGATCCCGTGCCAAGACTTTTGCGCCAGGCAAGTTATAGCCGCTATAAAAACGGCACTTGGGACACCGCTCGGATTTCCGCACTTGATTTCAAAGATCTTGTGACATTGGAGCTCACCCAAGGTGATGCATTCTTCATTCTCAATACCGCTGAGGATAACGAGATTGATCGCAAGGCGATAAGCCCGGAACTACCTCGGTTCACCATCCGGGGTGCGGCGGCCCCGAAGACCCCCTTACCGCTACCGGGCAATGCTGCCAGCCTGCGTGATTTTGTATTGGACGGCATTGAAAGAAACACGTTTGGCACCGTTCGAATCTTCCCGAAGGACGCGGTCGTCGAAGGCACGGTTCTTTGGAACAACGGGACGAACCCGGAATTTCCACCATTTCAAGAAGAGGATCTATTTATTCCTCCGCGTGAACAACCTGTCATCACCAAGATTGCGCGGGAAATCGGCTTACTTGATGAACCTGATTTTGATAAAAAACTCAGTCTCCTACGACGATGGTTTGTCCATAACTTTTCCTATACTCAGAATTTGAAAATCTATAGCACCACTGCCGTCGTTAGCCAGCCTACCGGGATCGCGAAATTTCTCACCACCCAGCGTGAGGGTCATTGCGAATACTTTGCCACGGCCGCAGCGCTGCTCCTCCGTGAAGCTGGAATCCCCGCCCGCTACGCCACGGGATATGTCATCCATGAAATCGACCGGAAGCGCAATGAGCGAATCATCCGCGGCACTCACAGCCACGCTTGGTGCCGTGTCTGGAATCCAAGTATTCAGCAATGGCTGGACTTCGACGCCACCCCGGCCCAATGGCTGCCAAGTGCCACACCGGCACTCACCCTGATGCAGCGATTTGACGATTCTTTAAAACGAATTCGCGAAGACTTTTTCCTATGGCGGAACCGGCCCACCAATCGTCTCTGGGTTACACTCATCATGTCTGCCATTGCTCTCGCCGTGGTGGGATTCATCGCGGTCCGGCTTTGGAAATCCAAGCGCCGGATAGAAAATCAAAAAGCCTTTCCTCAACAAGATGGCACTAGGATTAGGACACCTCTTCACGAGATCGAACCCTACGCCCGCAAGCACCTCGGCTTCCGACCTGTGGGACAACCCTTTGGGGCGTGGCTGCAAATGCTCCAACCAAACCTCGTCGATAAAACATTGTTAAACCATGCCATTCTTCTACATCAAAGATTACGCTTCGATCCCGCCGCACAGCGATCAGCAGATCGTGAACGACTTTCCGAAATAACCCACAAGCTAGAGATCTCATTGCGTAACTGAGCATTGCTTCACCAATCCAAAGTCCACATATATTTTGAAATTCGATTCCGCCCACCTCGCTTACTGCACCAATATCCACCCGGCCGAGACATGGGCACAAACCCGTGAAGTTCTAGAAAGTCATGTAGTCACCGTGCGTGATCGATTGCGAGCGGATGGCGCACTGGCGGCCGATGCACCCTTTGCCATTGGGCTTAGACTATCAGCAGTGGCGGCTGCAGAGCTACTAACAGAAAATCATCTTTCAGATTTCAAACATTGGTTGGAAAGTTCTCAAACCTATGTGTTTACGATCAATGGTTTCCCATACGGAAGTTTTCACGGAAGTCGTGTAAAAGAGCAAGTCTTCTTGCCGGATTGGACCGACCGCACTCGATTGGGTTATACTAAAAATCTCTTCAAAATTCTTTCTATCATCGCGCCGTGCGGGAGCGAAGCTTCTGTTTCCACATTGCCGGGTTCGCTCAAGGCTTTCCATGCGGATGAATCACTTATCTTCTCCCACCTCATCGAATTTGCGGAATGGCTGGAGAATCTTGCCCAGCAAACCGGCCATGATTTCCACCTCGGCCTCGAACCCGAACCACTCGGCCATTTTGAAAATACCACGGAGACCCTCGCGTTTTTTGAACGCTTATTCCACCAAGCTCCTGTCCCCGAAATCATCCGTCGTCGCATCGGCGTCAATTATGACGCATGCCACTTCGCGCTTCAATACGAGTCAGCTGGGAAATCTCTAAACCAACTTATCCAAGCCGGCATCCGCATCTCCAAGATCCATTTGTCCAGCGCGATCGCTCTTGATCCTTGCGACCCCGCTGCCATTGCCGCTGTTCGCGCATTTGATGAACCCACTTATTTTCACCAAGTTCTTCTTCATGGAAAGGACGATACGATCACTCGCTTCCCGGATCTGCCAGAGTTCTTCGCCGTTTATGATGATCGCACGCTTGATGTAAATCAATTCGCTGAGATGCGAATCCACTTTCATATCCCGCTCGATGACGAGCCTGCCGCACCATTGCGATCCACCCGCTCACACACCCATGAAGTTCTCGCATGGCGACGTTCCCAACCCGATGTCTGCCATCACTTTGAAATCGAAACATACACTTGGGCAGTGCTTCCAAAGCAACTCCAACGCCCCGTTGCAGAACAACTGACCGGCGAATATCAATGGGTTTTTAAGAATGCGTGAAAATCGGACCTCCAAATGCCGTGCATCGACGTTGAATTTCTGAGTCGATTTGAAAAGCTAAACATGTTAGTGAATCACCGCCGTCTCAATCTACGATCTCCCAGCCCTCAAGTGATGAAAATTCTTTTCTTCTTCCTCTTACTACTCACACCCGCAATTGCAAAAAGCCCCAATGTTCTCCTGATTCTAGCGGACGATTGCACATTCAGCGATTTGGAAATCTACGGCGGTCAAGCTAAGACCCCCCATCTCAAGCAGCTCGCCGCGGAAGGTATGACGTTTAGCAAATGCTATCAAGCAGCACCCATGTGCTCACCCACGCGGCATGCGCTATTCACCGGTCTCTACCCGGTAAAATCCGGCGCATACCCGAATCATACTGTCGCGTATGATTGGGTCAAAAGTATCGCGAGCTATTTGCAAGCCGCGCATTACACCACCGATCTTTCGGGTAAAGCGCACATCGGCCCACAAGCAGTTTTTCCATTTGTTTACACTGGAATTCATTACAATCCTGATCCTTCTGTATTTTCAAAAGTGCTTACGTCGTCCCAAGAATCGGGAAGACCATTCCTCTTTATTGCCGCATCGAACGAGCCTCATGAACCGTGGGACAAAGGTGATGCATCGGCCTATCCCCCGGATTCACTCAAACTTCCGCCGGTGCTCGTTGACTCGCCAATGACTCGCTCGGCATTTTCAAGATATTTGGCAGAAATTACTTTTTTCGATTCGCAAGTCGGGGAGTTCGTGGGCCTGCTGGATAAGTCTCCTTTTAAAAACGACACGGTGGTAATCGTTCTCTCCGAGCAAGGTAACAGCCTGCCATTCGCAAAATGGACCTGTTATGACGCGGGACTACGCAGCGGCTGTGTGGTGCGCTGGCCGGGCAAGGTGAAGCCAAATAGTTCAAGCAGCGCATTGATCGAATACGTGGATGTGGTGCCCACATTGCTTGAAGCGGCCGGTCTCAAGAGGTCCGAAATCCTAGATGGCCGGAGTTTTCTGCCAGTGCTTAAGGGGAAAACAAATGTTCACAAACAATACGTATTTGGCCTTCAAACCACACGCGGTATTTACTTTGGCAGCGATCATTACCCGATCCGCAGTGTGAGCGATGGCCGCTATCGCTACATTCGCAATCTGTCTGCCGACGTGCCGTTTGCAAATATCATGATGACCGATCCGATTTTTAAAGAATGGGAAGAACTTGCCGCAAAGGGCGATGCCAATGCAAAGACTCTCATCCACGACTACCGCCACCGCCCCGAAGAAGAACTCTACGATAGCGATACCGATCCATGGAATCGCACCAATCTTATCAACGAACCATCACTCGTAGCAACCCGCGATCAACTGCGCACTGAGCTACATCGCTGGATGCAACAGCAAGGTGACGAGGGACTCAAAACGGAAATGAACGCCTTTGAGCGCATGCCCAAAATGAGAGAGAAAAAAGCAAACTAGGGAAAATTCACGCTTCAAACCCAAAGCGGCGGCGCACCGCTTTCATCGCCTCGGTAAGCTGGCCGGATTGGTGGCGCACCATCAATGGATCTTCTATCAAACCGGGACCTGAGTGAAGCCCCGGAAATTGACAGGCAAATAAAGTAAAAAGCGGTTCCAATGTTTCCCGCGGAATCACATCACGCTGATGAATAATTTTTAATCCAGCGGCGGCAATCCCTGCAACGGCCCGCTGCTTCTGGCGTGAAGGGAAACACAAGATCAACCATCCGGTGGGCTCAAGCAAACGCGCGGCTGCAATGGCGTAGTCGCCCACATCCCCACGTAATTCGAAGCGGGCGTGGGCCTTTTGAGAATCCTGTGGAATCACTCCGGAACCTTCAGGGAAATACGGCGGACTACCGGTAATGAGTGGAAATTTTTGATCGATTGAGAAGCCCCGAAGATCTCCTAAAATCGCATTCACCCGATGTTTCAATCCATTGCACTCAATGTTTGATTGCAATAGACGAAAGCTGATTTCCTGAGCCTCCACGCACGTTAACTTCGCGCCAAGTCCCATGCCCCATAATGTCAGCAGGCCGACGGTGCCGATGCCGGTGCCGAGATCAAGATACTCGGTCACTTGCGGCGATATTTGTAATGCAAACCAAGCGGTCAGCACATCATCTATCGAGTGGCGGTGGCCGCCTTTGCGCTGGGCGATGAGCCAGCCTGCCGCGCCACCCGCATCGTCTCGCAATGGCGGCTCGCGCGGGTCCAATCCGAGCGGACCGGTGAGTGCATCCAAGGTGATCTTCTCGCCGAAGTGACTTTCCAGTGCCATACGCTCGTTTTGCCAAGCCGTCATTTCTGGAGAAGCGGGTGAAATTTCTGGAAAACCTTGCTGCATTCTTGGCGGGAAACAAATCAGAATGATGATCTCCCGCAAAGCCCGAACCCGATGCTTGTGATGATATTTACAATCCGATCAATCGAGAAAAAAACCGTGTCTTGGCCCCCATTATGCATTAATCAACTCTATCAATCCCATCATGATCCAAAGTTCCCTTAGTCCAGAAGATTTAGCACCCATCGTCGCCCTGCTAAGGCAAGCGAATGATGGTTTCTCAAAAATCTATCCGGGAGAAACCGAGCGGCGGCAAGCAGTCCACACCGTTTATGGGGGCGGACACCTGTTCAAGGCAGATACCACGGAAAAATTAGGCGTCGTGGCCCTGCGGAGTCTGGCGCACTACGCCTCTGATTCCCTAGCTCTAGCCAAGATTCTGCAAACGGATTGGCAACCGCCATTTGCGGAAAAAATTTATGAGCGAATTATAGAAAAACTTAAGCGCGAGCCCGTCGAAGATTTTCGCCTCGATTATGAAGATGGCTATGGCAACCGTCCCGACGCCGAGGAAGACGAACACGCTGCTCAGGGCGCCAAACAAGTGGCGACAGGCTTCGCGGCAGGCTCGCTACCACCCTTCATCGGCATTCGGATCAAGCCATTCAACGAGGATTTACGCACACGCTCCATCCGGACTCTCGATATCTTCGTGACCACCTTGGTGCGGCAGACGGGAGGCAAACTTCCGCCCAACTTCGTGGTGACTTTACCCAAGGTGCAACTACCCGCGCAGGTGACGGCGGCAGTCGCCATCCTTGGCTTGTTAGAAACTAAGTTGAATTTGAAACAAGGCTCGATTCCTCTTGAGCCGATGATTGAGACGCCACAATCCATCATCAATCAAGAGGGAGTCTGCCCACTCTTGCCCATCGTGAGGGCTGCGGAAGGACGCTGCCGGAGTGTGCACTTCGGAGTCTATGATTACACTGCCTCTAGCGGCATCACCGCAGCTTATCAGGCGATGGGCCATCCCACTTGTGACTTCGCACGAGCTCACATGATTGTCTCGCTCGCAGGCACGGGCGTGCACCTCTCGGATGGCGCGACGAATATTCTGCCCGTCGGCCCACACCGTGGCGAGGGGCTGAGTGAGGCGCAACTTTTGGAAAATTCCAAGGCAGTCCATGATGCTTGGTTGCTTGGCTATCAGGATAATCGCCACTCGCTGCGAAATGGAATTTACCAAGGGTGGGATCTCCACCCTGCGCAATTCGTGGCGAGGTATGCGGCGGTTTACAGCTTCTTTTTGGAGGGTTTGGAGGCGGCATCCGGGCGGTTGAAGGCGTTTGTGGAAAAGGCAGCACTGGCTTCGCTTTTCGGAGACGTCTTCGACGATGCAGCAACGGGTCAGGGACTATTGAATTTTTTCCTCCGAGGAATCGCCTGTGGTGCGATCACAGAAGCCGAGGCACTGGAAACCGGGCTAACTATCGAGGAAATTAGATCCCGCTCGTTTTATCGGATATTAGAAGGCAGGCGGCGTGGAGCATAACTTCAAGGAGGGCCTAAGCGAGTTCGCCCTCAAGGGCGGTGAGGTGGGCGGATGGGCTTTTTCCTCACTTTTGATGCACTACGGGGAGCATCAACCACGGGCTTGGCCCGCGGGGGTGAAGCTGAATTTCTGCGTGAAGATGCATAATCACCACCTGATTCCTTATCGTCAACTGGGACAGCGTCATCGATAGGAGGAAGGACTCCGGGACCATCGGCGAAAGTGCGTGTCTTATTAGAGACTTTGTAGCGAGCATCCATATCTGACTGCAAATCGTTGAGGGAGCGATCACTGTTCACGATGGTAGGCTGGATGAAAACCATGAGTTCCGAGCGGCTTGAGACATCAATGGTGTTTGAAAAAAGCCGGCCGAGGTAGGGAATATCTCCGAGGATGGGAATCCCACTTTTTTCCTTGCCACCTCGGTTGATGATCAGACCGCCCAGGACGATGGTATTATTATTGGGAACAGTGGCAGTGGTAAGGATTTCACGAGTGGAAATTTTAGGAACGGTAAGATCCCGGCCGTCTCCTGCCCCGCCTGCAATGGTTTGAGTGCCATTTTGCTCATCGTTCAAAAGCGCGATCTGCATGGTAATCTCATTGTCTGAGTTTACGAGAGGAATGACTTCGAGCTTTAGGACCACGTCTTGGTATTCGATCTGGGTGCTGGTATTATTCCCCGCGCCGCCGCCGAAGGTATTGCTTCCAGTAGGAATGGCGATGCGCTCACCACTGGAAATCGTGCCCTTTTGATTGTTAGAAGTGAAGATACTCGGCCGGGAAAGAACGGTGAAATCGCTCTTTGATTGAAGGGCCTTGAGGTAAATATTGAGATTTCCTACTGAGCCATAAGCACGGAGTCCACTTCCGCCAGCAAGGTCACCCGGAGCAAAAGCGGTATTCTGTGAGGGAATCGCAGGGCTTCCAGGGATTAAGGGCGAGGATTCATCACCGGGAGTGTCTGGATCATCAGGGACAGCGGGAATATCTGGGGTAGCATCAATGCCTGGAATAAATTTAAGAATGGGTAGAACAGCACCAATGCCAGCGCCACCACGGCCAACAATGTCGTTACTTCGGAAGAGGTAATCCAAGCCAGTTTCCGTGGAGTTTCCCAATGTGAGCTGGCCGATGACGGTGGAAATCATGACTTGATCTGGTTTCACATCGATCTGATCCAGCAAGCGCTCGATGATTTCCAAACCGGATGGCGGGCCTTGGACGACGATGGAGTTGGTGATATTATCCGCGACGAGGAGTGTGCGACCCACCAGCACGGATTCCGGCGCTGACGAGGCGTCTGGCTCGCTGAGCGCGCTTCCGCCGCCACTGCTACCGCCACCGCCGAAGCTGTTGTTTCCAGAAGAATTATTGCCACTCCGACTCGATCCACTCTGGCGCCCGCTGTTCGAAGATTGTTGATTGGCGCGATCAGATTGGCCACCAGCAGGTGCGCCTCCTCCACCTCCACCTGTGGTGCTGCTTTCACCCGTGCCGCTGAAGGCGCGGGTGAGGGCATCGCCTGCGATGGGTAGGAAATCGGAGACGGTGAGGAAGCGAAGTTTCCGACGGAGGAAATTTTTCTCGCTGGTTTCGACATCGAATTCGCGAACCAAGCCCTCGACGAAGAGGAGATCAACAGGACGTCCCATGGCAAAGATGCGGTTGGTGCGTGGGTCTGGAATAATCTGGATGGGCGTGGGCTCGGCACTACCGCCGCCCGAGGAATCGCCGGCGACTTGCGGAATGGACCCGGGTGGCAGCCCTTGAGCGGCTCCCGCATCCGCACGCTGGATGCCTGCGGTGCTTTGGGCGGATTGCTGGGCGGTGAGGAGCTCGGTGAGGGTGGCAGCGATTTCCGTGACATCTGCGTATTGGACCTTGATGAAGCGGGTGCCGACTTGGGAGGAGGGTTTGTCGATTTCTTTCTTGAGATCGATGAGTTTGCGGATGAGGGAGGTATTCTCGGTGATGACCACGGCAGAGGCATTCGGCACGGGGGCGATGGAGCCGTAGGTTCCAAATGTGCCGATGATGGCGGTGAACGTATTTACTGCCTCGGCGGGCTTGATGTAGTCCAAGCTCATCACGTAGGAGATCACAGAGTCCCCTTCCGGCAGGGCGCTGTTCTCATTATAGACTGCCACGCCGACCTTGGTGGGGCGATCGCCACTGCTGGCGGTGAGAATATCCAAATTTGAATTTTCTGGATGAGGAACGAAAACGAAGCCTTCGAGAGTGGCGGCAATTTTGAGTAGCTCGGCAGCCTGAGCGTAGGTGAGAGGGTCTGCCGGGCTGGCATCTTGGACAAAACGGAATTCTTGAATGGCGGCGGCTCCGGTGGGGATGACGCGGCGGCCGGTGTATTTCCGGTAGAGGCCGGCGAGGGCATCTCCGCTGAATTTCAGCTCCTCAATAGGCTCGGTGATCAGAGTGGCCCCTAGATCCTGCTGGGGCTGGGGTGCCAAATCAGGTGCCACTCCCGGTGGTAACTCAGGTGCCGCTGGCTCACCAATAGGCGGAGCCGGGGCCACGCCCGGGACAGGCACGCCGGGTGGTGCGTCCTCAGGATTCTGGGCGAATGCAACTGAGAGGCCGAGGAAAAGGAAGGTGAAAATGCGTGGAAGAGACATGGAGAAAAACGGATGGATCAAATAAACACGGACAAACTAATTTGCGCGGCGCTGTGGGCGTTGATTTTGAGGTGGACTGGGCTGGCCTTGCGGCATCTGCTGTTGAGGAGCCGGCTGGCCATTTGCTGTCGGCGCGGGCGGTGGGACGACGCGGGGCCGGGGCTGGCGAACGGGTTGCTGATCAGTGGCCATGGGCTGGGCATTCGGTATCGGCGGCTGGCCGGGAGGCGCTGTGGGGATGGGTGGCGGGGCTGCGGCGAGCACGAGCGATGCGGCGTCATAGCGGACGATACCGGTTTGACCGCCGATGGACATTTGCACGCTGGTGCCGAGGGCATCACCGGGCTGGCGGGAGACGCCGAGGATTTTGTAGGAGGAATTCTCATTATCCGAATCCACGGTGATGCGCTTATCGGGAGCTTTTTTCTCCATCATGGTCACGCGGTAGCCGCCACGGATGGGCGAAACCCCAAGCAGGACGAAGTTTTCAAGCGGATTGACCGTTGGCCCGGCTTCAGGCGGTGGTGGCTTCGCGGTGAATGGTGAATTGTTCCAAAGGCCGGAGTAGCGGCTAAGTGGAGCTTTTTGAGGAACTTGCGAAGAAGCCCAACCGGTAAGGAGGGCAGTGCAGAAAAAAATGGAAATGGGAGATTTCAAAATTTCGAAGGTTGTTAGGCCGGTGGTGGCGGGACGAACCACTGCTCGACGATGGCGGTGCAGTCGATCTTGGTATCGTCTTGGTCATTGGGCTTGATCCGGATTTTCGAAGCCGAGCGAAAGTCGTTTGGCGAATTTAGCCGATCAAACCAGCGATAGAGTGCTTCTTCGGTGCCGTTGACGGTGATTTCGATTTTTGCGCGGTGGTAGATCCGGCCCTCGGTGGCGTCGGTGGGAAGTGGTTTCTGGGTCTTGATGGTCAGGCCGGAACTGATCGCCTCGCGTTCTGAGAACTGCTGCAGGCGGGTTTGGACGTCTTGGTTCGCGGTGGGCTGCGGCTCGTGTTGGGCGAGCCATTCCATTTGGTCGGTCACTTGCTCGCGGCTGGCGCGGAACATTTCGGCGGTATCGAGCTGCTGGCGGGCGAGGGTTTTCTTTTGTGAGATCTCGGCCCGGAATGATTGATATTGGGTGAAGGCGAAAAAATTAAGCCCGATGAATCCCGCGACGCCGAAGAGTAGGAGAAGAGTTTTTTCGCGGGGTGACATGCGGGACATCAAGGGAAAGGAATCAGGAATTAGGAGTTGTGACGAGTAAATGCCGGAATTGGGAAAATTTGTCGGTGAGATAGGGATTTCTGCTTAAGGCTGGCCCTCGAGGGTTGGAATATCAGCTTGGAAGCTAAATTGCCAGCCGCGGGTGGTTTGATTCGGCTCGGGAGTCTGCCAAGCGAAGTCGAGTAGATCGTTGTTTTTCGACAGATTAAGGCTGAATGAGTTCACGGCTTGGAGCTGAGGTGCCTCACCGATCAGTTTGATTTCCTTAGCACTGATATCAGCAGTGCTAAGGCGCAGGCCACTGGAGGGCGGGATGGAGGAGGCGATGCGATTGAGGATATCCACCGGCGAGTGCTTGAGCTCGATGCCTTCAGCGAGCTCGTCCCATTTCTGGATGTGGAGCGAGTATGCCTCGCCATCCGGGGCAGCCTCGGCCGCTTGGGCGAGGAGAAGCTTGGTTTCCTGGTGATCTTGCCAAAGCCCGTAGCCGAACCATCCGATGAGGCCGATGTAGAATAGGACGATGGCGGCGATGGCAAGGATGAGGTTGAGACGCTTCGCCGCCGCGCGACGGGCTGCGCGGACGTCAGCGGGAAGCAGCTTGCTGACAGGATCCGGGATGTGGGGGGCAGGCCGTGGTAGAACATCGACTTGGGTGCCGAAAGCGGTGCGCAGGGCGGCAGGACTCACTTCAGGCAAATTTGTCCAAACGATGATTCTTGTGGGCTGGACTTCGAGTCCTTGCATGGAGAGCTGGATCATCGCGAGGCGGATCTCCCGCGCGAGGCTCTCGTCCGGGTGGCCGGTGGTGGAGGAAGTGGCTTGGCAATAGACGAGGTTTCCTGCCTGACTGACGGAGAATACCCAGCGGCCGAATTCTTTCCAGATGGCGATGGTGTCTCCGGCGAGGGGAAAGGCGCGGGGTGAGATATCGAAGGCTTTCGGCCCGCGAAGTGGCATTTCCCCCTCACCTGGCGGGCGCAGGAGGATGGAAACGAGGGAGGTATTTTCCTTTTCCCGAGCGATTACAAAGATGTCTGTGAGCTGCCCGGCCATGGGATCCGGGCGGAGGCCAAGGCGCTCGGCGTGGAGCGCGGCGAGGTCGGCAAATAGCGCGTCGTCCCCGCTATTAACGCTCATCGGGATGGCGGTGATCGCTTTGACAGGGAAAAATAGCAGGACATCGCCATTTGGCAGATCCTTGAGGTCGCTGGCGAGGGGGATCTCGGTGGCGGCGTGGAGGGTGAACTCGGCGGGGCTATGGCCAGTCCAGATTTCCCAACCGATTTCGCCGGGGAGCAGTAGAACGTTTTCGGTAGATTTACTCACGGGATGATTTCTTCGGTGCGATCAAGGAGGATGGGCTTGCCGGTGCGGTTTTTGACAATGACGGTGATTTTGCGTTTGGCACCTTCCGCGAAGCCGAGGCTCTCGATGCGAGTGGTGGATTCTTGGAGCGATGCGGCGAAGCGTGGCACCGGACTGAGTTGATCATCCGGATTTATTCCCAGTAGTGCAAGCGCCTGGGCAATATTCTCGAAGGGTTCGTCATCTTCGGTGTCCTTAATGCCATCAATACCGCGAATTTTCTGAGGAATATCTTCCGCTTCCTCGATCGAGACATCCGCAGCCAGCGCGATCAGCTCGGCAGGCGCATCATTGATATCCAGCGGGCCGCCACTCCAAACGGTGAACCAATCCCGCCAATCCGGGCGCAGTGACTCGACTAAATCCATTCCCCGGACGAGTGAAACTTCGCTGATATTGTAGAAAGGACGATTGAACGGTTGATTGATCCGGCCGGCTTTTTCGTAGTCTTTTTTTTCCGCGCCGTTGAGCTGGGTGTCGTCGTTCGGATCGACCCAATCGGTGAGGGCATTAGTCAGGGCTTGGGCATCTTTAAGCTCAAGACCCCAGTAGATAAAAATTGAGCGGAGTAGCTCGTCATCTTTTTTAAGAATCAGGTAGTTGATATCGAAGCGGCCGGCTTCGGAAGTGATCTTTACCTCGAAATTCTCATCCGTCTCTGCGTTGACGCGGGTGAGAAGTGGATCGTAACGCTTTACCACCGGATTACAGCCGACGGCGATTCCCATTTCCGCAATTTGGCGGGCGCGCGAACCGTGGATCTTGGCGGAGGCAATTTCCAAATCAAACGAGATGACTCTCAGCGTGACCATGCATGCCATGGAGAGAATGGCGATGAGCCAGAGCACAGCCATGAGTGCCACGCCGCGAGGCTCAAGGGTGTTTGATCGCGCTCTCATTGCTGCGGTGGAGGCAGGGTTGGGGAGAGCTCAGGCTGCTGAGGCTGCTCAGGCTGCTCGCCGGATTCGAGCATCTGCCGGATCGACAGCTCGGGATTTTGCTTGGGTGGCAGCCAGAAGACTTGGCGCATTTCCTCGCCTTTTGCGCCGATGGCCAAGGTAAGCTCTAGCTGAAGTGGCAATTGGCTTGGGATCTCCCAATCGTAACCCCATTCCATCGAACGGCCATCGAGCACCCGCCACTCGAAGTAGGCGACATCGGTGAGAAGCACTATTTCTGCGAACGGTTTCTGGTCGGCGACGCGCTTGGTGGGATCGGACTCGGAGCCTTTGATAATTTCGTGCTCGTAGTATTTAAGAACGATATCGAGAAATCCGCTACGACGCTTGACGGTGGAGAGCTGGATGGCTTTGGCCGTCTTCCCCTCGCCGCCCCAGGTGAAGCTGAGTGGAACATTCTGCAAGGTGAGGTTTGAAAGGTAGTGAGTGCTGGAATCCTCCACGATGAGTTCCATCCGAGTGTTCCCGGGAAGCGCGGAAAAGCGCTGGGAAAGTAGCTCGAAGAATGCTTGGTGGAGCATTTCCTCGTTCTGGGTCTGGACGATGGTGTTGCCCAGCGCCAGCGAAGTGCGGGCGGTGCTGAAAACCATTCCTACCAAAATCCCGAGCAGACCCATGGCGAGTATCAACTCAAAGAGGGTGAAGCCACGGTGCCTCGATTTCGCAGGATAAATCTTCATGGCTGGTACATGCGGCTGTAGCGCCAGGTTTCCACCGAGCGCTCTTGCCAGGTGCTGTTTTCAAACCATTTCGCCGTGATCGTGATCACATACATTTCCTGTAACTTCTGGCCCTCCGTCGTTTCCAAATCCTCAAGCAGCTTGATTTCAGTCTCCAGCTCGATGCCGGTTTTCCCGACCGGGGTGGTGGTGATGCCCTCTTCCATCACGGGCAGGAAAATTGTCTCGTCCAGCGCGCTATCCAGGATGCGCGTAATCCTCAATTCGCTTTGTGCCAAGCTGGCAGCGGCAGCCATGCGATTGAGCGCGACTGCGAATCCGGTGGCGGCCATGCCAAATACAGCGAGCGCCAGAATCATCTCAAGGAGAAGAAAACCGCGATTTTTAAGTGGAACGCGGAGGATCATTTGGCGTCGAGAGAACTCTCGCGGATGGTGGCAGTGAGCGGATGGTAGCTGTCCTCCGCCCAGCTTTTATCAAGCGAGAAGCGGAGTGAGATCGGTTCGCAAAGACCATCTGGATCGAACCGCCAGATGTGAAAAACATTCTTGGTGGTGGGCAGCCATTTCTCCGAATTCCAGTGGCGCATAAAGACAGCCATGCCGCCATCAAGAGTGATTATATTTTCCTCCGGCACTTGGTCATTGAGAACTTCCCCACCGATTTCCCGCCCCCGGATGGTTTTGCGCAAATCCTTGCCAGCCTGCGCCAGTGGCATCATCCGCACGATCCCCTCGCGGAATTCCAACGCATAAGGTGTCTGTTGCAGAATCGCGGTGGTGCGGGCGCGCTTCGCAAGTAGCTCGATTTGCCCGGAAATGTCGCGGAGGTCCCTCTCAGCTGAAGAATATACCATCACTCCCACAGCCCCGCCCAAGACCATGGCGGAAATCGCGAGGACCATTACGATCTCCAACAACGTAAACCCACGGGCCGAATTAGTCGTCCTGACTGCTGAGATCATCATCAGTGTTTTCGATGCCATCGGGGCCCTTGCTCGTCATTTCAAATTCGTTGGCGCGCTTTTTCCCGGGAAATTTATAGCCGTAAGGCACACCCCATGGATCCAGACTCACCTTCGACATCACCTGCACCCAGCGGCGCGGCACGGGGGTGGTAGTGGGCTTTTCATTCAGAGCTTTAAGACCCTGTGAGGTGGATGGATAGGTCCCGGCGTTGAGCTTATACATGGCCAATGCGCTCTCGAAGCTTTTGAAATCCGAGTCCACCTGCTTGAGTTTCGCCGCATCCCCGATGCCTCTCATCGCGAAAATCGCACCCCCTAGAATCATGGCGATGATGCCAAGAACGATCACCATTTCAAGCAGGGTGAATCCGGAATTACGGCGGCAGACGGAGCGTGGGTTGGTTAATTTCATAGAAAATTGCATCGATAGCGGCTGGCGAGAGCCTTTCAGGAATGAAAACGCCGGGCCACTGTAAAGTTGTCGGAAATATTTTCGCGAAAGATTGCAAGCTGTCACGGGGAAATCCTTGCCAGCGGCCCGAGAATCTCTCACCCCTTGTGCCGCAGAACTTATGAAGCCTATTCTTATCATCGGAGCCGGCGGGGTCGGCAGCGTCGTCGCCCACAAATGCGCCATGGTCCCTGAAGTATTCGGGGAAATCACCCTCGCATCCCGCACCCTCTCAAAGTGCGATGCCATCGCTGCCGAGGTAAAATCACGCACCGGCCGGACCATCGCCACCGCGATGGTGGATGCGGACAATGCCGAGGAAACCGCCGCACTGATCCGTAAAACGGGCGCCAAGCTGCTCATCAACGTGGCCCTCCCTTACCAAGACCTGAATCTGATGGACGCCTGTCTGCTCGCGGGCTGCGATTACATGGATACGGCAAATTACGAACCGCTCGATGTCGCAAAATTCGAGTATTCGTGGCAGTGGGCCTACCAGGAAAAATTTCAAACAGCCGGCCTCACCGCCCTGCTCGGCTCCGGCTTCGACCCCGGCGTGACCAATGTTTTCACCGCTTGGGCGCTGAAACATCACTTCGATGAAATTCACACACTCGACATCATCGACGTCAATGGCGGCGATCACGGCAGGGCATTTGCCACCAATTTCAACCCGGAGATCAACATTCGTGAAGTCACCGCCGAATGCCGCCACTGGGAAGACGGCGCATTTCTCGAAACTCCTCCGATGTCCAAACATCAGTCATTCACCTGCCCGGACGGCGTCGGCACCTACGAGATTTACCGGATGTATCACGAGGAGCTGGAATCTTTGGTGAAGCACATCCCCACCCTCAAGCGGGCCCAATTCTGGATGTCCTTCTCGCCCAATTACTTAAAACACCTCGAAGTGCTCCAAAATGTGGGAATGACCCGCATCGATCCGGTCCTCTACCATGGCGTCGAAATCGTGCCACTTCAGTTTCTCAAAGCGGTTTTGCCAAATCCTAGCGACCTTGGCGAGTCCACCAAAGGCCGCACCTGCATCGGCAACGTCATCACCGGCCTCAAGGACGGCCAAGCGAAAGCCATCTACATCTACAATATCTGCGATCACGAAGCCTGCTTCGCCGAAGTGGGTTCGCAAGCGATTTCCTACACCACCGGCGTGCCTGCCATGATCGGTGCCAAACAGATTCTCGCAGGAAATTGGCGGAAATCCGGCGTCTGGAACATCGAGCAGCACGACCCGGACGCCTTCATGGCAGATCTCAATCAACACGGCCTGCCATGGCAATTCATCGAACTCACTCCAGAGCAGGCACATGGATTTCAAGTCGCGACCGCTTAACTATACATAGAATTAAGTCTGTTAAATTTCAGCCTTTCCCCAGCGCGCCACTGCTTTGATGTTAGCAGAAAAACTTCGTTAATTGCCGTTCATTCATGCAGGCTCGCGGCCCTTCGGCCGTTCTCCTAGCCTTCCTTTCCCGGAAAGGTCACCCTTCTCCGAGTTGGCTTCAGATGGTAATTTCTTCATTTTCCATGTTCTTGTATTCCTACAAGGGACTTCAACCTCATTTACAACGTGTCCATGCTGGGCACGCACAAGCCGAAGATAGCGACGCCGTGTAAGCCGTTTGATTAAATTCAAACCTTTACATCGGCGCGCCATTCCTATATCGTTCGGCATAATCGACGTGAATCCAATTTTCAATACAATCCTGATGGTTAGGGACAAGGACCTGCGCAAGTGGGGGCGGTTATCAGCAGTAATGATGGTGCTATCGGCATTGTTCCTCATAGGGGCAGCGGTTTACTCAAACTATCTCCTTCACAGTGGGATCAAACCGGCAATGCGATCCACACGAGGAATTCAGCAAGAGATGGTTGAGCGGATATCCGATGAGAAGCTAAGAGAAGCTTTCCGTGCGGACTTGGAGCAGAATCGGAAGGTTGATCAGCATTGGTTGGATTTCGTACAAGCGATCATCCTCGGTGGGGGTATCGGAGGCTCCCTCCTGTCTTTCTACGCTGCCGCACTTTCATGGCGATCGTATGAATTGGCATCGACTACTGGCAGTCTGCAAATATTAGACACCTTAGAAGCAGAATCGGGTCCCCGTGACTGACTAGCGCCAGCCACGGGCCCCACACCACCCTGCGTACGGATCCGTACAGGGCGGTTCCAATCAGCTTTCCCGAGCTTGCTCTGAGTAGTGAAAAGCGATCCAGATGGCTTCCATGTCGAGAACTCTTTGTTCTTCTAGCCAACGATTGTTGAGCGAGTATCACACAATCTCGTTCTGGCTCATCCGCCAATAGCCTTTGCGGCTGCGCGTCGCCGTGTGCAAGGTTGCGGGATCTGCTCCCAGTGCCAACAGGGGGCAGCGGCGCTTGCGTGGCTGCTTCCAACTGCTTCCAATAGTATAACCTCACCCACCGTCTGATCCACTGCGACAAGTCTTTTACTTCACTATAGGTGGAGCTGATTTTGCAGTAGTTGAGCCAACCGCAAATGTATAGGTTCGGCTCGTCGATGACGGTGTGAACATTGTGTCCGCGGTTGCGGCTTGTGATTTGATTCGCTGCGCTACCGTTTCCCAAGTAATTGCACGTTGCTCCATCGCACTGTCGCCGGATTTACCTCCGCAGGCAAACCAGCCATAATAGAAAAACTACCGCGCTCCTATTCGTCGCTTGCTTGCGCCCCCTCGACGCGCCATCTCGGACTTCTATCCGGTTCTTGTTCATCGGCTCGCGATGTTCTCCTAGCCTTACTTCCCCGAAAAGGTCACCCTTCTCCGAGTGGGCTTTAAATGGTAGTTTCTTTATTTTCATGTTCTGGTATTCCTACAGGGGACTGTAACCCCTTTTACATCACGTCCATGCTGGGCACACACAAGACGCGGATTGCAACCCCTACCAGCCCTCTTGTTCTCGATGTTTCCACGTAACTTCAACCTCAACCCCGCGTTCAACGTTGGCTCTCGCTAGTGGGGTTGCCATCGCTCAAACGTTGGGTCAAAAATGAGTCCTTGCGTAACGAACGTAAAAACGTACGCTTGTTCCATGAAGACAATTTCAGCTACAGTGGCGCGTTCGGACCTTTACAGAGTAATCGACTCTACCCTTGAGGAACACGAACCTGTTCAGATTACAGGCAAAAGAGGCAATGTCATTTTGGTTTCAGAGCCAGATTGGCGAGCGATTCAAGAGACTCTGTATCTCGTGAGTATTCCAAGAATGCGGGATTCCATTCGTGCCGGAATGGCGGCGTCGATTGAAGATTGCAGCAAGGAAGTGGACCTATGAGTTACGAATTGGTTTACACTCGCCAGGCGCGAAAGGATGCAAAGAAGCTCAAGGGGACACCTCTCGCAAAGAAGGCTAAAGAGCTGCTAGAGACTATTCGCGGGGATCCATTTGCAGACCCTCCTCCATTTGAGGCGCTTGTCGGTGATCTGAAGGGAGCGTATTCGCGCCGTATCAATATCCAGCATCGACTGGTATATGAAGTAATCGTCGATCTAAAGACAGTGAAGGTCATACGCTTTTGGACACATTATGAATAAAAAATAAGACCCAACAAGTCATGACGCACCAACCGGCCATAAGCTTTTCAATTTCATTTCAGCATCAATTCAACCGCGCTGTTGGGCGCACGTCTAACCACTGCGCTACCATTTCCTAGGTAATTGCAGGTTGCTCCACCGCACTGCCACCGGATTTCCCTCCATAGGCATACCAGACGTGATAGAAAAACTACCGCGCTCCTCTTCGTCGCTTGCTTTTGCCTCCTCGACGCGCCATGTCGGCCTTCTATCCGGTTTTGTCCATCAGCTCGCGGTAATTGACTCCGCTGCACTCCATCCATGCGGGATGGCTTCGCAGGTTTTGACTCCGCCGCTATCGCGGCCCTTCGGGCACTCTCCTAGCCTTCTTTTCCCGGAAAGGTCACCCTACTTCGCGTTGACTTCAGATGGTAGTTTCTTCATTTTCCATGTTCTTGTATTCCTACAAGGGACTTCAACCCCATTTACAACGTGTCCATGCTGGGCATGCACAAGCCGAAGATAGCGACGCCTAGGAATTCGTCTGTTGAATTTTGGTCTTGCGTCGGCGCGCCATTCCCCTTGACGTTAGCGTAAAACTAGATCCCGTGCCGACATTATTCATCAAAGACGGATTCCGATTCTTCTTTTACAGCAACGACCACACCCCAATCCACGTCCATGTGAAGCGTGAGAACGGGGAAGCGGTATTTATCGTGGAGGGCGACGTCGTTTTGCGTGAGTCTGTCGGGATGAAAACAAGTGAACTTACCAAGGCGGAGAACCTTGCAATCGAGCACCAAGAGCTTATAATTCAGAAATGGCATGAATACTTTGATTGACACACCAGAATCGGCGAAGCACTTCCAAGGGATAATCATTATTCTCATGGAAAGCGGATTTGAAATCTCATTTCCTTGTGAGGCATATCCCGGATTGGCCGCAGCAACTGATGAGGAGCGCTCGAATATCGAGCTGTCTCCGATGGGATTGCATTGGCCAGATATCGACGAAGACTTGTCGATTCGCGGCCTGCTTCGAGACCATGGCAAACGCTAATCCGGTCTCCGGGAGTAAGTAACTCCCCGGTTCCGCACCACCCTGCGTACGGCTTCGTAAAGGGCAATTCAATCAGACTCTGGCCTCTGGCCCGTAATGGAGAGCGATCCAGATGGCTTTCATGTCCGGCACTCCTTGTTCTTCTAACCATCGGTTGTTGAGCGCGTGTCGAACACTCTCATTTTGACTCATCCGCCAGTAGCCTTTGCGGCTGCGCGTCGCCATGTGCACGGTTGCGGAATCTGCTCCCAGTGCCAATAGCTGCGCTTACCCCCGAGGGCCTCCCCTCCGGAGACTCTATGTCCGCTTCGCTTTCATTCTCGAATCCGCCGTCCACGCGAGCTTGGCGCGTTGGTTCAATCGGTAGCCGAGGAACGTAGAGGTCTTGAGCGGCGCGGCACGGCTGCTTTGCAGATCCTTAGGCTAGCCTTCTGTGCTGGATTTTCGGAGGAGACTCACAATTTATCCTTGTCAGGTCTTTTCGGGAATCGAATTCTAGCACCAGTGGCCTTTACTAACGAAGATCGCATTTTCGAAGTCCAAAATGATCGTTACCACCGCCCACCTTGCTGAATACCTTCAATCCATCAAACCGGCATCCGGGCAGCCGATTTGTGCCATTGATACCGAGGCAGACAGTCTTCACCGCTACCGCGAATCACTATGTCTGATTCAATTCGCAGTTCGTGGAGAATGCATTTTGATTGATCCGCTTGCGATTGAAGACCTCTCACCCTTAGGCACTTACCTCACCGAGGCGACTGTCTGGATGCATGGCGCGGATTACGATATGACGATGTTCAAGCGGCAATTTGGAAACTTGCCTGCGATGGTATTCGATACCCAGATCGGCGCTCGCCTGCTTGGTTCCAAGCGCTTTGGTCTCGGTGATTTGGTGACTCAATATTTCAAAATCGATCTCGAAAAATCCTCCCAAAAGGCTGACTGGGGCAAGCGCCCGCTTTCTCCCAAAATGATCGATTACGCACTCAATGATGTGCACTATCTGCTCGAAATGGGAGATATGATCATGGCCGGACTGCGGGAAAAAGGCCGCTACGAGTGGTTCGTGGAAAGCTGCCTTGCGACTCGCCAGAAAGTTTTGGATCGGGATGACTCGAAAGAAGAAAACTGGCGGATCCAAGGCTCTGGAAGACTTTCTCCGTACGGTCTCGCGGGTCTTAAAAATCTTTGGGAATGGCGCGATTTCGAGGCAAAAACGTGGGATAAGCCTTCTTTCATGGTTGCTCCGAACAAGCAATTGCTCGAATGGAGTGAGGCATTTAGCGAACATAAAAACATCTGCCTCCCGCACCATTATCGCCCGGAGCGTGTAAAACGCTTCAAAGCGGCAGTGGAAGCCGCGAAGGAATTGCCCGAAAACGAGTGGCCGGAGCGCCCGCTTATCAAACGCCGCAAGCGCGATAAGGATTTTGAAAAAATCGTCGATGGCATGATCAAATCGCGCGAAGCAATCGCCGCTGAGCTCGATATCGAGGGCTCATTGATCGCCTCCCGCGCCGCCCTGGAAGCCATTGCTCTGGGCGAAGCCACCCCGGCAGAGATCCTGCTAAAATGGCAGCGCGAGCTTTTAAAATTGGAATCCTAGTCCCGAGCGGCGGAATTAGAAATCCTCCCCCACCCTGCCTTGGATTTGGCGAAGCGGCACGGCTTTCCCGCTTTTCTCAGCCAGCGGAAAAAAACCGAATTTTCCTCCGAACTTTCTTGTCTCCAGAGGCTGAATTTCCGACCCTCCGGTCGCACTATGTCAGACTCTTCGAACGAATCCCAAAAAGCAGAAACCCAGGTCGGCGCGGCCCAAGTTTACGATGCCGCTCAGATCGATAAACTCGAAGGGCTCGATGCAGTTCGCAAGCGCCCTGGCATGTACATCGGAGATCCCGACGAGCGGGGCCTCCACCACTGCGTTTTCGAGGTTTTAGACAACTCCATCGATGAGCACCTCGCAGGCTATTGCTCGCGCATCAAGGTGGCCATCCACGTCGATGGCTCAGTCTCCGTCGCCGATAACGGCCGCGGCATCCCAGTGGACATGCACCAGAAATTCGGCATGCCCGCCGTTGAGCTGGTGCTTACCAATCTCCACGCCGGCGGAAAATTCGGCCAAGGTGCCTACAAATACTCCGGCGGACTCCACGGTGTGGGCGCCAAGTGCGTCAATGCTCTGTCGGATTGGTTCAAAGCGGAAATCATGCGCAACGGCAAAGTTTACATGATCGCCTTCGAGCGCGGGAAGACCACCCAGCCGCTCCATGTCATCGGTGAGGTGGATCCTAAAAAAACCGGCACATCCATCACCTTTTTCCCGGATGCCACCATCTTCGTCGATACCATTGAGTTTAAGTTTGACCGGCTTTCCACCCGCCTCCGTGAGCTCGCATTCTTGAATCCCGGCCTCACCATCGATCTCGAAGATGAGCGCCCGGAGTCCGCCAAGAAGACCACATTTTTCTACGCCAAGGGCATCGAGGAATTCGTCGCCCAGCTCGGCGAAAATAAAACCCTCATCCATGACGAGCCGATCATCCTCCATGGCAGACGCTCCATCGAGATCGATTACGATGGTAAAAAAACTTCCGACGATGTCTTCGCCGACGTGGTTTTCCAATACAACGATTCCTACAACGACCAAATCCTCTGCTTCGCCAACTCGATCCCGAACGGCGATGGTGGCACTCACCTCACCGGCTTCCGCACCGCCCTCACCCGCGGCATCAACCAATACGCCAAGGCCAATAAAATCCTCAAAGACAAGGACCCCGCCCTCACCGGTGACGATTGCAGGGAAGGCCTCATCGCCATCATTTCGGTCAAAATGCCGAACCCGCGCTTCAGCTCGCAAACCAAGGATAAGCTGGTCAATGGCGAAATTGAAGGCGTCATTTCCTCCATCGTCTATGAAGGGCTGATGCAGTTCTTCGATGAGAATCCCGCCCTTGCCAAGCGCGTCATCGAGAAATCCATCAACGCCGCCCGCGCCCGTGAAGCTGCCAGAAAAGCCCGTGAAACCGTCCGTAAATCCGCCCTCTTCGGCGGTGGCCTCCCTGGCAAACTCGCCGACTGTTCCGAGCGTGATCCTGCCAAATCCGAGCTCTACATTGTCGAAGGAGACTCCGCCGGTGGCTCTGCCAAACAAGGCCGCGACCGCCGCACCCAAGCCATTCTGCCACTGCGAGGCAAGCTCATCAACGTCGAGAAATCCCGCCTTCACCGCGCTTTGCAGAACAAAGAAATCCAATCGATGATCACCGCCATCGGTGCCGGCATCGGCGATGGCGAAGTGGAAGGCTCATTCAACATCGAAAAAGTCCGCTATCACAAAATCGTCATCATGACCGATGCCGACGTGGACGGCTCCCACATCCGCACACTGCTGCTCACCTTCTTCTGCCGCCACATGCCCGCCTTGGTAAAAAGCGGCTACCTTTACATCGCCCAGCCGCCGCTCTACCTCGTCAGCCGGAAAAAACGCCAAGAGTATGTCCAGGACAACGATCAGCTCAACCGCATCCTCATCGATCTCGGTGCTGGCGAAGTAGTCCTCCGCACCTACGATCAATCCCGTAGTTTCACCGCAGACGAGCTCAAAGTCATCCTGGAAAATCTGTCCTCACTCTCGCGTTTCTCCAGCTCCATCGAGGGCAATGGCGGCAATTTCAAAAACTACCTTGCCGCCCGCCAGAACGGTGAATTGCCAGAATTCATGGTCCGCATCCGCACCGGCAATGATGAAGTCATCACCTATTTTTCCAAAGAGGCAGACGTTCGCGCCTTCTCCGCTGAAAATCGCGACCTACGGATGTTCGATGAAATTCTTACCGAAGATGATCTCGCCGCCTTCCAAGGTCCATCCCGCCGCGCCAATCTCCACGAACTCCACGAATCCCACGCCATCGCCCGGATTTTCTCCCGTCTGAATGAGTGCGGCATCGATACCACCGTCTTCTTCAATGACGATACACCCATCTTCGAAATCATCGAAGGCGATGGTGAAAAACAAAAAATCACCCCCGTCTTCGCCGTTCCGGAAATCCTCGCAAAAGTTCTCGAGATCGCCAGCCGCGGAGTGCAGGTGAAGCGCTTTAAAGGCCTTGGTGAAATGAATGCCAAGCAACTTTTCGAGACCACCATGGACCCAGAAGTCCGCCAGTTTCTCCGCGTTCGCCTCGATGAGGACAACGCCGTGGAAGCAGACAAAATGTTCGACGTCCTCATGGGCGATATCGTCGAGCCCCGCAAACGCTTCATCGAGGACAACGCCCTCAATGTCCGAAACTTGGATGTTTAATCATGAAGTATTCTATGCTCAGAAAGACACACGGCATCAGCGAGACCAATGAATTGGATGATCGCTTTGCGCATCTGACACATTTTTTACACAACGGAAACAATGGCGCATCGTCCGCTTTCAGAAGAGTCGCTAATGAATTTTTAAATCCGGTTCCTGAAAACATTACAAATTTCAGGGACGATGAGATCCAATACATGCTGCCGACTGTATTCGACGTGCCATTTCCTCCACCCGTAGCACCGGAGTTCACATTCATCGACCTCTTTGCTGGAATTGGAGGGTTCAGAATTCCGCTACAGGAAAACAATGGGAAATGTCTGTTTAGCTCTGAATTCAATCAGCAGGCAAAGAGAACCTATGAGCATAACTTTGGAGAAGTTCCGTTCGGTGATATCACAAGGTTGAATCTTGATCTAGTTCCCAAGCATGACGTGCTGACCGCCGGATTTCCCTGCCAACCGTTCAGCATTTCGGGTAAAATGAAAGGCTTCGAGGACACCAGAGGCACTCTCATTCACAACGTCTTTCAGATTATTAAAAAATGTCAGCCAAAGGTTGTGATTTTGGAAAACGTGAAGCATCTGATTCACCACGATGGCAGTCGAACTCTCAAAACCATCCTCAAACATCTCGACGAAATGGGTTATCAAACTTCTTGGGAATTGCTGAATGCCTCAGATTACGGAGTTCCACAGAACCGAGAGCGCATCATCATCATTGGGCACAGAACTAAGAAATTCGATTTCACGAAACTGGAAAAAACGGAAAAGAAGCCATTAAAACCATTTTTGGAGAAAAAAGTAGATTTCGAGTATTTGAATGAGTCTTACACGATTCTTGAAGAAATCCGGCCACAGCAAAGCGGCCTAATCTTCATCGGTTACCGCAACAAGAAAATACGCAAAGCCGGGGTCAGACCAGGCACAGAAAATCTTTCACGTGTGCATAAACAGCCCAATCGAATCTATTCAGTAAATGGAATTCATCCGGCTCTGCCGTCCCAGGAAAGCTCGGGGCGCTTCTGGATTTATGACGGAAAGGCCGTAAGAAAACTTACGATCAATGAATGTTTCAGAATCATGGGCTTTCCGGATAATTTTGTGAAAGTATCAGCTCTCGGCGATCTTTATCGCCAGATCGGAAATAGCGTGTGCGTCCCAATGGTTTCGGAACTAATGAAACAAGTGAAAGCGCAACTGTTGTGAGTGATCTGCGAACACCAGATGAATTGATCGAGGAGATCTACCAAGAGGCACTGATCGCAGTTGGCTCTGGATCGGAAATTCTCAGCGATCTTGAACAGTTACCTCTCGATGAACTCGCAATTATCGTTTCTAAGTCAGAAAGTTCAAAAGCAGTTCTTGCCGTTTTGGTAACAAGCCTACTCTACAAGATCATTCATCCCGAACAGGATGTAAGAAATCACCAAACCAGTATTCCTGACGGATATTCAGGCCGCACGTTTGATTCCAAGCACGTTACCCCTTTCCTGAAACGGCAGAACTTTCCAGCAATGGCAGAGAGCGGTTGGTTAACCAGATCGTTAGAGCAGAAGCAGCCTTATGATTCGTCTTACCCGGGAGCCATAACTCCCAAGATTGCAAAAACTGCATTTCTCTCGCTTCTTGACAGTGTTGAAAAGGGGGCGGATTCTCGTAACTATTTGAATGTTTTATTTCAGGGTCTGGTGATTCAAAGAAATTCACAAATTATTAAGTTGGCGAAACCGACAGCTCTGACGATAGGACGTATCCTATCAATTTTAGACAGGCATTTTCATGGTAATTACACATCTGAAGGAGCATCTCGATTGCCGACACTCGCAATTTATGCGGCATATGAGTGCCTTGTGAACGAATGCAAACGCTTCGAAGGAAAGTTACTTCTTCCAATCGCTAACCATACTTCTTCAGACATACGCTCAGGGCGAATCGGCGACGTGGATCTGATCGGCCAGAATGAAAGATCATTCGAAGCTGTAGAAATCAAGTTTGGTATCCCTATTAGCTTGGGTCTCGTTCAAGACGCCTACAAAAAATTCAGCACAACCCCGGTTGATCGTTATTATTTGTTGTCCACTTCCGAAACGAATCCTGATGAGGTTACAAAAATTTTAGCAGAACTTGATAGAATTGAAAACACTCACGGTTGTCAGGTAATTGTAAACGGAATTATACCAACTCTAAAATATTACCTGCGCCTTTTGGACAATACCTACGATTTTGTGGAAAATTACGTTACTTTATTGGAAACCGATAAATCCATTAAATTTGAACATAAGGAACGATGGAACCAACTTATAGGAGGGGTTAGCTAGTCATGATTATTGAATTACGCTCAATGAAAGTCGCTTTTGCAAACATTCAAAATCTCGAAGAGTTTAAGTCTGCTTGGAAAGCCTTCGCAAAAAATTTTCACGAGAATCCCGGAATCGCACCCGTTGAGGAGGAGCCAGATTTACTTGCCAAAAAATCTCAAGACGATGGTTTTGCCGATGCTTTTCTCGCATCGGTTTCTTGGAACTTATGCCAACTTTTTTCTTCAAAGCAGCCACATTGGCCTGAACAAAAACCGTGCAATACAGACTCACCTTGGTTTGCCGGAAATCCTCCAGTGTTAAGAAATCTATATCTTCGCAAAACACCCGCCGCTTCCCGCGTCCGCAATCTCTTCGTCCCAATTAACATCTTATCGCCAGTTTAATTTCCGCCCCTTTCACGAAATGCAAAATCTCGAAGTCGATATCCCGACAGAACTCTACGAACACTTCCTCGCCGCTTCCGAGAAGCTTGGGAAATCAATGAATGATTTGATTTGCAACGTCCTTCAGCAATTCGTGGACAGAACCGACTCCGAGCTTCTTCCCAAATAACTTTTCCCCATGTCTGAATTCAACATAAAACCGATCAACGTCGCCGATGAACTTTCCAAGTCCTTCTTGGAATACTCGATGTCCGTGATCATCTCCCGCGCCCTACCAGATGTCCGCGACGGCCTTAAGCCTTCGCAACGCCGCATCCTTTACGCCATGCGCCAACTCGGAGTCGGCCCGGGGAAAGCTCACGTGAAATGTGCCAAGATCGTCGGTGAAACGATGGGTAACTTCCACCCCCATGGCGATGCGGCCATCTACGGCACCCTCGTCAACATGGGCCAGCCATGGTCGATGCGGGAAATGCTCATCGATGGCCAAGGAAACTTCGGCTCCGTGGAAGGCGACTCCGCAGCCTCCATGCGGTACACCGAAGCCCGCCTCCATCCGCTGGGCCTCGCGATGATGGATGATTTGGATAAAGATACCGTCGATCTCGTTCCAAACTATGATGGATCACAGTTAGAGCCATCCGTGATGCCCTCGGCATTTCCTAACTTCCTAGTCAATGGCAGCACTGGCATCGCCGTGGGCATGGCCACCAACCTCGCCTCGCACAATCTCGGCGAAGTCGTAGATGCCATTTGTGCCCAAATTGATAACTCCGCCATTACCTTACCCGAGTTGATGGAATATATGAAAGGCCCGGATTTCCCGGTCGCTTGTGAGATTCGCGGCATCCGTGGGATTGAAGAATATTTCCGCACTGGCCGTGGCTCCATGCGCATGCGTGGTAAAATGGAAATCGAGGAACATGCCAATGGCAGATCCTATATCATCATCCGCGGCGTGCCGTATGGTGTGAACCGCGCGACGCTCCAAGAACGCATCGCCGAGCTGGTCAATGAGAAAACTCTCACCGGCATCTCCGGCATGCGGGACCTCTCTGCCGAGGACACCTGCATCGAGATCGAGCTCAAGCGGGATGCCCGCCCGCAGGTGGTCATGGCCCAGCTCTTTAAACTCACCTCGATGGAGACTTCCTTCTCGGTGAACATGCTGGCGATTCATAAAAATCGCCCAAAGCAGCTCTCGCTCAAAGAAGCGATCGATGCCTACATCGAGCACCGCCGCGAAGTCGTCACCCGCCGGACTCGTTACTTGTTAGGCAAAGCGGAAGAACGCGCGGAGTTATTAGAAGCCTTCCTGCTCGCCCTCGGCCACCTCGATGATTTTATTAAAATTATCCGTAATTCGAAAAATCGCGATGAAGCCCGCGAACGCCTCGCCGCCTATACTTTCCCAGTAGCCACCGCAGAATCGCTGGGAATTCTCATCCGCTCACAAGCCTCTATCTCTGGAGATACCTATATCTTCAGTGAGCGCCAAGTGAATGCCATCTTGGAGCTCCGCCTCTATCAACTCACCGGCATGGAGCAAGACAAAGTGAAGGGTGAATACGATGGTGTACTCATCGATATCAAAGATTTTCTCGATATCCTCGCCCGTGAAGAGCGCGTCCTCATTATTATCAAAGACGAGCTCCGCAACATCAAGGACCGCTTCGCCACTCCGCGGCGCTGCAACATCGTCGCCGAGGCGGGTGAAGTGTCCATGGAAGACCTCATCGCCAATGATGCGATGATCGTGACGCTCTCGCATCGAGGTTATATCAAGCGCACCTTATCGAGTGAATTCCGTGTCCAAGGTCGCGGTGGCAAGGGCCTCAAAGGCATGGAAACCCGGGCGGCCAAAAAGGATGAAGCCAATGACTTCATCGAGCACCTCTTCAGCGTGCAAGCTCACGACTATCTCCTGTTTTTCACCAACACCGGCCGCATGTATGTGGAGCGGGTGTTTGAACTGCCAGAAGGCTCACGCACCTCCATCGGCCGCAGCATCCAGAATGTGCTGGATCTTAAGCCTGAGGAAAAAATTGCAGCGCTGCTCCGGCTTGAGCGCATCGTGGATGACAATGGAAATGACATTACCTTCCGCGAGGACGCCGGCTTTGTCTTCTTCGCCACCCGCACCGGCAAAATCAAGAAAACCCCTCTCAATGATTTCCGGAACTATCGCCAAGCGGGCCTCAATGCCATCGTTCTTGAGGAAAACAACGAACTCATCGGCGTCCGCCTGACCTCTGGCTCGGACAATATTTTACTCGTCACCCATAAGGGCATGAGCGTGCACTTCGATGAAAATGATGCCCGCTCACAAGGCCGCGTTTCCATGGGTGTCCGGGGAATCCGCATCGCCGAGGATGACTACGTAGTCGGTCTAGCCGTCGCCACCACCGGAGCCACCTTGTTGATTGCTTCGGAAAATGGTATCGGCAAGCGCTCACCGTTTGAAGATTATCGCAAGACTTTCCGAGGTGGAAAAGGTGTGAAAGCCATGAACGTCACCGACAAATCCGGCCCGCTCATCGGCGCAGTCACCGTGACGGATGAGGACGAACTCATGCTTATGACCTCCAGTGGCCAGAGCATCCGCATCCGGGTGAGCGACATCCGCGAGACCGGCCGCGTCACCCAAGGCGTGAAGCTCCTCACCCTCAAGGGCAACGAGAAGCTCCAGGACATTTCCATCGTCATCGCCGATGGTGAGGACCTTGCAGTTGACGAATCTACCGCTGCGGAAGGTGAAGAACCCTCCACAGATGAGCCAAATCCCGAATAAACCTTCCTTACCCGCTTGACTCCCGCTTCATCCGATCCATCTCTTTGTAGAATCATGGCAGTTATCACTCACGCACTTCCCGTCACTCCAGATGCCACCGGTCACTTTGGGCAATTCGGCGGCATGTTTGTTCCGGAAACTCTGATGTCTCCGCTGCAAGAGCTGTCCATCGCGTATGCGGAGGCAAAGGCAGACCCTACCTTCCAAGCTGAGCTGGATGACCTACTACACAATTACTGCGGCCGCCCCACTCCGCTCTATTTTGCGGAGCGTTGGACGCAACTGCTAGGCGGTGCGAAAATTTATCTTAAACGTGAGGATCTGCTCCACACTGGTGCCCACAAAATCAATAACGCCATCGGCCAAATCCTACTGGCGAAGCGCCTCGGAAAAACCCGCATCATCGCGGAGACCGGGGCTGGCCAACATGGCGTCGCCACCGCCACCGTCTGCGCCCGCTTCGGCATGGAATGTGTTGTGTACATGGGGAAAGTGGACATGGAGCGTCAAGCTCTCAACGTCGCCCGGATGCGCTTGATGGGTGCCGAAGTCCGCTCCGTCACCGCTGGTCAAGCGACTCTTAAGGAGGCCGTCAACGAGGCGATGCGAGATTGGGTCAGCAGTGTGGAAACGACTCACTACATCCTCGGTTCGGCCCTCGGCTCGCATCCGTTTCCGATGATTGTCAGAGACTTTCATCGCATCATCGGCGTGGAATCCCGCCAACAAATTTTAGAGAAAGAAGGACGCTTGCCCGATATGTTAGTCGCCTGTGTGGGCGGTGGTTCCAATGCAATCGGACTCTTTCATCCGTTTTTAAATGACGAAAATGTCCGCATGGTAGGCGTGGAGGCAGGCGGTGACGGCATTTTCCCAGAGCGCCATGCAGCAAGATTCCAAGGTGGTAAACTCGGGGTGCTACAAGGCACTAAAACTTGGTTGCTCGCCGATGCTGATGGCCAGATCCAGCTCACTCACTCCGTTTCCGCCGGGCTCGACTATGCCGCCGTAGGTCCGGAGCATGCGTTTCTCCAAGACATTGGCCGGGTGGAATACACCTACGCCACCGATAGCGAGGCACTCGCAGCCTTTAAAGAACTCGCTCAAACGGAGGGCATTATCCCAGCACTTGAGACCGCCCACGCGATGGCCTATATTTCAAAAATCGCCTCTAGCTTACCCGAAGATTACATCATCATCGGAAATCTGTCTGGCCGTGGAGATAAGGACGTGGAACAGGCTTCCAGATTCCTGCTAGATTGAGCAGCAGGAATCCGGAATTCTTATTTCACTCAAGATCCGTCAAATAGCGCTCTGCCTCCAACGCGGCCGCGCAGCCTTGGCCTGCCGCCGTGATCGCTTGCCGATAATAATGGTCCGCCACATCCCCTGCTGCGAATAAACCCGCAGTCTTCGTCGCAGTGCGTCCAGCAATCTGGATAATATAACCATTTTCATCCTTATCCACTAACCCGTCCAGAAATCCGCTATTGGGTACATGGCCGATCGCGACGAATACACAGGCGACTTCCAGCTCCTTCTTCTCACCGTTCACAAGATTTTCCAGCATTACCGCCCGCATCTCACCTTTCTCGTCAGTGAGGTATTCACACACGGTCGAGTTCCAGATTGGCACAATTTTTGGATTTGCCAGTGCCCGATCCGCCATGATTTTTGAAGCGCGGAGTTCATCGCGGCGGTGGATTAGATACACCTTGCTGGCAAAACGGGTGAGAAAACCTGCTTCTTCACAAGCACTATCGCCGCCGCCGATCACGCAGACAGGCACATCGCGATAGAAGGCTCCATCACAAGTCGCACATGACGTAAGACCGTGACCAATCAACTTTTTCTCTCCCTCAAGGCCCAAGTGACGCGGTGCAGCGCCGGTGGCAATGATCACCGTCTTCGCTTCATAAGATTCAGAACCCGCCTTCAGTAAAAACGTGCCGTCCGCCCGCTTCTCTACCGATTCCACGCTGGCATAACTGATACGTGCGCCGAATTTCTCCGCCTGCGCTTGCATGTTCATCATCAAGTCCGGCCCCATGATTCCTTGCGGGTGGCCAGGCCAGTTTTCTACTTCTGTGGTGGTAGTAAGTTGCCCACCCGGCTGGGTGCCGGAAAGCATCAGCGGGGTCAGATTGGCACGGGCAGTGTAGATGGCGGCGGTGTATCCCGCGCAGCCGGTTCCGATGATGATGACGTTTTCCATATTGCAATGAGCGTTCGAGACGCGGAGTATTCCGACTGATTTCCCATCGAGTCAATCACTGCCATCCGATTTCTCACAATCGCGTTGCGCCCGCGCTCAATTGGGTAACACTCCGCTTGTCTATGACTCCTGATTTCATCCGCGAAGCCCTTCGCCAAGTCCGCTACCCTGGTTTCTCCCGGGACATCATTTCCTTCGGCCTCGTCAAAGACGTGCTTTGCGAGCCAGGCCATGTCACCGTGAAGCTGGAAATCGCCACCCGCGATCCCAAGATCCCTGAGAAAATTTTCCAAGACTGCCACTCCATCCTCGATGTGCTTCCAGACATTGGCAGCGTCAAAGTGGAAATCGACGTAAAGGACGCGCCCGCAGCCGCCGGAGCTGGTAGTGGAATCGGAAAATCCTCCATCCCCGGAGTAAAACGCATCATCGCCGTGGCGTCTGGCAAAGGCGGAGTGGGGAAATCAACTGTCGCCGCCAATCTCGCCGTCGCCCTTGCCGCCAGTGGCGCAAAAGTCGGCCTTTGCGATTGCGATCTCTACGGGCCATCTGTCGCACAAATGTTCGCCGTGGATGAAAAGCCAATGGCAAACGAGCACGATGAAATCATCCCGATGGAAGCACATGGACTCAAACTCATGTCCATGGGGTTTTTGTTAGATGATCGCTCACCCGTCATCGTCCGCGGGCCGATGGCCACCCGCTACACCCAGCAATTTCTCCGCCAAGTGGCATGGGGTGATCTCGATTACCTCGTGCTCGATCTCCCGCCCGGCACCGGTGATATCCAGCTCACCATCGTGCAAACTGTCACGGTGGATGGCGTAATCATCGTCACCACCCCGCAAGAAGTCGCCCTCATCGATGCCCGTAAAGCCGTCTCCATGTTTGCCAAAGTGAACGTCCCCATCCTCGGTCTGATCGAGAATATGGCATGGTTCGAGTGCGATGCCGGGAAACGCTATTATCTCTTCGGCCAAGATGGCGGAGTCAAAGAAGCCGCGCATCTCAACGTGCCACTGCTAGGTCAAATCCCCATCAACATCGAGACCCGTGAGCGCGGAGATAGCGGTGCCCCGATTGCCCTCGTGTCACCTTCGGAAAATAAAGTCTCCGCAGCCTTCCACCAAATCGCCGCTCATCTCCGCACAAAGTTGGATTCGCCGAAATAGGCCTAGCGGGCCTTCGCAGTGAGTTTCCGGCAATGGCTCCCCACTGAACGCGCTGGAATTGCTGGGAGCGAGACGCTCCAGCACCGGCCTGGCGCAGGATGCGCCAGCTACGATTCACAATCTCCCTTTTGCCTCATCGACAATAAAAGGCTTTTTTGGCGGTGTTCCTTGATGATAAACCACGCGACCAAGCATGTGGGCAGCCAGAGGTAAGGTCATGTAGAAAAAGCCGATGATGATAAATCCGAATGCTAGATTCGTTAAATTTGGCGCGGCGATCATCTGGCAGATCACCAACAGCGCGCCGCCAAATGCCACGGCCTTGGTGGCGACGTGCATGCGGGCAAAACTATCCTTCATCCGAAGGACGCCGATGGCAGACAGCAGGCAGAAAAAACTGCCTGCCAGCATGAGGAAACAAATAAGCCAAATCATGTTGTAGCGGGGTTAGGAATCGTCGTTTTCCGGATGGTCGAGAAAGCGGGCCAGTGCGACGGTGCCGAGGAAAAGAATCAGCGCGAAGCCGAGCACGGCTTGAAGGTAAAATGGATTCCCGCTGGCGAGACCGCTTACAACCATACCAGCGATTACGACTCCCGCGAGCAGATCCAGGCCGATGATGCGGTCTGCAATCGTGGGCCCGATGATAATCCGGATGAGTGAAAGAACGACGGCCACCGCGAGCATGCCGCTGCAGATCCAAATCACCGGAAGCGGGATCTGTTCAGGAGAGATGGAGGACACGATTGACATAGTTTTCCGTGAGGTGTTTGCGGGTTCCCTCGATATCATTGAGATAGAGGATGTGTAGCAGCAGCGTGCGGCGGTCAGGACAGAGATCGAGACTGAGGGTGCCGGGAGTCATGGTAATGAGGTTGGAAATGAGGAGAATTTGTAAATCACCTAGTCCCGCAGGAAGCTCGATGGCGATGATGCCGGACGAGGAACTGTCCCCGGGCGTCATCACGTCCCATGCGATTTCAAGATTCGACTTCAATACCTCGGTAAGATAAAATCCGCTGAAATGGATCCAACCGATGATTTTTTGTGGAAGAGACAACGCATTTTTCATGGAGCGCCTCCTTTCATGACAGCATTGATATAGCGCGATGGATCGGCCAGATCTGCGGCTGCTCGTTCTGAGAGATCAAATACAAACCAACCGCCAAGGCTTAGAACCAAGGTGAGAGCACACAGCATCAGCATCCCGGCATAGGGTCGGCCGGGACCAGCAGGCATTGGTCGGAGACTTGGATCTTCCGGCATCGGTTTCCAGAAGGATTCATTCCAGATTTTAATCATCGAGAATAAGGTTAGCACACCCACCGCGAGGGCCATGAAGAGGAATAGCCACTCACCTTGCGAGACACCAGCTTGGAGTAAATTCAGCTTTGCCCAGAATCCAGAAAGCGGAGGAATGCCGCCCAGAGAGAGCGCGGGAATCAAAAAACACACTGCCAATAGGGGCTGGGTTTGATAGAAATTCCCATGCTTGCGAATGTCGCCAGTGCCAGTCCGCATTTCTAAAACGCCACCGACAAGGAAGAGCGTGGACTTCACCGCGATGTGGTGGATCACGTAAAATACAACCGCAGTCAGGGCGAGATGAGTGCCGATTGCCAAGCCCGCAGTCATGTATCCGATCTGGCTGATGATATGGAATGCGAGTAATCGCCGGACATTATACTGCGCCACCGCACCGAGCACGCCGATGAGCATGGTGGCCATCGAGAGATATAGGATGAGAGTGCTGGAAAATCCGTTGGCTGGGATGAAAACGAGGGTGAAAAGCCGTAGCAACGCATAAACGCCGACCTTGGTGAGCAACCCAGCAAACAAAGCTGAGATGGCTGGGCCCGCATTATGATAAGATGCAGGCAGCCAGAAGTGGAATGGAAATAGTCCAGCTTTGGCGGCGAATGCGACAAATAGCAACGCGCCGGTGGTATTTACAAATTCGGGATCTTCAAGTGTTGAGAGTTTCACGGCAATGTCCGCCATGTTGAGCGTGCCGAGTTTTCCATACAATAACCCCGCTCCGCAAAGGAACATGGCAGAAGCGACTAGATTGAGAATGACATAAGTGAGCCCGCCAGCAAGCTGCTTTCTGCGACGCTCGCGGACCATCAAAATGAATGAGGAAATGAGCATCACCTCGAACCAGACGTAGAGATTGAAAAGATCTCCCGTGAGAAATGAACCATTCACTCCGAGCATCAGACCGTGGACGAGCACATGCACTCTGCTGGAATCCGCCAATGGATCGTGACGATTCACCCCGTAGATGAGCACCGCGAGCGCCACAAATGCGCTGATCCACAACATCATCGCCGAAAGCAAATCCGCGACGAGCACAATGCCGAATGGCGGCTGCCAGCCACCTGCAGCAAGTGTCAGCGTACCATGACGCTCCACTTGGTAAAGCAACAAGCTGCACACGGCCAACAAGGCGACACCACCGACCAGTGAGAGGGTCTCGGTGGACTTCGCCTTATTTCCAGCCATCAGACAGACGATCACCCATACCAGCGGCAGTAGGATCGGGGAAATTACAAGAAGGTCCATCATGGTTGCTCCTCCTTCCCTAGATCGCGCACATCATCGACAGGCCGACCCATAAAATAGGATCGCGCGAGGACCAAGGTGAAGACGCTTAATCCGAATCCGATCACAATGGCAGTGAGCACCAACGCTTGTGGCAATGGATCTGCGGTGCCGGGAAATTCCGGCTTACCGTCCGCTCCAAGGATTCCTGGCAAGTGCGAAAGCGGAGCGCTGACCGAAAGCAACAGGAGATTAACGGCATGCCCGAGCAGTAATATCCCGATGAGAACACGCATGAGATTGCGCCGCAATAGACAATAGGTGGCAGCCGTAAATAGCAGCCCGATAATGAGTGAAAGCAACAGCGTCATGATAATTCCTCCTCACCGGCGAGGGTTCCATTGAGTAAAAGAACGAATCCAATCACCGTGAACCAGACACCGACGTCGAAAACAAATGGAGTGCCTAGATGCACGCTTCCCAACAATGGAAGTTCAAATCCCGGCAACCAAATCCCCTCCATAAATGTCCCGCCGCTCATGAGACCCGGCAACGTGCTGAGCACTGCGATTCCTAGCCCTAGTGGAAGGAAGAAAAACGGTGAGAGCGAGAAAAACCCACGCTTGGGACGGCCGTAGCCCGAGAGATCATGCAGCAAGAAACCGCCCGCTGCCACCAATCCACCGATGAATCCACCGCCGGGCAAATTGTGCCCACGGTAAAGAATCCATATTGAAATGATCAGCAATGGCCACGCCAGAATACGCGCACCGATGTGAATAAGCAGCGAGTTCATGGTTTTGTGGTCGAGGGTTTGTTTTTTTTCCAAAGCATGTGAACGCCCACCGCAGCCAGCGCGATGACCGTGATTTCTCCTAGTGTATCCAAGGCTCGAAAATCGACGAGGATCACGTTGACCACATTTTTACCTTTTGCCATGGAGTAGCTCCACTCGGTGAGAGTGTTGGAAATGGTGGGGTGGGTTTGCACCACTTGCGCCTTGAGCGCCAGCAGCGCCATGATGATCCCGACACCTCCCGCAATGGCTAGATCAAGCAATCGCCCACGCAGCGGCACAATCGTGCGGATCGGAGGTAAACCACGGATCATGTGAATGAACAGCACGATGGTGAAAGTTTCCACTAACAGCAAGGTCAGCGCTAAATCCGGAGCACCGAGCCGGGCAAACAGAAAGGCAATCCCGAGGCCGATCACTGCCAGCGCCAGCAGCGCGAGAATCCGGGAATAGGTGGTAACGATGAGCCACAGGAAAATTGCGATGATTGGCAGCAACATCCACTCCACCCATGGAATCGGCCCGTCATCTTCTGGCAGCGAAAGAAGTGCGAAGCCCGAGGTCCACCATTTGTAGCCGACTAGAATCAGCACCCCGGAGAAAAAGCAGCGCAAATAAGTGCGGAGGTCACCTGATTGAAGTTTCCCGCTCAACCACGCTGCCCCGCCCATCAACCCCGCATAACAGGCTCCATAGGCTCCTTCGAAACTACCTAACAACCGCGTCGGAAGATTCTGTGCTCCGCTCACCGTAGTGTTTCGATAGATCCACCATCCAGCCCCCAGCGTAATCAAGCTTAGGAAAAGCGCAGGCTGGAATCCATGCCATAACTTCAATGAGAAAACCACATTCTCCCCGTGGATGTGACTGACCGCAGAGCTCACCACCGGCGAGATTAACCAGGGAGCAAGAATTCCAAGCACGATCCCCGCAGCCGCCAGCACCACCGGACCTGCCAGTATCAGCGGGCTCAGCGCCTTGGTTTCGCCAATGTCCGGCCCACCCTCTTGAGGTTCTTTGCGGAAGGGAGTGCATGCCACCCGCAGCGCGAGCGCCATCAGCCCGACGTTAATGATGAACAAAAATACCAGCAATGCGTAGGCAGAACCCGGACCCGCAAACCCCAGCTTGTAAGCGTATTCCTTGCCCACGAATCCTAACAAGGGAGGAAATCCAGATTTAGAAAGCGCGAGCACCAAGCTGGCGAGACCCAGCATCGGCAGCACCTGGCGCAAGCCGCCGAGCTTGCGGATGTCCCGGCAGCCGGTCGCCTTGTCCACCGCACCTGCCGCCATAAATAAACCGGCCTTGTAACAAGCGTGCCCCACCATTACCAACACTGCCACCTTGAGTGCCTCTGGTGAACCCACGCCCAATAACAGAGCCAGCATCCCCAAAACGCTCAGTGTTGTGTAAGCTAAAATTTTCTTCGTATCCGTCTGGATCCAGCCGAGCACCAGCCCGGTGAAAGAGGTCAGCCCGCCGAGAATCACGATGGTGATCATGATCGGCCGCGAGGTTTCGAACAATGGATGCAAGGCTCCAATCAGGAAAATGCCGGCCTTTACCATGGTGGCTGAGTGTAGATAGCTACTCACCGGCGCGGGCGCGCTCATCGCATTTGGAAGCCAGAAAAAGAACGGAAACAATGCCGATTTGGTAATCGCCCCTAGTAAAACAAGACACAGGGCCACAAACGGCACCGAAGTTCCGCCAAGAGCGAGCGTCCGCCAAGACTCGATCGAGAAGGTGCCCCACTCGTTTCCCAAAATTAGAAATCCAGCGAGCATCGAGACCCCGCCGATGCCAGTAATCAATAGTGCTTGGAGTGCATTCCAGCGTGCCTCTTTATCCAAATGATTGTAAGCAATCAGGAAAAACGAACTGACGCTGGTGAGTTCCCAAAACAAAAATAACAACACCGCATGATCCGCCAGCACCACCCCTAACATCGCCGCCTCAAAGGTCAGCAAAGAGGCATAAAAGCGATGCCCTTTTGCAGAGCTGCCGAAGTATCCCTGGGCGAATAGAAAAACCAACAAGCCGATGCCCGTGATCATCACCGCGAATAACAAGCTCCATGAGTTTCCTACAAAGCTCCATTCAATCAGGCGGGAAGGAAATAGATCTGCCGCATGTGCACGCACCACTCCCCCACCCGTCGCGCTCGTCGCCAACAGCGTGATGAAATGAGCCGCCATGCCAAACTGCAACAAACCTCCGGCGACGATGAAACTAGGCCGATGCCGCGCTACCCACCAAGGCGAGAGGGCAGCCAGAAACAAGGTGATTAAAATAGGAAGATATAATGGCATCAGTAAGTGGCGGGATCAGTCATTCATTCCCAGCAAGCTTTCGAGGAAACTACGCCCGGTTCCTTTTGCCTTGATGGCAAAAACCGGCACCGACGAGTGCGTCATAATTTGCTCGATGACGCTACCCAATAATAACGAGGAAAGAGCATCTCTGCCCCGGCAGCCTGCCACAATGCAGTCGATTCCGTTTTTTTCCGCATATTCCAACAGCCCGAACGGCACCGACTCGTGATGATATACTGTCGTCGTATAGGCATCCGGCGACTTATTCAGTCCAAGCAGGAACTCGCCCATCTGAACCTTGGCATAAGCGTCATTTGAAGCGATGAATTCTTCTTCGGAAAACGTCCCCCACTTGTAGCCACGGTGGATTTGGCTGAGATGCACCAACACGGGAACCGCACCATCAGAAGCCTCGGCAAGTGCGATACCGATCTCACTGGCGTAGCGCGAGAACTCGGAAAAATCGACAGCGACCATTGGTTTCCGGACGTCAGTAGGAGCATTTGCAGGAACGATGCAGACCGAACAGGGAGCCTTGCGAGCTAAACGTAGCGCGATTTCCGGCTTATCCGCACCGGTCACCACGAGATCGCAATCCTTTTCCAAAACCATCGAAAGACTGCGATGCACAGCATTTGCCTCCTCAACGTGGTAGGAAATCCGAATCGATTCCGAGAAACTCGCATGCTCTGCCACTAACGTTTCCATCCGGCTATGAGCAGCTTGATTGAGCGACTCCGGCGCGTGCGGATCCGACTCCCGGAGTGTCGCGGGAATATCCATTTTTGGATTGAAATGGCAAAACATCAGTTCCTTGGGCTCCGACCACTTCGCGATATGCGAGACCATCGCGATGATCGCAAAATCGGCGCTGGTGAAGGAAATTGGGACAAGGATGCGTTGAAAGCGCTTCATGGTAAATTCGGGGTGCGTGGGATATCACTCGCCAAAACGTTCATGCCTGAGATGAAAGTCCACCCCGTTCACCGACGTCAATCAATTCACGAATGGAATGGACGCCGAATTTTCCAATTCACCGAAGAATCACGTTGTAATCCATCGGCACTGTTTTAACTGTTGCTATTTGGGCTACGAATTCTTTGTGGTCACAATTTTCAAATCGGAAACTTCTCTCCTATCACAAACAGCGCGAAGATTCTGAGGGATCGCGTTCAGCTTACTCTGAGATTTTCAAAGTTGCAGATGCGCCGATCTGGTCCTAGGCTCGCGCCATGCCTTCAACCGCAAACTACGGTATCGCTCGTAATAAAATCGCCGCGCTCGAAACATACGTCACCGGAATGTGGCCGGAACTTACTCGCAGCTCCCGCGATGCCTTGCTTGCAGTGCAAGACACTAAACTAGATACCAATGAGGGTGATCGCTGGCCTCTTTATGTGTCGGCAAGTGAGGATTTACGGCGGGTGCGGGAGAAGTTGCGCAAGACTCTGGAACCGGAAGCATTCCGCCGGATCGACTTGCGGATCCTCAGCGGCGCTCCCGAGCAGATCACCGAACATGGGCTGGTCTATCTCCCCGGTCGCTACGTTGTTCCGGGCGGCCGTTTCAATGAGATGTATGGCTGGGATAGCTATTTCATCGCACTCGGATTACTCGCTGAAGGGCGCGTGGGCCTCGCCCAATCCATCGCCGAGCAGCAGATCTATCAAGTGAAACATTATGGCACGGTTCTCAACTGCAATCGCACCTACTGCCTCACCCGCTCTCACCCGCCATTCCTCGGCAGACTGGTGCTGGCAGTGTTTGCAAAGACCGGCGATGTCGAGTGGCTGCGCGAAAATTTACCCTACGTAGAGCGCTACCATACCTACTGGATCAGCATGCCGCAATTCATCCCCGGCTTGGCGTTGTCACGTTACTTCGCGTTGGGCGAGGGACCCGCGCCAGAAGCATTGCATGGCGAGGTGGATGATCTCGGCCGCAATCACTACGAGCGGCTCAAAGAATGGCTACGGACTCATGATGAGTCACTTACTCCCGCCCAGATGTGCTATGACAGCATGACAGACAGCCTCACTCTCGCCGCTTACAAGGACGACAGGACAGTCCGCGAATCCGGATTCGATCTTACAGGGCGCTTCGGCCCGTGCGGCATGGGCATTCGAGATTCCGCGCCAGTCTGCCTGAACACGCTACTCTGGCAGCTCGCGAAAGACATTGCAGAAATACGCCGCTTGATCGGTGCCTCACAGCAGTCGGTGGAATACTGGGAGGCGATCGCTGAGGAACGTGGGAAACACATGCAACGGCACCTTTGGGATGAAAAAACCGGCCTGTTCTTCGATTGGCAACTCAGCCGAAGAAAGCGCCGACCCTATCCCTTTGCCACCACATTTTGGCCATTGTGGGCTGGCTGGGCGACACAGGAACAAGCGGCCCGCGTTGTAGGAAATTTACATTTATTCGAAACCCCGCACGGTTTGATGACCAGCACCGCCACCACCGGCTGCCAGTGGGACGCCCCCTTTATGTGGGCACCGCTGGTAATGATGGCAGTGGAAGGACTCGCCCGCTACGGATTCAAAGATGAAGCCGCCAGAATCGCCGGGAAATTTTTAAAGACCCTTTCAACAGACTTTGAGCGCACCGGCCAGCTCTTTGAGAAGTATAACGCGCTTACCGGTTCTTCCGAAGTAGGCCGGGAAATCACCTTCGGCTACGCCACCAATGAGCCGGGTTTCGGCTGGACCAACGCCGCAGTCCGCTTTCTGGATAGTTACTGCACAGAGAGCTCTCCACGCCGCAAAAAAGCAGCCGAAAAGCGAACGCCAAGGACTGGTAAAGCTAAAGATTGAATAGATATACATATTTCGAGTCCTTCGTCTGATCTCACTTATATGCGTAGTGAATAGCCGAGCAGAATAACAAGCTAAAACATCAATCGGCAGTGTAGCTACTACAGGAATCATTTTAATATTTATCAAGTTTCTTAAATTTTCCAGACTTGCGTATTTGATGAAAGGAATGAAAACACGCTGACGTTTTAACGGCTGATTCCCCGGATCAAATATGATCGTATTAACCTGTCTAACCACAAATTGAAGCACTTCCATGCAATTGAAACATTCCCTCGCCTCAGCGATATTGTCTATCACCTCGTTGATGGCTTTCTCTACCATCCCCTTAATCGCTCAGACGCCAAAATTACTGCCACAGGGTGCATTTGATAGAGCCGGAGCTGACAACGTGCCAAACGGTTGGGAAGTCGAAGCAGTCCCTGAGATGATTTCAATGGCCGGCGACAATAAAAACCGCTGGGTCCAATTGCGCGATGGTGCTGTTTTGACTCAAATCATCGAACTTCCCAAGCGCTCGAAGACCATGACCGTCTCGGCGCGCATGAAACTCTCGGACTATCAGAAGGGTCCGGAAAATTGGCATCGGGCGCGGGTGACTCTCAAGTTTTTAAACAATGAGGGCGAAATGGTAGGAACCTATCCAGCGATCCCAGATCTAACGGAAAATTCCGATTGGGTGAATGAAGAAGTGACCCTTCAAGTTCCAGTGGGTGCGACAAAGTTACAACTTCAGCCCGGCCTGTGGGGTTCGAAGGGCTTGTTTGAAGTGGACGATATCACCGTTAAAATCACCGAATTCGGCGATGTTGTGGATCCCAATGCTGCGACCGATGCACCTTGGCCCGATACGGCAAAGGTAAAATGGGGCAGCGAGCCAGTGCAAGTGATGAGTCCCAAGCGCGCGAAGATCAATCTGAATGGCCCGTGGAAATTTTCTCCTGCTAAGAACGCCGCAGGATCCACCAACATCGTGCCGGAAAAAGGTTGGGGGTATCTAGGAGTTCCTGGCAATTGGCGGCGTCACCAAGAGATTATCGGCAGGGGGACTGGCCAGCAGTGGGAGGGATTGGATCTCCGCACGCTCTCAGGAGCGTGGTATGAACGTCGGTTCACGATTCCTGCGGATTGGAAAGGACGCCATATTTCGATCGATTTTCAGCGGGTCAGCACTGATGCCACATTTTGGATTGATGGTAAGCCCGCCGGCACGGTCAGCTGGCCTGAAGGTGAACTCGATATCACCGACTTGGTAACGGCAGGAAAGGAGGTGATCCTTCACGCCTTTGTGGTCGCCACAATCGAAGAAGGCGAAGCCTTGGTGATGATGGGAGATGCCCCCGGTCAGAACTGGACGGCCAAAAAAGAGCTTAAATCCGCTGGAATCGTTGGTGATGTGACCTTGCAAAGTCGCCCCAGTGGCGCATTCGTAAGCGACGTTTATATCCTCCCGAGCGTCCGTAAAAAACAGTTGGGCCTGGACATCGAGGTCTCCGGCGTGACTAAAGCAGGTCCTTTGGAATTGCTTGTCAGCATCTTGGACGAGAACGGAAAGGAAGCAAAACGATTCACCGAGACGGTCAATCTGATCGCCAAAGATGTCCAACGTGTCACCGCAAATTGGGCATGGGAAGATCCTAAGTTATGGGATTACAAACAGCCTAATCTCTATACTCTACGTCTGAGCGCCAGAGGGGCCGGCCTAGATGATGTGCCGGTTGTGAAATTTGGATTTCGTGAAACTTGGATCGAGGGTCGGCAGGTATTCCTCAACGGCACGCCATTTCGGATGCGGCCTTTCTTACTTGGCAGCAGCCCCATGGGAACAGGAAATTCATTACAAGAGGCGTTTGAGTTAGGATATAACTTTGGCGAAATCTGGCCTGAGAGTATCGAAGAACGCAGTAGCGCCATTCGTTTCACCGATTGGTTTGAAATCGCAGACCGTGGTGGCATGCCGATTTCTGGGATTATGCCCCACATGGGTTGGATGGGCAGTAATATCAACTCGCCTAAGAAAGAAGCCGCCTACCGCGTCGCTGCAGAGCGCATCATGCGCCGCTACCGCAATCATCCATCGATTATCATGTGGGGCACATCCGGAAATATGATGGGATCCTTCCGCGACCCTGCGTATATCGGCACGATTGAGGCATCCCGCCGTGTTGAGGCCGCCAAAGGTTCTCCGACATCAAAGGCGATCCCTTTGGGAGATCTTGGCGTTAAGATCATCAAGTCACTTGATCCCACACGTCCCGTATTCATCCACAACGGCGGATCCGCAGGAGATATCTATACGCTTAACAACTATCTAAATTTCATACCCTTGCAGGAACGCGAAGAATGGTTATCCAATTATGCGGTAAATGGAGAAATGCCGCTAGCCTATGTGGAATTCGGCACCCCGGTGAACATCAGCATCATGCGTGGACGGAATGGTTATCATAAGGCATATCAAAGCGAAAATTGGCTCACCGAGTTTGCCTCGATCTATCTCGGCAATGAGGCTTTCACTCTTGAAACCGACGCGTATCGCAAGCGCTCAGCCGAGCTTTTTGTTGAGGATCAGACTCATACTTGGTCGCAGTTTATGCCAGAACGTGACTTTTCGCCAAGTTGGATGAAATTGCAGGATTTATTTATTTCCCAGACGTGGCGTTCGTGGCGCACGATGGGTATGTCCGGGGGAATGGTGCCTTGGGATAGCGGCTATGCCAGGCGCGAGGGCGAAATCACGACTTCAGGTGACGCGCTGCGCGCAAACAATAGCGAAACCTTGGCATGGATTGCAGGAGCTGCCCAACCTGGCGACTTGGCCGCATTCACCGCGAAAGACCATGCTTTCTATGCGGCAGAGACCATCCGCAAACAAATGGTTCTGCTCAATGACTCACGCAGAGTGCAGAAGTATTCCATGCGCTGGACTGCAACATTGGACAACAAGCCGATTTCAAACGGCGAGAAAGACGGAGAAATCGCGGTGGGTGAGACCTTGTTTCTACCCATTGAGTTCGCAGCACCTGCGACGACAAGCAAGGTCAACGGTACGATCACACTCGAGGCAACGATTGGTGAACACAAACACAGCGACAGCTTTGTATTCCGCGTCTGGCCAAACGCCGTCACCTCAAAAGGCACCGTCAGCATCTTCGATCCCGAAGGTAGATCGACCGACATGTTGAAGGAACTTGGCTACACCGTCGAAGCATGGGATGGAAAAGCCACAGATCAGCTTCTAATACTAGGCCGCAATTCCCTCAACGCAGATGCCAAACTTCCTGGAGATTTGAAAAAATTCGTGAAAAATGGAGGCCGTGTGTTGCTCTCCGGACACGACCCACACTGGCTGCGCGAAAATATGGGCATGCGCGTTTCCTATTATCAATCGCGCCGTGTGTGGCCGGTCGGTAATAGCAAAGTGACCCAGGGATTGGACGGGATTGACCTACGCGACTGGCGTGGCCACAGCACCTTGCTTACTCCTCGGCCGGACTACATTGACGGTAAAGGGCCCGACGTTGTTGCAAATAAAACCACCAACCCTTTTGCCGGCTGGCGTTGGGGTAATCGCGGAACCGTTGCTTCCGCAGCGATCGAGAAGCCGCATCGTTCCGGCTGGAGACCACTGATGGAATGCGAATTCGACCTCGCTTACTCGCCGCTCATGGAACTCGATTATGGTAAAGGCAGAATCGTCTGGAGCCAGCTCGATTTGGAAGATCACGCAGCGCTCAATCCCGCCGCCCACCTGTTGGCCCGCCAGATCGTGGATTATGCAATTGCATCACCGCTCGCACCGCGCCTAGTGGCCAGCTACATCGGCGGTAAGGCAGGGAGCGACCTGCTCGCCTCGCTCGGCGTGCAGTTCACAAGTGCGACTGCGTTGCCCGCATCGGGTCTCGTCGTCATCGGTGCGGATGCGACTATTGCCGATGTTGAGCTGGAAACTTTCACCAAAAGCGGGGGCAAAATTCTGTTCCTCGCACGAATTAGCGCGACTGGAGCGGCCGGACTGAAACTCGCGGAGAAGAATGATTTTATCGGCTCTCTGCAAGCACCCGACTGGGACGAAGCGCGCGGCTTATCCGCTTCAGATCTGCGCTGGCGCAATTCCAACATCGCGTGGGTAGCCACGGCAGGCGAAGGATGGGAGGTCGCTGCCGATGGCTTGTTAGCTCGCCGCACGCTTGGCACTGGTGTGATGGTGTGGTCACAAATTGACCCCAATTTTTTACCGGCCGATGAGAAAACCTACTTCCGTTTCACTCGTTGGCGGCAGACGCGCGCCTTGTCGCAATTGCTTGGAAACCTAGGTGCGAGCTTCAAGGCTGATGATAAATTTTTCTCACCTGAGGCGGAGGAAAAGCCAGTAATCCTCGCTCTTGCTGGCGACTGGCGCGGCAAACAAATTCAGCGTTTGGATGCAGCACCTTCGCCTAATCCGGGCCACCCAGATCCAGGCATCAGCGAGAATGCTAAACTCGCTGTCGCCCCAGATTTCGACGACGCAGCATGGCAGAATGTCGCCATTCCGCGCGACATGGACATGCTTGGCGAAACTTGGAAGAACGCGGATGGTGAAGCGGTTTTCCGAAAAGTGATCGACGTGCCAGCAGCGCTGGTCGGGCCAGACCTGAAATTATCTCTAGGAATCATTGATGACCACGATGATACCTATTTCAATGGTGTCCGCATCGGTGGTCTCGGTCAGGAGACCGCTGCTCCATACGACAAAAAACGCGAATACACGGTTCCTGCAAAGTTGGTCAAACAGGGAGCGAATGTGATCGCAGTGCGCGTATGGGACAAATTTGGTGGTGGTGGTATTCTCACCAACCAGCCGACCGAGCTTTCGCTTGAATCGACGATTATTCCGAAGGCCAAGGTTGCCACGCTCTACCACCCTGACTACCGAGAGGATTTCGAGTTAGGCGATGAACCGTATCGGTACTACAATTGGTAAAATCCGATTAACCTTTAGTATCACTCCACGAACAGGGTTGGCATGAGTGTCGGCCCTGTTTTGTAATTTCATTCTGCGGTAAGCATTCTGGCATTTTGTTGGGCGATGAGGCAGAGCTCAGCGGCTTTGAAAATGTGAGTCTGGGTCATCGCCGTTTCCGTGCGGTTGAGAGAATCCAGAATCATCTGGCCAAAGAATGGATAGCCAACTTTACCCGTGCATGAAATACGTTTTTCTCCTTCTTCATTCACGAGGATCAATTGGTCACCACCATGATGGGTCGCTACATCGGTATATTTTCGAAGTTCGATGTAGCCGGTGGTTCCGAGGATCACCATCCGGCCATCGCCCCAGGTGCTCAGGCGTATTGCGCCAGAAAGAATGACACCCAGATGCAAACATTATCTGGGATCATGAGTCATACGAGCAAAGAAGAGTATCTGGAGAGTTGCCGCGAGCGTTATCCAAGCAGGAATCGGGCTGGGAGAAGTGCGATGATCGACGAGGT
>JBGSUW010000093.1:0-99048 GCA_041753275.1 Akkermansiaceae bacterium | reverse complement strand
CATAGACATCGAACCAGACATAGACCGGCCGATTCCTGCGGATGAACTGCGGGATGTAGCCTTCCAAGAAAAGCTGGAGTTCCGGCGGCATGTCGCAAGGACGGGTATGTCGCATTTTGTTATTCCAAACGACGCGCTCGGTCTCGTCCTTGATTTTCGAGGTTGCGGCGATCCATTCCGCGACTTCGGCATCGGTGGCTCCGGTGGCGACGAAGTTCTTGAAATCGCCGGAGTCGATGCCGGTGAATTCGAAAAACGTACCGTCGAGCGGACAATCGTAGTGATACTCGCCATTCGTTCCGGCAAGCACGGCGCGGCACTTGTCGAGAGTGCGGCCAGCGACGACGTAACCGGCGAGGGTTTCGCGTGGGCTGCGCGGGAATGATGTGGTGAGATCAAGGGCGAGGAGTTTCAGTTTTTCGTTAGGTGACATGATGTTTGTAGTGGATGGTGAAGTGAATCGGAGAGCTGGATTTGCCAACAGCTTTTTTGCAACACCTATCCCCCCCGAGAGAGGCTTTTGCAATGTCAGGACCAGCTCCCCGAAAGGGTTCAAGTGATGGGTAGGCATTCAACAACAACTGGCACCATCTCCGCCGTCGCGGCAGTTGGCGGCTTCAGTCGTGGCGTTGTAATCGTGACCCTTGGTTTCCTTCGGGTGGCGTTCGCGGGTGTCGGAGCAATCGAAAGGTTTAGCCTCCTCCGGTGAGATCGCGGTGAGTGGCTCGATGAGTGCGAAGTGATCGCGGTAAGGCGGCTGCTGATAGAGATTGAAGGTCTTGTCGCAGACGGCGTAGCGCTTGCCGCGCTCCATGGCGTGGCCATCATCATCGAGGACTTTACGGAACGGGCCCTTGTAAATGACCGCCTGGTTGCGCTCGAAGCATAGGCCTTGTTTGCCTTTCCATGCTTGGATGGTCACCGAGCGGAACTCGATGCCCTCGACGGTTTGCCACGGGGCGTCATCACGTTTGAGGATCTCGATGCCGTGGAAGCCCGCTTCTTCAAAGGCTTTCAGGAAACTTTCCTCGGTGTAGGCTCCGCTGATGCATCCGCTCCAGAGATAAGGGTCGTTTTGGAGATGAAGCGGGATTTCCTCGTCGGAAACGATGTCGGAAATCACGGCGCGTCCGCCTTTTTTGAGGACACGGAAGATTTCATCGAAAAGTTGGCGCTTCAGGTGGGTCTCCACAAGGTTGAGCACGCAGTTGGAAACAACGACGTCGATGCTATCGGTGGCGATGAGCGGGTGCTTGACGCGGAGATCGGCGGCGAGGGCATCGGCAGCGAGATACGAGTTGGCGTTGGAGATCGGGTTTTTCTGTAGTTCCTGATCAAGGATTTCCAGATCCAGCGCAAGATCCTGGATGCGGCCCTTGCGGAACTCGACGTTGGCGTGGCCGATGTTCTCCGCGACGATGGGAGCATTGCGGCGGGCGACTTCGAGCATATCGTCGGTCATGTCCACGCCGATGACCTTGCCAGCCGATCCGACGACTTGGGAGGCGATGAAGCAGATTTTCCCGGTACCGGAGCCGAGGTCGAGCACGGTTTCTCCGGGATGCAGGTGTTTTGAGGGATCGCCGCAGCCGTAGTCCTTCTCAATGACCTCCGCCGGAATGGCCTTGAGGTATTGGGGATCGTAATCGACGGGGCAGCAAAGAGCGGCTTCGGGTTTGGCAGCGGCCGCAGCATAGCGCTCGCGGGTGGCGGATTCGGCGGAAGGAGTGGTGGAATGAGTCATGGCTGTAAATTCGATACAACCATGAGTCGTCCGCCGTGGGGAGGGCTTAACAGAGAATGTGAAATTTCTTTCGCTGCGGACTCACGGAGTGGTCGCTGTCTTCATTTATCGAACTGCTTTGAGAATCTCCGCCGGATCGAGGCGCGTTTTGTAGTCCGGGTTTACGTGGACGAAGCGGATGATGCCGGTTTGATCAACGATGAACACGGCGGGGTGTGGCAACAGGTGGTGGGTTTTTCCGGAGGCTGCTTCCAGATCGATCTGATAATCGGTTTTGTATTTGGTGACGAGTTCTTCGGGCACCTTGAAGGTGATGCCGAATGCTTTGGCGGCATCCATGTCGGAATCGGACAAGAGAGTGTAGCTGAGGCTATTGCGGTTCGGCGTTTCGGCGATCTTGGCAGGCTGGTCCGGGCTGATGGCGAGGATCTGGTATCCGGCAGAGGTGATGTCTTTTTCTACTTTAGCAAGTGCCATCAGGTGGCGGGTGCAGAACGGGCACCATCCGCCGCGATAGAAGATTACCACGGCGGGCTTGGATTTCACCGCGTCGCGCAGCTTGAGTTCGGCTGACTCCGCCGTGCGCAGCGTGACGTCGGGAATGTGATCTCCGACGGCGGCTTGCTTCGGCTCTTCGGCGAGGGCGTTCAGGGTGAATGCGGCTGAGAGGAGGAAGTTGGTTGTGGTTTTGCGGAGCGTCAGGTTCATGGTTTGTTCTGGGATTTCAGGGATTCGGCGATGCGCTGTTTGGTCTCAGGGGGCATTGATTCATTTGAAGCATCATTGTGGGAGTGGTCATGCTGGCAAGCTTGGATGAGCGAGCGCATTCCGCGAAATTGGGCAGGCAGGCGGCTGCAAAGTCCGCACATCGAGAGGTGGATCCGCAGCCGGAGCGACTCACGCTTTGTGAGTTCACGATCCATTTGCTCACTGCACAGATTGAATGCGCTGCGGCAGCACAACCCGAGCATCTTAAGGATCGGGCACATCATGGCCTGCATCATCCGGTAGGTGATGGGCGGAGGTGGAAGGTTTGCTCCGGGTTTCATGGTTGGATTCCGTTTTCCTGAAGGCAGAGACGAAGGCGCTGACGCGAGCGCGTGAGCAACACGGCCGCACTACCGGTGGTAACCCCTGCGGCCGATGCGGCGGAGGGAACGTCAAGTCCATCGACCTCCCGCAGAAGGAAGAGTGTGCGCAGGCGTTCCGGGAGCTTCTCCATGCAGGCGCGCACCCAGGCCATGAGTTCGTTGCGATTGGCAAAATCATCCGGCGAGATGGCCAGCACTTCCAACCCTTGGTTTGGATCCACCTTCCACGCACCCTTGGCGTTGAACAGGTTGTCCATGGGATCTCGTCCAGTATCGTCCTCATCGGCAACGTGGACCGTCTGATCGGTCGGCGTGCGCTTGGACTTGCGGAAATGGTCGATGACTTTGAATTTCATGATGCCGATAAGCCAGGTGCTGAGGGATGAGCGGCCATCGAAGGTATCGATGCGCTGCCAGGCCGCCGATAATGAATCCTGCACGAGATCCTCCGCGACATGGTGGTCCTTGACCCGCGAAAGTGCAAACCGGTAAAGTGCATCGGCGTGCTGCATGAGGTCTTCAATGGGAATGGGTGTCACAAGCGGTAGAGGATGTTGAGAATGCGAGGCAGCAATGGGTGGTCGTATTCCCGAAGTAATCATTAACGGCGTATTGCTACGTCATTTTTGCTTGCCGGCCAAAGATGAAATGCGCAGAATGATGTTTTTAACATGATTACTCGATTATTTTCAGCGGCGTTACGCGGGGTTGATGCCCAAGAAGTCGAGGTCGAGGTCAATGCCCGTGGTGCTGACAAACCTATAGTAATCATCGTCGGGCTGCCGGATGCGGCGGTGCGGGAATCTTCTCAGCGAGTCATTTCGGCGATCGGGGCTTCCGCACTGTATTTGGAGGATGGAGTGAAGACAGTAAATTTGGCGCCCGCGGATTTAAAAAAGGAAGGGCCATCATTTGATTTGCCAATTGCCTTGGCGATGATCGCGGCGAGCGGAACCAAACCATTCAACGCAGACGATTGTTGCGTCGTCGGTGAACTGGGGCTGGATGGCGTGGTGAGGCCGGTAAAAGGGGTGTTGTCAATCGCGCTGGAGGCGAAGCGGCGCGGGCGGACGCGGGTCTTTGTGCCGGAGGTTAATGCGCCGGAGGCTGCCGTGATTCAGGGAATTGATGTGTTTCCGATTCGGAATTTGCGGGAGGCATGGGATTTTTTAAATGGTGACATTGTGATCCCACCTTTCCGTCTGGATCGGCGTGCATTTTTCAATTCTCATAGGACCTACGAGGTGGATTTCGATGAGGTGAAAGGCCAACATCATGTGAAGCGGGCGCTGGAAGTGGCGGCGGCGGGATCCCACAATTTGTTGATGATCGGCCCGCCGGGAACTGGGAAATCGATGTTGGCGAAGCGTTTGCCGACGATCATGCCGGACATGACCGAGGATGATGCGATTGAAACGACTAAGATTCACTCGATCACGGGCCTGCTTGATTCTAAAAAAGGCTTTCTCACAACGCGGCCCTTTCGTGCGCCGCATCATACAATTTCGGATGCTGGTCTGCTGGGTGGCGGGAGTAATCCAGGACCGGGCGAGGTTTCACTGGCGCATCATGGAGTATTGTTTCTCGATGAACTTCCTGAATTCCGGCGGCAGACATTGGAAGTTTTGCGCGGGCCGCTGGAAGATTATGAAGTGACGATTTCTCGGGCGGCCGGCTCGCTGACATTCCCATCACAATTCATGTTAGTAGCGGCGATGAACCCATGCCCGTGCGGCTACTACGGAGATGTGAAACGTGAGTGCCGCTGTTCGACACGGCAGATTGAAAATTACCGTCAGAAAATTTCTGGGCCGCTGTTAGATCGGATCGACTTACATGTTGAGGTTCCGTTGGTGGATTTCCGGGAACTATCGTCAAATACAAATCTGGGTGAAAAGTCCGAAACGATCCGCGCGAGGGTGACGGAGGCACGGCGGATTCAAACTGAGCGCTTCAAGAAGTCCTCGAATTCTACGAACTCGGCGATGGGCTCCCGGCAAGTCAGGGCGCATTGCCAATTGAACGGGGAGGGGAGTGGCTATCTGGAACAAGCGATGCAGGAGATGAACTTTTCCGCGCGAGCGCACGACCGCATTCTGAAAGTGGCCCGGACGCTTGCGGATCTAGCAGGATCGCCCGAGATCCGACCGATGGATGTGCTGGAGGCGATTCAATGCCGATCGCTGGACCGGAAGTTGTTTTCCTGATTTTGATGACACCGGGAAGAGGTGATTCCCAAGCGACCTGTAAACGCATCGGTGTGATCAAAAGCCTGCCCGTCCTCGAAATCGACGACGAGACCATCAAGCTGGGTGCCAAAATACTCAAGAGCGGCATCATCCCTCAAAAAACCGCAGCCGATGCCGGACACGTCGCCGTTGCCGCGAGACACGGAATCGACTATCTTCTGACCTGGAACTGCAAACACATTGCAAACTCGGTGATCATCCGGCGGCTGGATCAAATTATCCGGGACCAAGGATACCTCGTCCCGACCATCTGCACACCCACCGAACTTTTTGGAAGCCAAGATCATGAATAACAATCCACTCGTCACTGAAATCCGCAAAAAGCGCGCCGAAATTCTCGACTCCTATCAAGGCGACTATCACGCCATGATGAACGCCATGAAACAGAGCCAGTGGGAAAGCGGCCACGAGGTCGTGAATCTCGCCCGAAAAAACCAGCTACCCGCAGCTACCGCGAAACCCACCCGCCGCAAAACCGGTAAACTCTCGGTGAAATGACAATATGGAGCCACGACACTCCTGTCGTGCCGCCAATGAAACGCGAACGAGCTACGCGCGAAGCTCCTGAAAAGTGGCTGTGGCGTCTCATCGCAGACCGTTGCGGGAGGCGTCTCACTTCCCGTCTCTATCCTCTCCATTTCAGCATCTCAGCTTTTACCCCACATCTTCCTCCTCCCGAACCATCGCCGCATTGGCATCTTCTTTGCTTACTGACCAGTTCTTCCTCGTGGGTTTTCGTGTCGCCAGTGTCCCCGAGCCCTCCGCAGTCCTGCTGACGTTGTTATCAGCTAGCGCGTGCCTCACGAGAAGACGCCGTTCTTCCCTTTGACCTTTTGCTCTTTTTCCCTTTTTTTTTGGGGAGCGCCGCCATCTTGCCGAATCTTTCTTGGAAGTAGGCATTAATTTTAACCAGGCAAGGTCATTCCTCCGAAGAGTCTCCGGCAGGATGCCGGGAGACAGCCGCCGGGACGGCGGCGCTCCCCTCCGCCGCAGGGGGACGAAATTTTTTCAAATCGAAATCCTTAGCCTTGCCCCAGCGAGCTTAAGGAGCCATCTGTTTTTCATGATACACACACTCACCGCAATACTGACCCGGGAAGACAGCGGTTTTGTCGCGCTGTGCCCGGAGGTGGACGTGGCATCCCAAGGCACGACTGTAGAAGAAGCCAAGGCAAACCTGAAAGAAGCCGTAGAGCTGTTTTTCGAGTGTGCATCCGAGACGGAAGTCCGGCAACGCATGGCCAGCGAGTCGTTCATTTCATCCATGGAGGTGCAGATTGCCTAAGCTGCCGATTCTCTCTGAGCAGGAAGTCTGCCGGGTCTTGGAAGATCACGGCTTCCAGAAAGTCCGCCAGCGCGGCAGCCACATCGTCATGCAAAAGTCAGAGGATAGCGGCACCACAACGATTCCCGTGCCGGACCATTCCCAGCTCCGCATCGGCACCCTGCGTTCCATCATCCGGCAGAGCGGTTTGGCGGTGGACGCGTTCCGCAAATGAAAATCAAAAGATGAAGCCACCCGGACCTGAAGCCCCCGTCGTCCTCGTGAAATGGTATGACTACACCAAGTGGCTGCTGGTGCGGGTGGAGAATTTTCCGAAGAGCCAGCGCTGCGGGGCGGTTCCTGGAACAACAACTCGAACAACCTGCCCGCGTCCAACCGCAACAACAACACGCCCACGAACCAGAACAACAACGTGGGGTTTCGTGTCGCCAGGCCCCCGGCCCGCCCCAAGGAAGCATGGGGCGTCAGTCAGGTCTGAAACGGCCCGCTCCGCAGGAGTGGTGAAAAGCACCTGCGGCAGTGCCGTCTCCGGGACCAGCCTCGTGTCCAGAGCGGATTGAAAACTCCGGTCAAATAAGCCAAAGCCCCGGAGGCGGCTGGTAGCGCGAGCGAAGGTCGTCTCTGGGGCATGATGCGGCCCGCGCATTTGCTGGTGCCTTTGATCGGTCGGCAGAAGGAGATGCTGAAGATCACCCAGATCCTGCTGCAAAGCCGGAAGAATAATCTAATTCTGGTGGGCGAGCCGGGCGTGGGGAAGACCAAGATTGTCGAGGTGAAAGCTGAAACGCTGAAATCGAAAGATTCAAAAAAGGTGTTGCGTGGCGTGTGCGGTCGGTTGATGAGAGACAGAAAGAGGAGGACCGCCTATCCGAAAAGCTTGTCGAAATCGTTGTGCGAGCCGATCCAGAACCAGACGACGGTGTCACCTTTTCGTTCCGCAAGAGCGCGGAACGAGTCGTTGATGCGGACGGACCATATACTATCCTGCCCAGCTAGTCTTTTAAAACGCAGCGACGGATGCGCAGGATTCTCCGAGAAGAGCTGATAAGATCTCCGGGCGGCTTCCCGGACTCGTGAATCGAGCGCCTCGTAGCTGCGCCAAAAGCTCGGGCGAACTCGCGAGATCACAGTCGCTGAAGGTCGAGAAGTGCATCTCCTTCCGCAGTGGACTCGCTGACAAATGCATCAAGGCGCGGGCGTGGTGAGGCACTCGCAATGCGCGATTCCCATGTTTCATCCTGTTGGCGGGAAAGCAAAAAACGGGCAAAGTCAGCAACCTCATCACGCTTTTCCGGAGGAAGGCTTTCACAAAGTTCGGCGATTTCCAATGCACTCATGAAGTTAGATAAGCTGAAATAGGCAGCAAATGCAAGCTGCCCTTCCGCGAAAAATGCGGAGGAGATGCTGGAAATCACGCAGATCCTGCTGTAAAGCCGGAAGAATAATCTAATTCTGGTTGGCGAGCCGGGCTTGGGGAAGACCGGGATTGTCGAGGGATTCGCGCAATTACTGGCGGAGGGGACATTGCGGAGGCCTTGGATAGTCAGGCGTTAATCGAGATTTCCCTTAGCTCGCTGGTTGTGGGGACGAAGTATCGGGGTGAGTTTGAGGAGCGGCTGGAAGCGGTGGTGCGCGAGGCGTTCTGTGAGCCAAAGCCGATTCTTTTCATCGATGAAATCCACCTTCTGCTGGGAGCCGGATCGGCCAGCGGCAGAATGGACGCGGCGAACATCCTCAAGCCCGCGCTGGCGCGTGGCGCGATCCGGGTGATCGGCGCGACGACGAACCGTGAATACCGGCAGACGATTGAAAAGGACGGTGCCTTGGAGCGGTGGTTCCAAGGCGGTGTGGGTCGAAGAGCTGAGCGTGGACGAGGCGGTGGCTATTTCGATGGCGCTGCGGCCGAGGGTGGAGGCGCATCACGGGTTGGTGTTAGAGGAGGCGGCGCTGCGGGCGGCGGTGGAATGGTTAGTGCGATATCTCCCGGATTTTCGCCAGCCGGATAAGACGCTGGATTTGGTGGATCAGGCTTGTGCGGCGGTGAGGTGTCGGACTTTGACGCCGCTGGTTGAAGAGATAAGAGGGGGCGAGACGCCCCCACAACGGACTGGAGCGAGACGCTCCAGCCACGTTGTGGGAAGAGAGGAGATCGCAACGGCGGTGGCGGAACGGGAGGGATTGCCTTTGGCTGTGCGGGGTGCGCTTCGCGTTTCTAATGAAAGTTCGCTACGAGCGAAACCCTGGCACTCAAACCCTTTGCTCCGCAGGGTTCTCATCCCTCCCCAAACTGGTTGGTTGATCTACGCTGAGAGCGGGGAATAGGTTTCCATTTATCTGAGATGAATGGCGGAACGGGAGGGATTCGAACCCTCGGTAGAGTCACCCCTACGTTCCCTTAGCAAGGGAGTGCTTTCGACCACTCAGCCACCGTTCCGTGAAGCAGGTCAAGAGGGTTGAACCATAGTGTGAGCAGCTCGTCAACCATTGGCAGAAAGAAAGATTACGATTTTTCTGATTCGGCAATGGTTTCTCCCGGTTCAGCGTTCTCAGAAGATGCCGCAAGGGATTCTGCGGGTTCGGAAACGGAGTTTTGTTCGGAGATCGCTTCCGTTTCAGGCAGAGATTCGCTCGCCTCAGCCGGTGGCAACGCATCTACTTTTGCAACGATCTCAGTATCTGATTTGGGAGAATCTTCGGCAGCGACTTCTTCTGAAGCATCTGGTTGAGTTTGCGCTTCGCTCGATTCTTCTGTTGTCAGTGCTGTCGTCGGATTGGCTTTTGATTTTTTCTTTTTCTTCTTTTTGGCTTTTTTCGGAGCGTCACCAGTTTCGGGTGCCGTGGCTTCGCGGGCTTCTTGGACGACGAGAGTATCATCGGTAAAGAGCAGGATGTGGCCTTGGTGAAGTAGCCAAAATAGGTCTGCGGCGAAGTCGGCTGGCGGTGCGGTGCTCCCTTCGGGAAGGACAGCTTTCCAGAGGCCTTCCAGTTTGGCGGGTTTGTTCGCGCGGATCCACTCGACCATGATGCTGGGGCGCTCTGCAAGGATGGCACCGGCAGGGAGCGGGTGCGGCCGGGCGGGGCCGGTGTGGAGTTTGCCTTGGCGCTTGAAGACGGGCAGGTGCTCGTTTTCCACGGCGCGGCAGACGGCGGGAATCAGGATGGCTGGGTGATTGCGAGCGTGGCTGCCGGAGAGCTTGAGCGAGGTGAGCAGGGATGGGGAGAGATTTTTGGCGGGAATGGCACCGGAGACGTTCGCGCTGCGGCTTTCCTCGAAGACTTTGTCAAAACAACGGGTGCTCAGCACACGCTCGGCTTCGCTGCGGTCTTCGATCCATGGTTCTTCTTCGCTGCCTTTGAGGCGCCAGCGGGTTTTGGTCTTCATGGTTTCTAACCATGCATTCACGGCTTCCTCGCCGCGCTCGGTGCGCACCTTGGTGGCGTAGAGCTCGAAGGGCATGCGGGCGAAACGCTCACGATGGAGGCGGCGGAGATTGGTCTGGTAGGAGTGGAAATTCACGGGGCCGAGCCATTCCCCAGAAATGCCGCAACGTGCGATGGCTTGGAAGTTGCCGGTCGGTGGATCTACCTCGATGGTTTCTTCCTCGATGAGCGTATTTTTCAACTCGGATTTCCAGAGGTGGGCGTTCGCCTCCTCGCGGGTGAGGAAGACGCATTCGTCCAGTTTGCCGCGGATGAGTGGGGCTTGCGGTTCTGCAACTTCAAAAATGGCACGACAGCGGGATTTCTCGGTGAGGAGAATTTTTGCGACGTCGAAGAGTGGATAGACACGCGCGACTTGGTGGACTTCCTTGCCGATGAGATGGACGGCCTGGGCATCTGGGGCGATGGTGACACGGACGCCAAGGGCTGGTCCGGCTTCTTCCTGGCGCGGTGGTGCATCGCGGCGGTCGTTGTAGTTTCGATTACCCCCTTGAAATTCGCGGCGGCCACTTCCACCGCTTTGGCCTTGTCCATCGCGACCACGGCCAGCGCCCTCACGATCATTCCTGCGTGGTGGCCGATCATCGCCAGTGGGGAAGGTTTTGCGCTTGGTTTCAGGTTGATCGCCGGCAGCTCTCGCCCATGCGGGGCCGAGGGCGAAACTGGATAACAGGCTGCTCATTGGATCGATGTCAGAATCACTCACGGGGCGAAGTCTAGGAGGTTAATTTGGAAATGACAAACTCGGGTTTCAACCAAATACGTAGAGGTAAGTGGAGGGGAATTCAATTGTTTCTGCGAGAAAATTCGGCGGCGCGGAGGAGGGTGATGAGGCGGAGGGTAGCACCCTCATGGTGGGCAAGGAGGGCGCTGGCCTTGGGCAACATGGCGCGGCTTGTTTCGGGATCGAGAGCGGTGAGGATGGCGGTGGTTAGTTCCTGACGATCGCGAGCGACGAGGCAGGCTCCGCTGGCGATGAGGCGGCTGGCGAGTGGCTCGAAATTTTCCATGTGTGGACCGAGGATGAGCGGTTTCTGTGCGAGAATGGCTTCTGCGGGATTCTGGCCACCGCTGGCGAGAAAACTTTTACCGATGATGACCGCATTGGCGTGGGCGGTCCAATCGCAGAGTTCGCCAGTGGAATCGATCACGAGGCAGACGCGGTCTGGCTGCTGCGGCGGGCTGAAATCCGAGCGGAGGATGGTGTGGAAACCCGCAGCTTGGAGTGCGGATTTCACTTCATTTCTGCGCTCGGCATGGCGTGGGACGATGATGGGTAGGGCATGGGGGGCGGCTTGATAGAGGGCGGTGACGATGAGGACTTCCTCGCCGGGAAAGGTGCTGGCGGCGAGGACGATGGGGCGGCCCTTGGCGCAAGCATCGATGAGCGTTTGAAACTCAGGCCGGCGAGTGGGCAGTGAGCCGCTGTTCGAGTCTAGTTTGAGACTGCCGGTGCAGTGGATGCGGGACGGTGGCACGCCGAGAGATTGCCAGCTGGCGGTGTCTTGCGGCTCTTGGATGGCGACACCTGTGAGAGTCCGGTAGAATGGGCGGATCCAAGGGGCGAATTTTTGAAATCGGCGGGCGGAGCGGGGTGACATCCGGGCATTGATGAGGTGCACGGGGATGGATTTTTTTTCACAAATGAGAAGCAGGTGAGGCCATGCTTCGCCTTCGATGAGGATGATGTGAGCTGGCTGGAAACGGGCGAGGTAGCGCCGCACCATGGAGGGGAAATCCAAGGGGGAATAGGTGACGCGAAGATCTGAAATCGCTGCTGCGGTGGCGACGTGGTGGCCGGTGGCGGTGCCGGTGGCGAGGACGAAGGGGTGGGTGGGATCTTGCTTGCGCCACTCGCGGATGAGTTTGAGCGCGAGCAGGGTTTCTCCCACGCTGATGGCATGGATGTGGGTGGCACCGCACGGCTCGAAATCGGGGGCACTGGTATAGATGGCGATGCGCTCGGAGAGGCGAGTGTGGAGGCCGCCGCGCTTGAGCATTTTTACAAGCCAGCCAGGAAATGCGGCGAGGAAAAGCAGCGGCAGCAGCAGACGATAGAAGGCTAGGACGGACCAGAAGGGCATGGGCGGCGGGGTGGATTCCTAGCTGGCGGAGTAGATTAAAATGGCGCTGCTGCCATATTCGCGGCGCGCGATGAGGCTGACTCCATCTGCCTCGGGAGATTTCTGATGGGATGAAATTTCCGCGATGATCCAGCCGTGGTCTGCGAGCCGGGGGAGAAGGAACTTACAGTGCAGGAGGGCGGTGACGTGGTCGGTATCGCCGTGGTATTTCCAGTATGGAGGATCGGCAAAAATAAGGTCGTAGCTGGCGGTATCTCGCTTGAGGAAAAGTTGGACTTCGGACTTGATCGGGAGGCCGCCATCGAGGCGGGCTTTGGCGAGATTTTCCGAGATGACTTGGATGGATTGGCGGTGATCATCCACGAAGGTGCATTGGCGAGCACCGCGGCTGAGCGCCTCCAGGCCAAGTGCGCCGGAGCCTGCGAAGAGGTCGAGGACGCGGGCATCTTCGACCTTTTCAGAGAGGATGGAAAAGACGGCCTGGCGGACGAAGTCGGTGGTGGGACGGGCGACGGCGGAGGGGACTTTGATGGCGATGCGGCCGGCTTTTCCTGCGATGATTCTCATGGTTGTGCGGGCGGTGAAATGAGGTTGATGATCGGGCCATCCTTGCCGAGCTGGATGTAAAGCTGGCCGATATTTCCGAAGGCTGCCAGATCAAAGGCGGCGCGTTGGGGAGTGCTGAGTGGGGTGAGGGCTGGTGGCGGAGTTTTTGGGAAAATAGTGGTCACGATTCCACCCAGCATCTCGGGTGTGGCGACGAGGCGGCAGGCGGCGGCGGTGGTGCCATTCGCCAATAATGTGGCATTTGCGAGAACAGAGAGTTCATCGCCGATGAGCCGCGCATCAAGGCAGGAGAGGCGACCGCTGCGGAGGGTGGTGATGGCACTGCCGCGATCAAACTTCGCTTCGTGGGAGCCGAAGGTCATGGTAGGAGCGATGGCTTGTGCGATGAAGTCGCCCTGCCATGTGGTGGGGGAAAGCAGCAGTCCGCGGAAGGCGGCGTTGGCAGCGAATGATTCTGCACGAGTGATTCCAGCGTGCGGGAGGCGGATCTCAGGGAGCGGATGATTGGGGATTTCGGCTTTGATTTGAAGCGGCAGATTACCAAGGATTGCGATCTGTAGAGTGACGCTGGCTTTCATCTGGGCTACGTTGAAAGTGAGCGGTTCAAGAGTCAGAGTAGGAAATTTCCATGCGAAGTTTGCAGGTAGATCTGCCGCGAGAGTCTGGCCAGCGCATGAAATATTGCCGATTTTAAGTTCTGACTGAGCAGAATCTCCGGCAATGGGGAGTGAGCCGTTCATTGCGATGGCGGCAAAAATAGGTCGGCGGTGGGTGGGGGAAAGCAGCGTGATGGAAGCATTTTTCAAGTGGATCCAGCTGGTGGGAGCGGAAGGAACTACGGGCTGCACCGTAGCGGGTGACGGTGGGCTGGCTGGTGGATTCCGGGCTACTTGAGGTGGTGCACTCACGTGGGGTGGGGGAGCGGCGGCTACCGCTTGCGGAGGAGCTGCCGGGGCGGGAAGGATGGGCTGGGGGACTTGTGCGAGATGGGCGAGTAACTCGCCCGGGAGCGTCAGATGTGGGCTATCCAGTGAAATTGAGCGGATTGTAAATTCTCCGCGTAGCCATGCCCGCCAGACCGGAGTGATGTTCAGTGATGCAATTTCTACTAGGGGATTAGTAATCAAGCCGCGTAAGGCCGTTGGTTGGTAGAGTTTGAATTGATTGATAGTTAGCCCGGACCATGGCGACCATGACGCGCTGCGGATGGTGGCTTCCAAGCCGGTTTTTTTTGAAATTTCCCCCGCCATCCAGTGGCGCGCCCATGGCGATGTGAGTAACAGATTGCTAAAAATTAATCCCAACAAGGGTAGCAGGATCATCCCTACGAGCACCCGTTTCCTATAGCGGAAGCCCGGGCGCGCTTGGCCTAGCGGGGCTTCTGTCTTCATGGGTTATTTCTTTTTCGGCTTGGCGGTTGCTGGCTTGGCGGCTGGAGCCTTGCCAAGTGGGAAACGGATCATGATGCTCTTATCAAGCAGGCGGCTTCCCTCGCTGGATAGCTCCTGAGCCCGGTAAACGATGATGCCGTATGGGGCATCCTCATAGCGGCCGATTGCTAGGTTTTCTTTGGTCTTTCCCAAGCCGGTTTCTTCTTCAAATTTCCATTCTTTACCACTCCATGCGCCAAGTACGCCGTTGGGGTCTGCCTTGATGTCATCGAGACGCTTTAGGCTGCCGTTGGGCGAGCGAAAGCTATCATCTTTGGCGAAGTAACGCAGAGTGGTGAGTGTGCTGGCTTTACCGGTGCCGCTGAGTGTCCACATATCTCCGGGACTCTCGCGAAGAACTAGTACGATTTCCTCGATTCCTTTAAATTCCCTCTTTGCCCACAATTTAAGATACTCGTCATATTCCTCTTTGGTCAGGCCCAGACGCTCGTCGTAGGGAAGCGGAGTGCCCGGTGCTGTGGATGCGGAAAATTCGCGAAACCACTTCGGATCCTTGCGAGCGGCTACTTCTACTTTGGCGATGAATTTATTGATCTCCTTGGGTGGAAGCACTAACCCGATTTGCGCTTTCATCGGCGTGTTGGGCGTGAAGAGGCCAGCGAAGATTTTAGGAACTTCGGCAGAGTGAGCGATCGTAAAGGAGGCGATTGCGGCAAGGGTAGCTTGAAATTTCATGAAGCGCGGCGGAAGACTGGATGCGGCGGAATAAGAACTCAAGCGGCAATCCCAAAGGATGAAATTATTGAGGTTCCCCATTTGGAAAAATTTCCGCAATGGTTGACTCGATTTGCTGGTCCATCCAGCGCTCAAGGGCTGTCTGCATGACCCTTAGCACTTCTGGACGTCCGGCGGCGAGATCGACCTCGCCGTGAGGATCCTGAGTCATCTGAAACAGTCCGAAATGGCGCCCTCCAGCCGCAGTAGGGGTACAGACGAGTTTCCAAAATTGAGTTTTGAGGCAACGCTGTTTCGCCTGAATCAAGGGCTCCACATACTTTTCTTTCAGGACGAACTGATAGTTGAAATCTTTGTCGATATACGTCATCTCATCCATCGGAGGTAGCTTAGGGCGCTCCACTCCGGGGACGGTGAACTGGATAAATGGAAATCCAGTCTCGCCGTAGAATGGCAGGTATTTGGGCTTCTCAGTCTGCCGAATCCATCCGGCCAAACTTTGGCCCTGCCATGCTTCCGGTTTTTCCACGCCCACCAGATCAGCCAGAGTGGGAATGATATCCACCATCCGGACTGTCTCTGGAATTTTAGCCGGCGGAGCTCCCGGTAAGTGAAATACCAAAGGCACGTGATTTGCTTGGAGTCCGCCATTAAATGTTAGGCCGTGACCTAGTGTGACGCCCGGCTCATAATGGTCATCTCCATGGTCACTGGTGATGATAACGATTGTATGATCAGCAAGCCCATTGGCTTCCAGTGATGCAAGAATCCGCTTCACACAATCGTCAAACTGGCGGGTGCAGCCATCGTAGAGATCGCGGATTTGTTGAATTTCCTTGGGTGGGAGGGCTTGCCATTTCGATTCTAGCGAAGTGCCGCCGATGAAATTATCAATATCAAAGTCCACTCCATTTTTATTAGGCCCTTGGTAGTCTGGATCGGTGAAGGCACTGAGGAATGGCTCGGCACTGCGATAGGGTAGGTGATTGCAGGAATAGAAGACGTGCCAGAAAAACGGGGTCTTACTCTCAGCGGCAGATGTGATGCGTTTTTCCACACGTTGGGTAACCACCTCGGGAGTTACAAACTGGGCGAACGATTTGATTTGGGGGAATAGCTGGTACCCCAGAGGATTATCAAAGTATAATGGAATGACAAAGTGAGCCATTACCACGGCCTGGCTCATATAGATTTTAAATGTATCAAAGCTAGATACAGAGATATGTTCGAAGTCTAATGGCAGCACTTCGTAATAACCCGCACACCAATCTCCTATCGCGGCAGTGTCGTAGCCTTTTTGCCTTAGTAGTCTTGCGAAGGGAATGATCTTTTGTTCCGTTTTTTCGACAGTCGCCCGATTCGGATACATTTGCCGGATTCCATGGGACTGCGGGTATTTTGAGGCCATTAACTGCACTCCGGACTCCATCGTGGAGGCGATCGCGGTATAACAATTTTCAAACTGCACCGACCTTGCGGCAAGTGCATCAATCGTAGGTGAAACTCCGTCTTTTGCGAGGCCGTCGGTCCGTCTCGGACGGTGGCCTGCGTAGCCTACACGGTCGCCCCGTAATGAATCCGAGGCGATGATGATGATATTTAGCGGGCTTTCAGAATCTGCCTTGTGGGTAATAGCCGGTTTTGAAGTTTCACGTGTGATCGCGAAGATCGATCCCACGGAGATTGCTACTACTACTGCGGCGGCCAGCCAGCCTTTGCGACCTTGTCGATTAATTTGCCATAAGCTGGCGAGTGCGATGACAAGCAGTGGCAAGATGACAAAGAGTCCGAACAAGGATGCTGGTTTGATCGCTAGGGGAATCAAGTCCAGAGCCTTATAATACCAATGTCCGAATTCGGCTTCATCGAGAAAATAGGGCCGCGTCTCTACCAATCTCAGAGTGCAGTAGCCATGGATAAGTGTGGTGAGGACGGTGCTTCTGAGAATGACGGAAGTTACACCTTGATGTTTGGAATGTTTGGTCCAGAAAGCGGCGAAAGGTTGAACGAGAAATGCTGCAATCAGAGCGAGGAGGGCATACGCCATCAGCATTTGAAGATTCTGAAGAATCAAAAACCCCATGAATTCATCGCGGGCGAGGGCGCTGAACTTGTTTTCCATCGCCTGTGAGGAATGGGTGAGTTTCCACAAGGAGACTCCGTATTGATAGGCGAGAAATAAAGCAGCCCCGAGGAGAACGTGCTGGAAGCGCACACGCACAGGGGCGGCGGCGAATGAGCGGAACGGATTCAAGGAACGATGGTTCTAAATTAAGGCGAAGTGATGCTGGGGTCTTCGACGAAAATCCAGTTATTAGAAACCACTTTTTCGATGACTGCTCCTTGGTGGGATTTTAAGCCATCAGGGATTCTAAGTCGAATAATGAGAGATAGAGGTTGCCCGTCATTTTGCTTGAATTGAGTAAGGATACTCTTCGAGATTGCACTGTCAACTTCGCTATATCCAAATAAAATTTCGTCGCTATTTAGAGTGCTGACACGGAAGCAATTCCAACGTGAGGAATCTGCAAATTCATGGCTGAATAAGTTATCCGGCTCGATGTAAACACGCCAATCAATCGACTTACCCTCAGGACGCTGAGCGATGAAATCCTCCCATTTCATCGGTTGATAACAAACTAGTGTCTCCCAATCAATCTTCACTTCACCTGATTCAAGAACTTCAAGAATGAGATCTTGTTTTTTACCATTTTCCAATAGTAGTGAACCGATCCAAAATGCGGCAGATCTTTCCAGTGTGATTGGTTGCAGCGATAGAATGTCATCCAATGAATCACTGGCGAGGGAGAATTGTTGCTCACCGTAGTAATTTTCCATGAGAGCTTTGACGCGCTCGGGGTGGCGGACGAGTTTGAGGCGATCCACGATGGTGTCTGCTTTGTAATATTGGTGAATGGTTTTTTCCATGGACTCAATAAGCAACGTAGCTTCGCGTTCGCTCGTTTCGTCAATCGTGAGAGTGGTATTAGCACTTTGTTCGATTTTCACGGCCTTGGTCTCTGATTTTTCGACATTTTTAAGCGACCATAGTAAGGCAGCACTGAGAACAAGACCCAGAAGGACAAACCAGCCCCACGGAATGCCCGAGCTGGCGCTGGATTCAGCGCCCCAGTTTTGTTCCAATTCCTTGGCAGACTCGGCAGCAGGATCGAGGATCGCGTCGATGCCGGGCTGGTGGCTGCGCTTCTGCACATCCTCGGTAGCGGGCATGTGCAGTTTTTCGACGACAATGGGAACTTTCTTTTTCTCAAGAATCTCGATGTGAAGATCTTCTTCAGACTCGCCATAGTCTTTCTCGAGACGAATGTAAGAAGAGGCTTTCTCCACGTTCGTATCGTCAACTTCCCTCAATTCGTATCGTTTTTTCTCGCGTGCCATCCGGTGCCGAAGGAAAAACCTAAATCCCCATCGACGCAACGCATCTCTCACTTTAAATTTCGCCGCAGCCGCTCTTATGATTGCCCCTAAACGCATTCTCATCGTCACCGCCGCCTTTGGAGAAGGTCACAATAGCGCGGCAAGGAATCTTGCGCTCGCGCTCGATCATCTGGGCTGCGCGACGCAAGTGGCGGATCCTTGTTCGCTGGGATCGCCCCGGCTGACGGCGCAAGTTTGCCGCGCTTACCGGCTTGCTACCAACCGCTTGCCGCGGGTATGGGCTGCGGTTTACCGGGCGACGGACCGCTGTGACTTCAACCGGCCACGAGCTCCGCTGATGCGCCGGCCCGAAGCTGCGTTGGCCGACTTGATCGAGAAATTCCGACCGGATGCGGTGGTGAGCACTTTTCCGCTCTACCCCTATTTTCTGCCACGGATTTTTAAGAAATCGGGGAAAACTTTGTCCGTTTTCACGGTGATTACTGACTCGATAGAAATTAACGCGTCTTGGCTCCGTTGTCCTACGGATTTCTGGCTGGTGACGGATCAGTTCACCCGCTCGGCGATGGTGGAGCAGAAATTACCTGCGGAAAAAATCGAGGAAACTGGATTTCCGGTAAATCCGGTATTTTCTCAAATTCCGCCTCTGCCTAGCGATGAATCGTGTGATCCGTTCAGGGTGCTCTATTTTCCCACGGCGCGGAGGGGACTGCTAGGGAGCCATTGCCGCGCGATCCTTGAAGCATCGCCCGCCGTCATGCTCACGCTCGTGCTCGGCCGGAATGTCCGCCTGCTGGCCTCACGGGCGAAGGAAATCCAAAGGGCATTTCCAGGGCGGGTCCGCCTCGTCGGCTGGACGCAACGAGTGCCGGAGCTGCTCAACAGCCACCACCTTGTCGTGGGCAAAGCAGGGGGTGCCACCGTCCACGAGGCGATCGCTGCGTGTTGCCCGATGTTGATTCATCATTTAGTCCCGGGGCAAGAAGAGGGAAATTTGCGCTTGCTTGAGATTCTCGGCGGTGGCCGTCTCGCGGAGTCTGGTGAAGCGCTCCGGACCGCGATACTAGAAATCACTGCTAACCAAGGGAAAATTTGGCGCACCATGAAACAAGCTCTGATGACCCACGATAAAAATGCCGGTGCGATCACTGCGGCGAAGTTTATCCTCGCCCAGATCGCGCCTGAACCTGAATCTTCCGAATCTCTATGACCTTTCTCTTCGATATTGGCCGCGTCTTGCTGGACTTTGACTTCATCCCATCACTCAGCCGTCTTTTACCTGCGGATATCCCAGATCGGGAGTCGCGCCTTGCTCGATTACTGGATCGGAAAGATGATTTTGAAGCTGGTGCCATGCATTTGGATGAATACACGGTCTGGGCCATCGAAGTATTAGGGATCAAATCGACTTCTGAGGAATTCCACCATGCCTGGCAGCAGATTTTCACACGCAATGAGCCGATGTGGGAGTGTGCGAGGAAACTTTCTGAAGACGGCCACCGGCTCATCCTTTTTTCCAACACCAACTCTATCCACTGCCCATGGATCTTCAGTGAATTTCCTGAATTTTCGATTTTTCCCGAAGCCATCCTCAGCTACGAGGTGGGGGCAATCAAGCCGCACCCAGCGATCTATCAGCATGCGATTGACAACTATGGGCTGATTCCCAGCGAGGTGCTCTACATCGATGATTTGCCAGAAAATATCGCCACCGGCAGGGAGCATGGCTTCCGCACCTGGCAGTATGATTTGAGAAATCACGCTGCATTTGAAGTGTGGCTGACCGAGAATTTGAAATCCGAGATCTAAAATTACCAATCTACCTTCCATGTCTATCCTCACCATTGCCGGGCGCGAGTTCAGCTCCCGGCTCTTTCTCGGAACCGGGAAATTCCCCTCTAACGAATCCATGCGCGACGCGCTCGTGGCCAGTGGCACCCAGATCGTGACCGTGGCCCTGCGCCGCGCGGATCTCAGCGGCAAGCGCGATCCCTACGCCAATATTCTGGAATTTATCGATCCCGAGAAATATCTGCTGCTGCCAAATACCAGCGGTGCGATGAATGCCGAAGAGGCCGTGCGGCTCGCCCGTCTTGCCCACGCCGCAGGCTTGCCAAAGTGGGTGAAGCTCGAAATTCACCCGGATCCCACCTACCTTCTTCCCGACCCAATCGAGACTCTCAAAGCCGCTGAAATCCTCGTGAAAGAAGGTTTCACCGTGCTGCCCTACATCAATGCGGATCCCGTGCTCGCCAAGCGCCTACAAGAAGTAGGCACCGCCACCGTGATGCCGCTGGGTGCACCAATCGGCTCCAACAAGGGAATCGTCACCCGTGATCAAATCCGCATCATCATCGATCAAGCCATCGTCCCCGTCATCATTGATGCCGGCATCGGCGCACCCAGCCACGCGGCCGAAGCCATGGAACTCGGCGCGGACGCGGTTCTGATCAACACCGCCATCGCCATCGCCAGCGACCCGCTGCGGATGGCCGCCGCCTTCAAGAAAGCAGTGCAAGCCGGCCGTGAAGCCTACGAACTCGGCCTGCCAATGCCCAGCGAGCATGCCAATGCGACCAGCCCACTGACGGGGTTTCTCGATTAGGGAAATTGAAAATACGCGTTTGATGGAAGCTGGAAATGGTGTAATCACCCGCATGCGTTGTTTACTCCTCTGCTTGATGGCCCTCGCCCTTCCGCTCACAGCAGCAGAAGAGGCCGCAGTGAAACCCACCATCGCCATCTATGACTTGGAAGGACCGATCACCGAGGCTGGGGCCAGTGATGACTCATTTCTCGCGCTGACGATGAACCCATCCCGGCCGCTCACGTTGTTCGACCTCAGCCGCAGTCTTGAAAAGGCGCTCACCGATCCCGAGCTCAAGGCCGTGGTGCTAGACGTGGACGGCGCTTCGCTCGATTTATCGCAGCTCCAGGAAATCCGCCGCCAATTGAGAGCGCTGCGTGAGGCTGGAAAGGACGTCTGGCTTTACACCGAGCACCTTTCCAACGGCACAGCCTTGCTTGGAAGCGCCGCCAATCACTTCACCCTCATGCCAGAAGCGAATTGCGAGTTCCACGGAATTTATGCGGAATCTCTCTATTTCAAAGGCATGCTGGATAAACTAGGCGTCCGTGCCGACGTCATCCACATTGGCGATTTCAAGAGCTTCGGGGAAACTTTCTATCGCACCGGTCCCAGCGACTACGCGCTCAAGCAGGAAGAAGCGTTGATCGACTCGATTTTCAACCAAGTCGTCGCGCAAGTCGCAGAAGGCCGTGGCTTATCCCAAGAAGCAGTGAAATCCCTGATCGATGATGGCACCCTCAATGCTGGAAGGGCGGTGGAAGCAAAACTCGCAGACAGCTTGATGTATCGGACGGATCTGGTGAAGAAGCTCAAAGAAACCTACGGCGAGGACGCTGATTTTGATCGTGAATACCAATTGCCAGATCTCGATGGTCCTCAAATCACCGGGATGATGGACTTTTTCAAACTGATGTTTAGCGATTCAAACAACCGGAAATCCCGCAAAGACTTCATCGCCGTCGTCGCGCTGGATGGGGATATCACAGAAGAATCCATCGTTCCCGTGCGCAGTGAGATTCTCAAACTTGCGAAGGATGATAAGGCCAAGGCGCTTGTCTTGCGGGTGAATTCGCCGGGTGGCTCGGCGATGGCCAGCGAAATTTTGTGGGAAGCGACCGATGAATGGAACGCCACCAAGAAACCCTTCGTCGTCTCCATGGGCGGTGTGGCTGCCAGCGGTGGCTACTATGTTGCCGCCGCTGCTCAACGGATTTTCGCCGAGGAGGGCACTATCACCGGCTCGATCGGGGTGGTCGGGATGAAGTTTGTTTTGGGCGAGGCGATGGAAAAAATCGGCATCACCACCCACAGCACCCAACGTGGCAAGAACGCCGGAATCATGAACGTCACCGAAGGCTTCTCCGAGGAGGAAACCAAACTCGTCCGTGACTCGATGACGGAAATCTACAGCACCTTTAAGAAACGCATCAACGATGGCCGGGGCAAGGTCTTGAAAGGCGATCTGGATTCTCTTGCTGGCGGCCGGGTTTACAGCGGCAAAGATGCTTTGGAAGTAGGACTCATTGATGAAATAGGTGGTCTCCATGAAGCCATCGCCTATGCCGCCCGCGAGGCGAAATTAGTAGAGCCGGAAGCGCGTCTTGTGCCGCAGCCTAAAAGCGGCCTTGAGGGACTATTTGCACCGCCGGAGAAGGATGATGACGAGATCATCCGCGCCAGTGTGAAGGATCGCGGAGCGATGCGTTTGGGGGGTTTGGTGAATTCCAGCGGTTTCTTAGAGGCCCTGCCAGCCAGCAGTCGTTCGAGTGTGAAGCGGCTCATTTCGCGAATCGAAGCATTTCAAAACTGCCGCGTATTGCTGCTCGCCCCGGATTTAGAAGTTCGCTGATTACCAGATGAATTTCACCACCTACCTCCGGATGGACCCGCACCTCCTCGTCGGATTGATCAATACCGAGTTGCGCAATCATAGTGATTCTTTGGAAGATCTCGTAAAGACTCACAATTTGGATCAACAGCTTCTCGTGGAGAAATTAGCCGCAGCGGGCTACATCTACCAAGTCGAGCAGAAGCAATTCCGCTGAAGTGGGAAAATTTCCCCCATCCCAGATTCGGACTTGCACCCCGAAAGCGGCTTCTATTGACTCCGCCATGGCAGAGATTTCTCTCGGACTTTCATTTGACGACGTTCTTCTAGTACCCGCTTTGAGCGAGGTTTTACCTGGTGAGGCAGATCTTTCTACCCATATCACTTCGGGCATTGAGCTCTATTTGCCCGTCGTTTCCGCAGCGATGGATACCGTATCCGAGCACGAGCTGGCGATTGCCCTCGCTCGTGAGGGTGGCATGGGCGTGATCCACCGCGCCTGCCCGATCGATGAGCAAGCAGCGATGGTTTACCGGGTGAAACGCTCAGAAAACGCCGTCATTCAGAAACCTCACACCGTTCGTAAGGAAGATACCGTCGAGCACGTCCGCGCGGTGATGGCGCAAAATGGCTTTTCTGGATTCCCCGTCATCGATGCGGAGGGCAAGCTGGAAGGCATGGTCACCGGACGTGACGTCCGCTACCTAGACCGCCCGGATACCACCGTCGCTGAAGTGATGACTCCGCTTAGCAAGCTCATCACCGGCCCGCCGAATACAAGCCTGGAGCAGGCACGCCGGATTCTTTACCAAAATCGCATCGAAAAGCTGCCTCTCGTGCACCCGGATGGCCGCCTCGCCGGACTCATCACTGGCTCAGACATCGAGAAACGCATCACGTTCACAAATGCCGCCAAGGACTCCAACGGCCAGCTCCGTTGTGGTGCTGCCGTCGGCGTCGGACCGGATTGCATTGATCGCGGCCGCATCCTCATCGAGGCGGGTGCAGACGCCCTTTTCATCGATGCCGCCACCGGCCACACCCGCCATGTGATGGATGTGATCGGGAAGCTCCGTGCTCTCTCAGATGTCCCGATCGTGGCCGGGAACGTCGTCACCCAGCAAGGCGCACGCGATCTTGTAGCGGCAGGAGCTAGCGCCGTGAAGGTGGGCGTGGGCCCTGGCAGTATCTGCACCACCCGCGTCATTTCTGGCGTGGGCATGCCACAATTCACTGCGATCCAAAACGTCGCTGACATTTGCCGTGAGGCCGGTGTGAAGGTCATCGCAGACGGCGGGATCCGCTACTCTGGAGACATCGTCAAAGCCCTCGCTGCCGGTGCGGACTTGGTCATGCTCGGTTCGCTCCTCGCAGGCACCCGCGAGAGTCCCGGCCAAACGGTGAACTCCCAAGGCCGCCGCTTTAAAACCTACCGTGGCATGGGCTCCATCGCCGCCATGCAGAAGGGCGCCGGCGATCGCTATGGTCAGAACAGTTCCGGAAAACTCGTGGCGGAAGGCGTGGAAGGCCGCGTCCCCTACAAAGGCCCACTCTCCGATGTGATTTTCCAACTCATGGGCGGCCTGAAATCCGGCATGGGATACGTAGGCGCCGCGAACCTCACAGAGCTCCGCGAGCGCGCCGTCTTCACCCGCATCACCGCAGGCGGCCTGCGTGAGAGTCACGTGCATGATATTGTGATGACGGAAGAACCCACGAACTATCAACCGCTTGGTTAATCTATAAACTATGTCTGATTCCCAACACGTCGCCGTTCTCGACTTCGGCTCACAATACACTCAGCTCATCGTCCGCCGGGTGCGTGAGTTAGGCTATTTCGCGAAGTTATATGCCATCGAGGATTTTCCAGAGATAGGGCATCCCGCCGCGATTATATTGTCTGGTGGGCCAAGCAGCACCAGTGATGAAAATGCACCTGATCTCGATTTTGCAGCGCTCACCGCATTCAATGTTCCGGTTCTCGGAGTTTGTTATGGCATGCAATTACTTAACATTAAGTTCGGCGGCAGTGTTGAGGCGAGCGACCGGCGCGAATACGGGCCAGCGAGCTTAATGGTGCTGGAATCTACCGGTCTTTATCAGGATATTTCGCCGTCTTCACAAGTCTGGATGAGCCATTCCGATACAGTGAAACTTCTGCCAGATGGGGCCAGGGTGATCGCCACCAATCAACACGGTACTCCCGTATCGATTCAGTGGAATGAGTCGTTTTTTGGTATCCAATACCATCCGGAGGTCACGCATAGCCATGAAGGCTTGCAGATTTTGAAAAATTTCCTGGGACATGCGAAAGAGTTGCGGCCGTTCCAGATCGAAGATTTCAAGCGCGAGATGATCGCGGATATCCGGGAAAAAGTCGGTGATAGGCTCGTCGTTTGTGGAGTTTCCGGTGGGGTCGATAGCACGGTGCTTGCCGTTTTGCTCAAGGAAGCAGGTGTCAAAACCCGGGCGATTTTCGTCGATAACGGACTGCTACGCAAAGATGAGGCCGCCGTGGTGCAGGCGAATTTCAAACGCATCGGCCTTGAGATCGAGACGGTGGATGCCTCGGAGAAATTCCTCACCGCGCTTGCCGGTGAGGGAGATCCCGAGAAGAAGCGCAAGATCATCGGGAACATGTTCATCGAGGTCTTCTGGGATGCGGTGGGCGATGCCGAAATGCTTGCCCAAGGCACGCTTTATCCCGATGTGATCGAGAGTGCCTCCAATGCCAAGTCCAAGGCTTCCGTGATTAAAACTCACCATAATCGGGTGCCGAAAATCCTCGAGCTCCAAGCCCAAGGGAAAGTTTTGGAACCCCTCGCAGAGCTCTTCAAAGACGAAGTCCGCGAGCTAGGCACCTCATTGGGAATTCCCCAAGACATCTTGCAGCGCCACCCATTTCCCGGCCCTGGCCTCTCGGTGAGATGCCCGGGTGAAGTGACCGCAGAGCGCCTCCACATCATCCGGGAATGCGATGCCATCTTCATCGGCAAGCTCAAGGAACACGGCTGGTATGATAAAGTTTGGCAGGCCTATGCCGGCCTCATTCCGGTGAAAACAGTGGGCGTGAAAGGGGACGAACGCAGCTACGAGTGGGCCACCAATCTAAGAGCCGTTGTCTCGGAAGATGCGATGACGGCGGACTGGGTAGAGCTTCCTGCGATTCTCCTCCGCGAGACCAGCCATCAAATTCTTAACGAGGTGAAGGGCATCAATCGCGTTCTTTATGATATCTCCACCAAGCCACCCGCCAGCATCGAGTGGGAGTGAAATGGGAGTGAAATGGGAGTGAAATGGGAGTGAAATGGGAGTGAAGCGGAATTGTTTCTGCGAGTCTTTCGCGAATTGAAGGCTTGATTTATTAAGGTTGCTTAAATAATCTTGCCGTCGCCGCCCGATGGACAAGACCCGGAAAAAATCCCTGCCGAAGAAAACTGTCCAGAAGCAGCCGCCTCGTCCTGCTTCGTTTTCCGAGACCCTACGCGTGGCGAATCAACGGGCGCATGAACGCGCCAACAAGCGCCGGGGCCAACGCGGTGCAAAATCCGTGCACGCCGCGATCAGCGCTGTGGACATGGATGATGAATTTGTATCGTTGGCTTTCCTCATGCGGCTTTATCGCTGGAGTCTCGCGATTCTTGGCTTGCCATTATGTTGGGTGACTACGTGGACGTTTCTTTCAAGATTTTCTCATGCCACACTTTATCAGGGATTTTGGCAAACTGCGGAGTTTTGGTATTTTGCGACCGGTGCCTTGGTGATGTGCGGGTGGTTTTGGTCCGGCTTGCTCCAATCAAAATTCCTTTATCTTTATGTATTGGGTCACGAGCTTACCCATGCGGTTTTTGTATTATTATTCCGGGGAAAAGTGATGAGTTTTCATGTCAGTTCCTCCGGTGGCTATATCACGACAAATAAGTCAAATTTGCTGATCTCGCTTTCACCTTACTTTGTGCCGTTTTGGGCGGTGATCTTTGGCGGGCTCTTCGGACTCGCACGCTATTTCATAGAGTTTTCCGCGAAATGGGATCCATTGTTATATGGAGGTCTGGGAATTACATGGACGTTCCACATGATTTGGACGGTGTGGATGATTCCAAGAGATCAGCCGGACCTGAAGGAGAACGGGACATTTTTTTCACTAGTGGTGATCTATTTGGCGAATCTTTTAGTCTTGATCGGCCTGTTATGTGTGGCGGCGGAGACTCCATGGCAGGATTTCAAGGAATTCGGGCGAGAGTGGATTCGCAATGCAGCCACGTGGGGCGATATGCTGTGGCGCACTGTGGAGAATGGAATCGCCTATTTGAAGCAGGCAGGGCGATTTTAGATTTAGCCAGGGCTGGTAGATAATGCGGATTGAAATTTGGAGCGGGCGGAGGATGCTTGGACCGTGATTGATCTGGATGCAAATGCGACGACGGCAATATTGCCCGAGATATTGGACGAAATGTTGCCGTGGTTAAGGGCTGGCTACGCAAATCCCTCCGGGGCGTATGCCGGGGCGAAGCTGGCCCGCAAGGCGATTGAGCGGGCACGCCAGCAGGTTGCTCTATTGATAGGCGCGGATGCTTCGGAAATTGTCTTCACGGGCAGTGGCACGGAGAGCGTGAATACGGCACTGCATTCACTGGACTACCTGACGGGCGAGGGCGCGGCAGTGGTCTCGGCAATCGAGCATAGTGCGGTGCTCCGGTGTGTGGAGAATTTTTCTCGACCAGTGATGAAGGTTGCGGTGAAGGCAAGTGGGCGTGTCGATTTGGACGCGTTTGAAGCCGCGCTGGAGGGGGCGGCTTATGTCTCGATCATGGCGGCGAATAACGAGACTGGCGTGATTCAACCCATCGCAGAAATCGCCGCAATAGCGCGGCAGCGGGGTCTTGTCATTCACACCGATGCGATTCAGGCGGCGGGGAAAATGCCGATCAATGTGCGGGAGTGGGGAGTGGATTTACTTTCGCTTTCTGCTCATAAACTTCACGGGCCCAAGGGTGTGGGGGCCTTGTATGTGCGGGAGGGGCTACGCTTTAGCCCGCTATTGCATGGAGGTGGGCAGGAATCCGGCAGGCGCAGTGGTACGGAAAATACTGCAGGCATTGTTGCCATGGGCGCGGCTGCGGCTTGTGCCATGCGCATTCTATCAGAGGGTGGAATCGCTCGCGTTGCAGGGATGCGGGATGCCTTCGAGGCGGAAGTTTTGCGGGAAATCACGGGGGTCACACTCAATGGCGATCCGATACAGCGCTTGCCGAATACCAGCCACCTTTCCTTCGAGCGATGCGATGCGGCCGGGCTGTTGATTCTGCTCGATGACATGGGAGTCGCTTGTTCCGCTGGCTCCGCATGCATGACAGGCAAGCAGCGGCCATCGCACGTGCAGCTGGCCATGGGCATCCCCGAGGCCCGGGCGAAGAGTAGTTTGAGGCTGAGTTTTTCCCGTCTCAATACGATGGAAGAAGCGATCACGGCCGCGCAATTGCTCAAGCGCGCGGTGGAAAAACTGCGGCGGGTGCAAGGGGCTGGGGTGGGGCCGGTGGCAGTCTATACGACGGTAAGGGAAGGGTAGTGAGGGAGGAATTTGATTTAGAAGGGTGGAGGACTTGTCATTTCGCGAAAATTAGCGATGGTGCCCGCGATGACGATATTTGACCGCCTTGAGCGACGTTTTGGGTGGATTTCTTTTCCGGGATTTTTGCGTTATTACGCGATTTTGCACGCGGTGGTGTTTGCGATTCAAATGTTACGACCGGAGATGTCCCAGATGTTTGAGTTTGATCGCGCCAAGATTTTCTCCGGTGAAGTTTGGCGGGTGTTTACGATGTTTTTTGCATCGTCTGAGTTTGGAAGACCGAGTTTTCTAACGATCATTTTCCTGTTTTTTGCGGTGAATTTTGCCTTCATGCTCAGCGATACCATCGAAGCTGCTTGGGGTGAATTTAAGACATCACTGTTTTTCTACATGGGGATCTTTCTGATCTTGGTGGCGAATTTCGTTTATCCATTTCAACTTGAGAGAAGCAGCTTCGCACTGTATGCCTCGGCGTTTTTTGCATTTTCGACGATGTTTCCGAGAATGGAAATCAGGCTGTTTTTAATATTTCCGGTGCAGGTGCGGTTTTTAGGAATGTTTCAGGGATTGTTGATCCTGCTGATGATCGTGGGTGATCCCCGCTTGATTCCATTTGTGATCATGGGATTTGCGAATTACTTGATTTTTGCTGCCATTCCCGCCTTGAAGGGCAGGGCGATGATCCTAGAGTCTGCGGAGCGGAAGAAAAATTTCAAAAGTGCGCAAACTCCGGCAGGCGAGGCATTCTATACCTGCTGTGTCTGCAAGCGGACGGATGTGAGTGATCCCCAGTTGGAATTCCGCGTCGGCAGTGATTCTCAAGAATACTGCATGGAGCATTTGCCGGAATGATTTCAAGCGTCCTGCGGCCAGGTCCCGGATTGGAGGAATGGAATGGTGAGCCGGAGTGTGTCTGGATGAAGCTGAATGAAAGTATGGTCCGCATTGATCACGCTGAATCCTCGCAGGCCCTCGAGACGGCCTTTTTGAACGGAGACGATACCATCATTTTCGGTTGGGAAAAGTTTGCGAAATAGCGGGATGGAGCTGCGGTTCCCCATGATCACCGCGGTCTCGATGTGGTTTGGGATATTTGGCAATTGCGAGGGCAGCCCATGACTGCTCAAGGCTGCTCCCGCCGGGCCTAGGAATCGCTGGAGCGGCGGATGCGATCTAGCCCAATCGACAATTTCGCTCCCTGCGTTTGGCGGAGCAAGCATGACGATGCGACCGGTCTTCCAAGAAACTTCATGGGACAATAGCTCTCTGAGAATAATCCCGCCCAGCGAGTGGGTGATAAAATGGAGTGGTTTTCCATCATCCATCTTTTCGATTTCTTTGCGGATGCGTTCTGCGAGTACACTGATCGGCAGCCTGCCGGAAGGGTAGGGGATATTAAGCGTGGAAAATCCTGCCCGGTGAAGCTCGCGCGCGAGTGGCTCCATCGCATGCCAGCCACGCCACAGGCCGTGTAGTAATACCACGCGGGGGCCAGGACCGTGGTGGGCGCGAGATTTATCCCATGGCAATGGCGGGGCTAGCATTTCCAAGCGGTTTTTCCAATGAGCGATCTTTGCCACGGCGGAAATTTATCAGAGCTGAGCGGGTGAATGCAACTGTTTGAATGAGGCTCGGAAGTGGGTAAAAGCTTTGGAAAAGATGAAATTTCACTTTCAATGCAGAATAAGGCTGCATTCTTCTTGACTCATTCTGACCCCACCCCTAAATCGCCGCCCCCAAACAAACTTTTACCACTGATTCCTATGGCCAACGCACAAGTCATTCTCAAAGAAAAAATCGAAGGCCTTGGAGCCGAAGCAGATGTCGTCAAAGTCCGCGCAGGATATGCCCGGAACTTTTTGATCCCACAAGGCAAGGCCTTCGAGGCCAGCAAGTCAAACCTACGCCACGTAGCAGCTCTCAAAACAAGTCGCGCAGCACGCGAGGCTGAAGAATTGGTTGCATTGCAGGCACTCGCTACGAAGATTTCCAAGCTCAAGCCAAAGTTCACCCTTTCCACTGGTCAAGGCGGCAAGGCTTTCGGTTCGGTCACCAGCATGGATATCCACAAGGAACTCGAAGCTGCTGGTATCGTCATCGACCGCCACGCAATCGAGCTTGAGAAGCCGATTAAAAAATCCGGCAAGTCCGAGGTTACCATCAAGCTCCATCCTGAAGTATCCACCACGCTCATCATTTCGGTGGACGCGGGTGACACTAAAGAAGAAGCCTGATTTTGTTTCGGTTTTAAGAATATTATCAATTTGAAAGCCTCGGTTCGATTAACGAACCGGGGTTTTTGTTTTGCGTAAGAAAGGTTTTTCAAAACCGCTAGAAACGCAAAAGTCAAAAATGGAGGGATGGGTTCAATTTGGAATCACGTTGAGTAGAAACCTTTTCACCGCTTCACGTTTGAGGCGCAATTCCCGCCATTCATTGACGAGACGGCTTGCTTCGATGATACCACAACCGGCTGGCAATTTGAGTTTGCGGCCTTCCCACCAGATGCCGCGGATGGCGACAATTGCATCGAAGCGTCCATTCTCCCAAACACCGAATGGCGCACCGAATTGTGTGGGGCATTCCAGTCTTTGCCGCCAATCGTAGAGTTTTTGAAGCGTCTGTCCTGTCCGGGGTAGCGGGCCCAAGGCGGGAGTGGGGTGCAGACGCTTCAGGAGTGCCTCGGCTGTTTGTGGCACTTGGAGGGCGACGTGGATGGTGGTGAGAAAGTGTACGATTGTTCCCAAATCAAGAATTTCTCGTGAAAGTCTTTCGACTTGACCGAGATCCTGAAGCTTGGCGACGAGGGTCTGAGCGACGTATTCGTGCTCGCGAATTTCTTTCTCATCCACGGCGAAGACCCCACGATCCTCACTCCGTGCGGTACCGGCGAGGGCCATGGTTTCGAGCCGATCTCCATCGAGTGCAAACAGCAACTCTGGCGTGGCGCCGGCGAAACCGTGGGTGGGATGGACCCAGCCGTAGGAATGTAGCGGCGCGATTTGTCGGGCCATGGCAGTGACGATGGCACTTGCAGGAAGGACACTCGCGAAACCGCTTTCGGTGACGACTGGTACTGTTTTTTCAAAGATTCCGCTTTTGATGCAAGCGGTGACTTCTTGGAAAATCACGGAGAATAAGCCGGGATCTGGTGATTCCCAATCTGGAATGATAGCAGGTGAGATTGAGAAAAATGAAGGTAAATTTTCCGTGCGGAGAGTCTCGGCATGGGTGGGAATTTTCCAAGGTTTCGGATCGCTGAGATCGAAATTTTGCAGATAGAATGCAATGCCTTGAGTGGGTGCTACTGACGATTCAGAGAAGGGTCCATGGCCGATGACGGTGCTGCCATCTGTCCTCGCGAGCCAAGCCATCGAGTCTGTGAAATCCTTGATCATTCGTTGGGCGAAGTTTGGGCAGGCAAAAGCTGGTTCGCAAGGAGCATTCGGCTTTTAAAAGGCATCTTTGATATGGTTGATGGAAGGAACTTTGCCCTCGGTGACAAGGACCTCAATGACATCGAAACGCCACGGCAGATTACGCGAGCCAAGGCGCTTGAGCCACTGGTTCGCCCCTCGCTCGATGAGAAGTTGTTTCTCTTTGTTCACGGCATCGAATGGCCGGATCTTGGTATTCGCGCTGCGTGTTTTCACTTCGATGAATAGCAGCAATTTACCTCGCCTCGCAATAATATCCACCTCGCCGCCGTTACGGCCTTTGTAATTTCTGGCGAGCAATTTGTGGCCATGTTCCAATAACCATGACGCACTGGCTCGCTCACCGTAATCGCCGATCCAAGTGCGATCGCGCGGGGTGCCATCAGAAGCCGTCGAGCGGTAGGGTCGCTTGTGCAATCGGCCGAAATGACCGACGATGGTGGCGACAAGGGCCGTGAATCCGGAGCGCTTCAAGGTGCTTCTTAGTGCCATATCCTTGATGCTGAGCAAAGCCAAATTGCGGGAACTCTTGGTCCAGCCCATGCATCAGCCGATCTCGCGTGACCTTGGCGATGATGCTGGCCGCGGCAATCGAGAGGGAGAGTCCATCGCCCTTGATGATGCCCTGATGGGCAAATGCGAAACCCTTGATTGGCAAGCCATCGATCAAACAGAAATCGGGTAGTTGCTTCAACCCAGACACGGCACGCCGCATCGCTAAATGAGTGGCTTGTAGAATATTGAGGGAATCGATTTCCTCACTTTCTGCCATGGCCACGGACCAAATTACGCGAGGATCCGAGGTGATCTGTTGAAATAAAATTTCACGTTTTGAGGCTGTGATTTTTTTTGAATCATCCAAACCGACACAGATATAGTCCGAGGGTAGAATCACTGCTGCTGCGGCAACTGGTCCCGCGAGAGGACCGCGTCCCGCTTCATCCACTCCAGCGATCAGCCGATGACCGAGTGCGCGGCAGGCAGTCTCAAACGAGAGATCTGGCATGCCGAATTAGAAACCGTTGAAACGTTGGCGCATCATTGCTTGGGAATTGCCCATGGTGGCGAAGATTTGCGTCGCAAATATAGTTCCGTCAGCATCGGTGACGACACCGATTCCGCTGTGTGACCACTCTGCGGCCATGCTGTATTCGTGGTCCCGTGATTGGATCCACATGCGCACTACGGCGGAGGCAGGGTTGCTGGAATTCGCCGGGACATAGGCTACGATCTCGGAAACACTTACCATGCTGTAGGCTTCTCTGGCCATGGTGGCACGGCCTTCCGAGCCGAAGTGACTGACATTTTTCCCGTAAAGATCAAATTCTCCACGATGTTGGAGGAGGTAGCGACAATGAGCTTGTGCGAGCTTGTCTAGGCCGGAATGGCGCTGTACCGGCCTGCTGCCTTTCTTCCCACGGTAATTATTGACCTCTTGGAAAATACGCCCAGATAGTGAAGGGTCAGGGCGAGATGATAAAGAGGCGGATGATGCTGACGAAACTGCTACCTTTTGTGCACTAGGCTGCGTTGCGCAAGATGCCAACGCACCCGCACACGCGACCATCAACACCCTTAGATAGCTTATGGACTTCATCCTAGAAAAAGGTAAACGCTTAAGTATTAGAAACAAGAGAGATTGTAAAGGAACTAAAAATTTATATGGAACGTGATGACATTGTAAATTCACTGGTTTTGACCCCTTAACAATCAGTAATTTGAAGGGTTGGAGGTTGCCGCGCTAGTGATGTGGTGCCACTCTGCGCCAAGTTATGGCTCGCCAATACACTCTCCACCGTGCGCCAGCGGCTGCCAGTTCTAATATTGATTATGTTGCGGCCCTCAATACTGAGCAATATGAGGCAGTTGCCTCGCCACCAGGCAAGGCCTTGGTAATCGCTGGGGCGGGCTCTGGCAAGACTCGCACGCTCACTTACAGGGTGGCGTGGCTCTTGGATCATCAGGTGGAATCCAAGCAGATTCTGCTCCTCACCTTCACCAACAAGGCCGCGCGCGAAATGATCGAGCGGGTGAGAGAACTAGTCGCACATGATACATCAGATTTATGGGCTGGAACGTTCCACTCCATAGGCAGTCGGATTCTGCGGCGGCATGCGGATGATCTCGGGTTCAATCGTTCATTTTCCATTCTCGATCGGGATGACCAGAAATCGCTGCTCTCCTCGGTGATCGCGGGTTGTAATATCGATACGAAAGAACGCCGTTTTCCAAAAGGTGATGTGCTGGCCTCGATTTTCAGTTTGATGGAGAATACCGGGGAATCTCTCGAAGAAATAATCGCTTCACGTTACGATCATTTTTATGACTGGACGGAGAAAATCGAGCTCGTCCGCGGTGGCTACATTGCGAAGAAGCTGGAGACAAACTCGATGGACTTCGATGATCTGCTCTGCATGACGGTGCGACTGTTCGAGCAGCGGCCCGATGTGCTGGCGCTTTATCAAAAGAGATTCCGTCATGTTTTGGTAGATGAGTATCAGGATACCAATGCCGTTCAGGGCCGGATGATCGACCTACTGGTTGGCGATTCCGGCAGCCTGATGGCGGTGGGTGATGATGCACAATCGATCTATTCGTGGCGCGGCGCGGATATGGAACATTTGCTGAGTTTTCAAAGACGTTACCAAGGCTCAAAGGTTTTCACCATTGAGACGAACTACCGCAGCGTGCCGGAAATTCTTGATTTATCAAATGCTGCGATTCGTGCGAATACCGGGCGCTTTGAAAAAGACCTGCGAGCGTCCCGCGAGAGCCCCGGGGTGAAGCCCGCGCTGGTGGCCTTGCCAGATCCACGCAGCCAGGCCGCATTTGTGGCGCAACGGATGTTGGAGCTACGGGACGAAGGAATTCCGCTCAGTGAAATGGCGGTGCTGTATCGTGCGCATTTTCAAAGTTTGGAAATTCAAATGGAGCTTACCGTGCGCGGCATTCCGTTTGAGATTACCAGCGGCCTGCGCTTTTTCGAACAGGCGCACATCAAGGATGTCTCCGCTTTCATGCGTTTTGTAGTGAACCGGCGCGATGAGGTGAGCTTCAACAGGATGGTGGGCCTGCTACCGGGATGCGGGCCGGTCGCTACGCAGAAGTTGTGGAATGAGTGGGTGGGCACTGGCTGGTCCACGCGCGAAGATCTGCCGCCGAGCTGGTCCGAGCTATTACTTAAATTTAAAGTTCCAAAAAGAGCGCTGCAACCTTGGCAGCAGCTTTGTTATACCTTGGATGAGCTCACTCCGGAGGGTAAGTTTGCGGCGCCCTCGGCGATGATCTTCAGCATCTTGGAAGGGGTGTATGACGAGTATCTCAAGGCCAGTTTTGAGAACTTTGAAAACCGCAGAAGCGACATCGAAAAGCTATCAGAATACGGTGGTACTTTTGACGATCTATTGGAATTTCTTGCCCAACTCTCCTTGATGAGTTCCGTCGATGGCGGGCCGAAGGCAAACAAGGGCGAAAAAGTCGATGAGGATGATGATAAGGTGATTCTCTCCTCCATTCATCAAGCGAAGGGACTGGAATGGAAGGCGGTGTTTCTAATCTGGCTGGTGGATGGACAATTTCCCAATGGGAGAATTTTGGAATCCGATGATTTGCCGATGTTAGAGGAAGAGCGGCGGCTGTTTTACGTGGCGCTGACTCGCGCGAAAGATCAACTTTATCTGACGTTTCCGATGGTGAATCCCAAGTCATACAACGGGGATTTCCTCTGTAATCCATCACGATTTCTCGAAGATTTCCCTGCCGAGATGGTGGAGGAGTGGGAGGTGGGAGGCGAAGATCCATGGAGTGATGATCCTTTCTAAGTAGAGCTTTGTGATGCAAATTGATATCGTAAGTCTATTTCCTGACGTGGCCATGGCCCCATTGAGCGACTCGATCATCCAGCGAGCCCGGGCTGCGGGCTTGGTCGATGTGAAGGCCCATCAACTGCGGGATTGGTCAGTCGATAAACATCGGCGGGTGGATGATTCTCCATGTGGCGGCGGCCAAGGGATGTTGCTGAAGCCCGAGCCGATTTTTGCTGCGGTGGAGGCATTGAGTGGGCCGAAAACTCGGGTGATTCTGATGACTCCCCAAGGCACGCCTCTCACTCAGGCACGGGTGCGAGAGCTGGCGGGAGAAGCTCATTTATTGATTCTCTGCGGTCATTATGAAGGTGTGGATCAACGGGTGATTGAGGCCTTGGTGGATGATGAAATTTCACTGGGCGACTATGTTCTGACCAATGGCGCAATCGCCGCTGCTGTATTGTGCGACGCTGTGATCCGGCTCTTGCCCGGTGCCTTGGGTGATGATCGGTCAGCAATCGACGAATCATTTTCCGATCCAAATCAGCTCGAAGCCCCCGCTTACACCCGGCCGATTGATTTCCGAGGAATGAAAGTGCCGGAAATTTTGATTTCTGGCGACCATGGGAAGATTGCGATTTGGAAGACTCAACAGGCGGCCATCCGCACGCGGCAGAATCGTCCGGACTTGACGTGACCGAGAAATATTCCGCAGTTGGAAAATTTGATTCTCGATTTTTGAATTCCTGCCATAGTCACCGAGTGAAGAGCGCATTTGATACGACCGGCAAATTGAAAGGCGAGGATCGCCCGGTTGTAGAGCCTGCCACGATCGAGGATCTTCCAGCACTTACGGAACTGGTAATGAACTTGTTATCAGTTTCAAATGACTTCACTCCAGATCAGACGATGCAGGAACGCGGCCTGCAATTGATTCTTGAGCAACCCAGCCGCGGCAGGATTTTCGTGGTCCGCAACAAGGATCATATCTTCGGAATGGTGAATCTGCTGTTTACGATCTCCACAGCACGCGGTGGATTTGTCATTCTGATGGAGGATGTGGTCATCCACTCGGATCACCGAGGCCAAGGATACGGCGCGATGTTGGTGGATTATGTGGTGGAGTTTGCGAAACAAAAGCAATTCAAACGCATCACATTACTTACCGATAAGATCAGTGCCGAATCCCAAGAATTTTTCAAGAAACAGGGATTTGAGTATTCCAATATGATCCCAATGCGGAAGATTATCGATTGATCTTCTACAATCGTCATCGCAGCCAATTAGTAGAACTCTGCCTATGAAATGTGGTGGGCTGGTAGATTCCTTACGCAAGCCGATCTCGAAAATCTGCATAGCCGAATTCCCTAATCACTTCCAAGGTCCCATCCTCGTGCTGGAGCGCGATTGGCGGATGTTTTACTCCATTGAATGTGGTCGTCTTTACCATGGTATAGTGTGCCATATCGTCAAAAACCAAAGTATCACCAATCCTGAGTTCGCGCGGGAAAGCATAGTCTCCCACCACATCGCCTGCGAGACAGGTTGGCCCGCCAATCCGGTAGAGCCACTTCCCCGCGTCTGAAGCTAGATGATAGTTCTCTCCGGGAAATGTCACGGCCGGTGTCTCATCCGAAGCCGCGGTATCGACTAGGAAAACATCGGGGCGGTAAGGCATCTCGATGACGTCAGGCATGTGAGCGGTGGCGGAAATGCTGAGAATCGCCAGCCGATGACCGGCGGATTCAAATACGTCCATCACGGTGGCTCGCAGCACACCAGTATGGATTGCGATGGCTTCGCCGGGCTCCAGCCAGACATTGACACTATACTTTTCTTGAGTTTCCTTCACCAGGCGCACCAGTCGCTCCCGATCATAGAAGGGCTTGGTAATCCAATGCCCACCTCCCATGTTAAGATAGGTGAATTGCGGTGAATGCAGCAGATGACCAAATTTTTCCTCCGCCGCGATGAGAGTTTTTTCCAAATCGTCCGAGTCCTGCTCGCACAAGGTGTGGAAATGCAAACCGCTCAGGCCGGTAAGGTCGGCACCTTCGAGTTGTTCTGCGGTGATGCCGAGGCGTGAGCCTGGCACGCAAGGATCGTAAATGGCAGTTTCCCCGGTGGAGCATTCAGGGTTGATGCGTAAGCCACAGAGTAATGAACGATTTTTGAAACGGGGGTGCGCCATGATCATTTCGCGAAAGCGGAACCATTGGCTGAGTGAATTGAAATCGAGGTGATCGGTAAATTCACATAACTCAGCGATGTCTTGTTCATCGTAGGCCGGCGAGTAGGTAATGATATGCTTTTTGAAATAGTCCCGCGCCAGCCATGCTTCCCAGAGTCCGGAGGCGCAGCAGCCATCGAGATCGTCACGGAGATAGGGGAATGCTTTCCAACACGAAAACCCTTTTAGCGCCAAGACTAGATGGCAGCCTGCCGCTTCTTTGACATCACGGAGAATTGCGGTGTTTCTCTTGAGTGCAGAAATCGAGATGATATACATGGATTTTTACCTGAAAATGATCATTTCAGCGCGTTTTGCCAGACCTCCGCCTTGAAGCCTGTGAGGACTTTTCCTTCACCAATAAGAAAGGGACGTTTGATGAGATTTCCATTTTCGGACAGCAACTTGATGGCATCCAGCTCGCTCATGCAGGAAAGTTGTTCCTTGATTTTCATGTCGCGGTAATCAGTGCCGGAGGAGTTGAAAAGCCGCCGCAGGTCGCCGCTGAAGTACTTCATCGCAATCGTGAGTTCTTCGATGGAAGGAGGTGTGTCACGGATCGCCTTGAGTTCGTATTCGACGCCATTTTCGTTCAGCCAAGTGATGGCTTTCCGGCAGGTATCGCAGTTTTTGTAGGCGTAGAGTGTTCGCATTTCCTCCACTGTGGTTTGAGAAGCAATCGAATGCAAGGCTGCTCGCGATTTCTTCGTAAACTCCAATCAAATCACTAAAAAATGCTGGCGAAACAATCCTTGGCAAAGTGGCCCGAAATGGCACTCTCGTGGCCGTGTTAGTTTGCGAACCTGCAAAATCGTGAAAAGTGAATTTACAGAAACCCTGAAAAAACGTGTGGGAGGCAGTCTGCGCAATGTCCCCATCCTCAGCCGATTGGAAATGTTACGAGCAAACGCACGCGTTTTGACCAAGCAACCTGAATGGAAACAACCGCCCGATGATGGAACCTTCGTTCGTAAAACTGTTGGTGCTTCTCGCTGAGGCGCGGGTGAAATTCATTCTCGTCGGCGGTTTGGCAGTGACTTTGCAAGGTTATGTCCGTTTCACCGAAGATGTGGATATGTTGATCGACGCCAATCCTGAAAATATAGAGCTTCTACTTGCCACCTTGGCCAACTATGGCGAAGGGTTTGCTTGTGAATTATCGGTTGATGACTTTACTGATGAAGAGGGCGCAATCCGAATTGTGGAGGAAGTCGAACAATGTCAGCTCGATATTTTTACCCGCATGTCCAGCCTGGTTTATGACGATGTGATCATCGATGCAGACATGTGCATCCTTGGGGGGTATGAAATTAAATTTGCATCGAAGGCTGCGCTGATTCGATGGAAGGAGAAGTCTGTTCGCGAGAAGGATAGACTGGATGCGCTGGCCCTCGGTGAGCTAATTTCCAACCCTAAAGCTTTTGACTAAATCCTGCATCTCGCTTCTGGTCTGGCGTTGCGTGCAAGCTTACGCATCCACTCATGAAATTTGATCTGCTTGAAAAAATCCGGGTTGAGCTTCGCGGGAACTTGGAGCGCCTTTCCAAAGCGGCTTTCGAGGCACACGCTGCCGCCACGGATCCCGGAAGTAAGGCGGAGGGGAAATACGACACCCGCAGCTTGGAAGCCTCCTATCTGGCTGCCGGGCAGGCGCGGCAGGTGGATGAATTGGCGCAGGCGGTGCGGATTTTCGAGACGCTGAATTTACCGGAATTCGGGCCTGCAGATCCGATCGATGCCGGGGCCTTGGTGGAGACGCGCGTGGGAGGTGAGATTGGATTTTTTCTGTTAGTTCCAGTGGCGGGAGGGATGATTCTACAGCATGAGGATACGGAAGTCACATTGCTGACACCTGAGAGCTCGCTTTATGGCAAGCTGCATGGGATGGTGGCAGGAGAAAGTTTGGAAATTCCACCGCTTGTGGTGCTGGCAGTGAGTTGAAATTTCGGTTTCATGAAGCTCAGTTCTCACCTATGACTTAGTATATGTTTTCAATCTCACGCTGGCTGCAATCTGACGAGACGGATCGACCGTTTGCACATTGCATTCTTTGCGAGCAAGGGCTGCTGGAAATCGGAGCGTCTTGGTTGGTGAACAAGGAGTTTCAAAACGATGAATGCGTCGTCGAATATGCCATTTGTATTCCTTGCCGGGATGAGGTGGGGAAGGGGATCGATGCGGAATCCAAGCAGGCGGTCCGGCATTTTATTGCGGATGAGATCGACTGGGACTCACGCATGAAAGAATTCATGATGGAAGCAGATGTCGCGGGCCGCTTTGATGCATGCATCGGCTGCCTTGAGCCGCGGGAAGGATTGGGAGCTTATGGAATTTGTGCGCTCTACGATGCGGATGGTGATCTCACTGTAGGCGCTCTGCCGTTACTCATTTGTAATACTTGCACGGCACGGATGTTTTCGAAAATTTCTGATAGCAGCCGGGAAACGTTGCAGAAATTCCGCAAGGCATTCCTCACCGGGGATGCTGATTTAGACACCGATCTGGGATTCTTCTAATCAAGCGTGGGCCAGCGCTTCCTCGAATGTGGCGATAAGGCCCTCGATGGGTTCCAGACCACAAGAAACTCGCAGTAAATTCGCCGGCACGCCGCAGCCCTCGGCCCATTCGAGTTCATGGAAGTGAGCGAGCTGGGTGTAGGGACAAACGAGGGTGAAAGGCGTGCCAAAACTCGGACCCTTGCTGACCCTTAAAGTATCATAAACTTTGGGAGTTTTCTTCTGATTCTTCAGCACAAAAGAAAGCAAACCACCGTAGCCGCCGTCTTCCCGCATCAACATCTCGTAATTACTGCGATGGCTGAGCGAAGGATGCCAAACCTCGGCGATGGTAGGATGCTCCTTGAGCCAGGTGGCGAGCGCGAGTCCATTGGCGTTCACGGTCTTCATCCTGGTGGGATAGCCTTTGAGATTCGATAGGAGAACTTCGGCATCTCCGAGGTAAAGGGGAGCGCATTCGCTGGAATCTGCTTTGAACGCTGCCCGGAAATGGTTTGCCAGCGGCGAGTCCGCGCGGATGGACGTCATGCCTGCCATCACATCGCCCTGACCGGAGATCCATTTGGTCAAGCTACTGGTCACCACGTCTGCATGGCGCAGACTATCCACGTTGATCGGGCCAGAAGCGGAATCATCGATAATCAGTGGAGTTTTACTTTCACGACAGGCTTCCGCGACTCGTTTGATATCGACTGTGCGGAGCAATGGATTACTGGGCACCTCGGTGAAGACTCCGGCGAATTCACCAGCCCGGATGCGCATCAAGGCCTCGTCGAAGGATTCTCCAATTGCCTCATTAAGGTAAACTACGCCATGGGCGAATAGCTCTTGGACTTTCAAGCAATCGACGTAGGGGAACTCGAGCTGCAAGGTTTTTTTCCCATCTAATAATCCCGGCAGCGCGCGCAGGGTAGAGATCACCGCAGCCATTCCGCTGGAGTAGATGAAAGTGTCATCGACGCTGGCACCCGTAAATTTCGCCAACGATCTGGCGATCAAGTGAGACTTGGAACCTTCCCGTAACTCTCCATCCAAGAAGTCCTGTGCTTGGCGGCTGCTCACCACTTCGCCGGAAAAGCGCCAGTAGAAATCGATCGCTTGTTTCGCCTTTGCTGGCACCACTAACACTTGCAAGCCATTAAAACTGGTAATTCTAACAGCCGTCTCCGTGCGGCGCTCTACCCAGCGATGGGCGCGCTGCACCGAGACACGCGTGGGTAGGACGAGGACTTCTTCATTCTCACTCGCGAGCTGTGCTTTTGCCTCGGCGAAGAGCCGTTCAACGCTGGGGTGTTTGAAAAATCTTGGGTAGCCAGTCCTGAGTTTGTTGATGATTTTCGGACGATTCTCTTCATAACCGATGACGGCTGCCCACGTTGGCAGGCACACCGAGCAGGCGTGGGGCGAATCAGGCAGTGGGAGGCCTAGATCCTCTTCCTGCCAGGCTGGATCGTCTGATAGATTACGAATCACAGGCTGTCCATGGCTTGGAAACTGGCTTTGGGCAAGCCGGATTCATTAACAAAATTCTTCACACTCTCAATGGCCATTGAAACTTAAAAATCAGACATCTGAAATGGCGATATCAATCCATAATCTTGATCATTGCGCGCTTACGTTTGCCCTCGATCCAACGTTCGTATTGCGCCGATGTCTTCTTGCGGCGGACGCGTTCTTCCATGTTAGTGCGCATCTCATCGGTGAGTGGTGGGGCGGGCCCGAGGTCCACTTTGGTGACTTTGACTATGGTGAAGCCGAGGCGATCTAACAAGGGTCCCACCAGCTTGCCGGGAGGAGTTTCAAAGATGATCGATGCGAATTCTGGTGATAAGTCCGTGCGCGGGACGTTTTCTTGGATCCCGCCTTGCTCGGAGAAGGCGTCTTTGGAATAGGTCTTCGCCAGCTCGGTGAAGTCTTTTCCATCGCCAAGTTGGCGCGCAATATCCTCAGCGAGAGAGAGTTGAGACTCGGGAGTGGCGATTGGATTTTGTGGGTCCAAGGAGGGAATGAAAATTTTCTGAAACGAAATTTTATCCTTCGTTACATCGCGCAGGCTGGATTTAACCTCGTTATACTCCTTCTGAATTTCATTAGGGAGTGGCGGGGGGGCATCGGAAAATTGTTGCGAGCGCATCGATTGCACGATCATTTTCTCGCGCGTCATTTCTCGGTAGCCTTCCATGGTTAGTCGGCTGCGCTTAAGTTCTTCGCGGAATTTCGCCTCGTCGCCATTATAGAGTTCGCGCATTTGGCGTTTAATCTCCTCATCGATGATGTTCGGCTTGATGGAGGCCCCGAGTTGTTTGAATTCGTCGATGATGATTTCACGGTCCACCAATTCTTGGGTGATGGTGGCTTTAGCCTCCTTGAATTTCGCTTCAAATTGTGGCCCACGCCGCGGGTATTGCGCCACAAGCTGGGCATAGCGAGGGGCGAGCATGAAGGATATCTGGTTACGGGTGATGACCTTGCCATTCACCTTGGCGGCGATGCCATTCACCTCGACGGGGCCGGAAGGAGCTGCTGGCCGCTGCGGTGCTTGTGGAGCTTCTTGCGCGAGGCAAAGCGGCGCGGCAATGAGGGAGGCAATGGTAAAAACCGATTTCAGTGAAGTCATAGGATGGAATCAAAAGTTTTTCAACAGCGCTACCGCTTCCGAGAGTTTCCCCTCAGAAGTCGCGGATTGCAAGCGGGGAAACCTGCGGCCTTCAAGAAGAATATAGTCGCCATTCCGATGCAGCATCAAGCGTTGCCCTTGGATTTCTACAGAAGCGATACCTTCCGCTGCGGCAATCGCCTTGATTCGGGTGATTTCCAAAAGTCGCGTGGCCGCTTCTGGAATGCGGCCGAAGCGGTCGCGCCAGGATTTCTCCAATCCATCAATCTGTTGCAATGTGGAGGCTTCCGCGAGCTCCCGGTAAGCGGTGATGCGGAGTTTGGTTTCCTCCAGCCAAGTGGTGGGAAGGAAAGCAGGGAGGACTATCTTCGGATCTTCGCGCGAATAGGCGAGCTCGCTAAAGGCGATGAAATCCGCCTTGAAAGTGGTGCCGCCACGAGGAGAATCTTTACGACCCTTGAGCCGCTCTACGGATTGGCGCAGGAGCTGGCAGTAGAGATCGAAGCCGATTTGGGAGATATGCCCAGTCTGCTTGGTGCCCAATAGATTGCCGGCTCCGCGGATTTCCAGATCCCGCATGGCGATTTTAAATCCGGATCCGAGTGCGGTGTACTGTTTGATGGCGTTGATGCGTTTGCGCGCATCTCCCACCGTCATCATATCTCTTGGTAGCAGTAAAATTGCGTAGGCTTTCTCGCCAGCCCGCCCCACGCGGCCACGGAGTTGATATAGATCTGCGAGGCCGAAGCGGTCTGCGCGATCAATGAGTATCGTATTTGCATTTGGTATATCAATGCCGGTCTCGATGATCGTTGTGGCTAATAAAACATCCGCCTCGCCCTTTACAAATTGATGCATCACCACTTCCAGATCATCTTTATCCATCTGGCCATGGCCGATGAGGATGCGGGCCTCTGGGACTAATTCGGCGAGCCGGGAGCGCATGTTATCGATTGTCTTCACCCGATTATGCAGGAAAAAGACCTGACCACCGCGCTTCATTTCGCGGCGGATGGCATCGCGGATCACTCGTTCATCATAGGCGCAAACCGTCGTCGCCACCGGGATCCGATTGGGCGGAGGTGTATCAATGGTTGACATATCTCTTGCCCCCATCAGAGCCATGTAAAGTGTGCGGGGAATCGGCGTGGCGGAGAGTGTGAGGACATCCACCTGCATGAAGAGTTGTTTGAATTTTTCCTTATGCGCCACTCCGAAGCGTTGCTCCTCATCCACCACCACCAGCCCGAGATCTTTAAACTTCACGTCGCCGGAAACGAGGCGATGCGTGCCGATGACGAGATCCACCGCCCCGCTTTCCAGCCCGGCGAGGGTGGCTCTGATTTCGCTAGCAGTGCGGAAGCGATTCAGCAGCTCGATGCGGAATGGATAGTCCGACATTCGCTCCCGGAATGTCCGCCAATGTTGCTCGGCGAGAACGGTGGTTGGCACCAGAATGGCCACTTGTTTGCCGCTGGAAATCGCCTTGAAGGCCGCCCGGATCGCCACCTCGGTTTTGCCAAATCCGACATCGCCGCAAATCAAGCGGTCCATCGGTTTCGGCGATTCTAGATCAAGCTTGGTTTCCTCAATCGCACGACGTTGATCGACTGTCTCGGTGAAATGAAATGAGCGCTCGAATTCCCACATCCAGCGTGAGTCCGGAGGATGAGCGAAGCCCGCCTCGGATTGGCGCTCGGCCTGCACGCGCAGAAGCTGCGCGGCGTAATCGAGAATGGATTTTTCCGCGGATTTCCTCGCAGATTTCCATGCGGCACTGCCGAGCTTATTGAGCTCGGGAGTTTTACCACCGAGGCCCACATATTTTCCAACCAGATGGGCTTGTTCCAGTGGCACTCCCAGTTGGGAACCATCGCGGTATTCCAAGATCAATTCCTCGCCCTCGTCCCCTTGCTGGATGCCCCGGTAGCGGCCGATGCCATACTCGTAGTGAACCACAAGATCGCCCACTTCCATCTCGTCCACCGTGGCGCGGGCTCTTGCGGTGCGGGCTTTTTCTAACAATGAGCGCCGCACCCCGCCAGACGAACGATAGCGGCCAAATAGCTCCGACGATGAAAGAACCGCCAGTTTTAAAATCGGCAAAGTATATCCCGCCAGCAACTCACCCCGCAGCGCCAGCAATCCCAGATCGCGTTCCAAATCCTTACCCGCCAGCTCGGCGAAGCGCTCCTCCTCGCCCTTGTTGCCGAAGACCATCGCGATGTCCCAGCCATCCCGTTTCCAATCATTGAGCTGGCGGAAAAAATTCTCCCGCCGCGATTCTTCTAACACAAAGTCCCCCGCCTCGAAATGCCCTAGCGGACTGCCAAAGCTCGCCAACGTGAAATCTTCCTCGCTATTAAACTCTGCCGCGTCTTCAAGAATCCGCACATCTGGCTTCGCAATCTCCGCACCGAATGAGATGATTAGATCATTTTTCCTCCGATAATCCGCCACCGTGCCCTCCACCGATGGCTCGGCTAGCAACAAATCAGCCTCGATTAGCTTCTTGGTCGATGCTTGCGAATCCAGATCAAATTCACGCACTGATTCCAACTCAGTATCGAAAAATTCCAGCCGCAGCGGTTTCGCCGCTTGCCAGGCGAACAGATCCAGAATCCCACCCCTCACCGCGAATTGCCCTCGCGCAGCCACCGTGGGTACGCGCTCGTAGCCATGTTCAGAAAGAGATTTTGCAAGTGCCTCGGGGTCCAGCGAGCTGCCGGGTTTCAGCGGCGTGCGGCTACTCCGCAGCGCACCGGGGGAGGGGGCTTTTCCTGCAAATGCATCGCTGCCGCAGATCACCACGCAGTTTTCCGATCGCGCCAATAGCTCCAAAACCGAAAACCATTCCGCCGCAGACTCAGGATCTGCAATCGTGCCATCGCCCGTTTCCACCGGCCCATCTGGCAGCACCAGCGCCGTCACGCCCCACAATTCCAGCTCCGCTGACAAGCGCTCCCGATGGCGCGGGATCTCTGAAACCAGCCAAACTCTGCGTTTCCCATGATCCCTCGCCGCTTGGATCGACACCGCAGCTACAAACGCGTGCGAAGCCTCTGCAGCATGATCGAGCACAACCTCACTGACGCCCTTGGCCAAAGGAGCCAGACGCTTCGCGAAATCCGGATGTGTGACAGCCTGGCGCAACCAAGCGTGCGTGAGATCGTCCATAGGGGACACGCCGTCAGCTTCGCCAAGTTTCCCCACTCCGCAAGCGGGAAGCGGATTTAGGCGAGGTTTCTATCAAATCCCGTCTCCACGATGTTCTTGGCAGCGAGGCGGAACCCGCAATTCGATCCTCGATGGGCTTAAGAATTTTAACGATGTGGACTTTTCTTGCTTGGCAGTTTGAAAGTGGGATCGGAGCATGATGGGGATGTCAGGTGAAATCCGAGAATTTGAAGCGCTCAGGGTGAAGGTGGACGATGTGATCTATATGCCGAGTCTCGATGCGCCTGAAGAGAAGCCGCATCCGTTTGTGTATTTCATCTCAATTCATAATGAGTCCACCGTGCCGGTGACGATCCGTGGACGGAAGTGGGTGGTGCATGAAGATGAGGGCGAAGTCACAGTGGTGGAAGGGGATGGAGTGGTAGGCCAGACGCCTGTAATCGAGCCGGGGGGGCATTTTTCCTACAACAGCTATCATGTGGTGGCAAAGGGGGCCTCGGCTTCCGGGGCGTTTTTTGGCGAGACGGCGGAGGGCCAATGGATCTTCGCGAGAATTCCCGAGTTCCGTTTGAGCTTGCCGGAGTGGGTGTGAAACCGAGCAGGCAGCTCGTTAGTAAATGCAAAATACTTGATTCATCAGGATATCGTGATCTTCAGAGAAGGTGTCTGTGACCAGTTGAAAATGGTGGCACACTCCAATTTTTAGGGCATCGGGACGGGCGTGGGCGAGGATACGGTCGTAGAAACCTTTACCGCGGCCTAGGCGGCCACCGATGGGATCGAAGGCAAGGCCGGGGCAGAGAAATGCATCGAATTGGTTCACTTCGATTTCTGGCAGGGCGGGGGAGGGCTCGAAGATTCCATACTGGCCGGAAACGAGTCCATCGGGTGGATTTGTGACTTGGTGGAATTTCAAGGTTGCTCCGATCACGCGGGGGAAGGCCCAGTGAATTTCAGGATAGGCGGCGATGAACGAGGAGAGATCAATTTCTCCTGGCAGAGCAGAGTAGGCGGCGATGGTGCGGATTTGCGGGTGCTGTGCGAGCCAGCGGTGAAGAGGTGCGCAATCTGGGGACGGGTGAGGCTGGCCGGTGCGGAGGAGTTGCCGCATGGATCGACGGAGGGCGGATTTTTGCAGGGATGAATCGGGATTTGCCACTTGCCATCAATCAGGGTTGTTCCATTCTTAGCGCGGATGAGGGGTTTTTGGCAAGTCACAGTGTTGTTTTATCTCGCCGTAGTCGCGTTGAGAGGGGAGGCAGCGGCTACCTTCCGCTGGGATGCGCCTGAGGTGAAAGTGAGCATTTTCAGCAATCAACTGGGGCTGATGGCTCCGGAGCGCGAGGATTACGCTACGAATCTAGCGATCCTTGCTTCGAATCACGTGGCAGAGATGAAGGCGGCACCCACTGCGGTCGCTGCCGCCCGGCGCATGATCGGGTTGGCATTGCAATTATCGCCGCGAAACAAGCGGGCGGTGGTGACGAATTTCCAACTGAAGAAGGGCATTGTGCCAGAGAAAATGGATGGAAATTACACGCGGCAGTCGTTTGCGAAATTGGCACTGACGCGTGGCCAGCTATTGGAAAAACAAGCGGGTGCTGAGAATCAAACGCTAGCCCGTTATTTCACTCAGCTTGCGGCGGAACTGGACCCGACCAACGAGGATGCGGTTTACGCGAGCGAGGTCCAGCGGCTGGATCAGGGGCCACCGGATTGGGCGGCGATCACGGATCCGAAACAAAAATTGATCAAGCCCTGAAACCAAGTGATTACTGAAATTGAACGGAAATTTCTCGTCGGAAACACAGAGTGGCGAGATGGGGCTGCGGGTGTAAGAATGGCCCAGGGCTACCTTTCATTGGATCCGAGCCGGACGGTGAGAGTGAGATTGGCGGGCACTAGCGCTTGGCTGACAATCAAAGGTCTGACAGAAGGGATTTCGCGTGCGGAGTTCGAATACGAAATTCCTGTGGCGCATGCGGAAAGTTTGCTGAAAATGTGCCTGCCGGAGCTGGTTGAGAAAACCCGCTATCGCATTTATCATCACGGCTACATCTGGGAAGTGGATGTATTCCACGGTGAGAACGAAGGTCTGATCATGGCCGAGGTGGAGCTTTCTTTTGAATCGGATGCTCCAGATCTGCCGCCGTGGGATCTTACTGAAGTTTCTAAAGACCCACGCTATTTCAACTCCTATCTAGCGAGCCATCCTTTCAAAACCTGGCCTGCCTCTGCGAAAGAATGAATCTTCTGCAATCTCCCGCTTGCCAGTCGCCATTCTGTATTTAACCTCTGTGAAGAATCTCTTATGAAAATCTGGCTCGACGGTAAATTAGTGAATGAATCTGAAGCAAAGATATCGGTCTTCGACCATGGCTTGCTTTACGGTGATGGTGTTTTTGAAGGGATTCGCTTTTACAATGGGAGGATTTTTCGCTTGGAGGAACATATTCGGAGGCTCTTCGATTCCTCGCGGGCGATCATTTTGAATCTGCCATGGACGCAGGAAGAAGTTTGTAAATTCACCTGTGACACGGTGGCGGCGAATGGGCTCACAGACGGCTACATTCGTCTGGTGGTGACTCGCGGCGCGGGTGAGCTTGGATTGAATCCTTACCTATGCCCAGTGCCATCGATGTTCATCATCGCATCGACGATTAAACTTTACCCAGATGAGCACTATAAAAACGGGCTTTCCATCATCACTTGCGCCACTCGCCGCCCGGCGCCGGGCGCGTTGATGCCACAGGTGAAGTCGCTCAATTATCTCAATAACATCATGGCCAAGGTGGAGGCCATCCAAGCAAATGCATTGGAAGCCGTGATGCTCAACGAGCAGGGCTATGTGGCTGAATGCACGGGAGATAATCTTTTTCTCCTGAAAAACGGCACACTGCTCACCCCGCTGATCGCCGATGGTGCGCTCGATGGTATCACCCGCACCGTCATTATCGAATTGGCTGAGCAGCTCGGTGTTCCATTCAAAGAGTGCTCGCTCACTCGCTATGATATTTTCACGGCGGATGAATGTTTCCTCACCGGCACCGCCGCCGAGGTGATTCCCGTCGTCGCATTGGATCGCCGCATCATTGGAAGCGGTAAGCCCGGGCCTTTCACCGCTCGGTTCCTCGAAGCTTTCCACCAACTCACCATCAGCACTGGCACTCCCTTTGCTTAGGTGTTACTAGTTCTTCATCCATGAAATGTGATTTCTGCCAAAAGAAGGCCACTGTCTTTCTTACCCAGCTCGTCGAGGGTCAGATGAAAAAAGTCTGCCTCTGCGATCCCTGTGCGAAAGAACGCGGCGTGACCGATCCTACGGGCTTCTCTCTGGCGGATTTGCTCCTCGGAGGCTTGCAGGGCGGCCCCGCGAATCAACCCTTTGCCAGCACTCGCGCGGCAGCAGGAAATGGTAAAATTTGTGCTAGCTGCGGATTCACCTTGGAAGATTTACAGCGGGTCCGGCGCTTTGGTTGTAGTGAATGTTACACCACTTTTTGCGACGAAGTTGCACAAATGGTGCGTGGAATGCACAAAGGGATCTCTCACATTGGCAAAGTCCCGGAAGGGCTGATGGCCATGCAATTCCGCAGCCAACGCATCGAAGAACTTCGCGCTCGGCTCGATCAGGCAATCACATCGGAAAGCTACGAGGAAGCCGCCGGAATTCGTGATGAAATTCGCAGCCTCGATGAGGTCACACTTTAATTTTCCCTATCCCGTAACTCTATGATGCGCTTCAGCACTCTGATCAAACACCCCGCCGACTGGATGGCCGGTGGGCAAGGGGAGCATGGTGCCGTCCTCACCTCACGCATCCGGCTCGCGCGTAATTTACGCAATCATCCATTCCCAGGCTGGGCGAAGCGCGATCAAAGGGCCGCTGCTCTTGAGCTGATGCGCCCGGCAGTCGAAGCGCTGCCAGCGATGAAAGGGGCGTTTTCCCATGAACTGGGAGATCTCACTTCGGTGCAGAAACAAGTGCTCGTAGAACGTCACCTGATCTCCCGCGAGCACGCGGCAAGGGGTGATGGATCTGCGGCGGTCATTGAGCGCCGCCAGACATTCAGCCTCATGCTCAATGAGGAGGACCACCTCCGGATGCAGGCGATTCGTCCGGGTCTGCAGCTTACCTCGGCCTTCGCCGCGCTATCAGAACTGGATAGCGAGCTTGAAGGGCCGCTCGAGTTTGCATTTGATCCCACGCTCGGCTACCTCACCACCTGTCCTACCAATCTCGGCACTGGCCTGCGTGCCTCCGCCATGCTGCATCTCCCGGGCCTTGTCCTCAGCGATCAAATCGGCCAAGTCTTGCAGGCCGTTAATAAAATCGGCCTCGCAGTCCGCGGTCTTTACGGAGAAGGCACCGAGTCTCTCGGGAACCTCTACCAAATTTCCAACCAATCCACTCTCGGCGAGAGCGAGGAGACCATCATCCGCCGCCTCGAGCGAGTGATTTCCCAAGTCGCCAACCACGAACAGAACGCCCGCGAAAAGCTTCTCGAAGACGATCCGGAAATGGTTTCCGATAAAATTGGCCGTGCTTATGGCACCCTCCGCCACGCTCATATCATCGATTCCAAGGAGGCGCTTAATCTCCTCTCGCTGGTCCGCCTTGGTGGCTCACTCGAATTTTTCCCTACGGAAACCGTGCTGATTTGTGATTCACTGCTGATGGATATCCAGCCCGCGCACCTCCAACTTCATACTGGTCGCAAGCTCTCCGCCGAAGAACGAGACTCCATCCGCGCGGAAATTGTCCGCTCTAGGTTGCTTTCTCTCGATTCACCTGCTATCCATTCCCCATCAAACGAGGAACCAACTTCCTCAGACACACCCAACCCCGACGACGCATGAACAACTTTACCCCACGCGCTCAACAAGTTCTCGCTCTTGCTCGTAAAGAAGCAGACCGATTCAATCATTCCTACGTCGGCACCGAGCATCTGTTGCTCGGATTAATCAAGCTCGGCCAAGGCGTCGCAGTGAACGTGCTCGAGCGCATGGGCCTCGAACTCGAAGCCGTGCGCATGGAAGTCGAAAAAGAGGTTGGCTCCGGCCCACCGCAGAAAACTTCTGGAAATATCCCTTACACTCCACGGGTCAAAAAAGTTCTCGCCCTCGCGAACAAAGAAGCAAAGGCGCTCAATCATTCTTACGTTGGAACAGAACACCTCCTATTAGGCCTGCTCCGCGAAGGCGAGGGAGTCGCTGCCCGAGTTCTCAAACGCCTCGATGTGGACATCCAACGCACCCGCAATGAGATTCTTGCGGAAATTGATCCTAACTTTTCACCTGACGATCAGGATGATAGCGATGACGATTTAGATGACTTGGAAGACGGCCCCTTCGAGGATGAAAGCCCTCCCCAAGCGCCAACCGCTGAGGCTGAAGGGAAATCCAAGACTCCTGCTCTCAAAGCTTTCGGTCGGGATCTCACCAAAGTTGCCCGCGAGGGTGGCCTTGATCCGGTCATCGGCCGTGAGAGTGAAATCGAACGCGTGATTCAAATCCTTTGCCGCCGCACCAAGAATAACCCGGTTCTCATCGGCGAGGCAGGCGTGGGGAAGACTGCGATCGTCGAGGGTCTCGCCCAAGAAATCGCCACCGGCAATGTCCCGGAAATTCTCCGCGACAAGAAAGTCATCACCCTCGATCTCGCGTTGATGGTGGCTGGAACGAAATATCGTGGCCAATTCGAAGAGCGTATCAAGGCAGTGATGGATGAGATCCGGAAGGTCAAAAACGTCATCCTCTTCATCGATGAGCTCCACACCATCGTCGGAGCAGGTTCTGCTGAAGGTGCGATGGATGCTTCAAACATCATCAAACCCGCTCTCAGCCGCGCCGAACTCCAGTGCGTAGGTGCCACCACCCTCAATGAGTATCGCAAATACATCGAGAAGGATTCAGCCCTTGAGCGCCGTTTCCAACAGGTGAAAGTCGAGGAACCCTCCGTTGATGACGCCATCAAGATTCTTCAAGGTCTCCAAGAGAAGTATGAATCCCACCACAAGGCGAGTTTCACTCCATCTGCCATTGAGGCTGCGGTGAAGCTGACTTCTCGCTACCTCACCGCGCGATTTTTGCCAGACAAGGCGATCGACGTCTTGGACGAAGCAGGTGCGCGCGCCCGCATCGGCACCATGACGCGTCCGCCCTCGATCAAAGAACTGGAGGCCGCCATCATTGAAATCAACCGCGAAAAAGTGGCCGCCATCGCCGAGCAAAATTTCGAAAAAGCCGCGTCCCTTCGCGATGATGAGAAGAATGCTAAAAAGAATCTCGAAGACACCCTGAAGTCTTGGCGTGCCTCTTCCGAAGAAACCATCGTCACCGTCACCGATGATGACATCATGGCAGTCGTCTCCAAATGGACAGGTGTGCCGCTCCGCCGGATGGAAGAAAAGGAAACTGAGAAACTCCTCAAAATGGAGGATGAGCTCAAGGGCCGCGTGATCGGCCAGAATGAAGCCGTGATTGCCATTTCCAAAGCACTCCGCCGTTCACGCGCCGACCTCAAAGATCCGCGCCGTCCGATCGGGTCTTTCTTGTTCCTCGGCCCTACAGGAGTTGGGAAAACTTACCTTGCGCGCAATCTCGCGGAATTCATGTTTGGCGATGCCGATTCTCTGATCCAGATCGACATGTCTGAATACATGGAAAAATTCACCGCCAGCCGTCTGATCGGCTCGCCTCCGGGATACGTCGGATATGAAGAAGGTGGTCAACTTTCCGAGGCTGTCCGCCGCCGTCCCTACAGCGTTGTGCTCTTCGATGAGGTGGAAAAAGCCCACCCGGATGTCATGAACCTGCTTCTCCAAATTTTGGAAGAAGGCACGATCACAGACTCACTCGGCCGGAAGATTGATTTCAGAAATACCATCATCATCATGACTTCAAATGTGGGTGCCTCCACCATCAAGCGCCAGACCTCACTTGGGTTCGGAGCCATGGCCGAAGGTGAAGCCGACTTTGAAGGCATGAAAGAGAAGATTCTTGAAGAAACGAAACGTTATTTCAAACCTGAGTTTCTCAATCGGCTGGATGATCTCGTGGTCTTCCACATGCTTGAAAAGGTGGACCTCAATCAAATCGTCGATCTCGAAGTGTCAAAACTCGTCAAACGGCTCAAGGAAAAGGAAATCGATCTCACCCTCACCGCAGAGGCTCGCGAGCTTCTTGCTACCAAAGGCTTCGACCCCGCCTACGGTGCCAGGCCGATGCGTAGAGCGGTGGAGCGCTTCCTTGAAGATCCACTTGCCGAGTCATTACTGCGAGGTGATGTGAAGCCCGGAGATTTGGTAAATGTCACTAAAAAGACCGATTCCGAGGAACTGGAATTCCTCTCCACGCGCCCCGAGGCACAGGAAGAGATCGGAGTTTAAGGTGAAAGGGTGTAAAACCCCTCGCATCCACTAATTTGGAAAGCCTCAGAGTTCGCTCTGAGGCTTTTGTTTTGAAGGGTTCTAGCGATTTCCTGCTTGTTAGAATAAATCCTGTCTTACTCGCAAAATGCACCAAAAGTCACGTTTTGCGCAATTCAAGACAGGACATGCGGTAGGAAAAAAGGGAATTGGACTGACTGCCCCGCGCGTTCGTAGAAGCTCGCCCGGCTTGAGGAGATCGCTTGGGGGATAAACGCGAAACCCTCCGACGTGATTGTTAATTACCAAATTGTTATCGTGCGTGATTTCCAAATTGATATCGTGAAATGGCCATTTTTCGGCCTCTACCATCGTACATTCTGCCAACCCCGTCGTACGATTTTGGAGTACGATCCATGAGGCAACAAAAACACAGTGTTAAATTGGTCAAAGTGCTAATTTTGAGGTCAAAAAGACATGGCAGAATTGAGGCTGTGTTCGGATTTACGATGGGAGAAATTATATTTGTCGCTGAATCCTTTACTGGCCTTGGCTCTGAAACGTTGGATTTTCCTAGGTATAGACAGAGGGGCGATTTGAATCTGGCGGAATACACTACGACGTTAAAGTTGGGTTCTACGGTCTCAATTCGGCCAAAAAAGGCCCAATTTATACAGTTTAGAGGTGGTAATTTACACGGAGGCATCATGGGCGAGTGCCAGGCCGCGCTCGTCAAATGCCATGCCCACAGCCACTTGGCGGCTCGACGGCCCGTGCGCTTGCGGTTTTTTCGGCATCGGGCAGGCGAGCATCCCCCAAAGATGCGAGGATGCGCTGGCGCGGTTGCCCTTCCGGGTTGCGGAACGATTCGACGAGTTGGACGACGGGAGTGCCCTTGACGGTTTTGGTACGGAAATACACGCCGGGCAAAATCGTGCGGGAGGAATCCGGAGTCAAGAAATAAATATATTATTAGGCACTACAAAACGAATTCTCGAAAGCGGTTTTATTGATTATCAATAAGTTATGTAAATAATTACCATCATAATTGGCCAGAAAATCGACTTTTCCGCTAACAAACCGCCGAAGTCAGGAGGACGAAAAGAAACTTGGGCTAAGCTGGCCAAAAAGGATGCTTTCGTGGACGTGGATGCTGCTTTTGGCGAAATCTATCACGCCCCGCAGGCCAATGAAAAGATGCCGACGATTCGCATCTGGGGAAATCCACAACCGGCCTTCTGGGACGATGGCTGCGGGTATTTCTCCTGGTTTTCAGGGGTATCTGGCATCGAGACGGTGGTTCCATCCACCACCCGCACATGCCTTCCGAGCCATAACTGGGAGGGCTGCACGCGTGCTTCAAGGCGTTCAATGAGGTGCTCGCCAATGCCTCGGATGGTTGCGGGTTCAAGTCGTTGGCGGGCCTTGGTATAGGCGGCAGTGGATGAGGACCCGGCTTTGGATTTCGGCGCGTGCTGCAACCACCAGGCCTGCACCTTGCGGACGATGTCGCGGCAGGAAGTTTCCGGGGCGAGAGTTTGGGCAAGGAAGGCCCAGAAAGTCACATGCAGGGTGAAGCGCCGCTGGCGACTGTTAGTCCCCGATGCACGCCGACGCGGAAGAGTGTCAGGAATGAGAAAGCCGAAGGTCGCGAAGAAATCCGAAAGGGTGTTGAGTGCGGCGACTTCCCGGAGTTTCTCCTGAAGTCCCGAAAGCGCGGGACGACCGAAAAGAATCGAGGAGAATCCTTGGAAAAACGGAGTGCTTTGGGCCATGCGCATAGGTATCACTACCTGCGGAATTCAGCGAGTAAAATCTGTTCAAAAGTGAAGAACCTGGGCAAGCTTTGGCGTCATGAAACCGCGAGATTCCCGCCGCTACGCCACCTTGCAAAAGCAGCTCGCCGCCATCGGGCCCGTCAGCCAGGGCAGCGTGGCTTTCCAAGCGCCGGGATCATGGCGCTGGACTTTCAAGGTGAAAGGTAAAACCGCCTGTGTCGCGCTGTCCGCAGAGCAGGCGGCGCAAATGCTTCAAGCCATCGAGAACCACAAGCGTGTTGAGGAAATCGTAAAGGAAATGCGGGAAATCACCCAGAGTGCGATCCTTGAAACGGTTTCTGGAATCCGGCGCCGCAAGCCACTCTCGGAAATCCCAAAAGCCCGTTAAGTTAGCGCCATTCGGGTCAGTGCCTGCTCTTGATCGCCAAAAAGCATCGCACAATTCCGCTCAAGAAATGAAAGCATCACTTCGAAATGATCGAGATAATAGAATAGATGGAGAGTGGGGAAAATACGAGGCACAGCGTTTCCGGGAACTTCTAATCTCTCCAGAATATTTGTTCAGGTGAACATTCTTTACTCATCGGAAATCAAATTCCATCCACTCTCACCACGCTGGAAAAGAAACTTCGTATCCGCCACAAAGCAGCCGGAAAAGTAACGATACCTGATAATTTCCAACCGTTCTTCCGAGCTGATGATTTCATGGAAACCATTGGGTTCTCCTTGCAAGCGCGTGGAGCAAACAGTCGCGGCTTGAGAAATGATGCTCTGCCATGTTCCCTCGGCATCTAAGATCGCAAGATGAGATCTGTGAAAATGCCCGCAAAGCACAAGATCCACCCTATTTCGGCAGATCGCCTTGATCAGCTCCGGAAGCGGATCCACCACCGCCCGGCCGTGGCCCTCTGGAGCCAACAACGGATGATGCAGCATCAGCACCCGCAGGGCTGGTATCTCGCTGGAAAATTGGCGATCCATCATTTCGAACGCGGATTTGTGCAATTTTCCTTCCGACCAATCCGCATGAAACCCAAAGGCCCGGGTGCTGTTGAGACTGACAACATGGACACCGTTCGCCCGGTATTCCGGCAAGAGATCGTGCCCGAAGGTTCTGCGAAAGCGACGGAATGGATGGAAAAATCGATCGAGCGGTTGATTCAAGCCCGGAATGTCATGGTTTCCCGGAATGACTAAATTTGGAGAAGGCAGGGAATCGACGAAGCGTTTGGCAGCCGCGAGTTCGCCGCGCCGCGCCCGCATCGTTAGATCGCCACTGAGTAGGGTGAGATCAGGTGCTAGTTCCGCTGCCTTACCGAGAAACGCCTTCGCCACTGAGGGATCCGCCGCACCGAAGTGTGGGTCTGATAGATGGAGCAACCGAATCATACCTGTTCTTCCAAAATCCGCCCGGCGGCTAATACATTCAAATGCGCTGGCCGGATCGTCATGATCAGCGGGAACTTCATGCGCATGATTTCTCCATCGATCATCACCATCCCATGCCTTCGACCCGTGGCTCTTAGTTCCAATCGCCCGGTTTTAAAAATTGTCAGATCTTCATTCATCTCCTGCCTTCCGAAAATGTAATCGAACATCCCGCGCATCGCAGCGCCAGCATGCCGCTGCCGCCCGATGTAGGCGGTCATGGTGCCGGATAGAAAATCAGTCCTCACCGGAACGATGCCCGCCGCCGCCTTGTAGCGTCCGGGCACGAATGCGGAAAATTTGGTGCGCGCCTGACCCTCGCCACTGTCGGATTTCCATTTCAACCTCAGCGAACGCGCCTCCTTGAATGTCCGTGGTAGCGAGGTGATGCAACGGATGGCCTTCTTCCACCAATGCCCGCCATGATCGCGCCGCTCGAAGGTCTTGGCGAATTCCGGGTAGAAACCCAGGATCGTCGTGCAAAGGCAGGCATGGCCTGCGACGTCCAAGACGTCCACTTTGATCGTCTGGGCCTGCGCCAGAAACCGGCAAGCTTCCTCGATTTCTAGTGGCACGCCTAAATCCCGCGCCGCCAGATTAAAGGTCCCCATCGGCACAATCCCCAGCGCGATCGAAGTTCCTCCTAAGTGGCGGACGGCGGCAGACACCGTGCCATCACCGCCAGCGATGATGATGCCGTCAGGTGCCTTCGCCGCTGCAGCTTGCAATTCCATGTCCAAAGCACCAGGCTCCACGATGGTTGAGGCAATCTCATGACCTTCCTCCCGGAAAATATTCTCTGCCATCTGGCAAACCTCGCCGGCGTCCAAGCCACGATCATTGCCACCGGAGCCCCGGTTGAGGAGAAGGAAATAGCGTGCCATGGATGGGGTAAGTTACAGGGAATTCTGGTAAATCGAATGTTTCATGCAGATTCTAACGGTGAAATGGCTGCCCTGCTAGACTGTATTTGATCGTGGAAACAAAAAAAGTTTTCACTACGCCGAAACGTGATATCATAGGCGGTTTTTGAATATGCATCAACATCCAGTTACGAGCTCTGAAATTACATTGCCGCCGTGGTGGCGACGACCTCTGATCATCGTGTTGTTGTTCGCACTACTGGCCGTCGTCGGTGGATTTCTGGATATAGCGAGTGATGTAAGAGAACAGGAAACCCGTAATTTCGACGAAGCGGTGCTCTTGGCGATGCGAGTTCCGGGCGATCTTTCAGACCCCGTCGGTGGTCCATATATCGAGGAAGCTGCACGGGATTTTACAGCGCTTGGAGGCGTATCACTGCTGACATTGGTGACCATCACCGCATTCGGAACCGCATATTTCGCCAAGCGCAAACGATTGGCGTGGCTGGGTCTTGCATTTGTGCTGGCGGGCAGCGGCATGACGAGCGTTCTGAAAAGTGGCTACAATCGCCCCCGGCCGGATTTGGTGGAGCACGGAGTTGCAGTTTCGAACGCAAGTTTTCCAAGTGGGCACTCCATGATGGGAGCCATCATCTGGCTGATCTTAGGCATCGTGGTCGCTAGGATGTGCGAGCGGCGCCGTGAGCGAATTTTCATCGTCGTGATTTCCTGTCTTATCACGCTGCTGATCGGCGTGAGTCGCGTCTATCTGGGAGTGCATTGGCCCACTGATGTCGTGGCTGGTTGGATGCTCGGCGCGGCATGGGCGCTGATCTTTTGGCTCGTAGCGATGAAAGTGGATCCCGTCCGCCTGCGAAGGTAGATATAGACGCAAAACATACTCAGTGGCGAATCGCCGTTTTTTAAATGTAAGATCTGATATTATATCATTCTTTCGGTGAAAGAATCATGGCTAGGACTTCCGGGCCAGGCTGAGGCTGATGCCGACACCCACTGCCAGTCCTGCGGCACAAAGTAGCCAAAACATTCCGGGTGTGGAATATCCCGGTAGCGCGACGCCCATGCCATAGAGACTGGCCACAGTGCTGAGTGGGAGGAAAAATGCAGCGAGCATGTTGAGCTTGTGTGCGGCGACTGCTTGGCTCTTGGCTTCGTGAGCCTGTGTTTCGGCTTGCTTGGCGGCAATGAAGTTCAGTCCGAATTGTGCATCTTGCAGTAGCAGCTCGGCAGTGCGCTCTGTGGCCGCTGCCTGATCTCGGTAATTGATCAACTCACGCTCCATTTTAAGATATTCCCGTGCCTGCTGCAGCGAGCGATGCAGACCGCGGCTGGCCCTTAGCACCGGGGCTAGTTGCTCTAGGACGTGATGGTAGGTTACTGCGTCTGAAGCTTTGTCTTCAGCAGTTTCAAGTTCATCTAGTTTTGCGTCATACCCTTGGATGACGTCTGTGATGGACCTGATGCCGGGCGCATCCGCGCTGGACTTCCATTCACCCGTGGGCAGCCGCCAAAAGAGTGCGGCCTGCCGTTTTTGCACATCTGCTGCGGGCGTGGTGTGCAGAATGATGAGCAGGTGACCTTCCTCCAGCATCGAGCGTTGTGGTCCAGCCTCACGTCCAAGCCGCACCCGAATGGCTTCAGGTAAATTGATCCAAGTTTTGGGTAGGACGGATGGCTCGGTTTTTTGCATGGGCAAGCCACTACTCATCCACAAGCTCGCCGTGCTGACGATGAAATAATTCGTGGTGTCCACCGTGACACTAACAAACGAATCAGGCGAGATTGAAGTATGTCAGTTCTGTCATCTCCCACGCTGTTCAATTACCGGTGACGGTGTTTGGCCAAGCCTAGGAGACCTACTGCCAGCAACACCACTGTCGATGGCTCTGGAATTGCCTTGATATTAAATCCAAATCCAGTCGCTTCGTTGTATGGAGAAGAGCTAATCACCGTTACCACTGGCACTCCATTGACGATTCGTGTGTTGGTGCTGGTGCCATAATCTGCAAAATAAGTGGCACCGTTTCCTGGCATTGTGACATACCAATCGACTTCCGATGCAGGACGGTCACCTGCTAGGTTAGCGCCAGCAGTCCAGTTTAAAATTCGTGACGGAAATTCACCGCTGTCTTGCAAAAGATTGTTTTTCGTATCGGTCAACACCGGGTTTCCCGTGAATCCTGAAAAGGTAAGACTATTTGTATTGGTGTTGGGATCCGCTTGAAAAAGGGGATTGAGCGGGTTTCCAATATTATTGCTAGGGGTAGGGCCTCCGTGTTCCGGGCCGGGGCCTATTCTGCCGAAAATGATCGAACTCGTTAGCGAATAGGCTGCCGGATCAATGATGGTGGCGCTATAGGTGAGTAAGAAACTTGATACGCCATCCGTAGTCTTTGGAGTCGCTGGATTGTTATCAAAGTCCATATCGTAATTTTGTATCCGAATTCCAATCCCAGGATTTCCAGAAGAATTAGAAGTGGTCGCATAAGTTGTGATGGCACCTGGCCTAAGGACTGAGGTGGACCCCGAAGTCCGACCACGGAGTGGCTAAACTATGCGTTGGTGGCGGGGTGTGGGAATGTGATGGGAAATCATGGATTATAGATCAAATTCCTAACAGCATCCCACGTGTCTATTCCTGCGGAAGAGAGGGAGTTCTTATTCTTCTTTATGGGATTGTTCTAATAGAAATCCATCATTTGCGTGCCAGTGCAGCCAGACCTCATCACCCGAGCGGATGGGGGTTTCATCGAGCTGGAATGTGCGGTGTTGTTGCTCGGCGCAGATGCGGTAGTCGTCACAGCGCAACCAGTAGCGGGTGTGGGAGCCGTAATAGATGACTTCCTGGACTTTGCCGAGCATGGTATTTTCGTATGGTCCGCTGATTGGTTTCTCGCGGGTAATGTTGATTTTTTCCGGGCGCAGGGAGAGCTGGATGGGATCGCCAGGGGAGACGGGTTTGTCGTTATCCAGAATGATGGGACCCAGGCCGGGGATTTCGGCTCGGGAGAAACGGCTGGAAAGAATCTCTGTGATGTGGCCTGCGAGGAAATTGGTATCGCCGATGAATGCGGCGACAAATGAGCTGCGCGGAGTTTCGTAAATTTCTGCGGGGGTGCCGATTTGTTCGATATGGCCTTTGTCCATCACCGCAATGGTGTCTGAGATGGACATGGCTTCGCTTTGATCATGGGTGACGTAGAGGAAGGTGATGCCGACTTCGTTATGGATGGCATCCAGCTCGATGATGAGGCGCTGGCGAAGTTTCAAATCGAGGGCTGCAAGCGGCTCGTCTAGCAGCAGCACGCGCGGCTTATTGGCAAGGGCGCGGGCGATACCGACGCGTTGTTTTTGGCCACCGGAGAGCTTGGAGGGCATCTTATCGGCGTGGTCGGTGAGGTCCACGAGGGAAAGCATGCGGTCCACTTCACTATCGATTTTTACTTTGGGGAGTTTTGCAATCTTTAACCCGAAGGCGACATTATCCCGCACGCTTAGGTGGGGGAAAAGGGCGTAGTTTTGGAAGACGGTATTCACTGGGCGTTGTTCGGGCGGTAGCGCGGTGATGTCGCGGCCATCGAGGAAGATGCGGCCGGAGTCAGGAGTTTCAAAGCCAGCAGCCATTCGCAGAAGGGTGGTCTTGCCGCAGCCGGATGGGCCGAGGAGGGAGAAGGTTTTGCCTTGCTCGATCTCCAAGGTGACCTGATCCACGGCGGTGAAGTTACCAAAGCGCTTGCTGACATTTTCAAAGCGGAGAGTGCCGGACATCGCGGTGAATAGTGGGAATTGGTTCAGGCTCGGACGCTGGCGGCATCCGCGATTTTCATGCCGTCCATGGCAGCGCTGACGATCCCGCCTGCGTAGCCTGCGCCCTCGCCACAGGGGAAGAGGCCGCTGATCTCGGGGTGCTCAAGGGTGTCTTCACGGCGAGGAATTCTGACGGGGGAGCTGGTGCGAGTTTCGAAGCCAAGGAGGAGGACATCGCGGGAAATGTAGCCGTGCATTTGACGGCCGAAGAGGGCGAGTCCTTCGCGCATGCGGCTGGTGATCCATGGCGGCAGGAGCTCGTGGAGTGGGGCGGAATTGGTGCCCGGGAAGTAACTAGTGTCTGGCAGGGTGGGGGAGATGCGGCCATCGAGGAAATCGGTGACGCGCTGACCAGGTGCGACTTGGCCACCGCCGCCGGCGATTTTTGCGCTGTGTTCAAGGTTTTTCTGGAAAACGAGGCCAGCGAGGATGCCGTGTTGTTTGAGCAGTGGCTTGAGGTCTTCCGGCTCGACGGTGGCAACCATTCCGGAGTTTGCAAACGGGGAGTCGCGGCGGGAGAGGCTCATGCCATTGACGACTACTTCGTCATTCTCAGTGGAGGCGGGGACGATCCAGCCGCCGGGGCACATGCAAAACGAGTGCACGCCGCGACCCCGGATTTTGGTGGCGAGCCGGTAACGGGCGGCCGGAAGCAGGCGCGGGCGTTCTTGGCCGGGATTGAGGTGGTATTGAGCGCGGTCGATAAAGGGTTGGGGGTGCTCGATGCGGAAGCCGACGGCGAAGGGCTTGGCCTCTAACAGGATTTTTTTGTCTGCCAGGATCCGATAGATGTCCCGCGCTGAGTGGCCGGTGGCGAGGATGACTGAGTCTGCGAGGATTTCCTGACCGGTAGAGGTTTGTACGCCGCGGATTTGGTTTCCGGAAAGGAGGAAATCGGTGACTTTGGTTTGAAAATGGACTTCACCGCCCGCTGCGATGATGGAGAGGCGGATGGCTTTGACGACATTGGGGAGTAAATTCGAGCCAATGTGTGGATGGGCATCGGTGAGGATGACTTCCGGCGCGCCGTGGGCGACGAGGATTTCGTAAACTTTGGCAACTGGTCCGCGTTTGGTGGCGCGGGTGTAGAGCTTACCATCAGAGAAGGTGCCGGCCCCGCCCTCGCCGAAGCAATAGTTAGATTCTTCAATGACGCGGCCCTCGCGCAGCAATGGTGCGAGATCGAAGCGGCGGGCGCTGGCGTCTTTGCCGCGCTCTAACAGGATGGGTTTTTGGCCGTTTTCCAAACATCGTAAGGCTGCAAACATTCCCGCTGGGCCACAGCCGACGATGATAACCCGCTTGGCATCTGCGGCGAGGGGTGGGACGGACCAGTGGGGGGTGAGATCGGGTGGGAGTGGGGTGTCAATCGAGACATCGAGCCGGAGCTGGACCTTGACGGCGCGTTGGCGGGCATCGATGGAATGCTTGCGTAATTTCACCCCGCCGATGCGTGAGACTGGGATGCCGAGTTGGAGGGCGGCGGCTTGGACGCGGGCGGCTTCGTCCTCGGATTTCTCCAAGGGTAGGACGATGTTTACTGAGGTGATGTGGAGTTCTGTGTCGATGATTTTGGACTCTAGTTTTCAGCGGATGCTGCGCTTTTTCCCGGCGTCGTCCACGCTGACGAAGGTGACTCGGGTAGAAAAGATTGGGGAAGGGGTAGCGCGCTCGTCGATGACGGTTACTGCGTAGGTGGCGCTGGTATTGCCCTCGCGGGTGCGGATGCAGGAGATTTTCAGAATCGTGCCATCGCGGACGCTGTGGTGGAACTCGACTGTGTCCATGGCCACGGTGACAAATTGGCAATGCGGGTAGTCCAGGCTGGCGGCGATCCATGACGCCTCATCGATCCACGCCAGCAGGCGGCCACCGAAGAGGAAGCCGTAGTGATTCAGATCACCGGGGAGGACGAGGCGGTGGGTTTCCATGGGTTCACCAGCGGCGGCGTTTGGTATCGCGGTAGAGCATGGAATCCAGCGAGTATGAGCCAGCGCCGGTGAGAATGAGGGCGATCATGGGAATGAGATACATGAGAGAAAGTTCCTTGGCATCCATGATGGTCGGTGGCTTGACGAACCATGGCGCCGCGCCGAGGAAGCCGAAGGCCGCTACGATCATGGCGAAACCGAGGATAAATGCGGCTGGCCGGGTGGCGAAGCCGATGACGATGCATGCGGCGGCGACAACTTCTGCAAAGATGCAAGCTGCAAGGCTGAATGCCGGTGTCATGAAGTAGAATGGGAAAAAATCCGGGACGTAGAAAAATTCTTTGCGCTGGGCGTAGTCGTAAATTTTAGGGACGCCGTGGCCGATGATCATCATCAAGCCGACCATGATTCGCAGAGCGAGCAGCCCGAGGGAGGCTTGGGCATCGCGCGTGCCACAGTCAAAAAAGAATTTTTTCATCAAAGGGTGGTAGGTGTTTGTTTGAGAGAAATGGTAATCCGCTTGAGGCGGCTGTCTCCGTTAGGAGAATGGGATACGATCTTGGGATCTTCTGCGAGGATATTGTACACCAAGCGGCGATAGTAGGCGTTTAGCGGGCGGACATCGAGAGATTTCCCGCTGGCTTTGACTCGTTCTGCGAGACCTTTGATTTCTTCGTTGAGGTGATCTTCCTGGATGGCGCGGTAGTGGGCACAATCCACTTTGACGCGCTCTGCCTGCTGATCATGGCGGCGGAGGATGCGATTGACGAGGTATTGGAAATCGTCGAGGCGGTCGCCATCTTTTCCGATAATGGCCTCGCTCTCGGCGGAGATGATTTGGAGGCACGGTCCATCGTGAGTTTGTTCCACCTCGATGGTGGCGGTGAAGCCGAGGTGGCCGAGCATGGTATCAAGGATCTTCGTTGCTGATTCCACCGTTGTCATGGCGGGAGTCTAATCAGATCGTGCGCGCGGTCAATCACGTCAGGCTGGTTTGTTTTCAAAATAGCGGGCGATGCGCACTGCATGCGCGGCGAGTGTGAGTTTCTCATCCTCGGTGAAGGTGTAGGGGACGTATTTTCCAATTCCTAGTGTGCCGATGACTTGATCCTCTGCAGTATTGAAAATGGGAACGGCCATTGCGCCGACCACTCCAGTCTGGCGGGCATCCGGCTTGGCCACTCCGCCGAGGTCTTGTTGCAGGTTGCAAAGCTCGACGGGCACCTTGGTGGCGGCAGCGGCACCAGCGATGCCTTTGCCAAATGGGATATGAGAAATCTTATCGAGCAAATTTTCCGGCACGCCATGATGGGCGACGAGTGTGAGATTTTCACCCCCATCATCGAGCGTGCGATGGAGGGTGCCGGTTTGGCAGGCGAATTCATGGAGGATCTCGCCGAGGATTGTTTCCCAATCATTTCGAAGCGTCATGTGGGGAGTGAAGCATGGCGATGCCATCTGTGCATTAGAAACTATCGAATGTCCACTTTCCGCGCTGGTCATGGGGGCTTTTGACTGTCAGAACATGCTCATGATGTCTGCTTTAACTGGGATTACACAAGAAATTTACGGGAAACTACCGGATGGCCGCGAGGTCAATCTTTTTACTCTGACCAACAGCAATGGTCTCGTCGCGAAGGTGATGGAATACGGGGCGATCCTTACCTCGATGGAGGTGCCGGATGCATCAGGACAGCTTGCTGATCTGACATTGGGGTTTGATTCTCTCGAAGGTTGGCTTTCTAACAGTCCCTATTACGGAGCAACGGCGGGGCGTTTTGGAAATCGCATCAAGGATGCGAAATTCACTCTGGATGGTAAGGTCTATCAACTCGCGGGAAATGATGGCGCAAACCATCTGCACGGCGGAATCGATGGATTCAATCGTGTATTATGGTCTGGCAAAATCGTGGGGAATGACTCGGTGGAGTTCCGCTATCTTTCCAAGGATGGCGATGAAGGATATCCGGGAAATTTAGAAGTAATCGTCACCTATACTTTGACGGAGGCGAACGAGCTCATCTGGCATGCGGAGGCGACTACTGATGCTCCTACGCCGGTGAACTTGGTGCATCACACCTATTGGAACTTATCAGGCGATTGTAGCGACCCAATCACTGATCATGAAATCATGCTCGCTGCGGATCATTATTTGCCGACGGATGCAGGTATGATTCCAACAGGTGAAATTGCTCCGGTGGCGGGCACGCCGATGGATTTCACCAGCTCGATGGTGATCGGGGATCGGATCAAGCAAGATTTCGAGGCGCTGAATCTGGCCGGTGGCTATGATCATGCATGGGTGCTGAGGGAAGGGCAGGGGGTTCGCTTGGCCGCCCGCCTTGCCGACCCGAAGAGCGGCCGTGTGATGGAAGTTTTGACGGACCAACCAGCGGTGCAATTTTACACCGGAAATTTATTAAAAGCGCATTCAGGCAGCAAAGGCGGGATCCCCTACATCAAACATTGTGGCTTGTGTTTAGAGACAGAGGGGTTCCCGGATGCGCCGAATCATGCTCACTTTCCTTCTTCCATTCTGCGGCCAGGCAAGCAGTATCGCCATTCTCTGATCCATCGATTTACAAACCCAAACAATACCAAATGAACCCATTGCCCATTCCGATACTTGCCCAAGCAGCAGCTCAAAATCCCGCGATGGGCACCCTTGACATGGTGCTCTTCCTCGTCGCCGTCGTCGGGGTGATCGGGTTCGGGATCTGGCAGGGGAACAAGAAATCGGAAGGGGCGGGTGAGCAAGGCGGCGCGGCGGGCTACTTCCTCGCGGGCCGGGGGCTGACGTGGTGGCTGGTAGGGTTTTCATTGATCGCGGCAAATATTTCCACGGAGCAATTCGTAGGAATGTCTGGCCAGGCGGCGGACTGGCTCGGGATGGCAATCGCCTCCTACGAGTGGATGGCGGCGGTCACGCTGGTGGTGGTGGCCTTTGTGTTTTTACCTAAACTTCTGCGTTGTGGAATTTATACCATCCCGGAATTTCTTGAGTATCGCTATGGCGTGGTCTCGCGGACGGTGATGGCCATTTCCACTTTGGTGATTCTGGTGGGGGTGCCGACGGCATCGGTGATTTATTCTGGTGCGAAGGTGGTATCGGTGTTTTTCGCCGGGCAGGAAATTTTAGGGCTGGATCTGGGATCGATCACGGTGGGCTGCTGGATCATCGGGCTTTCTGCTGCCGCTTATGTTTTTGTAGGTGGCCTGAAGGCGTGTGCATGGACAGACTTGATCTGGGGTGCGGCGCTTATCGTGGGTGGCGCGCTTGTGATGTTTCTCGCCTTGAGCGCCATGAAGGAGGCGAGCCCTGATGACCTGATTCAAACTAAAGTGGCCAACTCTGCGGCGACCGTGGAGGACTTGGAAAATGCAGGTGGTTGGGAACGATTCATCCTGCTCAACGACGGAAAAAATGGAGAGGCCGTGGCAGTAGAGGGGGGAAATCTGTCTGGCGGAAAACTTCACATGATCCGCCCCAAGACCGATGCTGCGATCCCGTGGACGGCGCTCATTCTCGGACTGTGGATTCCTAACTTCTTCTATTGGGGACTCAATCAATACATCGTTCAGCGCACGCTGGGCGCCAAATCCCTGGCAGAGGGTCAAAAGGGAATTGTATTTGCGGCAGCGCTGAAATTGGTCGTGCCATTTGTAGTCGTGATTCCAGGGATTCTTTGCTTCAATCTTTACAGCAAAGATTTGCGATCCGAGGCGGTTAAGAAGAACGAAGTGACTCTCGCTGCCATCGAACAAGCTGGCGATGATGGCAAACCCCGCGTCTATCCGGTGACAGGAAATTTCTCTAAAGTCGATCCGGAGAACACCCGCAGAGTCATCGCTCACAACGCGCGAATCCTTGGTGAAAGCCCGCAAATTTCCGCGACGACTACTGCCGATGAACTCACCGCGATCAACAATGGTCTGCTAGCCAAAGCGGCTGAAAAGCAAATCAAGGTCGGCACCAAGTTGATCGGCTACGATTACGATGCCGCCTTCCCGATGCTGCTGCGTAAGCTGATGCAGCCCGGGATCACTTGGTTCGTGCTGGCCGCGATCTTTGGCGCGGTGGTTTCCTCGCTCGCATCCATGCTTAACTCGGCTTCCACCATCGCGACGATCGATATTTTCCAAAAAATCAAACCCGCCAGTTCTCAAGATACCTTAGTAGGAGTGGGGAAATTTTTCACCGTGTTGTTTGTGCTGATCTCTTGCCTGATCGCGCCAAATCTTGGGAATCCGGCTTTCGGCGGAATTTTCACTTTCATCCAGGAATTCCAAGGATTCATCAGCCCTGGTGTGTTGATGGTCTTCCTTTTTGGCTTCTTGGTTCCACGGGCACCCCGCTTTCTTGGATGGCTGGGTATTCTCGTCAACGTGGTGCTTTACGGCTATTTGTATCTCTTCCAAGGGCAGATTCCATTCCTCAATCGCATGGCCATCTGCTTTGGCGTGGTGTTCGCTGTCATGGCATTCATCACGGTCGTGAAGCCGTTGAAAACACCAGTGGTCATGCCCGTCACGGACTTGATTTGCCTCGAGTCTTCGAAAATTGCGAAAATCTGGGGCGGTGGAGTGATGGTCTGCACCCTCATTCTTTACATTATCTTCTGGTGAATGGACCACGCGCGGCATCAGTTTTCCGGCATGAAAATTTCCTGCTACACTGGCGGCTTTGTCCAAACAAATGGTTACCTGATCGAAACTCCAAATGGAAATTTGCTAATCGATGCTCCTCAAGGCATCAGCGCGTGGCTCGATGCACGCGGCGTGCGGGTGGATGAGGTGCTGCTCACTCACCAACATTACGATCACGTGGAAGACGTCGCTGCGATGAAAGAGCATGGCGCGCGGATTCACGCCTTTGAGGAATATTCCAGAGACCTCACATTGGAGAATCTCGCGCGCGGCTGGGGCCTGCCGATCAAGGTGAAACCCTATCAGATCGATGAGCGACTCAAGATCGGCACCACTCTTACGCTTGCAGGTCTGGAAATCACACTGGCACACGTTCCGGGGCATTCCTTGGATAGCGTGACCTTTTCCATTCCTGCTGAGGCAGTGGTGTTTTCGGGGGACACCTTGTTTGAAGGTTCCGTGGGCAGGACCGATCTGCCGGGCGGAAGCACCGAGCAATTGCTGAGTGGTATTGCCAAGCATCTGCTCACATTACCGGCTCAGACACGCGTCTTCCCCGGCCATGGATCTGACACCAGCGTGGGTGCCGAGCAGGCAGGAAATCCATATCTCCGCTGAAATTTCCGCAAATTGGAAGAAAGTTCGCTTTCCGCAGGGCCTAATCTGGGCTATGGCTAGCGGCATGAGACTGAAGCGAACCCTCGTCTGCGCCGCCATTCTTGCAATATCTGCAATTTCCGCTGTGGCGCAGAAGCCCGTGCCGCCGGCATCCCCCGTCAGACTACCGATGAGCGTGGTTTTCCAAGGCGAGAGTAAATTTCATGCCATCGTTGCCAAGGCCGAGCGCGAAAATTGGCGGAACTTGCCACTGAGCGAGCGCACGGTGAGGATCGCCCGCGAAATGGTGGGTATTCCATACGTGAATTATACTTTGGAAGTGGACGATAAAACAGAATCGCCGGTGGTGAATTTCAAGGGCAAAGACTGCTGGACCTATTATGAAAACGCTTTGGCGCTTGCCAGAATGCTGCGATATAAGCCCGGACCGTACAAGCCGGAAGACATGCTGCACATGGTGGAAATCGAGCGCTATCGTGATGGTATTTGCACCGGCAACTATCTGAGCCGGATGCACCATTTGGAAGAAGTTTTCTATGATAATCAGCGCCGTGGCTACTCGAAGAACATCACCTCGCGCATCCCGGGTGCGGTGAAAATCCAACGGGAGATCAAGGAAATGACGGTCCAGTGGAAAAGCTACCGCTATCTCCGGTCCAATCCTTCGTTGATTGCTCCGATGGGTCGCATCGAAGCTCAAGTATCAAAACTTCCTGTGTATCATATTCCGAAGAACAAGGTCAGAAACGCGGAGAAATATTTGCAAAACGGGGATATCTGCGCCATCACCAGCAATGGTCCCGGTGGCTATACCTCACATGTGGGCTTGATCATGAGAATCGGCGATCGTGCGATTTTCTCCCATGCGACTTCAGATCGGGATAAGGGCCGGATGACGATTATTGATCGGCCGATTACTGATTACGTCAATGAATCCAGCAAGCACGCAGGCATCATTATTTCTCGCCCCAATGATGTGCCGCCTTCCGCTCTTTGGCAGAATAACGTGGTGAAGAAGTGATTGCCTAGGCAGTTAGCGGACGATGATCGCCCGTGGCGCGGGCTGCGGTGGCTGTTCATCCACCAACGCTTGTTCTTCCTCCTCTGTGACAGGAATGGCGACGGCGGGTGCAGGCTGTGAAGATGATGCAGCTTCGATGGTCTGGGGAGGTGCGGGCTGCGCTGGTTTTTTCGATTCCAATCTATCTTGGCTGTTCCGAAGATCGAAAAAATTAAAAATCTGAATCGCGCCAAACACCAGCACGCCAGAGAACAGCAGTAACCAAACAGCGCCCATCCAGCTCCCGTTTGTTTCTATGTTTACAGGACGTTCTTCGTGTTTTCCACGGCCGGAATCGAAGAGCGGGAAGAGTGGATCTCCCTCGATGAAGGTGGATGGATTCAGAGCATCCAACCATGGATTCGCATCGACATTAAGAAATTCGCTATATTGTGCTAGGAAACTTTTTGCATAAACCGGACTCACAAAACTTGAAAAATCCTCGTTTTCCAAGGCCTCGATGGCCGAGCGGGGCAAGCGTGTTTGAAAGACGACATCCTCGCGGGTGAGTCCGGCTTTTTCGCGTGCTTGCCTGAGCTGCTCGCCAATTTGGTCAGTGATTGCGTCCACGTTGATCTTCGGGAGAGATTAGTATGGAAAGCTGAACTTAGCAAGCTTGCGGGTATTGCGATTTGACGAAGGCGGTTCTTTGAATCACTCTTCGCGCCGATGTCTGAAATGAAGCGTGTGCTGTTTATATGCACTGGGAATACGTGCCGCAGTCCAATGGCGGAAGGGCTTTTCCTGCAAGCGATTGCGGATCGAGGGGATTACGAAGTGAGCTCTGCGGGTGTCTCAGCCACCAAGGGGACTCTCATCAGCCGTGAAACGGAGATGGTCCTTAAAAAACGTGGTGCGGGATTGCCGGCATTTTCCAGCAAACCCGTCACTGCTGAGCTTTTGGAATATGCCACCCACATTTTCGCAATGACTCGCAGCCATCTCGATATTTTGGAATCCCGTTTCCCCCAATACGTTGATAAATTTTACCTAACCTGCGAATTTGCAGACATTCCCAGTCCGAGCAACGGGATGGATGTGCCAGATCCCATTGGCATGGGAAGGGCGGCCTACGAAGAAGTGGCGGATGTCCTCGAGGCGGCGATCCCTACGATCATCGCTTACGTTGACCAGACTTGGAGTCCGCCGGAAGCCTGAAGTCCCAAGCGCTACTGCGCGAGAAATGGGTTATGGACTCGCTCTTCGCCTAGGGTGGTGGCCGGTCCGTGACCTGGGAGAAGCACGGTAGCATCGGAGAGTGGAGCTAGGATTTTGTGCAACTGGCTGAGGGCGTGTTGGTAAATCTGAGGGGTGGCGCAACCGCCGATGGAGCCGGCGAAAAGGGCGTCACCGGTTACAAGGATAGGCTGGGAAAAGCCATCGACGAAGTAGCCGAGAGCGGGATTGGCGTGGCCTGAGAGGTCACAGGCACGGATGCAGAGTGGGCCTGCTTGTATGGAATCGCCGGGCTGCATCGGCCGGGCATGGGTGATGGAGGCACCATGGGGAATGAGGCCGCGTGACACAAATTCGGGGATGCCACCCACGTGATCGGCGTGGCTGTGGGTGATAAAGAGGTGCCGGGGTTTAAATTTTCCTAACGCCTCAATGCACGATCCTGGTTGGTAGCCGGTATCGAAAAGCACGGTGGCGTCGCCGAGTTGAATCAGCCAGGCGTTCACTCTTTCTTGCTCGAATGGCATGTCCAGGCGGGTGATGCCCGCAAGCGCCAGAGGCTGTTGAAGGGAGCTGGCGTGGCTGGCGAGCGCATTTGGAGCAAGGCCCAGAGCGGGGGCAAGCTGGCGCGCGGTGGAAGCGGAAAATTTTCCCCGGGAAAAAGCTAGCACCTCGTGTTCTGGTAAGCCGGCGAGTGCGGCGGCCTCGCTTGGCGAGAGATTGAGGCCTTTGAACGCCTTGCGGATGACGTAAGTAAAATCGTCTTCTAACATGATCTGCTAGCGGCTGCGATAATAGCTGTCCGGATTGTAGATGAAATAAACATCCTTCGGATTGAGGTGGGGGAGAAATACGAAGGGTCTGCCAGCTTCATCGACTTGCTCGGAGAGGACTGCGGCAGGTGCGGTGGGACGGGCGGGAGTCTCAGAGGAATCGGGGTCTTTGACGACGGAGGTCTCATCGATGCCGTTGACGATGTGATTCACCCATTTGAGTTCTTTCGCTTGCTCGCCGAATTCGCTCCAATCGCCACTCGAGGAGCGCGCATACATTTTCTTAATGAGTTCATCGGTGGTAATCCCCATCTTTTTGGCGATAGGCTCTGCGAGGCGAGTCCACCAGCGTTGGCTTTCTTCATGAATTTCGCGTTGTTCGGTGAGGTTGAGCTGACCCTTGACCATGGCGCTAATTTGGTGATGCAGGATGATGGCATTCGGATAAGCGTAAGATTCTTGGGCGAGGGTGGTAATGGCGGCGGCCATGGAGGCGGCGAAGGATTTGACGACGACGTGGACGGGCGCGTCGCTGGATTCCATCGCTTTCAAGATGCGATAACCGGCCATGACGGAGCCACCCGGGCTGGCATCGATGACGAGAAAGATCGGGAGGGTGCGGTCTTTGTTATTCCAGTATTGAATGCGATCGGTGATGAAATCCGCTGTCTCCGGGGTGATGAGGCCGTTGAGGGGGATGCGCCGATCCGAGATGACGATGGTGCCGTCTTCCCGCAGGGGATTTTGAAGATAGACCGGCTTGGCATCGACGTAAGCGGCGCGTTTATTGGTGGTCTCGAATTTTGTGATGTCATTCTGGAGTTGGGAAATATCCAGAGCGGCTTGGGTTTGGAGCGATTTTAGATCATTCGCGAGTTTCTCGGCGCGGGCCTTGGAGAGTTCGCCTTGCTCGGTGATGAGCTCTTTTTCGGCATTGAGTTTGGCGAGCTCGTCCTGGAGGGCGGCTTGGCGCTTGACTGCCTCCAGCGCGAGTTGCTCGGTGAGCAGCTCGCGCTCGAGCTTGAGTCGGGTGACGTTGGCACGGGTGGCGTTGGTGGCGCTGAGGAGGCGCTCAGCTTCCAGTTTGTTATCGAGCGCAAGAGTTTCCTGCTCTTTGCGCTTTGCTTCGGTGGCGGGATCTTTTGGTGGCTCGGCAGGTGTGGGGACAGCCACCACTGCGGTGGCTGCAGGCACGACGACTGCAGTAGTGGCCGGAGCGACTTCCTTGGCGGACAGTGCCGCTGAAAGGATGAGGCTACCGAGTGTAAAGTTGGTGATGAGAAGTTTCATGAAATCTGATGAAAGCGGAGCCAAGCTTGCTGTTTGTCTCAATGATTCGAGGAATCCGGCGAGGCAATGCGCTTTTTACGCAGACTGAAGAAGATGACGATGGCAGCAAAGATGAGGAAAAGGGTGGCTGCCACACCGAGGGCGGTGAAGAGCCGACGGCTGGCAGAATCGACTTCTTCGTTGGTGATGAGATCCACTGGATTTTCCTTGGGATTACGGGTGAAAGTGAGTTTCCCATCAGAGAGTGAAACGCGGGTGAGACTGGCCATCGCGGGACCTAGGAGCGGGTCCGTCAGGTAGCGCTCGGCGATGCGATAGGGTGACATCTGCCCAATAAACGCAGCTGGCACGCTGGCACCTGGCACTTCAATGGCGTCGATTTGTAGGACGACTTCTTTTTTGAAAAGGCCAGGGCGGGCGATGAGAGTGCCGTTGAGATAGCGGATGTCCGAGGCGGTCCAGCCGGGCTCACCGTCCTTGGCGAAACGGGGCGCACCATTGAGCGGGAATGCGATCAGGAGGCGCAGGGATTCTGAATCGATCTTGGCGACTTGCAAGGTGCCTCTGAGATCCTCGAAGGCGGGATAGGCGGCGATGGCGAGATTGAGTTCATCTGCGGTGAGGGCTAGTGAGACTTCGGCGTCTGCGTTGAGATCCTGGCGGAATTTCTCAAGTTTTTCTGCTAGATCATTGAGGCGGGGCTCTTGGTCTTCCAGACTCTGAATCGCGATGGGGATCGGCTTTGCGGTGGTGAATTTTGAAATTTCTTCCGACTGCTTAAATAGTGAGTAGATGGAGAATCCGATGAGGAAGATCATCATCACCACGGCGGCAATGAAGATGGCGCAGCCTGCAAAAGGAGAGCGGGCGGTGGCTTGTTGGGGAGCCTTGGGTGGTGTCATTTTGCCCGGAGTTGATTAGGGATCTTTACGCGGATTCGGTTCATCAGGAGGGGGGATTTCATTGGGTAGCCTGGCCTCGGGAGTTGTATCATCGTAAGGTGCGTAGGGATCCGTCTGAGGGGTTTCATCATGCCAGCCATCGTCGCCGGAATGGTGGTCATTGCTGGAGTCGTGGCCGTGGTGGTCGTGGTGGTGATCTTCAACAGTGTCCTCTGCGTCAGGATTGAGGGCTCGTTCTTGCTGGCGCTTCTCCTCGGCGGCAAGCATCCGCTCAATGCGCTCACGGGCTTCTGTTTCTTCCTTGATGCGGTTTTTTTTCTGATCGAAGTAGGCGAGCCAGATGCAGATTTCATAGAGCACAATCATGGGTGTGGCCATGAGTAGCATGGTGGGGATGTCTGGCGTAGGTGTGAGAACGGCTGCGGCTATAAAGATGGCGAGGATGGCGTAGGAGCGCGTCTTCGACATGGTGTCATAGGTGAGGAGGCCCAATTTCACAAACACCATCACCACCACGGGGAGCTCGAAAGATGCCCCGAAAAGCAGGGTAAACTGAGTGGCAAAGGAAATGTACTCACCGATCCGCCAATCGTTGGAAATCCCCATATCTCCGCTCCAAGTGTAGAAAAACAGGAGGGCCTTGGGCAATACCAAGTAGTAAGCAAAGGCAGAACCCGCGAGAAAAAGCCCGAAGCCAATGGTCATGGAGGGCCATAGCACCCGTTTCTCATGGCTGTGAAGGCCGGGAAGAATGAATTGGAGGATGAACAGCAGCAGGAGCGGAAAGGAGACGACGATGCCGGCGACGAATGACAGCTTCATCGATAGCATGAAGCCCTCGGTGGGCTTCAAGGCGGACATCATATTGAGATTGCCCTGGGTGTGGGTATCGGTCTTAGGGTGGGTTTTGAGAAGGGATTTGACCTGATTTTTCAAGATTGGATCTTGATCGAGGGCGGAGATGAAGTTTTCCCGCTGGGCCTCGGGCAGTGCCATTGCCGCACGCAGCAAGGTGATGGAGCTGGCATGGAAGGCGAGGTTGGGATCGTTGAGAGTTTTTAGGAAAATTTCGCGCTCAGGTGGATTGAGGCTGGAGATGGAAGTTTCAAGCTTGAGGGCCGCTTTCCAGAGATCGGTGGTGAGGGGCTTGGGGGAATTTTCGGGCAGGGTGGCTTCCAGTTGCTTGCGCATCACTTCGTCCACTGGCTTGCGGAAGAACGCCATGATTTGGCCGTTGTAGGCGAAGCAGACGCCCATCGCGATGATCAAGGTGATCACGATGCGGGTGATCATCACCCGTAGGTCTTCGAGATGCTCGAGAAACGGCTTTTCGTGATCCGGATGGGACTTTTCCCGGAGTTGGATGACTTTTTTCAGCAAATACATGGAAGGCGCGGGAATTCAACGCCCGCCCATGGTGAATCGCAAGGCCAGATGTGGGCGAAGTCGAAATCCGGGGCTGTGGTAATGGATGAAAAAAAATGAGGCTTCAATTGATCACTTCACTGATGATCACTCCATCGCTGAACTTGGTTTGGATCTTTGTGCCTATTTTGGTTTGGCGGATGGAGCGGAGTAGTTTGCCTTGGTCATCAAGGGTGATTGAGAATCCGCGTTGGAAAGTGGCTTCGGGGCCGAGGGTGCGGATCAGGCTGCGCACGGATTTGAGGGCTTCTCTACGTTTTTCAAGAGCGTGCTGGCTGGACTTCTCCAGACGACGGCGAATTTCTGCTAGATTTTCCAGCCGTTGCACCAGCACTCTCGATGGGTGGAGCGCACGGTGGCGAGCGCGAAGCTCGGTCAGTTTTGCGGTGTGGGAATCGAGCGAATCGCTGCTTGCTTGGGAAAGATGGTTGCGGGCGGAATCGAGCCGTAACATCGGTTCACGGAAAATTCTATCCGCATCGCGGCGGATGATGCCGCGCTGGAGTGCGTTGAGTTCCATGTGAGCGCGCGTGAGACGCTCGTGAGTGAGCCTTTGGAGTCTGCGGCGGAGTGTTGTGAGGTTTGAAATGAGCGCTGCCCCGTCTGTGGTGGCGAGCTCCGCGGCCGCGCTTGGAGTGGGGGCGCGGAGGTCTGCGACGAAGTCCGAAATGGTGAAGTCGATCTCGTGGCCCACGGCGGAGATGATGGGAATCGGGCAGGCGGCGATGGCCCGCGCGACGACTTCTTCGTTGAAATTCCAGAGATCCTCAATCGAGCCGCCGCCGCGGCCGACGATGATCACGTCGCAGCGCGGATAGCCGAAGCGCTCGGGATCGCCGAGCTTGGCAATGGCTTGGGCAATTTCCAATTCCGCGCCTTTGCCCTGCACCCGCACCGGAAACAGCACGGGCTGCACCCACGGTGCCCGCCGCGCGAGCACGTTGAGAATGTCCTGAAGGGCCGCGCCGGTGCCGGAGGTGATCAAGCCGATGGTTTGCGGGAAACCAGGGATGGCTTGTTTGCGCTCCGCATCGAAGATGCCCTCGCCAGCGAGCTTGCGCTTGAGCGCCTCGAATTTCGCCAATAAATCTCCCGCGCCTGCCAACTCCGCCTTGATGACGATGATTTGAAGCTGGCCACGCGCCTCATAGACGCTGGCCTCGGCAAAGACTCGCACCTTGGCACCGTCTAACAATGTATCAGCACCTTGGCGTTTGCGGGCGCCGAACATCGCGCACTGGATTTGTGCTCCTGCGTCTTTGAGGGAGAAATACCAGTGACCACTACCTTGCTTGCGTAGATTTGAAACTTCTCCCTCCACCCATAATTCGCCAATTTGCACCTCTAACAGATTCTTCATCTTCCTTAGTAACTGAGTCACCGAAAGCGCTTTTTCTCCAGCTGTCTGAGGTTTTGAAAACAAGTCCACGGGCAGAATTTGGCAATTGGGTGAAATAGAGCGAGCTGGAAAATCGTTTTCATTTTTGATTCAATCGTTCAGCTTTTCACTATGACTGCTCAAATAAGCCAAAAATCCAACGTGATCCTCGGTGTAGTGCCGACTCATCTTAAATTCGCAGGCGGTCTGGTGCCGGATCTTGCGGGAAATTTTCCCCGCAATGACTCGGGCGAGCTGGTGGTGGTGGCTGGGGTGCGGGAGTTGATAGAAATCTCGGCAGCGGCGGTCATGGCAGTGCAGATTTCCTATTTCGCCTCAGCGAATCCGGATGATGTGGCAGAAATGGTCATTGCTTTGAAGGGCATGGGCTTGGAAGTGCAGTTCATCTTCATGATCGGTGGGGCTAACCCGATGGAGCCCGCGGCTGAGGACGCGGTGGTCGCGCAACACGTCAGTGCGTTGAAAGCGGCGATGATCCACGATATCCGCCAGGTTTCCTCGACATCGATTGAGGAGTGGATGAATCCTGCTGAAATCCGGCGTGATGGCGCGGCATTCGATGCTGCCATCGCCCAGAATGTGAAGGTGCACCTGCGCGCTTACCGTGAGGCTGGAGTGGAGGGGTCTTGTATCGAAAATTGGCATATCGAATTTCTACGGCCCGGTGAATTTAAGACTTTTACCAGCGTGGAGCGTGGCTGGGCATTCGTGAAAGCGGCAAACTTGGCGCTGGGTAAGAAATTTTTCAAGCTCCTCATCGATGCCGCCCATTGTGGGGACTCGGGTCTGTCGATTGCGGAAAACGAGAAGTTCATTACCGAGATTTCCGCCGCTGGAGAATTTGGAATTTTCCATGCCTCGTCACCCACGACTCGCGGCTGTCTGAGCACCGACGATGGCTGGATCGGTGCGCTGCTCGCGGCGGCAGCGAAGGGTGGCGAACTGAAGTATGTATTCGTCGAGGTGTTTCACCATCAAGACATGGCGTTGGAGCCACTCCGTCAATTGGATCCCGAACATGGTCTGGATACGCGGGATGGGCGGAGTTATACCGAAGTCACCGCCGATGGTCTTGAGGAACTTGCACACCGTCTTAATAATTTGGCGGTGCGTGGATTTCTCCAGCTCAAATGATTTAGCGAGTGGTCACAAGAGAGAGACGGAGGTTGTCTTGAATCTCCTTGATCCAAGACGCTGGGATCGCTGCGATTTCTGCGAACTCGGACCAACGGCTCACGGCGGCATGGACCTGAAGGAGAATTTCCTTGGCCTTGGCTGGCTTGAGATTGGCCGCTGTGGCTGCTTCCAGCAGATCTGAATGGGTGAAATCCGTGCGTTTCCCAGCCAAGGTCATTTGGTGGCGGTGGGTCCACGCGCCGGTGGGATTGAAGGCGTAAATCAGATCGTAGGCTGGGGCCAGTTTCCATGTGCCATCACGGCGCATCATGAAGGAGAGGTTCTTGGTATGATCGTCCTGATTGCGGGCGATGATATTGAAGGCAGCACGGCGGAAGAGCTCGGTGATTTCCGACTGCGGCAAGCTGAGACGGCGGGCGATTTGGAATGCCTGCTCGTAGGAATAGGCACCTGCTTCATTGAAATCGAAGTGGGCAATCGCGCACAGCGTTTGTAGGTGGAATTTCTCACCTTTCGGGCCACGGTCGAAGCGGCGGGTCATGAAATGGGCGCGTCCGTTTTCTTCGAGTAGTCTGCAATCGCTCATCGTGATTCCAGCGGCGCGTGCCATCAGATGATAGGCATACTCGATGCGGCCGAAGCCGAGTGGATCGGTGAGTTCCTTATCGCGATTTTCCGCAACTCCATCGAATTTAAGCAGCCAAGACTCGAAGCCACGCATCGGCTTGAGCTGGCCGGAGCGGATTTCCTGGGTTTTGGGATTCCAAGCGATCACTGCTTTCGCCCGTGCACCGCCAGCCGAGGTGCCGATGCGGAGGATTGTCGCAAGTGCCTCCTTCGATTTCTCGAGATTCGTATGCAGGATTTCACGCGATGCGAGGGCATCGTTTGCGAGAGTGACGAGTGCATCCAGGTCCAGCCGCTGTGAGGGCGTTTCCTCCAACAAAGTTGGCCGGAATTCCAGGGCACCCATCGCACGAGTGCCAAGGTAGCAAAGGCGCTCCACTGGATTGAATTCCTCGGGGCTGCGGCCTTGCCGTTCTAGCCACTGATTGATGAGTAAATTTCCAAATTTATCCGGCAACGAATCCGCTAACAATCCTGGAAGGCCCTTGTAGGTGGTGCGGGAAAGGCCCGGAAAGCTGAAAAGGCCAGGCTGCAGCGGCAGATGTAGGGGCGAAATTTCGATACCGCTGCGCAAAAACTCCGCATCGTATTCGAAGACTCCAAGCTCCCGCTCGGCATCCCATGTGACTGCGCCGATCTCTGTATCGTAAAGTTGAATCGCCGCGGTGCTCATCAGGAAAAAAGGGGGAATTTAGAAACTTTGAAAAGTCTGTTATTTCTCATCTCCCCATTTCCATGGAGCTGTATTCTTGGCCTTGCGAGGCTTCGAAGCATACTTCACGGGATTTTCTTGGACCTTCAGCATCGCCATCGGGCTGATGCCATAATCCGGGAGAAAATCATCCAGCGCATCCAGTGCGTGAAGGCCGCGGAGGAGGGCGATGAAAGTGCCTAAAGTGCTGCCTTCGCCATTCTCGATCGCGGTGATCGTCCGGCGGGACAGGCCGCTGCGAGTGGCCACTTCCGTTTGGCTCAGGTTTCGCTCTAGGCGGAAGCGTTTGAGGCGCTTGCCAAGCTCCGTTTCAACTTGTGAATTGGTGAGAAGTAGCATCATAGTGAGTAGAATGTTGCGCAAAAAGGCGGCTTGCGCCCTTAAATGAGCATGATTCTACTCATCGGTCAAATCTAATTGGGGGAATGAGCAATAATTCGCTCAAATTACCGTAAAATTGGCTTAATTGAGCAATTTATTGCTCAGAAAAGTATCTAACACCCGCTTCAAAAATTGGCTGATGTTGATTGCCTGGGATATTCTTCGCTACAGAGATTCCAGCCCGTTCAGTGTGCGCCATTTTTCCGAAAACCCGGCCGCAGGGCGAAGTGATTCCCTCGATTGCTGCTAGCGAGCCATTCGGATTGGAGTCGATCTCCATCGAGGGCTGGCCATTTTCATCCACGTATTGAGTGGCCACCTGACCGCTCGCCGTCAGCGCGGCGATCACTTCATCGCTTGCGTAAAATTTCCCCTCACCGTGAGACATCGGTACTTGATAAATTTCACCCAGTTCGCATTGCGCCAACCATGGCGAGAGCCTGCTGACGACGCGAGTCCTCGCGTAGCAGGAAATATGGCGGCCGATGCTGTTATGGACCAAAGTTGGCGCGTCCGCGTGAGGATCGCGAATCTCACCAAAGGGCACAAGACCCGTCTTGATCAACGCTTGGAAGCCATTGCAGATCCCGAGAATGAGCCCATCCCGATTTTTCAAAAGATCCATGATCGCATCTGCCACACGTGGATTGCGGATGATCGTGGCGATGAATTTGGCGGAGCCATCCGGTTCATCACCCGCGCTGAAGCCACCGGGTAACATCAAGATTTGGCTTTTGGAAATCCGGCTAGCGAGGGCCTTGAGCGACTCCTCGATGTGCGTGGGCGTCAGATTGCGGAAAACCAGAATTTCCGCCTCGGCACCCGCTTGGCGGAAGGCTTTTGCGGAATCGTATTCACTGTTGGTGCCGGGGAAGCAGGGGACCAGGACCTTGGGCTTGGCAACTCGGAGGGAAGGCCGCGAGGTGCTGGAGGCGGTTGTGTTTTCCAGCAGAATTGCTTGGGTTTGCGATGGTGCCTTGGTGGGGTAAATCGGTTCTAAAGTTCCGGTCCAAGCTTGTTGCAAATCGCTGAGAGAATGGGATTCACCATTGAGAATCAAGGTCTGGGTAGCGGTGGTGTGGCCGAGGATTTTCGCGCCTAGCGAGGTTGGAAGCTCGTCCGTATGCTCGATGAGGAAACTGAAATAGCGCTCGCCGGACAAATTTAAAGAACTGTGACACTCCACGCCGATGCTGTTTCCAAACGCCATTTTTGCGAGTGCGGCGGCGATTCCCGCTTGGCCGATGTGATGGAGCGAGTGGATTTTCCCCGCGACGTTGAGCGAGTAAATTTCTGCGGCGGCTTGTTTGAGTTTAGAGAAGTCCGGAAGCTGATCCGCATCGCGGGGGATTTCTAACAACGAGATTTTAGAGCCGGATTTTTTAAACTCCGGAGAAAGCGCGAGGCTGGCCTTGCCTGGTGCGAGGGCGAAGGAAACGAGGGTGGGCGGGACATCGAGCTCGTTGAAAGAACCCGACATCGAGTCCTTGCCACCGATCGCCGCGAGGCGTAGCGAATGTTGCGCATGGAAGGCACCGAGTAGCGCGGCGAAGGGCAGGCCCCAGCGTTTCGGATCGTTGCCCAGTCTGGGGAAATATTCCTGCAAGGTGAGACGGATCTCGGAGAGCAGTGCCCCGGCGGCTACCGCCTTGCAGACGGATTCCGTGACGGCATAGACCGCGCCATGAAACGGGGATTTTTCTGATAGAAAAGGATCGAATCCCCATGCCATGAAAGTGGCGGTGTCTGTCTCACCTTCTAACAAGGGAAGCTTTGCCACCATCGCATCCGGCGGGGTCAGTTGATTTTTCCCGCCGAAAGGCCAGAGCACCGTGCCTGCTCCCACCGAGCCATCGAACATTTCTCCGAGGCCTTTTTGTGAGCAAATATTGAGCGATGCGAGGTGCTGGATGATCGAATGGGGCTCTTGGCGATCCGTGTTCCAGTCATGTTGATCGTGTAACTGATCTAGCGAGGGAGCGGCGACGTGGACTTTGGCGGTCTGCTGGACGCCGTTGGTATCGAGAAAGGCGCGACTGAGATCGACAATGGTTTTACCACGCCATGTCATGATCAAGCGGCCACTGTCCGTGACATCGGCAACGTGTTTGCACTCAAGATTTTCCTTGTCTGCCTCTGCAATGAAATAGGCGATTTCTGATGGGGCGACGCACACGGCCATGCGTTCCTGAGACTCGGAAATGGCAAGCTCAGTGCCATCGAGACCATCGTATTTTTTGGAAATCTCATCGAGCTTGATGACCAGCGAGGGCGCGATTTCACCGATCGCCACGGAAACTCCACCAGCTCCGAAGTCGTTGCAAATCTTGATTTTGCGGGTGAGTTCCGGATTGCGGAAGAGTCGTTGGATTTTGCGCTCGGTGGGGGCATCACCCTTTTGGACCTCGGCGGAATTTTGAAGTGCGGTCTCGGTGTGTTCCTTGGAAGAACCAGTCGCGCCGCCCACGCCATCGCGGCCGGTGCGGCCGCCGATGAGCAAGATCACATCGCCAGCGGCGGGGCTGCCACGGAAGACATGGGAGCGTGGAACAGCGGAGACCACCGCGCCGATTTCCAAGCGCTTGGCGACGTAGCCGGGGTGATAAACCTCCGCGACTTGGCCGGTGGCGAGGCCGATTTGATTGCCATACGAGGAATAACCTTTCGCGGCGACTTGGCAGATCTTTTTCTGTGGCAGCTTACCGGCGAGCGTCTCGGAAAACGGGGTGAGGGGATTGGCGGCTCCGGAAACGCGCATGGCTTGATAGACGTAGGATCGGCCCGAAAGTGGATCCCGGATGCAGCCGCCGAGGCAGGTGGCAGCCCCGCCGAAGGGCTCGATCTCGGTGGGGTGATTGTGGGTCTCGTTCTTGAACATCACGAGCCATTCTTCCGGTGGTGCTCCTGAAATTTCGACAGGCACCACGATCGAGGCGGCGTTGACTTCTTCGGAAACCTCGAGGTTATCCAACTCGCCGGAGGCACGCAACTCGCGCATGCCGATGAGCGCGATGTCCATCAGAGTGACCGGCTTATCGCTGCGGCCAAGTTTCTCACGAGTGGCGAGATAAGTTTGCCAAGTGCGCTGGATCACCTCGGTGCCATCGTCGAAGGTGGCTTCTTCAATGGCCGTGAGGAAGGTGGTGTGGCGACAGTGGTCTGACCAGTAAGTGTCGAGCAGTTTGATCTCGGTGAGGCTGGGGTCGCGTTTTTCTTGGTCCCGGAAATAAGTTTGGCAGAAGGCGACATCGGCAGCCGTCATGGCGAGTCCGAGTTCGGTGCGGATTTCTGCCGGGTCTTGCGAGGTGAAGCCAGCGAGGATGGCCACATCTGGCGGCGGTGGTGTTGCGCCACGGGCGATGCCTGAGGCTACAGGCACTTCGTGAGAATCCACGGCATTGATAACGAAGGACTTCACCTGCGCGATTTCCTCTGGAGAAAGTTTGCCCGCGAGGATGATTACTTCGGTGGAGGAAACATCAGGGCGCTCATTTCCCGATAGAATTTGAATGCACTGGGCAGCGGAATCCGCGCGTTGATCGAATTGTCCGGGAAGGAATTCTACGGCGAAGGCCGTTTCATTTTCAGCAAGCGTGAGGGTAGGGGAAACATCGTCCACTTGCGGCTCGGAAAGGATCAGACGGGATGCGATGCTGAAATCAGACTCAGCAAGCCCTGCGACCTCATAGCGCTGGACGATCCGCAGACCCTTGAGGCCCGGCAACCCGAGCGACTCGCGGAGGTCATGCAGGAGGTGACGGGCGGCAGCAGCGTGAGGGGCCTTTTTTTCGACGAAAATACGATTCATAGGAACGAGCGCCGGATGCTAGGACACCCGCCCATGAGCGCAAGCGGAATGGCAAGGCACGCATCCGGAGAGTGCGTGAAACCGATCAAAAATGACGGATAATGCAAGATCGTGAAGTTTTCCTCTTGAACATCGCGGCTTGAATCCCTAGCCAGTGGCTACCAACCATGGGCCAACAAACGAAAAAAATCATCAAACGCCGTCGCCGCGCAGACTATGTGAAGCGCAAAGCAGAACAGGCAAAGCTCGGCGGTATCGCAAAGAAACCAGCTGTTAAGAAAGAGGAATCTGCGAAAAAGGCTCCTGCTGCGAAGAAAGCGGCTGCCAAGAAAGCTCCTGCGAAAAAAGCTGCCAAGAAGGTGGCGGAGGACGTGGCAGTTGATGCAACTGCGGAAGCAACCGAGGCTTCCGAGACCACGGAGTCCTGAATTTTCCCGAATCTCCCGAATTTCCAATGGGCCACTCGCATGCGGGTGGCTCGTTTTCGTTTTAAACCAGCGGTTGACTCAAGCGGCGGCAGAAGCCAGATTCCGGCAATGACGGCAACGGTGAAATACAAGGTCGGCAATGAGAAGTTGGTCAAAGTCCTCGAAGGGGCATCTTCGCATTTACGTGGGCTCCTCGATCGTCAAGGGCGGCCGGATGGCGCACTCCGCATCGCGGTGGTGGGTGGCGGCTGCTCGGGATTGCAGTATAAAATGGACTTGGTGGATGGTCCTCGAGACAGAGATATTTTAGTGCCTAGCAATGGCGTGAATGTGGTGATCGATCCGAAGAGTGCGCTTTTCGTCAGCGGCAGCGAATTAGATTTTTCCGAAGATTTGCAACAAGGTGGCTTTAAGGTGAGTAATCCTAATGCCGTTGTTACCTGCTCGTGTGGAGAAAGCTTCGCCGCGTGATTGTAAGTTGAAATTATCTAAAAACACGGCAACCTGATCTACCATGAAATTTCGGCTCATCTTGGGATTCGTTGCCCTTTCCAGCACCACTGGAATGCAAGCGGCGGGCCTGCCCAAAGACGAGGTGCCCAAGCTTGAGACCGCAGCCGCGAGTCTCGAAGAATTAATCGCAAAACTTGGTGATGAAAGCTACAAAGTCCGCGAAGATGCGACTCTGAAACTATGGAAGGCCGGTGAATCTGCGTTGCCAGAACTCAAAGCTTGTGCGGAAGGGGGCGATCCGGAAAAAGCCCACCGCGCATCTGAATTGATTTGGAAAATCGAACTCTCAATTACACCCGAGACGGCACCTAGCGTGCTGAAATGGGTGGAGGCCTATCCAAAAGCTCCGGCAAATGAGAAGATTAGAACCCTCAATCAACTCGTCCGTGTCAAAGCATGGCGGCAGATTCTTAAACTCTATGCCTCAGAGGATGTGCCGGAAGTTCGTGAGCGGTTCCAAACGACCGCGCAGAGGGTGGCGATCATTGCAGCTAGAGAGTGTTTGTTGGAAAAGGATCCGCAATCTGCACGGCGCTTTCTCGAAATGGCTCCGGCCACCCAAGCCGGGCTGATGGCGCTGGCGGACTTTCACCGCAGCCAAGGCACCTCAGAGGAGGAACTTGCGCGTGCCAATGCTGAGATGGGCGATCGTTCTCCGGCATGGCAGCTTGCCTTGGAGCGCGCCAAGGGAGACCTTGAAGCATCGCGTGCGGCGGCAGACGCTGCCGGTGAGAGTAAAATTTCAGCGCTACTCGCGGCCTTGGGAGGAGATCCGCTGCCTTGGATGCGCGCGGCCTTGGCGAAGGAGACGGATAGCAGAATTCGTAGAGCTTATTGCACTTCTGCGATCCGGCGCTGGGAGGGCAAGGAGGTCCAAGTGGCGGATCTTGAGCTGCTCAAACGTGCTGCGGTGTCTCAAAATGAATCGGATCAGACTTTTGCGACTGATTCACTGTTTCTCCTCGGTGAAATTCGAGCGGCGGAGGAGGCCGCTGCCAAGCAGTCTCCCTTCAGTGCATTTACTTACCTTGATTCGCTTGAGCGAGTGGATGAGGCGCTGGAAATTTTACGACTCGACGTCAATAGTCCACAGTTAGCTGAGTGGGTGAAAAAGAGATTCGACCATTTTTCTGAAGATGCGGCGGACGGTGATCAAGATGCCACTGCGGTGGATGTCCAGTTGATTACAATGGCAAATTTTCTAGAACGTCGCGGGTTTCATAAGCAAGCGGTTGAGGTATTTTCCGGTCCGTTGGAGGATCTGGCGAAAGCAGATGAGGAGCGGTATTTGAATTTCCTCGGCGATCTTAGCGGCGTCCAGCGGTCGGTGGCAGGTGCGCCCTTGTTGGTGAAAAAATTTGCTTCGGATTGGGCTAAGAACGATGAGGCACGATGGCTTCTGGTGGTACAGAAAGTTTTTGCAAACCATGACTCCCCGGAATCCTGGTGGGAGTGGATGATGGAAATGCAGCCCACAAGCGCAGCGGCAGAACGTTTTGAAGGATTACTGGCAATGTTCGAAGCCATCGCAGATCCGTCGCAGCTTCGTAAACAGTGGCTAGCGAGAGCGTGGAAAGATCTCGGGAAAGCTCCAGACGCAAAAAAAGCCGGTCATCTCGCACTGCTTTCTTACGTAGCGAATGATGTCGCTCCCGGTGGCACCGATGCCGCACTCGCCCTCAAGGTGTGGAGCTCCTATGCGGAAGGGAAGCAGCCCGAGGAGAATTGGGGCAGGCATGTTTACAATCTTTCCACCGTCGATCGCTGGGATGAGGCCGCTGAATTTTTCCTCCGTCAGATCGCCGAGGCAGCGGAAGTCAAACAAGAGCCACAGCCGATCTCCTATGCTTTTGCTGCTGCTTGTTTACGCTTAGCGGATCGCAAAGATGAAGCGGATGTTTATGATTCATGGGTGGATAAGCTGGCACTTGGCAGCAGTGATACGGCCCTGCAAATCGGTAAAGCTTACGCATTCGGACGCCAAATGAAAAAAGCCCGGCAATGGTGGTCCCGCGCGGCAATCCAGATGGATCCGGATACCGATGAATTCTCGGGTTCAGGTCAATTTCTCGAATCCCTGCAACTCGTCTCAGATGGCTTGCTCGAAGAAGGTGAATGGAGACAAGTCGCAGCAATTAACGAGCTTCTAGCACTTCATTTCTCATCTCCTGAGAGAATGGGTGCGGCCCCTGTCGCGCTGATGCGGCTGCGGATGCAAGCGGACATGGCCCGCGCACTCTCAATGCTGGAAGAGAACCGTGATGAAGCAATGACTCTGTTAGAGAAATGCCATTCACTGTTCCCGAGTGAGGGCTCGCTTGCTGATACGTTTTTCCCCGCCTTGCGCAAGGCAGGTTTGATAGATCTGCATGATCGATTGTTCGACATTTCTTGGAAAGTAATCACTGCCTCAATCCAGCAATATCCTGCTTCGGAAAATACTTATAACACCGCCGCTTGGCTTGCCTCGCGTGCGCAACGCAATCTTGATGGTGCCCAGAAGCTTCTCGAAAAGGCCCTTGAAATGAACCCGAATCAAGCCGCCTATCTCGATACCATGGCAGAGATCCAGTTTGCCAAAGGAAATCGCGTAAAGGCACTTGAGTGGTCGAACTTGGCCATCAATTACTCGCCACAAGATTCAATGATCCGCCGCCAGCACGAGCGCTTCCGCAATGCACCGTTACCGCGCTGAAATTACTGCAATCTAGCGATTCAGAGCAACGCATCGCTTGACATCGGTCCCGCTCTGAGGCGGGATTCGCGCCATGGCCAAACTTTCGATCCGCGATCTCGATGTCTCTTCCAAAGAAGTCCTCATGCGTGTGGACTTCAATATCCCTCTCAAAGACGGCGTCATCACCGATGATACCCGCATCCAAGGTGCCGTGCCTTCCATCAAGCACCTGATCGCTGGTGGCGCTAAACTAGTGCTTTGCTCGCACCTCGGCCGCCCGACTGCGGGACCGGAGGCGAAATTTTCACTCGCTCCTGCCGCTGCGTTGCTTAGTGAGATTCTTGGCGTTAGCGTCAAACTTGCCCCTGATAGCGTCGGCGCTGAAGTGGCCAAGCTCCGGGCCGCGTTGCAACCTGGTGAAATTTTACTTTTAGAAAATACCCGCTTTTATCCCGCAGAGGAAGCAAATGAATCCAGCTTTGCCAAAGAGCTCGCTGGCAACGCGGAAATTTACGTCAACGATGCATTCGGCACTGCTCACCGCGCCCACGCATCGACCGAGGGCGTCACCCATTTCGTAAAACAAAGCGCCATGGGCTTCTTGATGGAACGCGAGCTGGAATACTTGGACGGTAAGTTACAAGCGCCCGAAAAACCATTCCTCGTCATCATGGGCGGTGCGAAGGTTTCTGATAAAATTCTCGTGATTTCCGCACTGATGGAGAAGGCGGATGCTTTCCTCATCGGCGGCGCGATGGCCAATACCTTCCGCAAAGCCCAAGGTTACAAAACCGGCAACAGCCGCGTGGAAGGCGATAAGCTCGATCTTGCTTTGGAAATTCTCGCCAAAGCTGAGGCCAAGGGAGTGCGCTTTCTTTTGCCTGCCGATACCCGCGTGACTCAGGAATTCAAAGAAGGTGCCACCACCCAAGTCACTGCGCCCTACGAGCAAGGTGGCGAAACTCCAGACGGCTGGGAAGGCATCGATATCGGCGATGTTGCAATTGATGAATTCACCAAAGAAATCGCCCTCGCCAAGACCATCATCTGGAATGGCCCGATGGGAGTATTCGAGATCGAGAGCTTTGCCAAAGGCACCCGTGCCATCGCAGAAGCCATGGCCAAGAATACCGGCGTCACCATCGTCGGAGGCGGAGATTCCGTTACTGCGGTCAATCAATTCGGCCTGGATGATGAAATGACCTTCATTTCCACCGGTGGTGGAGCATCTCTTGAGCTTTTGGAAGGGAAAGTGCTTCCTGGACTCGCAGCGCTCACCGAAGTCTGATTTTAAGCCGTTTTTACACCCGAATCTTTTAAAAACTATGTATCGCAAGCCAATTTTCGCCGCAAACTGGAAGATGAACAAAGGTGCTTTCGAGACCGAAGACTTCATCAAGAGTTTTCTGTCAAAGCTCCAAGGTCAGGACTTTCCATGTGAAATCGTCATCGCACCACCGTTCATCTCCCTGCCAAAGCTTGCGGACCTGCTCCACAATGCGAACGCTGGTCAGAATGCCCACGCCATCCAGATCGCCGCGCAGAATTGCTCGGAGTATGATTCGGGTGCCTACACCGGCGAGATCAGCGTGTTGATGCTGCGTGAATTTTTCGTCCACTATGTGATCCTCGGCCACAGCGAGCGCCGCGCGATCTATGGCGAGACAGATGCCACCATAAATGCGAAAATCAAAAAAGCTCGTGAGGCGAATCTGAGGCCGATCTTCTGCATCGGAGAAACTCTCGCCCAGCGTGAAGGCGGCGAACTTGAATCCGTTTTACGCACTCAGATCACTGGTGGACTCGATGGGATATCCGAAAAAGATCTCGCAGAAACCGTCATCGCCTATGAACCCGTCTGGGCCATCGGCACAGGCGTCACCGCTACTTCCCAGCAAGCACAGGATGCGCATGCCTTCGTCCGGTCCGTCATCGCTGAAATCTACGGTGCCGATGCCGCTGGCAAGATCCGCATCCAATACGGCGGAAGTGTGAAACCTGGAAATGCCGCAGAATTGATGGCATGCCCGGACATTGATGGGGCCCTCATCGGCGGTGCCGCTCTTGAAGTTTCGAGTTTCCTCGAGATTATCCGTAACGGCTCAGCCGCTTAATGCGACGCGGATGATGGCGAAAGGAAAATTTCCCCATCATTGCGCTTCCAACGGGCCATCGTAGCACTTAGTTTCCCGCCATGTCAGGCCATCTTCGTCCACTCGCGTTTGTTTTCCTGCTTCTCACTTCTTGGTGCCATGCCGAGCATGTCATCGTGGCAGGTGGGCCTTCCTTGCGGAAATGGGAAAATTACCGAGTAACGGATGATCAGCATGATCGCTGGTGGGGCAACTTTATCAGGGCGTCCACACTGCGCATGGCGGAAATTCGTAAAGCCTATGGCCGCGATGCGAAGATATTTTGGATGGTCTATCAGCCGGGCTACACTGCTCGCGGCCGTGAGGATGGCAAGCCCTACACCAGCTGGATCGCTGAGCAGGCTGCCAAGCGCAGAGTCTCTCTGGTATGGTTCAACAACACCGGGAATTTCCTTCAAATTCTCAACAACCGCCCCCGTGGATCGATCCAGAGCTTTGATTTTTTTGGTCACTCGAATCGCTATGCATTCATGTTTGATTATAGCAGTGACATCATGGGAATCTCCACTGCAACTCTCCATGAGAATGAGCTATCACGCATTCGTTCCTCGATTTTCGACCGCAATGTTTACTGTAAAAGTTGGGGCTGTCACACTGGCGAAAGCATGAGTGCCGCTTGGAAACGCGCTCTAGGAGTCAGTCTGGAAGGAGCCCGTGGTCCCACCACTTACACCGTTGTTGGTCAAGGTAAAATGCCGGAAGTCCGCGGTAGCTGGGTCAGATAGATAACTCCAGAATGATAGGTCTTATGAGTCCTATAACGCCTATTCAAGATTTAGGAACTGATTTCAAAACTCCCAATCCATGATCCTCGCCGAACTCCAGACTCTCCACGAACTTCCGTTTTTCGACCTTATTTCCCGCGCGAATGCAGTGCATCGTGAAAACTTTCCAGAGGGTAAAATCCAACTCTGCACTTTGCTCTCCATCAAGACCGGAGGATGTTCAGAAGATTGTGCATATTGCACTCAATCCGCTCGGTACGAGACAGATTTGGAAAGTCAGCGGCTACTCTCGAAAGACACCGTGATGGAAAGTGCCCGCGCTGCCCGGGTGAACGGCTCCACCCGATTTTGCATGGGTGCGGCATGGCGTGGCGTGCGCGGTGGAACTGAACGCTTCAACCAAGTGTTGGAAATCGTCAAAGACGTTTCCTCCCTCGGCATGGAAGTCTGCGTAACGCTCGGCGAGCTGGGCCCGAAGGAAGCCGTTGCGCTCAAGGAAGCCGGAGTCACCGCGTATAATCACAATTTGGATACCTCTCCCGAGCACTACCCGAACATCGTAACCTCTCACACTTACGAAGATCGTCTCCGCACCATCCGCAATGTCCAAGACGCCGGAATGTCCGTCTGCTGTGGCGGGATCCTCGGCATTAGCGAAACCATCACCGACCGTCTCCGCCTGCTCGAAGTGATCTCTAGCTTCAATCCCCAGCCGGAAAGCGTGCCAATCAATTCGCTCATGCCCATGCCCGGCACCCCGTTGGCAAACAACCCGCAGGTCGATCCGCTCGACCTTGTCCGTATGATCGCTTGCGCCCGCATCGCCGTGCCGGGAGCGAAAGTCCGGCTTTCGGCAGGTCGCACCCGTCTCTCCGATGAGACGCAAGCGCTCTGCTTCTTCGCAGGTGCCAACTCCATTTTCTACGGGGAAAAATTACTCACCGCAGACAATCCTGAAGCCAGCAAAGACCTAGCACTCCTCGCTAAACTAGGCTTGCAGACGCTCGAGCCATTCCCAGCCATGCTAGCCCCGGAGAGAAATTCCACAATCCCCGCAAGCCCGGCCGTCTGTGAAAAAGCCGGTTGCTGTGCCTAGATTTTCTGGAATTTTCCTAAAAACCCGTTCTCGACAGACCGGCATCCCATCACTAGCTTCCCGCTTTTCCACCAACTAACATGATACGTAAACTCATTCCTGGCGCATTGGCCCTCGGTCTTATCGCTTCCACCCACGCCCAAACTCCAGATGCTGACGCACCAGTCAAATCGGAGGTCACCACACCGGCTCAAACTGCCACCGATGCTCCTGCCACTGATGCTCCTGCCACCGATGCTCCTGCCACCGATGCTCCTGCTGCTAAAACCGAGGCGACTACTCCAGCCATCGAAGTGCCAGCCAAGCCGAAGTTGGACCCAGCGGTAATCAAAACGGATTCTTCCTACGCCCTCGGCTTCCGCACTGGCGGTGGCTTTGCCCAACAGTTCGGAAAATTTGGCGTCACTGCGGAAGATCTCGATACCGAGAATTTCCTCAAAGGCTTCATGGCCTCCCTCAAAGGCGAGAAGCCTGAGCTGGAAGAAGCCAAACTCCAAGCCGCCATGGAGGCACTCGGCGACATGCTCCAAACGCGCGAACAAGAAAATGCAGCGAAGACCCTGGAGGAAGGTAAGAAATTCCTCGAAACCAACGGAAAGCGTGAGGGTGTGACCACCACCAAGAGTGGTCTTCAATACGAAGTTATTACCAAAGGCGGTAAAGAGAAATACGAAGCTCCGAAAGAAGGTGCCGAGGATAAGAAGCAATTTCTCGTCAACTACAAAGGAACTCTCATCAATGGCAAGCAATTCGATGCCTCGCCAGAAGGTAGCCCGGTGCCAATGACCCTTGACGTGGTCCCGGGTTTCAAAGAAGCCCTCACCATCATGCCCGTCGGTGCCAAGTGGAAGCTCTTCATTCCAAGTGAACTTGCCTATGGTGACAAACGCGTCAGCGCCGATCTCGCGCCGAACAGCGTGTTGATTTTCGAACTCGAACTCGTCAAAATCGAAGATGCGCCCCCTGCACCAGAAGGCGGAATGCCTTTCCCAATGCCACAAGGCGCGCCAGGCGGACCTGAAGGCGGCCCACCACCCACTGAGTAAGTTTTCAAACTGAAACCTTTTTCAATCGAGGCCGCCGGGGATCAGTCCCCGACGGTCTTTTTTTTAACCAATCTCCAGCCCCGGCATTGACGCATCCCGTTGATACCGCTGAACTCCCACCCGCCTCCGGGCAACACTCCTCATGGATTACAATGCGAAAATCGCCACCAACGTCGCCTCCATCCCACGCTCTGGGATTCGCGATTTCTTTGAACTCGTCATCGGCCGCGACGACGTCATCTCGCTCGGCGTCGGCGAGCCGGACTTCGTCACCCCATGGCACATCCGTGAGGCTGCCATCTATTCGCTGGAAAAAGGACAAACCACCTACACTTCCAATCTCGGCCTGCTTTCCCTGCGGAAATCAATTGCCCGCTACGTCGAGGACTTTTTCCACGTCCGCTACGATGCTCCCACCGAAGTTCTCGTCACCGTCGGCGTCTCGGAAGCCATCGATATCGCCCTCCGTGCGCTCCTTAATCCTGGCGATGAGGTGATCTTTCACGAGCCATGTTACGTTTCCTACAGCCCCAGCATCGTCATGGCGCATGGCGTGGCCGTGCCTGTCGTTACCACCAAAGAAGATGAATTCTCGCTCAAGCCAGAAGCCGTCGCCGCCGTCATCACCCCGCGCACTCGCATCATTTTCATCAATTTCCCCACCAATCCCACGGGTGCCTGCGCATCCCGCGCCGACCTCGAAGGGATTGCCGCACTCGCCATCAAGCACGACCTCATCGTCATGACCGATGAGATCTACAGCGAGCTCCGCTACGACGAAGCCGACCCCCATCTCTCCATCGCCTCCCTGCCCGGGATGAAAGAGCGCACCATCCTACTCCATGGATTTTCCAAAGCCTTCGCCATGACCGGCTTTCGCCTCGGCTACGCTTGTGCGCCACAGCCCATCATCGAGGCGATGATGAAAATCCACCAATATGCCATGCTCTGCGCTCCCATCATGAGCCAGATGGCCGCCATCGAGGCTCTGGAAAATGGCCAGCCTGCCATGATCGAGATGCGCAACAGCTACCATCAGCGCCGTGATTTCCTCGTCAAGCGCCTCAACGAAATCGGCCTTGAGTGCCACACTCCCGGCGGAGCGTTTTATGTCTTCCCGGACATCCGCGGCTTCGGCCTCACCAGCAAGGAATTTGCAATGCAGCTTCTAGAGGAAGAAAACGTCGCCTGCGTCCCAGGTAGTGCCTTCGGCCCGTCTGGCGAAGGTTTCCTCCGTTGTTGTTATGCCACCGCTTTTGAAGACATCCGTACCGCCACGGATCGGATCGAAGCTTTTGTCAGTCGCTTGAAAAAATCATGAGCACTTCCGTCCAAGCGCACCACCCAGAGCGGCTCACTCGGGCGCACGTATATCCCTTTGTGGCCTTCATGAGTTTCATGTTGGTGCTCACATTCCTCGGATATCTGATTGAGTGGAAACACCCGGACGCCCCATGGTGGCGGCAACAGCCATCGCAGATTGTCTATCCCATCCAGACACTGGTATGCCTGGGGTTTCTTAGTTATTTTTGGCGAAGTTATACCTTTAATTGGTCCTTCAAATGGTCACTCATCGGCATCGTCTTCGGTGCTATAGGGATCGGCTTCTGGTTACTTCCAACCACTCTCTACGACTATTGGAAACTCACCGAGACTCCCGCCGGCTGGCTCGGCAAGCTCGGGGTGGAAGAACGTAAAGAAGGATTCGATCCTGGTATTTTCGAAAATGCAATTGCCTATTGGAGTTCGCTTAGTTTCCGCTTCATTCGTGCCGTTATTGTCGTCGCCCTTATTGAGGAAATCTTTTGGCGCGGCTTCGTCATGCGTCTCGTCTGTGATTGGGAAGGGGATTATTGGAAACAACCCTTCGGTCGCCACCGTTGGTTGTCCTACCTCATCGTCACCGGCCTCTTCATGGCCGCCCATTCTCCTACCGACTATGCCGGTGCCTTTGTCTATGGCAGCCTCACCTACCTCCTCTGTGTCTGGAGTAAAAACCTCGGTGCCTGCGTCATTATGCACGCCACCGCGAATTTAATCATGGGTCTCTACATCATGGCCTACGGCAAGTATGGATTGTGGTGAAGAGGGATCGTGGGTGTTTTTCCGGGAATATTCGATGCACTCAACCGCTTCACCTCCCCGATTCTGAGTTCTTCCGGCTCGTGGAGCTTAGACGATACGGCACTGCAAAGGTTTGAAACGGGGCGGAACAGTGAATGATGCAACCGCCAAGTCTGCTACTTCAGACTTTGATACAATAACAGGACTTGCCCCACATTTAAGCATGGGGCAAATCCTGTTTTCTAGAGTCTATCGCTAATTAAGCGCGGCGGCGGCGAAGAGCCGCAAGTCCGCCAAGAAGTAGCAATGAAGCAGAGGAAACTTCTGGAATGGCGATTTTCACCAAGCCAGATCCGCCGGCAGTACCCACAACACCTGTTAAAGTTGCTGCGCCGGTGGCAAGGTTTACCGTGTAGAGGTTTTGGTTGTCTGTCATGTAGGCAATTCCGTCAGTGCCGATGTCGAAGCCGACATTTGCGCCAACGTTGAAGCCGAGAGGACCGACAGGAGCTACAGTGCTGAATTGAGGACCGCCAGAGTGCACGAAGAGGCTGTTAGTTGCCGCATCGATGCTGTATAGCGTGGTGGTAGCTGCGCCATCAACCGGATTGGTGTAAGCAGAGCTTACAAGATCTACATTATCAAAGGAGAAGATGCCATCGTTGGTGAGTTGGCCAGCGACGAGACCCGGATTGTTGAACACATCTGGAGTTAGACGGAAATTGGAATTTCCGGCAAAGATGCGGAGACGGTCTGCCACGGGATTGAAGTCAATGGCGGTAAGGCCAACCACTGGGGAGGAAGGCGTAGCAGCCAATGTTGCAACACCTGTGACAATGTTGATCGTATAAAGACTGCCCGCGCTGGTGGCTCCGTAAAGAAGTCCATTGACGGGGTAGAAATCGATATCAACAATTCCAACTTGGGAAATGGTGCCGATATTAGTGATCGTGCCGGGGGTGGAGGAGTCGAAACTTATCAGACCATTGGCACTGGTAAGACCGTAGATAGTGGCTGCAGAACTGAGCGCTGGGCACAGAAAGGCAGTTGTCATTAGGGCGGGGAGCAATTTCATATTTTTATTTAGTAGTGGCAGAGACTCTTTTCTCGGCCGCCGCGAGGTTAGACTGCTAAAGTAATTACACAAGGGAAATTGATGCCGGTTTTTTAGATTGTTAATTTGAATGAGATAGAAATCGAGCGTTGCGGCGCGGGGCGGCATGGATCAAGGTGCGGCGTGCCTTTTTGGCATGACTTTAAGTGATGTTTGATTTTGACACCCTACTCCATGATTTTCCGATTTTGGATCAATCGATCCAAGGGCGGCGTTTAGTTTACCTCGACAATGCCGCTACCACGCAGAAGCCCATGGCGGTGCTGCTGGTTTCACGCTATTACTACGAGGCCATCAATTCCAATATTCACCGCGGAACCCATCATTTGGCACGGATGGCGACGGAGGCGTTTGAAAATGCCCGCCAGACTGTCGCTACGCATCTGAATGCTGCCAGCTCCGATGAGGTGATCTTCACTTCAGGAGCGACAGACGGGATTAATTTGGTGTCAAATATTCTTTCTCTCTCCGGTAAAATCCGCGCGGGAGACGAAGTGCTGATTTCCACGCTAGAGCACCACTCGAATATCGTGCCCTGGCAAATGTTGTGCGAGCGGACGGGGGCTGTGCTTAAGGTGATCGCTTGTCATGAAGATGGCTCCTTGGATCAAGATTCCTTCAACTCACTGTTATCGGAGCGGACAAAAGTGATGGCGTTGACTTGGATTTCCAATTCATTTGGGACCGTGGTTCCGATCGTGGCCATGACGGCTGCCGCGAAACGTGTGGGAGCCTATGTGCTCATTGATGCAGCGCAGGCGACGGCTCACATGGCAGTAGATGTGCAGGCAACCGGTGCGGACTTCATCGTGTTTTCCGGGCATAAAGTTTATGCACCTACCGGCATTGGGGTGCTTTGGGGGAGGGCGGACGTGCTCAATACGCTACCACCGTGGCGGGGTGGGGGAGAGATGATCAAAGAGGTGACTTTTGAAAAGACCAGCTACAATGCGCTTCCCTTCAAATATGAAGCGGGAACGCCCAACATCGAGGGAGCGATCGCGCTGGCGGCGGCCCTCGATTACGTCAACGGAATCGGGCTGGATGAGATTCATGCGCATGAGGTGAATTTAGTGGAAAGCGCGACTCAGGCCTTGGCGTCCATTCCTAGAATTCGCTTCTATGGTCCGGCAGATCGCTCGGGTGCAATTTCCTTTAACTTTGATGGCATTCATCATTACGATCTCGGGACCTTGATGGACCAGATGGGAGTGGCTGTCAGAACGGGGCACCATTGTTGCCAGCCGCTGATGGCGAGGTTCGGGATCACAGGGACGGTGAGAGCTTCATTTGCTTTATATAATACGCAGGCAGATGTGGTGGAGCTCACCAACGCAGTGGAGAAAGCGGTTTCCATGTTGAAATAGGCCCCCTTCCGAAAATTTCATCATGCAAATTGTGCTCGGTATTTCAGGATCTATCGCCGCTTACAAGTCGGCGGATCTCGCATCGCAATTGATCAAGCTGGGCCATCAAGTGCATGCGGTGATGACCACTGCTGCGACGGAGTTCATCACTCCGCTCACCCTTCAGACTTTGACTCGCCAGCCGGTTCTAATTTCTCTGGAGGACGAGAAGCATTCTTGGAAGCCGGGCCACATCGACTTAGCGGATAGCGCCAACCTCTTTGTAGTAGCCCCTGCAACAGCGGCCATTTTAGGAAACTTTGCCAATGGGCTTGCACCAGATCCGCTTTCTTCGATCTATCTGGCGCTGCCACGGCAGACACCGGTTCTCTTGGCTCCAGCGATGAATGGAAAAATGTGGTTGCATCCGGCCACTCAGAGAAATTTTTCCCAACTCACCGGGGATGGCTGCCACTTTGTAGGACCAGCGGAAGGTGAATTGGCTTGCGGCTACGAGGGAATCGGACGGATGGCGGCCGTCGATGAGATTTTGGCCAAGATCGCGGTGCTGGGGAAGTGACCGATTAAACTCAGCTATCACTCGCTTGTTGAATGATTGTGCGGACGGCATTTGCCACTTGCGAGCCTTCAAAGTTGGCCTCGATGCCGATCGCTCCACGATAATTCCTCTGTTTCAACACGTTAAAAAATGGCTTAAAATCATCTCCTTTGACGCCGGGTGCAGTGCGCTCCACTTTCTCAGCAATTTCGATATGAGCGACGACATCCATCGCTGCCTCCAAATCACCCGGCCGATCATCCATGTTTGCCATGTGATATAAATCAGCAAGAAGGCGGATATTAGGGTGATTTGTGGCACGAACAAGTGTCGCGGCTTTCTCAATATGATTGATGAAATTGCACTCCTCAGCACGAAGTTGCTCGATGACGACGGTAATTTCCTGTTCGGCGGCGAGCGGGCCCATTCTTTTAAGCAATGAAATGAACTGGGCATCTGCCTTCTCTAAGGGCCAGCCATCTGGAACTCGGCGAGCACCGCTACTGCCGAAAACGATCAATTTGCCGCCAATCTTTTTCAACCGGCGAAACGTCGTATCCGCCCAGACGAGGACCTCATCATGATTGGCCTCCGGGCCGATGCAGCGGAGGTGGGCAGGCCTGATAAATCCATTGCAGGCAAGAATCGGCAAGGGACATGCGGCGACCTCTTCCCGCCTTTTTTCAAATTGAGCTACGGGTCGTCCCGGCATCAACAAATCTTCAACTCCGCAGGTGAGGAATTGGATTCCGTTTTCCTTCATGAATGGTGCTCGGTCAATCGAAGTCGCGATTCCAATCCCGTCAAAGAGCCGACTTCCTTGGGCGGTGGATTCTGCTTTGAGTTGCGTGCCAAGGCTTACGGCGGCGAGTATTTTCGCACTATCCTTTATGAAACTACGCCGATCGGAGGTCTGAATTGAGGTGAACATGAGAATGCTAGCTGAATGTTAATATAACAACGATGCCTGATGGATTTTATAACGTGCAATCTTACAAATTACTTTCGAACAATCACCTTTAAAACAAGAAAACTTAAGGATTCTTAATCTTTTTACAGGTAGATCGCGAAAAAAGCGACTTTGGGCTTGCAAGCACCTGTCCAGCCCCTAACTTCTGCGTCCCGAATTATGGCTAAGAAAAGTTGGATCGCCCGCAACGCGCGCAAAAAAGAAACTGTCGAGAAATATGCTGCTCTCCGTCTCAAGCTTAAGGCTGAGAAGGATTATGTCGGCCTGTCCATGCTCCCTCGTGATGCGAGCCCTACTCGCCTTGTGAATCGCTGCGAAATCACAGGCCGCCGCCGTGCATTTTTGCGCCGCTTCCGCCTCTCACGGATCACCTTCCGCGAACTTGCTTCCGCTGGAATGCTTCCTGGCGTGACAAAGGCGAGTTGGTAAACTAACGCAGCTTACGTGATTTATTGACGTGGGACGGAAATTACCCGTGCCGCGTCTTTCTTATGCCAATATACGAATACGTTTCATTAGAACCGGAGGATCCTGAGCACTCTTGTCGCATCTGCGCGAAAGGATTTGAACTTAGGCGTCCGGTGGACCGGGAAGCTTTGGCGGTTTGTCCGCTCTGCAAAAATCCGGTGAAAAAGGCAATTTCTCGGATCAATACCCCCACCATCACCAAGCCGCTATCCGTTAGTGATGCGAAGAAGGCGGGATTCACCATCCTACAACGCCGTGATCAAGGTGTTTACGAAAAACTCTGACCATGCTCTCCATGTCGATTTTTCTGCATAGTTTCGAGACGCTTGCATCGATCACGCCGAATCCGCCTACCGAGTTTCCCACCCTCGGGAAGTCTTTGATGTACATTGGCGGAATTTTATTTTTCCTGTTTCTCAATGCCTTCTTCGTGGCCTCCGAGTTTGCGATTGTCAAGGTGAGGGCTAGCCAGCTCGAAGCGGAAGGACATACCAACCCAGCAAAGGTCAAAAACGCGCTTCACGTTGTCAACAACCTCAACCGCTACCTTTCCGCAAATCAACTGGGGATCACCATCGCGTCTCTCGCATTGGGATTTCTAGGTGAGCCTTTTGTAGCCGCGCTGGTTTCACCTTTATTGAATATGACGGGCATTTCCGTTTGGTGGGTGAAGTTCATCTCTTTCTCCTTGGCCATCGTTTCGTTCACATTTCTGCACGTGGTCATTGGCGAGCTAATGCCCAAGTCCATCGCGATTTGTCGTCCAGTGCCGGTGACTCTGGCGCTAGCAGGTCCCCTGCATGCCTTTTACCGGGGTGCCCACTGGGCCATCGTCGTCTTGAATGGCAGTGCGAATCGACTCCTGAAAACGTTTTTCAATATCGATCCGGTGAGCGAAAGAGAGCACAGCCATTCCGCCGCCGAGCTGGCCTTGCTAGTGACTCAAAGTGGGAAATTCCAGGAAGTCACCGAGACAG
>JBGSUW010000092.1:0-23297 GCA_041753275.1 Akkermansiaceae bacterium | reverse complement strand
TGAGGTAGCCACGGATCGCGAGATCTTCGTGGAGCTTATCGGTGTAGTCTTTGCCTTTGGCGAACCACTTGGAACGCCAGTCTTTATTGACGGCGAGGCGGAATGCGATCGGATTTACTTTTTGGCCCATGGTCGGTGAGGAATGAGATTAATTGAGGGAGATTCAAGCTTCAGCGGCGGCGGCAGCAGGAGCGGTTTCGGTTTTCTTGGTAGCGGCCTTGCGAGCGGCTCTCTTTTTCTTCTCGGGGGCAGAACCGACGAGAGTGATGGAGATGTGAGCAGTGCGCTTGAGGATCGGACCTGCGGAGCCTTTAGCACGTGGCTTGAAACGGCGGAGGGTAGGGCCTGCGCCGATGACAGCTTCCTTGATGACAAGGGTGCTTGTATCGAGGGAGAAGTTATTCTCAGCATCTGCGATGGCGGTCTTGAGGGTCTTGCCAATGAGCTGTGCAGCCTTCTTGGGGGTGAAGGTCAAAATATCAAGGGCGCTCGATACGGGCAGACCTTGAATTTCACGGGCGACGTCACGCGCCTTTTTGGGCGAGAGACGAACGAATTTAGTGGTACTTTTGACTTCCATGGACGTCGGACGGTGAGTGTTTACTGAGCTGAGGCTTGTGTTTCGAGGACGGCGAGATCGCCGGGTAGTGGAGAATCGGTGACGTTATCGAGATGTTCGACAAAGGCACCGCTGACGGCCTTGCGGACGTCAGCTAAAATTGCTTTTCCGTAGGGCAGCTGCCCGCGGATAAGGCGAAAGGTCATGCCGATCTTAGCGCCGTGGCTTTCGCCAAGGTTAAGAACCAACATGCCGCTTTCTTGATCGATGCTGACGATGTCCGCTTGTTTAAGCGAACCGGCGCGCACATCGGGGGAGGGCTTTTGGCGTAGTCCGAGGACAGCGTCAAGCTCTCTTAGTGAAGTTTCTACACGAAGTCTGGCCTCTGGATCCGAGACGACCGCTTGGCGGAGGTATTCGGTGATGGAGGCGACGACGGGTGTGACTGAGGCTTCGAGCTTGGCTAGGCGCTCATTGGCAATCTGTAAATCGCTGGCAGCTTGGACGAGGCGATCATCGCCGCCATCGAGCAGGTTTTTCCCGAGTGCTCCGAGGCGAAGGCGGACCTTCGCGAGTTGTTCGGTGGCCTGCTTCTCGCTGAGATTAGACTCGGAAAGGCTGCGTTGGAGGGCTTGATTCTGGGTCTGGAGATCGATGACGATGTCCTGAAGTTCCTCTGCCGTAGCACTTTGCGCCATAGACATCCCGCCACTTGCGAGCAACCCGAGGGCGGCGGCAAGTGCTTTGAGATGGAAGGTGGAGCGCATGATATTGCAGAGGATGAACCAGAAGCGGCTTACTTTTTGCCGATACCGCCGTGAGTCTTGAACAGACGCGTCGGGGAGAATTCGCCGAGTTTGTGGCCGACCATGTTTTCTGTGACGTAAACGGGGACGAAGGTCTTGCCGTTGTGCACGGCGAAGTTATGGCTGACGAAGTCCGGGGTGATCATGGACTTGCGGCTCCATGTTTTGATGGGCTTGCGGTCTGAACCGGCTTCGGCGACGGCATCGATCTTGGCGAGAAGCTTTTGATCGACGAACGGGCCTTTCTTGAGTGAACGTGGCATGGGAAATTTGAGATTTCAGATTTGAGATTTCAGGCGAATAAGGAATTACTTACGCTTGGCTTTGTGGCGGGACTCGACAATGAAGACGCTGGTGGTCTTACGCTTGTTACGAGTTTTCTGGCCCTTCGCATGGCCCCATGGGCTGAGAAGGTGCTGACGACCACCACCGGACTTCGACTTGCCTTCGCCACCACCGTTCGGGTGGTCAACGGGGTTCATCGTCATACCACGGACAGTCGGGCGAACGCCCTGCCAGCGGGTGCGCCCTGCTTTGCCGGAAGTTTCGTTCATGTGATCGCGGTTTCCGACTTGGCCGATGGTGCAGAAGCAACGATCGTTGAAGCGGCGGATTTCACCGGAAGGCATTTTCACGAGTGCCCAGCCGCCATCGCGGTTAGAAAGCACGGCGAGCTGGCCAGCGGCACGAGCGACTTTGCCGCCGTTGCCTGGGATGAGCTCGATATTGTGGATGGAAGTTCCAAGTGGCACTGCGCTGAGTGGCATGGCGTTTCCAGCTTTGGCTGGGACGTTGGCGCCAGAGATGACGGTGGTTCCTACTTCAAGGCCGAGAGGCGCGAGGATGTAGGATTTCTGGCCATCAGCATATTGGATGAGAGCGATGCGGCAGGTGCGGTTCGGATCGTATTCGATGCCGACGACGTTTGCGGGTGCATCGTGCTTGCCGCGTTTGAAATCGACCAAACGGTAGTGGCGCTTGTGGCCGCCACCGATGTGACGAGTGGTGATGCGGCCGGTGTTGTTACGGCCACCGCTGCGCTTGAGCGGGGTGAGAAGGCTTTTCTCAGGCTTGCTTTTGGTAATCTCGTCAAAGGACGGGAGATTCTTGTAGCGGGCTGAGGGCGTGATTGGCTTGAAAGTTTTCAGTGGCATGACAATCGGAACGGTGAGTTGGTTTCGTTGTGGTAAGCGGGTTTAGGCGCTTAAACGAGGTCGAGAGATTCGCCCTCCTTAAGGCGGACGATGGCTTTTTTCCAGTGATTGGTGCGGCCGGCATCGGCGCGGCGTTGGCGGCGGGCTTTGCCGTCGTAGTTGGCAGTGCGAACGGCCAAGACGGTTTTCCCGAAGAGTTGTTCTACGGCCTGCTTGATTTCAAGCTTGTTGGCCTTACGGTCCACTTCGAGGGTGACCTCGTTGTTGTTCTCTTGAAGCATGGTTGCTTTCTCGGAGAGGCGGACGTTTTTAATGACCTGGTAAATGTCTTTCATGATCTCGGTGGTAGGTCCGGGGTTCAGGCGGTGCGAGCCGCGAGGGTTTGCACGGCATCACCCACGAGGATGATGGTGTTGGCGAGGAGAAGCTGCTCGACGTTGAGGTCGGTGGCGTTGACGAGTTGGACGTATGCGACGTTGCGACCGGCGAGGTAAGTTTGATCATCGTAGGAGTTGGCAACTACGAGGATTTTGCCTGGCTTGGTGAGCGCATCGATGGCGGCGACGAAAGACTTCGTTTTGCCATCTTCGACGTTGAAGCTTGGGACGGTGATGATTTTCTCAGCACGAACGAGGTCGCCAAGAGTGCGGCGCAGGGCGAGCTTGCGGACGGTCTTTGGCACCTTTTTCGAGTAATCCCGTGGGCGAGGGCCGAAGACGACGCCACCACCGACAAAGATCGGGGCGCGCTTGTCGCCGTGGCGGGCACCACCCGTGCCTTTTTGTTTGTAAATTTTGCGGTTGCTGCCGGAGACCTCGCCACGGGTCTTGGTGCAAGCGGAGCCAGTGCGGCGGTTGGCGCGGTAGGCGACCACGAGATCGTGGACGGCTTGGCGGCCTTTCTCAGCGCCGACCAATACGAGATTGGCGGCTTGAGCGTCTTCTGCGGTGAAAGTCTTAAAGGACATGACTTGGAATCGTGAAAGGTTTCAGAATGCCACCGGATTAGGCGGACTTTTTCTTGGCGGGACGGACGGTGACGTAGTGGCCATTAGAGCCGGGAACTGCGCCAGAGACGAGGATGACACCGTCTTCTTTGCGAACGGCGACGATTTTGAGATTCTGCACGGTGGTGCGTGTGGTGCCCATGTGACCGGGCATCTTTTGGTTTTTCCAAACGCGACCTGGAGTGGAGCGGCAACCGATGGCTCCCGTTCTGCGGTGCATCATGGAACCGTGGGTCTGCTTGAGACCGCCGAAGTTGTAGCGTTTGTAAACCCCTTGAAAGCCGCGGCCTTTGGACTCGCCGATGACGTCAACCCACTGACCTTCAGTGAAGGTGTCCATGCCAGGATGGACGGCTGGGAGCTCGGCGCCATTTTCAACGCGGAATTCCTGGATGAAATGCTTAGGTGCGCAACCGGCCTTCTTGGCAATGCCGAGGGCAGGCTTGGTGACGCGTTGTTCCTTACGATCGCCATAGCCCACTTGGACTGCGGTGTAGCCGTCCGATTCTGGAGTCTTGGATTGAAGGATCGTGTTTCCGGAAACGTCGATGACGGTGACGGGGATCATGATGCCGGCCTGTTGGTCGAACAGACGGGTCATACCGATTTTTTTGCCGAGTAGGCCGAGTGACATGGCTAGAGAAATTTAAGATTTAAGATACAAGATTCAAGAAACAGACGCTGCTGGAACTTAGATGCGGATGGTGATATCGACACCGGCTGGGAGATTGAGCTTCTTGAGTTCATCCACAGTGCGAGCCGTTGGATCGACGATGTCGAGCAGACGCTTGTGAGTGCGGATTTCGAATTGCTCCATCGACTTTTTGTTGACGTGGACTGAGCGGTTCACGGTGAACCTCTCGATACGGGTCGGAAGCGGGATCGGGCCGGCAACACGTGCTCCGGTGCGTTTCGCGGTCTCCACGATTTCTTGGGCGGAGCGGTCGATGGCGCGATGGTCGAAGGCGCGCAGGCGGATGCGTATTTTCTGATTTTCCATGGTGGAGAAGGTTGTTTGACGGTTTACGTGATGAAGTTACAGGGCGAGAAATACGTTCGGGTCAACCGAAGCGGTCACTGACGATTTCTTCGACGATATTGGTTGGGACTTGCTCGAAATGCGATGGAGTCATGGCATAAGAAGCGCGGCCCGATGAGAGTGTGCGGACGGCAGTGGAGTAGCCGAACATTTCTTTGAGAGGGACATTGGCATGCACGATGGAGAGCTTGCCTTTGGACTCGGTGTTTTGGATCTGACCGCGACGGCGGCTGAGATCACCCATGACGTCACCTTGGTAATCGTCCGGGGTGGAAACCTCGACGGCCATGATCGGCTCGAGAAGGATCGATTTTGCCTTTTTGAAACCGTCCTTCATCGCGAAAATTGCAGCGAGGGTGAATGCATTTTCGTTAGAATCCACATCGTGGTAGGAGCCATCCAAGATTTCAACGTGAACATCGATGACCGGGTAGCCAGCAATGATGCCGTTGGTCATGGACTCGTTGATGCCCTTATAGACTGCGTTGATGTATTCCTTGGGAATCGTGCCACCGATGACTTTATTCTCGATGGTGAGACCTTTGCCCTTTTCGTTAGGCTTGATGGAAATGATGACGTGGCCGTATTGGCCGCGGCCACCGGATTGCTTGATCAGCTTGCCCTCGCCGCCAGCGGCTTGGGTGATCGTCTCGCGATAGGCGATTTGTGGGGCCCCGGTATTTGCCTCCACTTTGAACTCACGGCGGATGCGATCAATGATGATCTCCAAGTGGAGTTCACCCATGCCAGCGATAATGGTTTGGCCGGTTTCCTCGTCGGTCTTGACTTTGAAGGTTGGATCTTCTTCGGAGAGGCGACCGAGGGCCATGCCGAGTTTTTCCTGATCGGCCTTGGTGCGTGGCTCGACGGCCATCGAGATGACTGGCTCGGGGAAGGTGGGTGGCTCGAGAACCACATCGTGATTTTCGGCGGCGAGGGTATCGCCAGTGGTGACATTCTTGATACCGACCATGGCGGCGATGTCACCAGAGTAACAAGCATCGATGTCTTTGTGCTCGTTTGCTTGGATTTGAATCAAGCGGCCAACTCGCTCTGAGCGGCGGGTGCGTGGGTTATAAACTGTGTCGCCTTTTTTGACGACTCCGGAATAAACCCGGAAGAAGACGAGTTTACCGACGAATTTATCGGCCCAGAGTTTGAAAGCCAGAGAGACAAATTTTTCGTTGTCTGAGGTGAGGACCTCGATGTGCTTATCATGATCATCGGGATCCATGCCGATGGCCGCCGGGATATCGAGCGGGCTTGGGAGGTAGTCTAGCACCGCATCTAGCAGGTATTGGACTCCTTTATTTTTAAAAGCGGAACCACCGGCGACTGGCACTAGCAGGTTGTTGATCGTAGCGCGGCGGATGCCATGCTTGAGTTCCTCAAGAGTGATCGTCTCTTCGTTGAGGAATTTTTCTCCTACCGCTTCGTCCACATCGGCGACGGCGTTTACGAGCTCGGCGTAGGCGACTTGACAGAGATCAATGAGGTCGCCCTCAAGTTCTTTCACCGTGTAGGTGGAGCCGAATTTGTCGTCATCGGAGTAGTAAATCGCTTTTTGATTTACGACGTCAATTTGGCCGACGAGTTGATCTTCGGCGCCGATTGGGATGAAAATACGGACTGCGTTTGCACCGAGTTTTTCCTTAACCTCATTGAAGACGTTTTGAAAATCAGCTCCAGTGCGATCCATCTTATTGACGAAAACGATGCGAGGCACGTTGTATTTCGTCGCTTGACGCCAGACGGTTTCGGATTGCGGCTGAACTCCTGCAACACCGCAGAAGACCACGATACAGCCATCGAGCACTCTGAGTGACCGCTCGACTTCAGCAGTGAAGTCAACGTGGCCCGGGGTATCAATGATATTGACGCGGTGCTTCTGGTCTGGGAAAAGCTTGGTCATCCCCGGCTCCACATGTTGCCACCACTCGGTGGTGACAGCGGCGGAGGTGATGGTGATGCCGCGTTCGCGCTCTTGCTCCATCCAATCGGTGGTGGCGCCACCATCGTGGACTTCACCGATTTTATGGATCATCCCGGTGTAGAAAAGAATGCGCTCGGTGAGCGTTGTCTTACCCGCGTCAATGTGCGCAGCGATCCCGATATTTCGGGTGCGCTCGAGCACGTATTGGCGGTTTGGACTATTCGGATTCACGGACGGGAAATTTGCTTGAGCGCAGATCGATAATTAGAATCTGAAGTGAGCGAAGGCACGGTTGGCTTGCGCCATCTTGTGCACGTCATCACGTTTACGAACGGCACTGCCTTGGTTGTTTGCAGCGTCCTTGATCTCGTTTGCGAGAGCGACGTGCATGGGAGTGCCTTTGCGATTGCGGGCATAGTTGACGAGCCAACGCATGGAAAGCGACTCGGAACGATCCGGTGCCACTTCGAGCGGCACTTGGTAAGTCGCACCACCGACGCGGCGGGATTTCACTTCCACGCGTGGTTTGGTGTTTTCAACTGCACGGGTGATCACTTCGAGAGGATCTACGGTGTCGACACCTTCATTGGCACGGTCGATGGCGGCATAAACGATTCGCTGAGCGAGTGAGCGTTTTCCGGATTCCATCACCTTACTAATGAGGTGACCAACGAGGGCGCTGTCGTAGCGAGGGTCGCGACGATCGGGCTTGGTAAAGATGCGCTTGCGGCGTGGCATGGCGTTGGGATGGTAATATTGGGATTAATGAGAATTACTTCTTCCCACCTTTTTTGGCAGGAGCGGCGACGGCACCGGGCTTAGGACGCTTCGCACCGTATTTGGAACGGGATTGGCGACGCTTATCGACACCAAGGGTATCGAGTGAGCCACGGACGATGTGATAACGGACACCTGGAAGGTCCTTCACCCGGCCACCGCGAACGAGGACGATTGAGTGTTCCTGGAGGTTGTGGCCTTCACCGCCAATGTAGGCGATGACTTCGAATCCGTTAGTGAGGCGCACTTTGGCGACCTTACGGAGAGCCGAGTTAGGCTTCTTGGGCGTGCGAGTCATGACTTGAAGACATACTCCGCGGCGCTGTGGGCAGTTCACGAGAGCGGGTGACTTCGACTTTTCGGCCGGAGTGAGGCGTCCCTTGCGAACGAGCTGATTGATGGTCGGCATGATTTCCTACGTGGTTCTAAGATTTTCCCATGGGGGCAAACCGGAGCGCCGACGAGGATACCTCGTAAGAGCTTTTTTCCGGAGCTACACCCGATAATTTTCCCTATTTAGTGGAGATGCTTCGATTAGATCGTCAGCAGTCCTCGCTGTGGGGGGGGCGACTCTAGGAATCAAAACCAACCTGACAAGTCCTATTTTGCAAATATTTGAGATATTTTTATAAAGTGGATGAAAAACCACCGTTACAAGGGAGAAAGACGAGTAATTTCAATTTCATAACGTCCTCATCTCTGATGAATCCGCGCCAAGGCCAGCCCAGTGGGCGAGCGTTTATTCTGTTCGAGCAGCGCAGGCGGCCCTTCCGCCACGAGATTTCCGCCATGAATCCCCCCACCCGGCCCGAGTTCGATCACCCAATCGCTCGCTGCAATCACATCCAAATGATGCTCTACCACCAGCACGCTGTGACCAGCGTCCCGTAACCGCATAAACGCCGAAAGTAAGCGCTCTACATCTCCGAAATGGAGTCCCGTCGTAGGTTCATCAAACAAATACAAAGTGTGGGGTGCCTGGGGCCGGGCCATTTCCACCGCTAGTTTTAGCCTTTGGGCCTCACCACCGGAGAGAGTATTGGCCGCTTGGCCGAGTTTCAAATAGCCCAGCCCCAGCTCCTCCAAGATTTGAAGCACATGGAAAATTTTCGGGATCGCTCGGAAAAACACCGCCGCCTCACTCACCGCCATTTCTAAAATATCCGCAATGGATCGCCCTTTGAAGGTCACCTCCAATGTTTCTCGATTGAATCGCCGTCCGCCACACGCCGGGCAAGTGACCCACGCGTCTGGCAAAAAGTGCATCTCGATTTTCAGCCGCCCATTGCCTTGGCAACGCTCACAGCGCCCGCCCGCGGCATTGAAGCTAAAGCGGCTCGCTCCATAGCCACGTTGCTTCGAGAACTTCAACTTCGTAAAAAGATCGCGGATTTGATCAAACACTCCGGTAAACGTTGCCGGATTCGAGCGCGGACTTCTCCCAATCGCCGATTGATCCGCCACCACGCATTTCTCGATCAGCTCCATACCCTCAATCCTGTCAAACTTCCCTGGCATCTCCCCCGAGCCATTGAAGTGCCGAGCCAGCGCCCGCCGCAGAATCGAATCCGCCAAAGTCGATTTTCCACTCCCGCTCGGCCCGCTCAAACACACCAGCCGCCCCAACGGAATCACCACATCCAGATTCTTTAAATTATGCTCCCTCGCGCCCCGAATCACCAATTGCCCCCGCTTCTTTTTTCCCTTAAAAACTGAAAATTGAAAACTCTCCACTTTCTTCCTTAGCCACTCCCCAGTCGGCGAAACAAGCTCCAGCGGCCTGCCCTCCCCCACCACGTAGCCACCCGCCGCACCCGCTCCAGGCCCCAGATCGATCACCCAATCCGCCGCCCGCATGATTTCCTCATCATGCTCCACCACCACCACCGTATTTCCCAAATCCCGCAACCTCGTCAACGCCCCGATCAGCCGCCCCGTATCCGCCGCATGCAGCCCGATGCTCGGCTCATCCAATACATAAATTACCCCGGATAGCCCCGCCCCCAACTGCGTCGCGAGCCGAATCCGCTGCGCCTCCCCGCCCGATAAAGTCCCGCTCGTCCGCTCCAGTGTCAGATAATCCAGCCCCACTTCCGCCAAAAACGCCAAGCGCTTACAGACATCCCCCGCCAGACTTTTACACACCTCAGCCTTCGATGGATCAAATTTCACCCCTTCCATCCACCGCAGCGCATCCCCCACTCCGAGCGCGCAGAAATCTTGGATACCTAGAAAATTTATCAGTTTAGGATCTGAAATTTCCAACCCTTCACTCTCCCCGCCCTCGATCTTCACCGCCAGCCACTCCGGCTTCAACCGCTTCCCCCCACAAATCCTACATGGCCGATGCGCCATAAACTTCCCCAACTTCCGCCGCGTAATTTCAGACTGCGCCTCGCAATACCTTTTCAAAACCGAATCCGCATCTGCCCCGTCCTCCAGCAGATCCGGATCACAAAACAACTCCGTTCCCAGCCCCTCGCACGCCTCACAAGCACCGATATGCGAATTGAATGAAAAATGCTTCGGCGAAAGGTCATCCACCATAAAACCCGTGCGCGGATTCCGATAGCTCGTTTGAAAAACCAAGTCCCGCCACCCATCTCCACCCGGCTTCTGCACCGCCGCCCGCGCCTCCACCCCACACAAACGCAGCGCCGTCTCCACCGAGTCCGCCAACCGCGATTCCACCCCCGCCCGAATCACAAATCGATCCACCACAATCTCCACCGCCCCAGGAAACTCCGGCCACTTTGCCGTCGCCTCCTCGATTTCCAGAACCTCCCCGTCCACCCGCACACGCACATACCCCTGCCGCTGCAAATCCCCCAGCAAGCGAGCGGGTTCGCTCAGTTCCTCCTTCGGAATCGCTGCCAGTAGCACCACCTTCGTCCCCTCCTCCATCGCCGCCAACTCATTCACAATATCCGCCGCGCTCATCCGCTCCAGCCGCTCCCCCGTCTCCGGATCATGCGGGATCCCCGCCGCCGCCCACAACACTCGCAGATAATCGTAAATCTCCGTCGCCGTCGCCACCGTCGAGCGCGGATTCAACCCACCGCTCTTTTGCTCGATCGCGATTGCCGGACTCAGCCCCTCGATCGAATCCACATCCGGTTTCTCCAATTGATCTAAAAACTGCCGCGCATAGACCGAGAGCGATTCCACATACCTCCGCTGTCCCTCCGCATACAGCGTATCAAACGCCAGCGATGATTTCCCCGAGCCACTCGGCCCCGTCACCACCACCAGCTTGCCCCGCGGAATATCTACATCGATATTCTTCAAGTGATGCTGCCTCGCCCCTCGGATCCGGATCATCTCCTGTGACTTGGGTTGCCCACCATCGCACTGTATATTCCCACCCGGTTTTCGCTTTGTCGCCACCCCCACAGCACAATCCCCTAGACCCGAACTTCCAAGCCTCAATATCTATCCGAAAAAGTGCGTGATTAAGCCTTCACAGTTTCGAAGAACGGATAGTCGGTATAGCCAGCAGGACCATCACCATAGAATGTCTCAGCATGATAAGCATTGAGCGGAGCATGCTCGCGGAAGCGTGCAACCAGATCGGGATTGGCGATCGCATCTTTGCCGAAGGCCACGGCATCCGCCTTTCCGGATCGGATAGCCTCGCGGGCGGACTCTGCAGTGAAACTCTCGTTAGCGATATAGACTCCGCCAAACGTCTGCTTGAGCGAAGGACCAAGTGGAGGTTCATTAAATGATTCCCGAGCGCAGATAAACGCAATCCGGCGTTTCCCTAACTCACTAGCGACGTGGTGGAAAACACCTGACAAATCAGAATCTCCCATCCCGTGCGCATCACCACGCGGCGCGAGATGCATACCCACACGGTCGGCACCCCAGATGGAAATCACGGCATCGGTCACTTCCAGCATGAGGCGTGAACGGTTCTCGATCGGGCCGCCGTATTCATCGTTCCGTAGGTTTGAAGAATCTTGGAGAAATTGATCGAGCAGATAGCCATTCGCACCATGAATCTCCACACCATCAAAGCCCGCCGCCATCGCATTTTGCGCACCAAGCCGATAAGCCTCGATGATCCTGGGAATTTCATCCAAAGCGAGCGCGCGAGGTGTGACAAATTCCTTCTGCGGCCGGATCAAACTGACGTGACCGGAAGGCGCGATGGCGCTTGGCGCTACGGGAAGATCACCGTTGAGATAGATAGGATCTGATACCCTACCTACGTGCCAAAGCTGGAGCAATATCTGGCCGCCTGCATGATGCACGGATTTGGTGACCAGCTTCCACCCCTCCACTTGCGCATCAGACCAGATGCCGGGTGTATTCGGGTAGCCTACGCCTTGAGCACTCACCGATGTGGCCTCTGACAGAATCATCCCGAATGCAGCGCGTTGGGTATAATATTCCGCCATCATCGAATTCGGCACCCGTCCTGCGGAGGCTCGGGTCCGGGTAAGCGGAGCCATCACGATGCGGTTAGGTAGATGGAAGGCTCCGGCTTGCAATTCTTGAAATAGAGGATCAGACATCGGTGAGTGAATGGTGCGGAGTTATGCTTCTGGCTTAGCGGTGAGCTTGAGCTCGATGACCACTTCTTCACGAATCAGATCATCAGTCTTACCTGCATACACGATTCCGAAGTCCTTGCGATTGATATCAAATTTCGCATCGATCTTCACCTCTTCAGCGGTTTGACTGACGGTTGCCGGAAAGGTGATGTTCTTAGTCTGGCCATGTAGGGTGAAATTACCGGAAACGGTATAGGAAGAACCACTTTCGAGTTTAATGTTCGTCACCTCGAACATTGCTTCGGGAAATTTCTCAACGTTGAAAAAGTCTGCCGTTTTCAGATGTTCTGTAAGCTTCTCATCATCCGAGAATGTGGAAGTCATATCAATGGTAACTTTGTGATCAGTGCCTACCGGAGCACCATCCTTAATAGTGAAATAACCGGTGAATGCCTTGAAGCCGCCGGTGTGACTTCCAGTGACTTTGGAACCCACGAAGTTTACCTGAGACTCGGGGGTGAACACATATTTAGTGCCACCTGTGGCGACAGGTTCTGATTTCACCACTGCTTCCGAGACTTTGGCATCCGTCGTTTTATCGGCGGGATTCTCGCAAGAAGCGAAGATGAATGGAGCGAGTGAGAAAGCGATGATCTGATGATGTTTCATAAGGATTATATTACTGTGGCGAGAAGTTAGTTGAGGTCAAAGAGAATTGCTTCGGTGCCATTCGCATGGCCGATGATATCGATGCTGTGAGGTTCCTCGAGGCTGGCGGCATCGCCTGCATTCAGAAGAATTCCGTTAAAAAGAAGCGCACCCTTCGCAACATGCAACCAGAGGCCACGACCTTTTGTGAGCGTGTGTTGGGTAAGGGTGCCGGCTTGAAGTTTAAGAAGATAGATGGAGGCATCTTGCGCGATGGTGGCTGAATCCTCCCTACCATCTTCCGAGATCACGAGGGTCTTTGCCGCGCTTTGAGTTGCTGTATTCGGCACCCACTCCGTATAAGCCGGCTCTAGATTGCGAGTGTGAGGAGTGATCCAAATTTGCAGAAAATGCGCGGTGTGCCCGGTTGGATTTTTTTCAGAATGCTGCACGCCGGAACCTGCACGCATCAGCTGGATTTCGCCGGGCTTGAGGATGCGTTGATTTCCCATCGAGTCTTGGTGAGCGAGCGCACCTTCCAAGACGTAGGTGAAGATTTCCATATCCCGATGCGGATGGGTGGGAAAGCCTCCCTGCGCCGCCACACGATCATCATTGATCACTCGTAACGACCGGAAACCCATGTGTGCAGGGTCGTAGTAATCTGCGAAGGAAAAGGTATGATAGCTCTCCAACCAACCATGATTGGCATGGCCACGTTCGTGTGAGCGGCGGACTTTGGTTTGCGAACTTTCGTGCGTTAACATGCCTAGAGCTTAACTGCTTCCAAGGCTTCGACTAATGCAATCTCGTCAGGCTGACCATGCAAGAACCGCATGCTCGTTGGACTGCTTGAGGACGATTCGGTAGTAGATTTAGGCACGCAAAAGCCCATCCGGTTTACCTCAAGCGATATGAGAGAAACCGGACGGGCTAATTTGAGAATTCAATTAGAGACGGGCAGCGAGGAGCTCCCGTTGGAAAATGAGTTCTTTGGGCAGGTGATCGTAAAGATCGATGAAGAATTCACCTTGGCTGACGAGCTCGGCCTTCCACTCCGAGCGGTTAAAGGCCATCACCTTGTCGAAGGATTCTTCGGTGAAGTTTTCGAGCCCTTCAATATTGAAGTCTTCGAAGGCGGGTATCCAGCCGATCTGGGTTTCATGGCCGGCAGCGGAGCCACCACAACGTTTCACAATCCATTCAAGGACGCGCATATTTTCGCCGAAGCCAGGCCACAACCATGCGCCATCCTGATCCTTGCGGAACCAGTTCACGTGGAAGAAACGCGGCAGGTGGGTGAGGTGGCGGCGCATCTCTAGCCAATGAGAGAAGTAAGAGCCCATGTTATAGCCGCAGAAGGGCAGCATGGCCATGGGATCGCGGCGGACTTTGCCGATCTGGCCGGCGGCGGCAGCGGTCATTTCAGAACCCATGGTGGCTCCGAGATAGACGCCGTGGCTCCAGTTGAACGCTTGAAATACTAGAGGCATGGTAGTTGGGCGGCGGCCACCAAAAACGATGCCGTCGATTGGCACGCCATCGGGATTCTGCCAGTTTTCATCCACGGATGGACATTGAGAAGCCGGAGCGGTGAAGCGTGCGTTCGCATGAGCGCACACACGGCCACAGCCCGGTGTCCATTCCTTGCCAGTCCAATCAATGGCGTGGGCAGGTGGCTCGCCGTCCATTCCTTCCCACCAAATATCGCCATCGTCAGTGAGACCTACGTTGGTGAAAATACAGTTTTCCTTGATGGATTCCATTGCCCGCGGATTGGTGGAGTAGGCTGTGCCAGGAGCCACGCCGAAGTAGCCAGTCTCCGGATTGATGGCATGAAGCTTGCCGTCTTCGTGCGGCCAGAGCCATGCGATGTCATCGCCGACGATGGTGGTCTTCCAGCCTGCTTCCTGGTAGGCGGGTGGCGGAATGAGCATCGCGAGATTGGTTTTACCACATGCGGATGGGAATGCGGCGGTGATATAGGTCTTCTCGCCTGCTGGATTTTCCAAGCCGAGGATGAGCATGTGCTCAGCCATCCATTGGTGCTCGCGGGCGATGTTGGAGGCGATTCTCAGAGCAAGGCATTTTTTACCTAACAATGCATTGCCGCCGTAGCCGGATCCATAAGACATGATCTCCCGAGTATCGGGGAAGTGAACAATGTATTTATCATCATTACATGGCCATGAGCTGTCTGCCTGACCAGCCTCCAGTGGTGCACCTACCGAATGTAAACATGGGATGAAATTGCCATGACCATCGCGCTTTTTGTTGATCACGCCAGTTGCCTCATCTTCAAGACGCTTGAGGACGTGAGTCCCCATGTGACACATGATCCGCATGTTCACGACGACGTAAGGACTATCTGTGATTTCCACTCCGATTTTAGCGAGTGGCGAATCCAACGGACCCATACAAAATGGAATCACATACATTGTCCGGCCCTTCATAGAACCGGAAAATTTCTCGTTGAGTTTCACGCGCATTTCAGCGGGATCATACCAATGGTTGGTGGGTCCGGCTTCGTCCGGGCGCTTCGAGCAAATGTAAGTGCGTTCTTCGACGCGGGCCACGTCCGAGGGCGTGGAACGAGCGAGGAAAGAATTGGGGCGCTTGTCTGGATTAAGGCGGGTGAAGGTGCCTTTTTCAACCATCATCGTGGTGAGGTGATCCCACTCGGTTTGCGAGCCATCACACCATTCGACGGCATCGGGTTGACAGAGCGCGGTCATTTCATCGACCCATTTTTTCAGGCCGGTGTGGGAAGTTTGATAAATGCTTTTCATAGCGACTCAATAGATAGAGAGAACCGTGAGGCTTGTCGAGCAACTGCAAGAAACGCGCAGTGAATGAGAGTTACAGGGCAATGACCTCGCGATGATGGGTGGAAAGTAGGGTGCATTGTAAGCGAGCACGGGGGTAGAGTTTGCCTAACATTTGCCGGTATGCAGCCATCTGCGGCGTGTGGCGCTGCGCGAGGTCTTCCATGGTGTGAATGGCATCCGTTTTAAAATCGATGATCTCGATAAAAACCACTTCACCTGCTTCATCGCGCTGAAGGTGGAGGCGATCAATGACTCCGCGAAAGAATTTCCCATCGATCTTGGCCTCGATCGATTGCTCGCGGAAGAGCTCGATATCGCGGCCTTTTCTTTCAAGAAGTGAAAGGACGGCTGGGGCCGCGAGCACGGCCTGGACGAATTTCCCCACTTCGCCCATGGGAGAAATGAAAGGTTGTTCATCTAGCCAGGCAATTTGTTCGAGCGCTTGGTGGACTTGGGTTCCGAAATACTGTCCAGCGACGGAGATCGTCGATTTGCCCATACTCGGCGATGTGCGCTCAGGGCGGGCCACTGTGGGCGGAAGTGATGGGGAATGAAATTGACTCGGCTTTGCATCCAGCAGCGGAAGCTCGGCGATCCAGTCCGAATTTCCCGCTTGATAGACGATGCCAAGCTTGCCTTCGGATTTCACCGCGCCAGCCAGCCAATTTGCCAATGATGGGTGATTCGCATCTTGGTTTTTAGACGGCGGCTCCAACAGCACGTAGAGGCCGCGTTTGGATCGAGTGAGAGCTACGTAAAGCATGCACAGCGCTTCGTAGGTCTGGCCTACGCCCCATTTCTGCTCCGCCTCGCGCATTTCTGGAATCAGATCGCGCGCCCACTTCGGCGGGGGTGCGGAGATCCAGCCTTCGCCTTCCGCCACTTCGAAATGAGTCGCAGATGGAATTTTCCCACTCGGCACATCCGGCAGAATCACAAGATCAAATCCGAGGCCCTTGGACTTATGGATCGTCATCACTTGTACCGCCGCCACTCCCGGACTCTGGGAAACCGCGAGACGCTCCACCCAGTCCGCCGCTTCCTGCACACTCAGCACGCCCTGCGCATCCAGAGTTGCCAGTGCCGTGAGCAAATCTCCCGCGCGCCGTTTTCCAAATTCCGACCACTCCGCCCAACAAAGTTCCACCACTCCCTCGATCATTCCAGCAAACCCAAGACTTGATGCTTCCGCCAACAAACCTTCCCAAATCTCTGCGGAAAACTCGCCAAATTTCGCTCTCAGTTTAGCGGCAAGTGGCGACATTTCCACCACTTCCCATGCAAATGCATCCGCCGGATCTGCCAACCATTTGAGTAAGTGGCCTAACAAAATCCCCACCGGATGGTCTTTCGCGGGCTGGCGCTGGCCTTCCTCGATCACATCGAATCCGCGCGCCCTTAGATCATCGGCGATTTCCCGCACCGTCGCATTATTTCTCACCAGCACCCCGCAGGTCATCGCGCGCTTGCCGACCTCAAGTTCATCTAACAATCCACCCAGCCGCTCCAAAGTATCCTCCCATTTCCCATCCACCACCTCCACCCGCGCCTCGCCGCGCTTGCTCTCTTTCTGCAATGGTGGCGCGGAATAATGATCCTGCCACTGCCACCCCGAGGCCGCCTCGCCGAAGAGTTCGCGCAGCCATGAAACATCGCCACAGACTTGATTTACCAATGCCAGCACCTCCGGGCATGAGCGCCAGGATTCCACCAGCGGTTCGATTTCCAGGTCGCTCTGATAGCGCTCCATCACCTCGTCAAACAATCCCACCTCGCCACCGCGCCATGCATAAATCGCCTGCTTACGGTCCCCCACGATGAACACGGATCCCTCACCCTCGCCCGCCGCCTCATCGATCAACGGCACCAACCCCATCCAGTCCGAGCCGCTGGTATCTTGAAATTCATCCAACAGCCAATGGTCATACCTCGCGTCCAGCCGGAAATCCACCGCCTCGCGCCGCAATCGCGCGTCCTCGCTTTTCACCCATTGCCCCATCAGCTCCTTGAGATCTTCAAAACTTAACAAACCTTTGCGCCGCAAATCCCGTTCACACAGCGTATCATACACCGCCACCACCTCGCGCACTGCCCGCGTGCGGACCAGCGCCGCCGCCATCTCACAACGCGCCGCTAACAACACCGCATCGCGCAGCGCCTCCCCGCCTGGCCCGCCAATCATAAATTCTTTCTGAAACTTCACCCGCAGCGGCCCATCGGCTTCGGCAGCTTTGAAAATACTTTCTAACAGACTATTCGCCCCTCCCAGACTACCGCTACCGATGCAGTGTTTCTCTATTACCACCAGCACCTTCGCCAGCGCGTCCTGTTGCCGCTTATCCGTGTAATCGTGCCCATCAAGCCCGCGCGCCGCTATCGCTACCAAACCCGCTTTCTGCTTTTCCCAATCCTCCACCTCCACTCCCGCCAGCCACGCAGGCCCCCATTCGCAATCGCGCTTGCTCCGATACAAACCCTGCCACGCCTTTACAAATTCGCGTAAACTTTTTAGCACACCCTGCCCCTCCTTCCCCATCGTCGCCCGCCGGAATGCGTGGAGAAATTCCTCACCATTCTCGCCTTCCAGCGCCTCCCCCAAGATCGCTGCGAGGAGATCATCCGCCGCCGTCTCAGCTCGCGCCCCTTCTAACAAATTAAATTTTCCACCCGTCAGCCCCAGCTCATATTGGAAGCCACGCACCACTTTCGCGAAAAAACCATCCATCGTCCCCAGCGTAAACCGTGGCAAAGCCCTCACCACTCTTTCCAACGCCGCCTCGAAGTCCGCATCCGCCTGCCCCAGCTCCCGCCGCAAGTCTGCCGCCGCCGGTTCGTCGCTCGCCGCATTCGCCAATTTCGTCAGCACCGAATCCGCAAACTCGCCCGCCGCCTTCCGCGTAAAAGTCAGCGCCACGATTTTTTCCGGCTCCACACCACCCGCCACCAGGCCAATCACCCGGTTACCCAACTGAAATGTTTTCCCAGATCCCGCCGAAGCGAGGATTAGCAAATTCTTCGCCAAAATATTCTTCACTCCGCCAGCTTGGGCGTAATTGTTCCTCTAGGAAACTGAGAAATTCAGCAAAAGAACCTCAATTTCGCTTTCTAAAAAATTCCTGTGATTTCCCGATTGACACCCGCATAGCCGCTTACTAGTTTGCCCACCCCTTCGCCCACACCTCGTGGTCCGAAGCACTTTCCATCTAAAGCACATGAAGACGTTTTCAGCCAAGCCTCACGAAGTCGAGCGCAACTGGTATGTGATCGACGCCAAGGGCAAGGTCCTCGGCCAAGTCGCTGTGGAGGCTGCACGCCTCCTTCGCGGCAAGCACAAGCCAATTTTCACCTCCCACGTTGATACCGGTGACTTTGTCATCGTCATCAATGCAGACCAAGTTGTCCTCACCGGCACCAAGGAAACGTCCAAGATCTACACTCGTTTCTCCGGATACGTAGGTGGTCAGAAGGTCGAGACTCCACGCATCGTTCGCGAGCGTCGTCCTGTCCTTCTCGTCGAGCGCGCAGTCTGGGGTATGCTTCCCAAGACCCGTCTTGGCCGTAGCCAATTCGGTAAGCTCAACGTCTATGCTGGTGAAACTCATCCGCATGAAGCTCAGAAGCCTGCCGAACACGCGGTCCGCTAATCCTCTCAAATTCCAACTCATTTCCAAATGACCGCCACCACCACCCAAAGCGCCACCGGCCGCCGCAAAACCGCTGTCGCCCGCGTCTGGATGACAGAAGGCACTGGCCAAATCGTCATCAACTCACGCAGTTTCGAAGAATACCTTCCTACGCTAGAGCTCCAGAATGCAGTGCTTGCGCCTTTCATGGCCTTGTCGCTCTCTAATAAATTTGACCTCAACGTCGTCGTCAAAGGCGGCGGCAAGCAGGCCCAAGCAATCGCCATTCGCCATGCGATTTCCCGCTCCCTCACCTTGGTGGACCCTGAGAACCGCAAGGTGATCAAGCCCCTCGGCTACCTCACCCGTGATCCACGGATGAAGGAACGGAAAAAGCCCGGTCAGCCAGGTGCTCGCGCCCGCTTCCAGTTCTCCAAGCGCTAATCTGCGCTTCGGAAAATTTCATCAAAACCGCATTCTTCACCGAGTGCGGTTTTTTTGCATCCATGCCACTCAATCCATGTGCAAAGCACCCTGGACTGCTAAAGCCTGCTGTCGCTTTGGGCGATGCAGCCTTGCTGCCAGCCCGGCAACCCCGCAGCAGGCCTCAGCGCTCGACTGCTTGTCCCATCGCCACTCCCTCCATATTGCCATCCGGTAAGTTCTCGGACGAATCGGATTGGAATCTTTGAACGCCTACCGCGCCAGCCTGGAGATACTCGCACCATCCCCAGCCATTCCTCAAAATGTTCTATCCAGCAAACTTCGCGATTGCAGATCTTTCTCGCGGGGTTTGCTCCTTGTCGCACGCTGTCAAATCTCAGAATTTAGCTCCACCTCAGATTTCACCGATTCACACCCTAGCTGAGGAGGAAAAACCCCATGCGAGAGAAGCAGAAAAGTAATACACAATGTTCCGCCTTGCGTCGCGCGGCAAGATGGCATTGGCTTCGCCTGCATGTCTCTACTTCCCACCGCTGACCTCCTGGCGCTCGATACGGCTGGCCTCAAAAGCCGCCTCTCGAAACTCAGGAGGTATCTTTGACGTCCCCACTCTCCAAAACGAAATTAATACCCTAGAGGAGGCCATGGGCGCGCCCGAGTTCTGGAATGACTCGGATAAAGCCAAGACCATCAGCTCCAAAGCGGCAGGCCTGAAGAAAAAGTTAGAGAGTTTCTTGAAACTTGAAGGCCGGGTGGCAGACATCGATGAAGGAGTTTCCCTCGCTAAGGAATATGACGATGCGGATCTCGCGCGTGAAGCACTGGCCAATGCGAAGAGCTTGGAAATCGACATTCGTTCCTACGAACTTCTCACCTTGTTAGATCAACCCAGCGATATTTCCCCATGTTTCCTGGTGATCTCCGCAGGCGCCGGTGGCACTGAAGCCTGTGATTGGGCACAAATGCTGCATCGCATGTACACCCGCTGGGCCGAGCGCAAGGGTTACACGGTGGAAACGCTCGATTGGCAAGATGGCGACGAGGCAGGCCTTCGCACCGCCACTCTTAAAATCACGGGCGATCATGCTTACGGATTTCTCAAAAACGAGCGTGGCGTGCATCGCCTCGTCCGCATTTCCCCCTTCGATTCAAATGCGAAGCGCCATACGTCCTTCGCGTCCATCGATGCGACACCTGAAGTTTCCAAAGAAATTAAGATCGAAATTAACGAAAAGGACATCGAGATCACCACCACCCGTTCTGGCGGCAAGGGCGGCCAAAACGTCAACAAAGTAGAGACCGCCGTCATCCTCCGCCACCTTCCTACCGGAATTCTGATTCGCTCCACCGCCGCCCGTACTCAGGGCGCGAACCGTGAACTCGCCTTCGATATTCTCAAAGCAAAGCTCTATACTATCGAGGAAGATAAGCAAAAGGCCGAAGCCGATCGTGCCTATGGCGAGAAAGGCGACGTTTCATGGGGCAATCAAATTCGCTCCTATGTTTTCCAGCCTTATCAAAAAGTATTAGATCTCCGCACTGGCGAGGAATCCGGCACCATCCAAGAAGTGATGGATGGCGATATCGATGCATTTATCGAAGCAAAGCTGCGAGGTAAAGTCCGGGTAAAGGGCGCAAAAGATGAGGAGGATTGAAGTGATGTGTAATTTTACTTATCGCGCCGACTTGTTCACTTGCCTTTTTTGAGGAAGAGCAACGCGCCTAAGCCCGCCCATATTGCATTGCAAAAAAATCCTACCAAAGAAGCGGCAATTGCTGTTTCAGGTTCTACCGCAGCCAAATCTCTCAGCAATGTCTCGAACATTTTTTCACGAACTCCTATCCCCGCCACGGAGATTGGAAGGCCGCTGATCGCATCGATCACCGGCATTGCTGAAATGACATCACTATAGCTGGAAGTTCCACCCACCGCCCGCAGGCCACAAAAGTAGGAGGAGAAATAGATAGTGAGCATCAAAAAAGATGCCATCAATCCTCCGAAGGCATATTTCCAGTTTTTCCGATAGACATCATAGATTTCCGGAATTCGTTCCAACAAAGACCATCGTGCAAAGCGTCCGCTTCCATGAATGCGCCGATGAATCGGAGGCGATGCCAAAACAAAAATCATCGCCACCATCGCAAGCCCACCGCCAAGATAGAACCAAGCAAACTGTATCACCCCTTTGCCTAGCGCACTTGGGGCCGCGAGCGCGTCAAAGCGAGCGGCAGACACGATGAAAAACAAGACTGCCAGCGCGACTAATCCCGCGAGATGATCCGCCATTACTGCAATCGAGATCACTAATTTCCGCTGCGGACATTCACGCATCAGCAGAACGATTCTAGCCGCATCTCCTCCTATCCCACTGAACGATGCGAGACTGAACAGTGCATCAATGATGGTAAGCTCAACACTGCGAAACAAACTTACCGGAAGACTCTGAGCACGCAGGAAAAACCAAAGCCGGAGTCCTTGGAAAAAAAGCGAAAGTCCTGCCAAAGCAACTCCGACTGCGAGCCAACCATAATTTAACGTTGCAGATCCTGTTGCGAAAAAATTTCCTAGCTCGACTTGGGAGAATGCCCACCAAAGACAGAGGCAAGTTAGAGCCAATTTAAGGGCAAAAATCAAAACAGTCTTCATCGCGGCAAGGTAAACTCACCTAAGCAGACTTCTCTATTTCTTGAGCAATTGTTTCGACACTCTCAAGGATGGCCTTGGCCGCATCCGAATTACCAACTTTTAGACTAAAGTGTTTTTCTAATGCGACTACAAGTTGCAGCGCATCAACCGAATCCAGACCCAATCCATTACCTCCAAAGATAGGCACACCATCATCAATATCCGAGGCGGCCTGATCAAGCATGAGTTCATCCACCATCACTTCCTTAATTTTTTGTCGCAGTGCAGCACCATCCATTGTTGAAAAATATTTAAAATAACCTATAGAATGCCTCCGTCGATTTTCAGTGACGCCCCTGTGATATAGGCAGCATCCTTACTTGCCAGAAAATAAACTGCGGCAGCAACTTCCTCAGGCTTGCCAAAGCGCCGCATCGGAATATTCCGCTGGCTCAATTTCCTTGCTTCGTCATTCATTTCAGCAAGCGCTTCAGTTTCAATATAGCCGGGCAATATTGAATTAACGGTAATTCCTGAACGCGCAACCTCCTTAGCTAAAGTTTGTCCAAAAGTGACCACCCCAGCCTTTGCCGCCGCGTAATTTGTTTGACCAAGCGGAGGCAATACCGCACTCAGAGATGCAATATTCACAATCCGGCCAAATCGTTGCCGCATCATCTGAGCGGCCACGGCCCTACAGCCGTGGTAAACCGAGTCAAGATTTGCAGAAATTACCTCATGCCAGGTTTCGTCCGGCATGGCTGCGAGCAAACAGTCGCGGTGCATGCCAGCATTATTGACTAAAACGTCCAAACGTTCGTCATCTGAAATAATGGTTTCCACTGCAAATTTCCATGACAGAGGATCTGTAACTTCCAGCTCAATCACCTTGCAACGTTTAGGAAATCGCGACGACAGCTCGTCTGCTTTTGAGCGATTTTTACGAACGCCTAACCAAACGATAGACTCCAAGTCTGAGGAGAGAAAGTAGCAACCAATCGCGATTCCAAGACCACCGTTTCCCCCAGTAACTAAAATTGAACGCACACGGAAGATTTAATTAAAGCCCAGGTAGCGTCAAGGTTCACTTGATAATAATAGGTCTTATAGGTTTTATAGGTCCTATAGAATTATAGGTCCTATAGAAATATAGATCCTAGGGAACTCATAGGATCTATCACTCAAATTTTAGACAAAAAAAGTGCCCGGCCCCCTTTAACAGGAGCCGGGCATATACCTGGCGACGACCTACTCTCACAGGACCTATCGTCCCACTACCATTGGCGCTGCAGCGTTTCACTTCCGGGTTCGGAATGGGACCGGGTGGTTCCACCGCGCTCTGGTCACCAGAGGGC
>JBGSUW010000091.1:0-16710 GCA_041753275.1 Akkermansiaceae bacterium | reverse complement strand
GCCCCCGGCGCTAGCTTTATCAAATGGATCGGATCCTTCCTTTTCCACCTCGTACCAATTCGGGATGCCATCCCCATCGAAATCAGCATCTCTGGCTTGTTGGAGATCGATGATGGAGGGATCATCGACGTATTTGAGTCGGAAGAAAAATTTTTGGTGCATTGGCAGTGGGGAAGTTTCTACTTTTCAATCCCATGCCATGGTCGATTAAGGGCGCATATTGCCAGTTTACCAAATCGTGGCTCAACTGGACGAAATAGGTGCGAGTGGCGACTCCGGACCAACTAGCATTCCAAATGCTGCCGGGTTCATTGGTAAGTGCTACCTGTGGCTGAGAAACAGGGGCCGCGCTGAGTATGCATGACGTAGCGAGGATGAGAAGACCGGAACGGTAAGGGGAGGAACGGAAAAAGAGAGACATCACGTTTTGCTACTTTATGAGAAATAACAGACCGACTGCTGTAGTCAAGCAGTGAAATGAGGGGCCGTGTGATCCTTTTAGGGCTGACTCACTTTAGATAGTGTGAATTTCTTGATATTTAAGGTCTGAACGGTACATGTAGTGGGAGCAATCTGCCCGAATGTCTAAAGACACACGCTCTGTGGAATATTCCGGTGGTTTTACTCGCTGCATTCAGGCTTTCGAAATCCTGAGTGATCCGCGCACTGAGCTAAATTAGAGGCACTATTTTGGCGAAGTTCTCATCATCGCCTTGTGCGCTCTTATTTGTCAGTGTGAGGGATTTAATAACATGGGGAGATTCGGTAGGCTGAAGGAAGCTTAATTTGGAAAAATTCTTCAGGCTTCCTCATGGCATACCCTGTAGTGACACTTTGAGGCGTGTTTTTACTGTCATTTATCCTTTGGTTCAGCGCGGAACTGCAACGGATCGGAATAGAGTTGAATACGAAAAGGAAGTGCGGCACACAATGTGGCACTGCTCAGAAAACTGGCACTGAATCTCCTGAAGGCAGACACCAGCGTCAAAGACACCATTCGAGGCAAACGACTTCAAGCAACTTTAACGAGACAATTCTTGGCCAATTCCTAAAATTAGACATGTCAAAGTGAGTCAGCCCTGATTCAACTCAAACTCCGTATATTTTTAGATTGAAACCAAGTTGATAGGTTCTCAACTTGAACTTCCCCACTTGAGGAGATCTACTGTTGTGTCTATCAAATTCTTCCATACCGCAGATTGGCAACTAGGGAAAGCCTTTGCCTCAGTCCGCGACGAGACGAAACGTAACCGTTTGCAGCAAGAACGCTTCCAATGTGTCCGAAACCTAGGAGCGCTGGCTGTTGAGAATCAAGTTTCTTTCGTGCTTGTCGCTGGAGATCTATTCGACTCGTCTCAGGCTACGAAAACTACCGTATCCGCGGCATGTTCCGCCATCGGATCTATCGGCGTGCCGGTGGTTGTGATTCCAGGAAACCATGATCACGCAGGCCCGGGGAGTATTTGGAATCAGGAGTTCTTCAAGCGCGAGCAACAGCAGCTTGCTCCCAATTTGAAAGTCCTCGTTGCCCAACAACCGTTGATACTTCCCCAAGCAATCATTTTCCCTGCTCCCCTGCTCCGCCGCCACGAACCGGGAGATCCGACGACTTGGATTCGCTCCACGGTTTCCGACAGCGACTTGCCTGCGGATTTGCCACGGATCGTGCTCGCTCATGGAACCATCCAAGGCTTTGGTGCCGCCCAGGATGATGATGAAGGCGATTCCACCGTGGTGAACTGGATCGACCTATCAAGCTTATCCCAAGAATCCATCGACTACATTGCCCTCGGCGATTGGCATGGCACCAAACAGGTTGGCCCGAAGGCGTGGTATAGCGGAACCCCGGAAATTGATCGTTTCCCCAAAGGCGATGGTAACGACCCGGGAAATATTCTCCAAGTGACCGTGGAACGCGGCAAGCTCCCACAGCTCATGAAGATCCCTACAAAACGATTTACTTGGAAGGAACTGGCTTTCCGCTTTTCCGATGACGAGAGTCTGGATCTGTTCACCTCCCGCTTGCACGAACTCATTGGCCGGAAGGTGGATGAGCACTTACTCAAGTTGACGCTCGAAGGCTCACTCGGGATCGAGGCATCCGCTCGTCTCGAAATGATGTTAGAGTCATGGGAATCCCGGCTAATCCGTCTGAAGCTCGATCATAAAGTTTTGATCGCTCCCTCCGAACAAGAGATCGCCGCACTGACACAACGAGCCGAAGATCCGCTCATTTCCACCGTCGCCAGCCAATTGGTCAAAGATCTCAACGGCGACACTGAAGATGCGGCAATCGCACGCCTCGCCCTCCGCGAACTCCACGCGACGCTCGCCTGATTTTCCGATTGAAAAAGCCTCTCCTCACCCAATGCGCCTGCTGTCACTCACTGTTAGAAACTACCGCATCCACGGAGAAATTTCAGTCACTTTTGATCCCTCGCGCAATCTAATCGGCGGCCCGAATGAATGTGGGAAAAGCACTCTCGCGGAGGCCGCCCACCGCGCTCTGTTCCTGCGAGCCAAGACCGGTGGCAGCATCCAAAAAGAGATGGTCTCCACCCTCCATCACGGTGACCCGGAAGTCACCCTGGCGTTCGAATCAGCAGGTGCCACTTGGGAGGTGGAAAAGCGATTTGCCGGAGCCAAAGGCAGCACACGCCTGACTGGAAAAGGCGGAACCGTCTTACGCGATGATGAGGCAGAGGCGAAGTTGTCCGAGCTTCTTGGAACCGAAGGCGTCGGCGGACGGGGAGCAGCCACTCAATTACCATCGCTTTGGGCTCACCTCTGGGTCTGGCAAGGTCAATCCGGCGAAGACCCTTCGAAGCATGCCTCTACCCACAAGGACACATTGGTCCAGCGGCTCCAAAAGGACGGTATTTCAGCAGTCATGCAGTCTGCGGCGGACCAGCGCGCTGCCGAGCGGATCGCGGAGACCTACAACGAACTCTTCACCGCCACCGGAAAACCAAAGTCCGGATCGAAACCCGAAATCGCCAAAATCCAGCTCACTGAAGCCAAGGCTCACCTCGAAAAGGCAAAGGAAGCCGCCACCCGCCTCACACAGGCCATCGATGATCACTCCCGGGCAGAACGGGAAATTGCAGAAACCGAAGCGATACTCCCGTCTCTTCGCGAACAGCGGTCCCTTACTGACAAGAAACTCAGTCAGGTCGCGGAAATCAGGGGCGAGCAGCAAATCAAACTTCGCACTTTGGAAGCCGCCACCGGGCATTGCCAGCAACTTGCCAAGGACGATGAGACGATTGGTAAATTTCAATCGCAAGCTGCACATTCCCGCAAAAATCTGGCTCCTGCCGAAGAAACACTCGCGAATCTCACCCTAACCGAGGCCAAGGCACGCACCGCCAGCCAAGAAGCCAATACCTCACTGCGGCAGGCATCAACTACCTTGCGCCATGCCCGGTTGTTTCACGATTTCACCGCGGCAGTCGTTTCTTCGTATGAAAAAGCCGCCGCCCATCAGATCCTAAACGACCGCGCCACCAAGGCCGGGAAAATCAGCGCAGAACTCGCGACGCTACGCGCCAATCTTTCTCCGCTCCCGGTTCTCACTGCGCCGGACCTCACCCGGCTCAGGAAACTCGAGCGCAACCTTAGCAACGCTCAAGCAACGCTGGCTGCAATGGCTACTGGCATCGAGATTATTAGAACAGTTGACACCGTCACCCTTGATGGGAAACCCATTACACCTGGCGAATCCCACATCCTGACCGATGTCGGCGAGATCGTCGTGGGCGACGGCACGCGCCTCCAAATTCGTCCCGGCGGAGGTAGTTCGCTAGCAGATTCCCGCACCCAGTTAGAGAAAGCAAAAGAAGCACTATCTTCTACTCTCGCATCTTTCACACTACGTGATCTGGAGCATGCCTCCGCTGTCCTTGAACAACGCCAATCCTTCGAGCAGCAAATTGATCGCCTCACGGAAATTTTAAATTCGCTTGGAGGTGGAAACCTTACCTCTGAGCTATCAAACGCAGCCGAGGAACTGGAAGCAATCCAAGCGGAGATCACCCGCCGGATGGAATTGCTGGACGATCATTTGAAAAATTCCACTCCCACCACTATCACCGAGGCTCGCAAACAGCTTGCAACGTGCAAGGAAGCGCTCTCATCTGCGGAATTGAAAGAAGCTGCCGAGCAACAACGCATTGAGCAATTTCGCAAGCACAGCGTGGAAGCTGCCCGAGCACTTCAAGCTCACCACGAGCAGATCACCACCGCCCGTGAATCCCTCCGGGATCTGGAAACCAGTATCAAGGTTCTCGAACAAACCCACGGAGATGGTGCCTCCCGAGAACAAGCAATGATCAAAGCCAAAGAGGCCGAAAAGGAAGCCGATGCCTCATTCGTAGCGATTCAGAAATCCCTTGCCATCCTCGCCCCGGATACGCTCACTGCGGATCTGGAGCGCTTCACTCGCGCCATCAGCCAGCAGGAGCTCAAACTCCGTGAAGCCACCACCCAGCTATTCATCGCACGCGATCGGCTCACCCTCGACGGGACCAGCGATCCCGAGGCCGATTTGCGAAATGCCCTGGCACGGCGCGAGGCTGCCAATGAACTTTTCATTTCCGAGCAACGTCGTGCGCAAGCAATCGCCAAGCTCCATCAGCTTTTCTGTTCATCCCGGGAAGCGATCGACCGCTCTCTGGTCGAGCCGCTCTCCGATAGGATTACCGGATATCTTCAATGCCTGTTCGGAGCCGGCGCGGAGATCCGGATGAATCTCAATGATTCGGGCATCGAAGGAATTGAACTCAGCAGACCCGGCCATCCCGCCTTCGGATTCTCATCACTCAGCGGTGGAGCCAAAGAACAGGTGGCCGCCGCAGCCCGCCTCGCCTTGGCAGAAATACTAGCCGCCGATCACGACGGATGCCTGCCGGTTCTCTTCGACGATGCCTTCGCCTACACCGATCCGCAACGCGTCCAATCTCTCCAGCGGATGCTGGATCTCGCAGCAACCAGAGGACTGCAAGTCATTGTCATCTCTTGTAGTCCCTTCGACTACTCTGCTTTTGGAGCAAGAGAAATCCAATTGGCTTCAAATCAAATTTAGCACTCTCACCCACGACGGAATTGTAAATCCAACGTGAGGCGGCCCCCGCAACTCGAGCAGGATGCCAAGCGATGATCCGGGCGGAAGCGATCTGAATCTCCCCTGCGAAGGTCGGCCTGGAGTTGAATGCTTCTGTTCTTGTTATCAGTTTACTTCGCGCGGAATTTCTGCTGTCTTCAATAGCGATGGTTCATCCGGCAAAACATCGAAACCGCGCAGCGATTCTCGTCGCGGCTGCGGTAGTCGCGCTCCTGGTCGGAGGGGCCATGCCGGATGCAGGGAAGGGATTCACACTGCGATTCAATCTGCTGATGGGCGGTCTGGTGGGTGTCACGTTCGGCGGGGTCTGGCTCTTCTTTTGTTGGAATGCAGCGCGCCGTTATGCCCGGCTGAAGGCTGGCAAAGGGATCATCGCGCGCTGGACCATCGATCCTACGCACTGGGAAAGATTCCGCCAGCAAAGCAAGGAGTGGGACAAAATCAAAGGCGTCCATGCCAACTGCGCAAATCTCGACCAGCAGCCCGGCGCGGCGGGTGTCGAGATCGTCGTCACCCGTACCAGCATGCTGCTAGGCGAAGAGTTCTATCCATTTGAAACCAACGTCAGGATCCACGGTCCGGTGGAGCGGGTTGAATTCCATGAACGCATTTACAAGCGCTACGGTCCCCCGGTGCCTATTACCTATCGGATTCCACTGGTGCCCGGCGGGCAGCAGCTCAGGGCGCGGATTTTGGAGGCTTACAGCCAGCCTATCAGCACGTTCGCGGTGACTCGGCGCCACCTCATCTATATTTTCCTGATCATCGTGGGTGGTATGGCTGCGATCACCGGCGTGGTCACGGTGGTGATGCGCCTGATGGGATTCGGCTGATGATCTGAGCTGCGCGGTCACTATTGTTTGCGCAGAGTTCCACCGGCCTTCCACAGCCCTTCGAAAGTGGTAGCGTGGGGAAACTTCGGCACCCCGCGCTCGTGGTTCACGATTTGTGAAACCACAATATCCACCAAAGCGCGGTCTGCGGCTCGGGCATTGATGTCGATGCCGGAAGTATCGCCCATTTCGGAAACTTCTCCTAAACTGGCAAACCCAATATCTTCCGGCACCCGAATTCCACGAGCCTTGAATAGCACACCCAAGGCCGGATCGCTGCTCACGACCACATCCGGCTGAAATTCTTCAAACCATCTCCAAAACGATTCTTCAGCGCCGCTTTCAGTGTGGAAGGGCGGGATGAAGGTCTTCAAAAGGTGGCTGCAATAATAATAAGCGTAAGCACTTCCAATCTCGTGACCATGGATTTTTTCAACTCCGTAAAAGGTGGCGATCCCGATGCGTTTATAGCCGAGTTTGCGCAGTTCCTTCAACGCCAGCATGGTGTTGTAGAGGTGGTCCACTTGCACGCGATGGAGCTCCGGCTTCCAGAACACCCGCCCACAGACCGCGACCGCCAAGCCCTCCACTGAAAACGGCAGGCGTTTGCCCGGACAGGAAAACAGCGGCGGAACGATCAATCCAGCCGTGTTCCGGGCGCGGAATATCTGGCTAAGCCGCTTCGCGTTCATGCCCGGTGCCTTGAGCCAGAATTCCTCGATCTGATAGCCCAACTCATCAGCACGTTCCGTCACCGCCTCGTAAAACCACTTCAGGTGGATCTGGGTTTTCCAAGGCGAGGGAGCTTGATGGTCAGTGACAAGCGCGATCACCGGCTTATCGGGATGGTGCTTGCGGGTTGAATGCATCACTTGCGAGAGCTCTGCGTTCGGCGAGTAACCGATCTCCTTCGCGATGTTCGCAATGCGCTGGCGTGTGGCCTCGGAGATCCGCGGATGATGCTTGAGCGACAATGATACCGTAGCGGAGGAAACACCAGCAAGCTCGGCGATCTGGCGGATGGAAGGACGCGGAGATGAGGAAGAAGCCATGGATTTTCCGGACATTATTACAGCCAGACCCGCTTCACAAGTAAGAGAGCCACCCACATAGGTTAACGATAACCACCAACCTTCTTGCTCAGTTGCGGGTGCTTACTAATCTGCTGACGAATGAAGCCCTTGCACGAGAGCTTCTGCCAACGACAAACAAACAATCCAAATTACTAACATTATGCGCCACAAAAAAAACCTCCTGCCGCTTCTCCTCACCGGGACCGCTCTCGCAGGTCTGACCATCTCCGCTAACGCCGCACTCATTGCCTACGAGGGCTTTGCAACGCCTCCTTATTCGGCCACCAACGATGACTTCAGCGGCTACCTTGACCAAGTAAATACTCCTGGATCACTGGGTTTTACCGGCAGTTGGTCTGGCAGCAACCCTTCCCAATCGAATACCGCTTTCGCACTGAGCTACTCAACGCTTGAGACCACCGGTGCAGGTGCTAGGATCGGAACAAATGCTGGACCCGGGCGCGGGCAATACAACTTCGCGACCCCATTCACGGCAGGCACGGCCGGAACATTCTACTTCAGTTGGCTGCAATCATCCGGCACTCCGTCGGGTGGCTTTTCCGCGGTGGAAATTTACGATGGCACCGTGAGTGACTCCGCGCGCATCATCAAAGCCGGTCCTAACGGCTTTGGCAGCGCATGGACCATTAACGCGCTCGAGGGACCCGATGTTTTTGCGCCAGGCAACTATCCCTACACTCAAAACACCACGATGCTCTATGTGATGAAGCTCACACTTTCCGCATCGCCTAATTCCGACCTTATCGAATTTTTGGTGAATCCCAGCACTAGCGCTCTGGGTGGTGCCGATCCTGGTAGTGACGTGAATACAGACGGGTTATTCAAAACCGCAGCGAGCGGTGTGAACTTCACAGCCGATCGTATCGGTATCGCTGCGTTTAACGGCGGCACCGCTGATTTCGACGAATTCCGCATCGGCACCACTTTCGCCTCAGCCACTCCAATCCCTGAGCCGTCCTCCTTGCTCCTACTGGGTGCGGGTGGATTGTTGGCGTTCAAGCGCCGCCGCAGCCAAGCTTGAGTTTCAGATTGAGGAATCCTATCAATGGCACGCGAGCATCAAGTCTCGCGTGCCAATTTTTTTCATGATCATGTCCGAATTGCTACCCATGCCAGCACCTTACTTCGCCACCGAGCTAAATATTGCTGATGCACCCTTCAGTCGCCAGATGCATTGGCTGGGTCTGTCCACCCATGCGGAAACCGGCGATTCCATCCTCTATCTCCGCACCTCTCGCGGCGCCGTGGTCCACCGCACGCTGCTGTGTCTGGAGTTGGAGCACGAAGGTCAGCCGCTGCCAGCGGAATTGACTGTATCGGTCGGCTCCGTGCGGTTGACGAGCGCTCATGGCGAGGCGGAGTTTGCACTGGATGGCACCTCTACCTTACGAGTGCGTTTGCGCGGGGAAGCCACCCTGCTCGTTTCTGTTCACGATCAACCTTACTCGTCGTCATTCGAATGCGAACCCGGGCGCTGGCACCTCAATCTCAATGCCGCACGCACTCGCGTCATGGCCACCATGCTACAAGGGAAGATGATCGGCTACGCTCCGTTTGTTCCCGGCAAGAGCGACACCGCACCAGCTCAACTGCGTCTCAGTGGCGAGGCCGAGTTGGAATTGACTGAATTTGAATCCACATGGGTGGCACCCACCGAGCGGCTTGCTTTCGATACGATCACCACAGAGACGGCGGCGGAGTTTACGGCCTGGTTCGCCGCTTTTGGTGAATTTCCCGCCCGCTGGGCTGGTCTTGCGCTGCGTGCGGCTTTTGTGCTTTGGTCAAACACCGCACCGCGGGGTGGCTATTACGAATACCCGGCTGTGATGATGTCTCAAAACGCGCTCACCGGCATCTGGAGCTGGGATCACTGCTTCGTCGCGCTCGCGTTTGCGCGGTCGCACCCCCGCCAGGCTTGGGAGCAATGGTGGTTGCCCTTTGTCCACCAGACGGAAGAAGGCATGCTGCCGGACTTGTTCACGGATGCGGGACGCGAATACGCCATGACCAAGCCGCCGGTCCACGGCTGGGCCTTGAATACCATCCTTCAATACGCCTCACCGCCCGAAGCCGATCTGCGGCGCGCCTATCACGCACTCGAGCGCTGGACGAATTGGTGGCTCACCCATCGCGACGATGACCACGATGGCATCGCGCAATACAATCACGGCTGCGAATCCGGCTGGGACAATGACTCACTTTGCTGCGGCGGCGTGCCCTGTGAAGCCGTCGATCTCTCCATCTATTTGGTGCAGCAACAGCAAGCGCTTGCCATGCTCGCCACCCGCCTCGGGCAGCCGGCGGATGCGGAGCGCTGGAGCGCATCAGCCGCACTTTTGCTCGACCGATTGATCGCCCATTCGTGGCGGGAAGATCACTTCATCGCGCCCCAGTCCGGCAGCCACGCCCTCGGTCCGCAGGGAGATTGCCTACGCCAGTTCTGGCCGCTGCTGCTGGGATCGAGTTTACCACTCCGGATTTCCAAGCCGCTGCTCGATGGGCTTTTAGAACCTGGCCGCTTCCGCACCCAATATGGTTTTGCCACGGAGAGTCCGCACAGCCCGTTCTACCAATCGAATGGTTATTGGCTGGGCCCGATCTGGGCTCCGTCCACCTATCAAGTGGTGGAAATGTTGCGGCTGAATGATCGACCGGACGAGGCAACTCAAACGATGCTGGATTTCTGTGAACTGTGTGAGCAGCACGGGTTCCGCGAAAATTTCGACGCACTGACCGGTGCGGGGCTTTGTGATAAAGGGTTCGCCTGGACCGCTGCCGTTTGTTTGATGTTTTTAAAAGATATGCCTTGAGGATTCCACTACCGACACCGTGCGGGAGCACCGCCCTCAGATAGACGGGTATGAAAAGTAACTGAATTGATCTCCTTTTAGTTGCCAGTAGATTCTGTGATTTGTTGATGAAATGAGCTGGAGTTTCAATCTGGTGGTATTTCTTCCAATCGCATCACCTCCTTTTTTAACCACAAGACAATGATCTTCGGGGAATGAACCGGTCTCCAAAATTGTGTATCGCTTGAGATAAAAAAATCGCTGTGATGTAAAAGCTTTCATACGATCCTATCAGCCACCAATGAAAGCCGAACTCACTTCACTTCTAAGACAGCGCCTCACAATCATCGCCGACCATTCTTGGAGAGATCGCGATGCGAATTCTCATCTTGAGGCTTTGAAAGATGTTTCGGAAAAAATTTCCCAATGGACAATGGCTCATCGCAATGAAGTGGATGCGCAACTTCGCCACTTCCTTGCCAATGCCAGCTTTGATAAGGCCCTCGCTCATCTGGAACTTGAAAACCCTCGTTGAGTCGATCGCGAAATTGCTTTCCATTTTCACCCTGTCATCTTCATGATTCACCTGACATGAAGCAGTTCATCAATCTTCTCGGCGTTCTGGTAGCTGGATACTTTGGCTACACTCTAGAACCACAATTGCGGCCTCAGCTTACACTTCCCGCCACCTCATCAGCCTCACCTAGCCCTGAGACGATGGCACCGCGTCCGGCAGTAGTCGTGGAAACCGCAACTGAGCCAGCACTCGACCAACCGCCCGCACCTCCCAGCGAGCCGGAAAACTCGCTAGAGGACGATTTTTCAGCACCGGAACCTACGCTTGCAGATGCTCCACCTGAACCCGCCGCTACCGCCACGCTGCCTGAGAAAGAGGTAGAAGAGGCTCCGCCGTCGCCGCCTTCTGCCCCAGCGCTCACCCCCAGTGCCGATCCGGTGGAGGCGATGAAAACGAGCGTTCGCACCGGAGCCATCAAGGAATTCACCTTTGATCAGGTCATCAAATGGGAGCCGACCGAGGATGAAACCGTCGATGGCGAAATTCACCAGACTGGTCTCGCCTCCTACACTGCCGAAACTATTTTTGGCAAAAAAACCATTCAAGCGAAAGCCTTCATCAAAGAGGGATTGGTTACCAAGTGGGTGTGGCTCAAAAGTGGAATGGAAATCAAATAGCCCCTCTGGCTTAGATCATATCTCTCGTGACGCGATATTTTGCCGCGCAACGGGGACACTGAATGGAGATGAAATCTTCTCCTTCAAACAAGGCATCCGGCTTCTCTTTCCAACCACCTAGAATCGGCAGGATTTTTTCCAAATCACAGCCGCAATGGAATCGGAAAAACCGCGTTTCTAATACATTCGTCTCCTCGGTTTCTGGAATCTTTTCGACAGCCGCTTGGTCCAGGGATTCCAGCCATGTAAGGTCACAACCCGGCTGGGCTGCGATGAGCACGAAATTTTCATCATCCAAGCGGAATGCCCGCGCAGGTCGTTGCTCGGATTGGTCGTAAAACTGAGAGATCCAGGCAATCGGGTCTTTACCTTCGATTTCCAACGTCGAAGTGCGTGGCTTGCCAGCCTCTGCGGCAATCGTCTGGGAATAGAAAAAATTTCGATCTGGTTCGCGCACGTCTTCGGTGAAGATCCGGCCGGTAATTGCCCGCTCATAGGAACTTCCCGTGACGAACAAATTAATCCTGGGTGCCCGCAGATTTACCGTCCACGCGATCGTCTCCGCCCATGGCCGAGCGACGAGGTGAAGTGCCAGCATCGCCAGCGTGTCTTTGAGCATTTGATCTAACTCCCCCGGCGGGCGCACATTGTGCTCCATCAAGTGAAGATAGTAATCGGTGTAAATTGGAGTGAACTGCCCGCGTAAAAGCAGGGCGTTGCGATGCCTCACGAATACCGATTCGATCTTGGTATATTCTTCTGGTGTCTCCATGGCGTGACGAAACGCTGCGTGCGACGCGCCTCTCTGTCAAGGGAGCCGATCAAGATTAGTCCGAAGCACACGCTTGGTTCTATGCGCCTGGAAGCTCGATAAAGCCTTCCAGCTTACGAATACGAGTCGGGTGGCGCATTTTCCGTAATGCCTTCGCTTCGATCTGACGAATTCGCTCGCGAGTAACTTGGAACTGGCGACCCACTTCTTCAAGTGTGCGGCTGTAGCCATCTTTGAGTCCGAAGCGTTGCTCAAGCACCTCGCGCTCACGCTCTGTGAGAGTATCGAGCACGTCCTTGATCTTGTCCTTGAGCATCGAGAAGCCGGCCTCCTCCATCGGATTATCGGCTGCCTTATCTTCGATGAAATCGCCGAATGACGTATCATCCGAATCCCCCACTGGCGCTTGGAGTGAGATTGGCTGCTGTGCCATTTTCAGCACGGCGCGCACCCGCTCCACGGGGAGATGGATTTCCTCCGCGATTTCTTCGGGTGATGGCTCGCGGCCGTATTCTTGGACGAGTTGTTTCTGCACCCGCATCAGCTTGTTGATGGTCTCGATCATGTGGACCGGGATGCGGATGGTCCGCGCTTGGTCTGCGATCGAGCGAGTGATCGCTTGTCGGATCCACCATGTGGCGTAGGTAGAAAATTTATAACCTCGGCGATATTCAAATTTCTCTACCGCCTTCATCAGACCCATGTTGCCTTCTTGAATCAGGTCGAGGAATGAGAGGCCACGGTTGGTGTATTTTTTCGCAATGGAGATCACCAAACGAAGGTTGGCTTCCACCATCTCAGTTTTCGCTTTGAGCGCTTCCTTGAGCCAGTGGCGGAGTTGCTTATTCGCGCCTTCGAAGGTCTCGGTGGTATGCCAAGTGCGTTGTTGGACTTCGCGAAGTTTGGTGATGAATTCCTTATCGTCAGGATCGGTCTGCAGCTTACGGCTGTATTTCCAAAACTTCTGCATATACTCATCCACCTGCTCGCAAAAATCTTCGACGACCTTTTGCTTATAATAGAAGCGAGTATAAACGCGGTTGAGAGTCTGAATGTTTTTATTAAACTCCTCTTCAAGCTTCTTCTTGCTGCGAGGGTTTTTTACGGAAAGCTGGCGAAAGAGATCATCGTTCTCTTGATGGAGCTGTTTGAGCTGATCACAAAGTTTCGGCAAGCCCTTCATGTAGCGCTCACGCGATTCGATTTTCTTGTCGAGGATCACCCGGTCAAACCGCTCTTTGCCTTTATTCAACTTATCAGCCAAGTCCAAGTAGGAATCCGTCACGAACCCGAATAGCTGCAAGTGGCGGGCAACTTCGATTTCCGCGTCTTCGATGCGTTTGGAAATTTCCACTTCCTGCTCGCGTGTCAGCAACGGGACTTGACCCATTTGCTTGAGATACATCCGCACAGGATCGTCCAGGATATCGAGCTTTTGGTCGGCCTTGATATCCTCCTCTTCGCCATCGCCCTCATCGCGCTTCTTGTCCTTGTAGCGGTCCACCTCGGAGGCATCGATGATGTCGAACTCCATGTTCCGCAGCCGCTCCATGATCGCCTCGACGTCATCGGGATCGACGAGGTCGTTTGGCAGAATTTCATTAATGTCGTCGTAGGTGAGATAGTCCTGCTCTTTCGCAAGTTTGATGAGTTCTCGGATTTTTTCCTGAATCTCAGGAGTATCAATCCGGCGCTTGTTCGATTCGGCAGCCTTGATCGTGGCCTTGGTCTCACCGGATTTTGCAGACTCTTTAGAAGGTTTCTTAGGGTTTGCCGTGGCAGCCTTTGCAGGCTCTTTGGTTTTCTCCGCTGCTACGGGCTTTGCTTTGACAGGCGCCTTGGCAGCGGCTTTTTCCGCCACCTTCGCCGGAGTCGTCACCGCGGGTTTTTTGGTTTCTTTGGCCGGTGCTTTGACGGGAGGCACTTTGACCACCGGCTTCTCAATCGCGGCTGGCTTACTGGCATTTTCCTGACTCTTCAGCGGTGCGGAATCCTTGGCCGGTGTCTTGACTGTTACGACGGGTTTCTTTGGAGCAGGTTTGGAAGATGACATGAATGGAAAATTGCGAACTCTGACAGATGGATACAATTCAACTAGCCTAGGGGCACAGCGAAAAATTGCGGCGGGGCGGAATGAAAGGGCCATTGGATGGCACGTCAAGTCCTTTTTCCTTGGTGCCGCTGCGGGTGGAGTCGATCTCGAAAACCCAAATGCTTTTCAACACTTTGCGTTCTATCTGGAATTGAAGTTTCAAATCTCGCAAAACGCCGCTATGCTTCCGCCTCGCCGATGATTTCACTCACTCCCAAAGCCACCATAGAACTGACGAGCTTGCTCGCAAACCGTGCGCAATCCGCCACCTCCGGCCTCCGCCTCGGTGTAAGCCGTGGTGGCTGTGCGGGCTGGCAATATGAAATGAAAGTCGCCGAACCCGAGACGGGCGATGCCATCATCGAGTCCGGCGGCGCGCGGGTGATCATCGCGGCAGATAGTTTGGAAAAACTCAGTGGCTGCGAAATTGATTTCTCGGATGATCTCACGGATGCCGGTTTTAAAATCATCAACCCTCAAGCCGTGCGCTCGTGTGGCTGCGGAACTTCGTTTGAAACTTCGAACGATCCTCCGGGCCAAGCGTTGGAGGATGGCGAAGCTTGCGGCACACCCTGACTACTAGCCAACCATCGTGGCCCGTAAAATCGAAGAAATCGTCCCCGGCCGCCCGGCTTACTTTTGGTGGCTGCTCGCGAATGCACTGGCTCTGTGCTTTGCGATTGTAAGCTGGTTCGTCTGCCTACATGTGTTTGGAAATCCGGAAATCCCGCGAAATTACGAAATTCTGGAAAAACTCAAGCGCCTGCCGGTTTTGAAACGCTACACCGTGCTTGATGTTCCCAATGGCAACGCCTTCGCCCCGCCTGAGCTTTACAGGCAGTATTTCGGGCTACCGGTGGATAAGCTTGCCCGCGTCAACTCACTCTTGATGCGGAACTATCTCATGAACTTCGAGCGATCCCTGCTTCTGACCTACATCGAGGGCGATTACCAAATTACCGATGTGAGGGCGCTCACTTCCAAGGACTTCATCTCCCAAGGGCTCGTCGTCCGGGCCCAGGCCTTGGTGAAGCCGGACGATTTCACCAAGGCGATGCCCTACCCCGTTTTCATCGAGTATCTCTTCCCCACGGCACAGCCTACCTCTCCAGAAGTTTTCAAAAAAGGCGATATTCTCACGGTCAAAAAATCACCGAACTGTGCCGCTGTGGTCCACGCTGCCAAGGTGATCAGCGGCGATGATCCAGTGCTTCTTCTGACCGTGATCCCCATCGCTTACGGTGCCTACCAGGTGACGGATAAAAATACGATTTCCATCGAGCCACCGCTGAAGCTCAATCCCGCAGCAGGCTTCCCGATCATCAAGGAATAGAATTGTTCCAGCACAGCTTTTACAAATCAAACCACGCCGTAGGTTCATGCTGGCCGGCACAGTGCAGCCCCACATGACCATGGCCTGCAAGCGCCAGGCAATCACGGAGCCGGGTGAGAATGAGCTCCGGGCAATTACAATCCGAACTTAGATGACCCAACACCACCGGCCCTAGACCACTGTGGGCGATCTCCCCCACCAACTCCGCCACCTGCTCGTTTGAAAGATGCCCATGCCGCGAACTGATCCGCTGCTTGATCGCCCACGGCCGCTTGGTGTCCGCCTCCAGCAGATCCACATCGTAATTTGCCTCTACGAACATCCCACGCAAGCCACGCAGCCGCTCCGTCATGCTGCGAGTGACAAATCCCGCGTCCGAGAGAAACCCAAAACGCCTGATCCCATCCCCCACTACAAATCCTACCGGATCCACCGCATCATGCTGGATTGCGAAAGGTTCGATTTTCGCCCCGCCCAGCAAGAAACTCTGACCTGCTTCGAACAGCTTCCACTTCCCTCCCACGATGCCCAGCTCGCGCACCACCCGTGCAGTGGCACCCGTGGCATAGACCGGCACCGAGTATTGTTTGAGAAAAACCTTCAAGCCCCGGACATGGTCGCCGTGCTCATGCGTGAGCAAAATGCCATCCAGTGCCGCGGGGTCGATCCCTAGCTGCCATAGCCGCAACACCAACTGCTTGGAACTAAGTCCCGCATCAATCATCAGCCGCAGCCCGCCGCATTCCACGACTGCCGCATTCCCCCCACTCCCACTTCCCAACACCGCAAAGCGCATCATGCGCGAGACGATGCCCGCCATCCTCCAAAAGAAAATAAAAAACCGCTGTGCCGTCCTTGGCGCTGTGAGCCACGTTCCGTTAACTCAATAGGTGGGATCGTCCATTGGATTTCCGTCTTCCTGATAAGGCGTGACATCGTCCATTGGAAAGTGATCCCGGTTCAATCATATCGGTTCGGGCCAGCTACCAAATTAGTCGGACACAGCAGTCGGGAGGAGTTTATCCCTACGAGTGTCCTCCGCAATCGAAATTATCAAAAAGAAAAAGCTTCGTGCTCTGTAATAAGAACGTCTCTGGAACGAGCGAGCCATCGAACTGAACGCTCAAAAAGATCCATGACCTTTTTGATCGTTGCACAGAGAACCTTTTTAAGAGGATGGGAAAATCCCTGCTCTCCCATGTTTTCTGTCTAACGCCATTCCCACCACGCGGCGGTGAAGCCGTGAAACATTTCGCCACTCGTCCGCATCAATGTGTGAAACGCCTCGCATTCTCGCTCCTTAATCTCAAATCTTCGTTCCACTTGAGCGAGCCAGAATCGTAAGCGTAGTCCATAGCGCCGCCTGAAGTTGATGGCTCGTGTATTCATAAGTGTCATAGTTCACGAATCTATGACACTTATGAATGAATCTCTCTTAAAGACGGATCAGATTGGCCGCCTGCGCTACACCCCAGAGCAAA
>JBGSUW010000090.1:0-10945 GCA_041753275.1 Akkermansiaceae bacterium | reverse complement strand
AATACAACGTGCGGTCCATCCCACTGCTGCTATTTTTCAAGAATGGTGAAGTGAAGGACCAGATCGTGGGCGCCAGTGTGACCAAAGAACAATTGAAGGCGAAGCTTTTGGCGCTCGCTTGATGATTTTCGAGATGCGATTTCTTTGAATCTCTCAACAAAAACCTCCAACCCGGGATCCGGATTGGAGGTTTTTTAAGTTGTGGCCGGTGGCTTAGTTGGTCACGCGCATCGGCATGAGCACGTAGAGGAAGGTGCCTTCGATGCGGAGCACGCCAGGGCTCATTTCGTCGATGAGATCGATGTAAATATTATCGGTGTCCAAGGCGCGGAGCGGGGCTTGGAGGAAGTCAGGATTGAAGGCGATCTGCATCGGTGGGCCTTGGTAGATGACGTCCATCGATTCTTGGGCTTCACCGACGTCTGGCGAATTCGCGGTGACCTCGATGTGATTCTCGCTGAAGACGAGTTTGACTGAATTTGATTTATCCGACGATAGCAGGGAAACACGGCGGACGGTTTCCAGCAAGGCCTCGCGGGAGATTACGACGCGTTCGTTACTATCTCCGGGGATGACTTGGCGGTAGTTCGGGTAGTTCCCCTCGATGAGTTTGCTGACGAGCAGGCTATCGCCGACGGTGAAAGAGATTTGGCTATCGCTGAGTTTGACGATGACTTCGCCCGCTTCTCCGAGGAGGCGCTGGAGTTCTTGGACGGCCTTGGTGGGAATGATCACGTCCGTCTCATGGGAGGCGGGGAATTCCAAATCGGCATCGACCATGGCGAGTCGGCGGCCATCGGTGGCGACCAAGGTCATTTTACCATCGCGGAAGGAGGTGAAAATGCCGTTGAGGACGTAGCGTGTCTCATCGGTGGAGATGGCGTAGGATGTCTTTTTTAGACCATCGCGGAGGGTGGCTTGGGGGATTTTGAAAATTTTAGCGCCTTCAAAATCCGGCAGCGGTGGGAACTCAGCTTCCCCCAGACCGATGATTTTGAAAAATGACGGGCCACAACGGATGGAGGCGTGATTCTTTCCATCCACGGAGACTTCCACCTCGCTGGCTGGAAGCTCACGGATGATGCTGACGATCCGCTTGGCAGGAAGTGTGGTAGATCCCTCTTTTTCGATCTGAGCTTCGACCGAACCGGTAATGCCAACATCCAAATCCGTGGTCGTAAACTGAATGCGACCATCTTTGGCCACGAGCAAGACGTTGGATAAGATAGGAAGGGTGGTACGCGAGCTGACGACGTGTTGGACTTTTTGGAGTCCGTCGAGAAAGGCTTCCTTAGAGATACGAAACTTCATGGATGATAAAACGGATTTGGATCGCGTTGAGTTTCCGCTTTCGTCGCGCCTTGGCAAGACTTCTGTGAAGTTTCCTTAAATGATCTGAGAGCTAGCGGCGCAATTGAGATTGAATCCTTGCAATGGAGTCTTTCAAACCGGGCTCGTCTTCGATTCTTTCCGCAATCTTTTTGCAGGCATGGATGACGGTGCCATGATCGCGCCCGCCGAAGGCTTCACCGATCTCCATGAGCGAGCCCTTGGTGAGCGAACGGCTGAGAAACATCGCAATCTGGCGGGGAAAGGCGATGCTGGCAGGGCGGCGGCGGCTCGTCATATCCGCGAGTCGGAGGTCGTAATGCTCGGCGACGGCTTTCTGAATATCATCGATGGTGACTTGGCGGCTGTCTTCCTCACGGATTAAATCGCGCAGTAGCGGCTCGATTTTTTCCAGTCGCACGCTCTCGCCGGCGAGCGAGGCATAGGTCGCCACCCGCATCAGGGCACCTTCGAGGCGGCGGACGTTGGTGCGAATTTTTTCCGCAAGAAAGAGCAGGATGGATTCATCCACGCGGACTTTCCAATCCAGCGATTTTTTCTTTAAAATGGCCAGGCGGGTTTCCATTTCAGGCGCTTGGAGTTCCACGGTGAGCCCGCACTCGAAGCGGGAAATCAGCCGGGGTTCGAGATTTTTGATCTCACAGGCAGGTCGATCACAGGTGAGCACCACTTGGTTGCGTCCATCTAGCAACGTATTGAAGGTGTGGAAAAATTCTTCCTGCGAGCGTTCTTTGCCAGCGAGAAATTGCACATCGTCGATTAATAGAACATCCGAGCTGCGGTAGCGACGGCGGAATTTTTCGATGTCACCACGGCGGATCGCATCGATGAATTCATTGGTAAATTTTTCACAAGTGAGATAGATCACTCGGGTGCCTGGCTGGCTGCGAAGAAGTTCGTGGCCGATGGCCTGCATCAAGTGGGTCTTTCCTAAGCCGGGGCCGCCGTGGATGAACAACGGATTGTAGCCGATCCCGGATTTTTTGGCCACCGCTTCACAAGCAGCATGGGCGAACTGGCTATTTGCTCCCACGACGAAGCGATCAAACGTGCACGCTGAATTGAGTCCTGTGCTTTTCACTCTTCTCTCAAGCGCCTCGCCATCCAGCACGGCGGATCTCGCGGTGCCAAGGGGTGAATTCGGGAAAAAATTGGAACTTCCTTCCTTCTCCGCAGCCGGACTCTCACCCACCGAGACGCGCACTTCCCGGACCTCTTCATAGATCCGGCTAACGGCCATCGTTAGCTCCGGGAGGTAATTTGTCTCGATCCAGACTTGATGGATTTCTCCAGGCACCGTGAGTGAGCCGACTCCATCCTCCACGCCTAGCCAACGCGCGGCACCGAACCAACGCTGGAAGGCATCCGCACTCACCATCACACGCAATGCCTCACAAACGTGATCCCAATCCCGCCCATCATGGACTTGAAGCGTCGCATCTTCCGCGGTCTCTCGCAGCTCCAAATCCTCAGATTCCATATTGATTTTAATATTTTTGAAAGTTGTTGATTCGTGCATTCCACACCGGCTCCTAGAAGTCCGGTTGAGGGGTGAGGGGCAGAGCATGGAGTGCGATTGGCTCGGCGGGAAAATCTTTTTGCGGCTCTCTAATCATTCAAAGTTTTCACCCCGATTCCACAAGCGTTCCACGGGAAAAAGTTTTTAAAACTTGACCACAATTTTGATACGGCAAGCCGAAATATCCTGATCAGCACCTTCCTTTGCATGGTGTAACTTGTTAATTTTAAATAAGTTACAAGGTGACGTTCTCGTAACATCCGTTTTTTACTATTTCAGCTTCATTCCTAGCGCTTGTAAGTTGGAGGGTGATTCCTTCCCGCACACTCATAAGTGATTGAATGCCAAGTAGCCAGCCACGAAGGCCCTAGTAGTTACCAAAAAATCGCTCAAAATTTGGTCGATTTCGCTTTGCCAGAATGGCTGTGATGGTCAATCTGGAGCCTGATGAATGAGAAACCGAAATTGGTGTTGGATGATCCATGGCTTGAGCCTCATCAGCCGGCCATTGAGCGCCGGATGGAGCAATTCACTGCGGAGTGCGCGGAGATCAAGCGACGCTGTGGTTCCCTTACTGCTTATGCCTCGAACCATCAATTTGTGGGAATCCATTTCCATCCGAGCAGCCGCACTTGGACGGTGCGCGAGTGGGCACCTGCCGCGCAGGCTGTTTTTTTAATCGGCGATTTCAATCAATGGAATCGTGAGGCCCACCCGCTTACGCTTGCGAATCATGGCATCTGGCAGCTCGAACTCCCAGAGGCAGCGCTGGCCCATGGGCAGAAGGTGAAGCTCCACATCGTGGGTGCAGATGGCTCGCGGCGCGACAGGCTTCCAGCGTGCATCCGGCGTGCGGTGCAAGATCCCACGACGCATGATTTCTCCGGCCAGATTTGGAATCCTCCTTCGCCGTTTGTTTGGAAACATGAATTTGATCCGGCCACGCTCTCGGCCCCGCTGATTTATGAATCGCATGTGGGCATGGGTGGCGAGGAGGCAAGGGTCCACACTTACCGGGAATTTGCGGATGCCATTTTGCCACGAGTGGCCGAGGGTGGCTACAATACCGTGCAGCTGATGGCGGTGCAGGAGCATCCCTATTACGGCTCATTCGGTTACCACGTTTCTTCATTCTTCGCGCCCTGTTCGCGCTTCGGCACGCCGGAGGATTTGAAATATCTGATCGATACAGCGCACGGACTCGGGCTGGCGGTTTTGCTGGATGTGGTGCATTCCCATGCGGTTAAAAACATCGCGGAAGGACTCAATGATTTCGATGGCTCCGGCCACCAGTATTTCCATCATGGCCCGCTCGGAGATCATCCGGAATGGGACTCGAAATGCTTCGATTATGGCCGCCCGGAAGTGAGGCAGTTCCTTTTATCAAACATCCGTTACTGGCTGGAGGAATTCCGCTTCGATGGCTTCCGCTTCGATGGGGTGACTTCGATGTTGTATCACTCGCGCGGTTTGAAATCGTTTGGCAGCTATGATGATTACTTCGGCGAGGATGCGGATGATGATGCAATCCTTTATTTGAAATTGGCGAACCAATTGATCCACGAAATCAAGCCCGGAGCCATCGCAATCGGTGAAGATATGTCTGGCATGCCGGGCCTCTGCCGGCCGATCGCGGACGGCGGGATTGGATTTTGCTATCGCCTCGCCATGGGCATTCCGGACTATTGGATCAAGCTGCTCAAACATAGCCGCGATGAAGATTGGGATCTCGATGAGCTATGGGGCGTGCTGGCGAACCGCCGTTATGGCGAGGCCACCATCGCCTACGCGGAAAGCCATGACCAAGCGCTGGTGGGCGACAAGACGCTCGCCTTCTGGCTGATGGACAAGGAGATGTACTGGCACATGCGCAAAGAGGATGGACATCCCATCATCGAGCGCGGCATCGCCTTGCATAAGCTCATCCGGATGGTGACCTTGGTATTGGGTGGGGAAGGTTTCCTCACCTTCATGGGGAATGAATTCGGCCATCCGGAATGGTTGGATTTCCCTCGTGAGGGCAATGATTGGTCTTATCACTACTGCCGCCGCCAGTGGTCGCTTAGGGATCATCCTGATTTAAAATATGGCTGGCTTGCTGACTTTGACCGGCAGTTGATGAATTTTGCGAAAGACTATGATTTGTTAGATAAGCCGCCTGCGCAGCAAATGTTCATCGATCATGAGCAGAAAATCCTAGTGGCGGAGCGGGGAAATCTCATCTTTGTGTTTAATTTCTCGGTCGGGAATTCCGTTTTCGATTACGCGATCGAGGTGCCGGGAACAGAAACGCGCGAGCTGGTGTTCGATTCAGATCTGGTAGAAACCGGTGGCCATGGGCGGGTCGATCACTACTTCAATTACCCGGTTTCTGCGGAAGGAAAGATCAAGATCTACACCCCGTCTCGCACCGGGCTGGTGTTCGCAAAAACCGGCGGGCCGTGTTAGAGCCGGGAGCGTTGGATTTCCACCGCCACGCACTCGGTATTTGGAAGTATGTGCTTCTCGATTCTCACGAGCACTTGAGTCAGAGGATGGCGGTCTAATAAGTGGCTGGCGATGTCCGTGGCCAAGGTCTCGATGAGATGGCGCGGCCTGGAGGAAGCGAGGGCCTCGATTTCCAGTGCGACCGCATAGTAATCAATGGTCCGTGAAATTTCATCCGCGAGACCATCAAAATTTTCCTGCGGTGTCATTTTCACCGTGATGAGAAGTTGTTGCGGTTCTGCCCGTTCCTCAACAGGCACGCCGATGTGGGTGGTGACTTTTAAACGGCGGATTTCGATGGAATCAGACATTGGATAGAGAGTTTAAAGAGGGATCATGCCGCGGGCCATGACTTCGATGATGAGGGCGCGAGTGGCTTGATTCAAATCGAGCTCGAGGGCTTGCGCTGGAGTAAACCAGAGAAATTCCTCGGCCTCATCATTGAGGCAGACGGTGCCGGGAAGGGCGCGGGCAGTGTAGTTGAGCAGGAGGAAATGTTCCGGGCGCATGAACTCGGGCGAGTCGATGGAATCTTGCACAAGCACAAATTGCACGTCCTCAAGCAGGAGCGCTGTTTCCTCCAGAATCTCGCGGTGGAGAGCGGCGATGGAAGTCTCGCCGCGTTCGATTTTCCCCCCTGGGATGCCCCAGCGGTGGCCCCACTTGTGAGTGCGGATCATCAGAATTTTCCCAGCGCCATCATGGATCAGTGCGCCCACTGTGGCGATCGGCCGGGTGACAGAGCGGCGGCGATCCAGTAAATTCCGCAGCACCCCGAGGTCTGGAACCGTGAGATCCGGACGCACGGCCGCGAGGATTTCCGCGTGATTGTAGCCAGTGAGCACGGCGATGGAGGAGACTCCACCATGGCGGGCCGTCTCGACATCGTGAATCATGTCTCCGACAAAGGCGGTCTCGCTGGGAACGAGAGCATGGTTTGCGAGAATTTGGTGGATGACTTCGCGCTTATCGAGGATGCCCGAGTAGGTGGCCTCGAAGTGGTGGCGGAGTTTGAATTCATCGAGTTGTTTTTCAAAAGCCAAAGAATCCATCGAGGTCAGGACGAAGCAGCGGATGCCCAGCGCGGTGCACCATTCCAGCTTCTCGCGGGCATGAGGAAGAACCGTGACGGGGGTGACGGCGGCATCGAATGCCGGGCGAAAATGTCCTTCCAGTTCTACTAATGAAATGTGAGGCAACAGCTCGGCATAGAAATCCGAGTAGGGCAGCCGGAAGCTTCTGCGGAACGCCTCCCGGTCCAATGGCGCAATTTGATAGGTTCCCAAAACTGCGTTGGTGGCCTCGATCACCGGGCCGAGATCATCGACGAGGGTGCCGGACCAATCGAAAATCAAATTGCGAAACATGTGAAGATGCTTGGCGCAGGAAATGTGACTAGAGAAGGGCGAATATCATCCGAGAGTGAATTTTATGGATTTAATCCGAGTTTCCCCAAGCTGGGCACGAATGCGGGTGAACAACATCGGCTTCATTTGCTCCAGCTGAAATCGCAAGGCCGGCTGGGTAACACGCAGGACCAAGTGCCCGCCTTTGACAGAGACCGGCTCAGTGTGGCGGGCGATGAAATCTCCGGCGAGATCTTTCCAAGTCGCTTTCACTTGGTCTTCATGGAGTCCATCTTCAGCCCCGGCGGCCCGCAGGATCGCGGCAATGAAATCCGCTGCTTGATGAATGCCCGCGTTGAGGTCGGCCGGCTCATCGCCACCGCGCCATTCCCGCAGAATTTCCTCGCGGATTCTGCCGGGCGGCTGCTTCCTTTTCATTCTAGTCTGTGGCTATTCCACACCGTCTTCGCCGATGGCTTCCACAGGGCAGCCATCCATGGCCTCGCGGCATTGTTCGGCCTCCTCGTCAGTCTCCGGCTGCTTGTAAACGTAGGAGTAACCTTCGTCTTCAGCACGGGTAAAGTTACTCGGAGCAGTCTCGCGGCACAGATCGCAGTCGATGCACTGGCTGTCCACATAGAATTTGCCGGGGGTGTTCTCGATGTTTTTGTCTTCGCGGTCAGCCATGATTGCAGGAAATTCGGATGCACTTGGATGGCCCCGTGCGGGCTGAGATGCAACTTGATTTTTCAGATATTGGCATTTGGCTTTCGCACTGGTCATTTTCATTTCCTCCGGCTAGAACCATCCTACGCCCTATTATGCCTAAAGAACCGTCATCTCCAACTAATCGTGGTAAGCGCCCAAAGGCGAAGGCGATGCCTGTAATTGCCCAGCCTCCCTCTCCCTCGTCCGATGAGTTAGGTCTTCCACTCACGCCGCGGCCCACGCTTGCAAATATTGGCAAGGTCAATACCGAGCAAGATCTCTGGACCTTGGACGAAGAGGGCCCCGGCCTCACACCGTCCGTCTCACCCGGGGCGGAAAGCAAAGATCCTTTGCAACGCTCACTTGAGGTGGAAAAGCTTCCGAAAGAGTCAGCCGCTGCTGACCTGAAACATCCTAGAAAAGTCGATAAGTTGTCAGTCATCCCCTCACGGCACCAGTCCAAGTCAAGCGGTCAGCCCATTGTGAAAGTGCCATCCACAGTTGGTATCGAATTCGATGATCTCGATCACTGGGATGACGATGACATCACCGAGCCTAAGTCCGAGGAGATTGAGGAAGTGAGGGAAATTTCCACCTCTGCCGACTTGCCAAAACCCGAACTCGAGTCAATTTCACCAACTCCAGCCAGTGCTCAGCCGGACGAACCCGAGCTTGGTGAGGTGGACGAAGTTGCGGAATCCAAGCCGGAGGCTGAAGCGATGCCGCCGCCTGCGATGCCGACCAAGGAAGTTTTACAAACGCTTGCAAAGCCTATTACTTCAATGTCCAAGCTCGAGCGCTTTGGCCTTATCGGTCTCTTCATTGTGCTCATCTTGGGCGGTGGCGGCTTCCTTCTGTTTTCGATTTATGGACTTCCTACCGAATCCAAGCGGGTGATGGAGAATGATTTCCCAATCAAAGGGGAGCATCTTGAGATCAAGTCCGCCTCTACCTACTGGCGCGCACCCATCACGACTGGAGACAATCCAGATAAGTTCCAGCGCGGAACCGTCTTCCTCCCCGCCATCAAATTTGCTGCAAATACAGGAAATGGCGCACTCCGGGTGGTGTTCCGTAATCAAGATGGGGAACTCGTCGGCGATGTCCAGACTCGCATGATCAACGCAGGGGAAAGTCTTGAAATTCCTGCCACCGCAGGATTCGACGATGCGGGCATGCACGCCGCCTATCGCACTGGAGAAAGCAAGCCATGGACCGTGCAAGTGAGTGAGGCCCCATCTACAAACTCTCCGCCGGAGGCTTTCAAAGAACTGTTCCAAATCAATATCTCCACAGACCGCTACTGACTTTCCGTTCTTATGTCTAATCAGGAAATCACCCCGCTCGTGCCTCGTGAAGGTTGGCACGTCATGCACTTGTTTTATCATGTGGACCATGCCCAGTGGTCGCTCTACAGCGACGAAGAAAAGCGCCATGCCAAAACCCGCCTCACCGAACTGGTCCAAGAAATCCGAGCGACGCCAGACACTCACCTTCTCATTTTTTCCATCGCCACTCCCAAGGCAGACCTCGGCTTCATGCTTCTCACGCCGGATTTGCAAGTTGCCAATAGTTACGAAAAGCAACTCAGCCTATCACTCGGCCCGGAGATTCTCAGCCCAGTCTATTCATATCTATCGCAGACGGAAGGCTCCGAATACACCACCACCCGTGAGCAATACGCTGCGGAAACCTTGGTTGGTGAGAAATCCCTCAGCGAAGGCACCCCGGAATACGATGCAGCGCTCAAGGAATTCGACGAGCGCATGGCCCATTACCTGCAACACCGCCTTTACCCAGTATTGCCAGATTGGCCGGTGATTTGCTTCTACCCGATGTCCAAGCGCCGCAATGGCCCGGACAATTGGTATGCGCTCGATTACGAAACCCGCCGCAAGCTCATGGCCGGTCACGCCAAAGTCGGCCGCACCTACTCCGGCCGTATTCTTCAACTCATCACTGGTTCCACCGGCCTCGATGAATACGAATGGGGCGTCACTCTACTGGCTAAAGACACCATCAATATCAAATCCATCGTCTATGAGATGCGCTTTGACGAAGTCACCGCGCGTTACGGCGAATTTGGTGACTTCTACATCGGGATGCAGCTCCCGCTAGATGTGCTTTTTCGCAGGATTTGTCTGTAAGATCATCGGAAGTTGCGAGCGTCTAACCTAGACGACGCGCACCCGAAATAAAAGTGTTCATAAGAACAAATTTTCCTTGTGATTTTTTAACGATATGTTCAGATGTGCACCACCAAGCCAGCACATCCTATGAAAAGTAGCATTATTGAATCCTCCCCCGCATTGCGTCAAGAAACCTCCCCACCGGAGCGCACGCCGGATTATGCGATCTACAAACCCAATTCACGTGGCAGCGGCGGAGTCATCCGCTTCAGCCTGAATCGCTCCAAAGGCGCTATTTTCGTCGATGCCGCTGCCCAAAGCGGGGAAAAACAATTCGATTGGGATCATAAAATCACCATGAAGTGGGGTCTCAGCGATATAGGCGCTGCCCTCGCTGTCCTCCAAGGTAGGATGCCACAGGCGAAGCTATTTCACCAATCTGAGAAAGCCAGCAGTGCCTTCGAACTCACCTTGCGGGACGATCCGGATCGCGCGCCGTTCATGGCATCGATTTCCCGCCAAGATGCAGTGGATAAATCCTTACGGAAGGTCAGCATTCCCATCTCCCACCCAGAAGCAGCAGTTTTGGAGGCCGCCCTGCGCACCGCGGTCGCTAGCCTGCTTGGATGGTGAAAATTTCCTTTTCTGACTCATGATCCCGGTAAGTGTTTTCATCCGGGTGTCATTCTTTCTAGCGCAACGACCTACATCAGCTTCTTTTTCGCTGGGCCGCCGGTGTCATTAAATTTGGCGCAAAGCGCAATATGTCGCTATCATTCAGCAACGCACCGCTAACATCGCGTTAACGAAGGTGCCATGTTTTTCATCTTTGATGAAAATCTATCCGCGCCGCATAAGGAACCGCTTTTACAACTTAAAAATTCTCAGCTTTTTGGTCATGGCGGCGACCTTCCGTCATCTCTCAGCCACAGAAGAATCCGCCCCAGTGCAAGGAAAAGCAGCTATCGACGCATCTGCCCCGAAGTGTCCCGGATCAAAGCGCACATGGAGAACATGCAAAACGTGCGACTCGACCTTTCCACCGTTCTCAAGCCTAAGCATCTGAGTGTGCGTTGCGCGATGGCGAAAGAGCTTCTCGCGGGAATTATCGGAAATGGCGATCCGGTGCTGGCCCAGCACGCCATTTCCTTTCTCAGTTATGTGCCTGATCCGGGATTGGAGAAGGTCTTGCGCTCCCGGTTGCAACGAACAGGTGATGAATGGTCAGAAAAACACCTCGAAATGGGAGCGTTTCATTATCTTGCCTTGTTGAACTAAGCCGCTGCGCGGGCAGGCTGCTTGCTTGGCCGGTGATGTGGCAGGGCGTCAATGAAAGGTAGAAGGTTGCGGGGTTGGCTGTCATGGTCGTGGGGCTTATGCAAAACAACAACAATACCAACTCCGAC
>JBGSUW010000089.1:0-39357 GCA_041753275.1 Akkermansiaceae bacterium | reverse complement strand
TCGAAAATCACAAGCAAGTTGAGGAAATAGTAAGGGAAATGAGGGAAATCACCCAAACTTCAATTCTTGAAACGGTTCCTGGGATCCGGCGACGCAAACCACTCTCGGAAATCCCAAAAGCACGTTAAGTTAGTGCCATTCAGGACTGACCCCGGTCGTTGTCTCCAGTTTACAAATACGAATAATCTATCTAACATTTAGAGAACCTGTTTTTCTTATATCATGATGAAACGAGTTGCATTTAAAATGAAATTGAAGCCGGGATTCGAGGCTGAGTATAAGCGGCGGCATGATGACATTTGGCCTGAGCTTTCCGCGCTCCTTACAGCCGCTGGCATTTCGGATTACTCGATTCACCTTGATGAGGAGACACACACATTGTTTGCCTTCCAAAGACAAGCGGCGGAGAATACTGCGGATTTACTCCCATCCCATCCGATCGTGAAAAAATGGTGGGACTCGATGGCCGAGCTGATGGAGGTAAATGCCGACAATTCTCCCTGCTGCACCCCGCTGGTAGAAGTGTTTTACGCGCCTTGATTTAATCGCCTCTAACGTAGGAAATGATTGATCGGAGGCGCGGTATGGCTAGCCTTGGGCATGGCCATTGAAACGATTGCGGGGTATGCCCCGAAGATTCATGAGAGCGCATTCATCGCCGCGAGCGCGGATGTGATCGGGCGGGTGACTGTGGGTGAGCAGGCGAGTATTTGGTATCATGCGACGTTGCGCGGCGATATCAACGAGATCGTCATCGGCCCTCGCTCGAACGTGCAGGATAATGTAGTGATCCATCTAGCGGATGACTACGGCTGCTATGTGGGTGAGCTGGTGACGGTGGGGCACTCTGCGATTTTACACGCCTGCACGGTGAAGGACGAGGTACTCATCGGCATGGGCGCGATTGTGCTGGATGGTGCGGTGATCGGTGAGCGCTCGATCATCGGGGCAGGCGCGCTGGTGACAGGCGGGACAGTGATTCCGCCGGGCTCGTTGGTGCTGGGATCACCGGGAAAAGTGGTGCGTACGCTCTCGCTGAATGAGCAGGCGAAAGTTAAGAGCTGGGCAGAAAAGTATGTAAAAGGTTCGCGGGAATATCTAGCTAGGAAATGATAGATATTTACGTTTCATAAATCATCATTTCCCGGTTTCCACTTGATGTTACAGCCACTGCTGGGATAAGGCCGCGCGAGTGGTTGCTCGCCAGCAAGCATACGGCGGACGGCTTCTTGCAGATCACCACCGTGTGCGGGGATGCCGCTGCGTGGCCGGGAGTCGTCGAATTGGCCGGCGTAGAAAAGTTTGCCATCGCCATCGAAAAGGAAAAAATCCGGGGTGCATACGGCATCGTAGGCCTTGGCGATGTTTTGTGACTCATCGAGCAGGTAGGGAAAATCCCAGTGGTATTCTGCCGCGAATTGCTTCATCGGCTCCGGCCCGTCTTGGGGGTATTGTGTGATGTCGTTCGAATTGATGGCCACGGTGTGAACTCCTTGTCCCTTAAATTCGCGGGCGAGCTCTGCCAGCGGCGCTGCCAAGTGAATGACGTATGGACAATGATTGCAGGCGAAGACGACCACCAGCCCATGCGGCCCGGCCACCTCGGCGCGGGTGAATAGCGTCCCGTGGGCATCCGGTAGCGAAAAATCCGGCGCAGCGTCTCCGGGGCGGAGTTTGAAAGTGGAAAGAACTTCAGCCATGGCGGTAGTGTAGCATGCTTATGATGAGATAAAATCGTTTTCTCCTTTGGTCTTCTGGCGATTCCGTTCCAAGCTTCCGGCGCGATGGAGCACGGACTTTCAGCAGCGGAGGCACTCCGCTATTCACGCCATTTGATCATTCCACAAGTAGGGATGGAGGGACAAGTTCGTTTGAAAAACGCTGCTGTCCTGCTCATCGGAGCGGGAGCACTGGGGTCGCCTGCTGCGCTCTATCTCGCCGCAGCGGGTGTAGCCAGACTGGGGATGGTGGATGCGGATGTGGTGGATGTTTCAAATCTCCAACGGCAGATTCTTCACGGGGAATCGTGGATCGGGAAACCGAAGTTAGAGAGCGCGGCAGCCCGCTTGCGAGAGGTGAACCCGCATGTCCGGATCGAGCAACATCCCGTGCGCTTGACTCCTGCGAATGCGATGGAAATCGCCCGCAGATACGACATCATCGTAGATGGTTCTGACAATTTTCCGACGCGATTTTTAACAAATGATACCGCGTTTTTCCTCCGCAAGCCACTGGTGTATGGCGCGATTCACCGCTTTCAAGGCCAGACGGGAGTCTTCGCGCCGCACTTGGGTGGGCCGTGTTTCCGCTGCTTGATGCCACAGATGCCACCTGCGGGGAGTGTCCCATCCTGCCAAGAAGCTGGAGTATTGGGAGTCTTGCCGGGCATCATCGGCTCGCTGCAAGCAATGGAAGCGATCAAGCTGATCCTCGGCACCGGGCAGGTTCCGTTAGGGAAACTCACGGTGTATGATGGGCTTACTAGTAGCTTCCGCAGTCTCACGTTGCGCCGGGATGCATGCTGCCGGCTCTGTGGAGATGTTCCTGAAATTTTCTCAATCTCGAATAACGAAACCGAAGCATCCTCTGCATGCGCCATTTCTGACACAACCATGGACACCATCACCACTGCCGAACTGCGTGAAATCCTCGCTGGAAATTTCACCAGCCTTCTCATCGACGTCCGCGAGCCGGAGGAACACGCTGTCGCCCACATCGGTCAGGCACGCTTGATTCCTCTGAAAACATTGCCCGAGCATCTGGAAAGCTTGCCGCGCGATCAGGAAATCCTCGTCCATTGCAAGGCGGGCGGGCGCTCTGCCCGGGCGGTGGAGTATTTGTTGGAAAATGGCTTCACTCGCGTGAAAAATGTGGCGGGAGGAATGGATGCGTGGCTAGCCGAGGAACCGAAGTGAGAAATTCAGCAATCGCGAGTTTCCTTGTTGCGGAGAGTCAGCGAGCTGTGGCTTGATTCGCGGGGTGAAGGTCTATCTCGATTTGATGCGCGATGTGCTCGAAAATGGTGAGTCGCGCTCGGACCGCACCGGCACGGGGACCATCTCAGTTTTCGGCAGGCAAGTGCGCTACGATCTGCGCGAGGGCTTCCCCTGCGTGACGACCAAGAAGCTGCACTTACGCTCCATCATCCACGAGCTGTTATGGTTCCTGCGCGGCGAGACGAATACTCGATATTTAAGGGAAAATGGTGTCACCATCTGGGATGAATGGGCGGATGCCGAGGGCGAGCTGGGCCCGGTGTACGGTAAACAATGGCGCTCATGGCCCACGCCGGAGGGCCGGACAGTGGACCAGATCCGCCTACTCACCGATGGCTTGTTAGGAAATCCCCACTCGCGCCGCCACATCGTCTCTGCCTGGAATGTGGGGCAAATCCATCAAATGGCGCTACCGCCGTGCCATTTATTATTCCAATTCTACGTTCACGAAGCCAAGTCAGGCGGCCTGCCCGGACTTTCCTGCCAGCTCTACCAGCGCAGCGCGGATCTTTTCCTAGGGGTTCCATTTAATATCGCATCCTACGCGCTGCTCACGCAGATGGTCGCACACGTCTGTGGTTACGAGGCGCGGGATTTCGTCCATACGTTCGGCGATTTGCACCTCTATTCGAATCATCTGGAGCAGACGAAACTCCAGCTCAGCCGCGAGCCGCTGCCACTGCCGAAACTCTGGCTGAACCCGGAAATCAAGGAATTGGATCAATTTACCTTCGAGGATATTCGTTTGGAAAATTACGAGGCGCATCCCCACATCAAAGCACCTGTGGCGATTTGAAATCATGAGCCTAATTCTCACAGCCGTAGTCGCGATGACACCTGCCCGAGTGATCGGCCGGGATGGTAAGTTACCGTGGCATTTGCCAGAAGACCTCGCATTTTTCAAACGTACCACATCGGGCCATCCCATCGTCATGGGGCGGAAAACTTACGAATCCATCGGCCGCCCGCTGCCAAAACGCCGCAATATAGTGCTCACCCGGGATTCCGGATGGTCCGCAGCGGGCGTGGAAGTTATCCATTCCCCCGAGGCAATCGGGAGCCTGCCCGGGCTGGACGGGGAAATATTCATCATCGGTGGTGCGGAAATTTACGCCGCATTCATGGATAGCCTGGATGGGCTACTCATCAGTCATGTGTCCGAAGAGCACCCCGGAGACACCTATTTTCCGGAATTTGGAAGTGTGTTCTCCTACTCAGAGATTTTAGAAATCCACCCCACCTTCGAGGTCCGTCGTCACACTCGCGCACCCACCCCTAGTTGAGGAATTCCAGCCGCCAAATCCCCCGCGACCCTGCCCAGCGAAAAGCCAAACGCCAGTTTCGGCTTGCAAGTCTTATATTATCGCTCTAAAACTGAGCGCACAGCTTCTGACGAAAGTAAGGAGTGGGTCTTTGCACCCACTCTTTTCCGTCTCCAGACATCAGCAGCTTCTGTATCCACCGCCGCCATGACTAACGATATCGTCGCCCTCATCGAATATTACGAAAAAGAAAAAGGCATCGACCGCGATAAAATCGTCGCCGCGCTCGAATTTGCCTTCATTTCTGCATATCGTAAAATGGTTCCCGGCGCCGAAGCCATCGAGACCCTGCGTGCGGAGGTCAATACCAAGAAGGGTGAAACCCGCATTTTTGCCTCCCTCAACGTCGTCGCTAATGAAGACCATACGGATCATTTCAACCAAGTCCCGCTGACCACTGCGATGAAGAAAGACCCAGCCGCTGTGGTGGGTGATATCCAGGAATTCAACGTCACGCCCAAGGACTTCGGTCGCATCGCCGTGCAGACTGCCAAGCAGACGATGATGCAGCGCCTCCGCCAAGCGGAGAAGGAAATGATCTACGAGGAATTTAAAGACCGCGCTGGAGATGTCGTTTCCGGCACCGTCCGCCGCTTTGAGCGTAATGACGTCATGGTCGATCTCGGAAAATTCGAAGGCATCATGCCCAATCGCGAGCGTGTCCAAGGTGAGGATTACAACATCGGTGATCGCATCCGCGCCTACGTCCTCGCCGTCGAGAACGATGGCCGTGGCCCGGAAATCATTCTTTCACGCAGCCACCCGAACTTTGTCCGCCGCCTCTTTGAAGCGGAAGTGAACGAAATTTCAGACCGCACGGTGGAAATCCGCGCGATCGCTCGCGAAGCTGGTTTCCGCACCAAAGTCGCCGTCTGGAGCATCGATCCCAAGGTAGATCCTGTGGGAGCCTGCGTCGGCATGCGCGGTGCCCGAGTCAAAAACATCGTCCGCGAACTCAATAACGAGAAGGTCGATATCATCCGCTGGAGCGATGATCCCGCCGAGCTTGTCCGCGAGGCGCTCAAGCCTGCCGAACTCCGCTCCATCGTCGTCGATCAGGAAAACCGCAGCGTCCATGTGACTGTTGATGAAATTGATCTCAGCAAGGCCATCGGTCGTAAGGGCCAGAACGCCCGCCTATCATCCCGCCTCATGGGCTGGGATGTCCAAGTCCGCCGGGATGAGTCCAAGGAAGAACAATTTAAAGAAAAAATCGGCGGTGCGGCCCACACCCTCGCCGATCAACTTGGCATCACCGATGAACTTGCTGGCAAGCTCACCCTTGCGGGTGGCTTTAATCCAGAGATGGTCATCGACATGCCGGCCGACTACATCGCCGCTGCTCTCAGCATCACTGAGGAAGCCGCAGAAGCCATTCTCGTCCGTGCCCACGGAATTGTCAGCGGATCCTCAACCGCCGTCTCAAACGACTAACATTTTCCTAAAATTATCCTCACTCCACCCGTTTCTCCAACTCTCCAGACTAGCCGGATGCCCGAAAAAAGCGATAGCTCTCCTAAAAAATCCAAGGTGCTCGATCTCCTCGAAGCCGCCCCGAAGCCATCGCGCCGCGAGCGCCAGCGCAAGGAATCCGAGGTGCTCCCACCTCAGCCCAGCGCCCTGGATGCTAAAAAGGCGAATGCTTTGGATCTCTTCGCAGAGGAGAAAAAACCGAAGGTCCGCAAGACTGCCCGCACTGAGAAAGCGGTCCTCGGCACCATTTCCAAGCTGCTGGATCAGGACGAAGCAATCGCCAATCAGGCTGCGATCGACGCCGCCCCAGCGCCTGCGGAAGTGCCCACCTCCGATGCTTCCGCCGTCGTCGAGGAGGAAGAAATCATCTCAGATGATCCCAAGTTGATCGTCATCAAGCCGCCGATTCTCGTTAGCGAACTTGCTGCCCGCCTCGGGCTCAAGCCGTTCAACATCATGGCGGACCTGATCAAAATCGGAGTTTTCCCAGCTCCGAATCAGCCGTTGGAACCCGAGATCGCGGCCAAAGTTTGTGAAATCCATGGATTCACCTTCGAGCGTGAAAAGCGCGATAAGGACAAGGGCGTCCACAAGATCGAGGAAGTCATCAAAGAACCCGAGCTCCCCATCGAGGAACCCAAGGATCTTCTCATCAATCGCCCGCCCATCATCACCATCATGGGCCACGTCGATCACGGGAAAACCTCTCTTCTCGATTATCTTCGCAAGACCAAAATCACCGCCGGAGAAGCGGGTGGCATCACCCAGCACATCGGTGCTTACCAGGTCATGCACCAAGATCAGGAAATCACGTTTCTCGATACTCCTGGCCACGCCATTTTCTCAGACATGCGCGCTCGCGGCGCGGACATCACGGACATTATCATCCTCGTCGTCGCCGCCAATGATGGCATCATGCCCCAGACACTGGAGGCCATCAAACACGCAAAGAAGGCCAAAAAAACCATCATCGTCGCCATTAATAAGTGCGATCTCCCCTCCGCCAACGTGGAGCGGGTGAAATCCCAGCTTGCAGAGAATGGCCTCCAAACCACCGACTTCGGTGGAGATACCGAGTTTGCCGAAGTTTCCGCCATCACTGGTAAAGGAATGGACGATCTCCTCGATCTCATGGCCCTTCAAGCCGAGGTTCTCGAGCTCAAGGCCAATCCGAAATCCACCGCCCGCGCGGCCGTCATCGAGGCCCGTGTGGTTCCCGGCCGCGGCACCACCGCCACCGTCATCATCGAGTCCGGCACCCTCAAGGTCGGCACCCCCTTCATTTGCGGCCCTTACGCAGGTAAAGTCCGCTCACTCATCAATGACCGTGGTGTGGCTGTAAAGTCCGCCCACCCCGGCATGCCGGTAGAAGTCATTGGTTTTGAGGAACTTCCAAATGTGGGAGATCACCTCACCGAGATGAAGACCGAGCGAGAAGCCAAAGCCCTCTCCAGTGAGCGTCAGGAATCACAGCGTCTCACACGTCTCAAGCCGCAGCACCGGAACCGGATGCAGGACCTCTACTCGATGGTCCGCGATGGTGCTGGCAAGGCGCAGCTCAAGCTCATCCTCAAGTGCGATGTGCAAGGCTCCGTGGAGGCCATCAAAAAGGCTGTGCTCGCCATCGAGTCTGCCAAGGTCGAGTCCTCATTCATCACCGCATCCGCCGGCCCGATCACTGAGTCAGACGTCGCTTACGCCTCATCCACAGATGCCATCATCCTCGGCTTCAACGTCAAGGTGGAGGCCAAGGCCGTCAAATCCGCCAAGGCTTCGAACGTGGAAATTAAACTCTACTCGGTTGTTTACGAACTCATCGATCAAGTCCGCGAGGCCATGCTCGGTCTGCTGGAGCCACTCACCCGCGAGACCGTCATCGGCCACGCAGAGGTCCGCCAGATCTTCAAGCTCAATCGCGGTCGCGTGGCTGGCTGCTTCATCACCGATGGTCGCGTCCATCGCAAGGCCCACGCTCGGGTCGTGCGCGAGGGCGTGCCGGTATTCGATGGTCGCATGTCCACTCTCCGCCGCTTCAAGGACGAGGTCGAGGAGGTCCGCACGAACTTCGAATGCGGCATCCGTCTTGGTGACTTCAATGAATACCTGGAAGGCGATATCATCGAGTGTTACAAACTCGATAAAGTGCCACAAACGCTTTGAGAGAGTGCCCGGTGAGCTGTTTCTGATCGCTTTTTACTCTAAAAATTATGTCCCGCCGTCTTGATCGTGTGAATGAGCTACTCCGCCGGGAAATCGGTGCGATTTTGCAGAAAGATTATGAGTGGAAAAATCTACTCGTCACCGTCAGCGAAGTGGAAGTGACGCAAGATCTCAAAGAGGGCAAAGTCTGGACCAGCGTGCTAGGCGGAGATGCCGGCCCAGTGATTTCCAAACTCAACAAAGAGCACGGCTCTATCCAAGCGAAGGTGATGAAACGGGTGGTTCTCAAATCCACTCCCGTTCTCCGGTTCCAGCACGATTCTTCAGCCAGCCGCGGCGTCGATATTGTCAATCTGCTCGAAGAGGTCGAAAAACTACCCAAGGCCCCGGCAGAGGAATAACCTCGAGGGTCTGGCCATTTTGTCCCTCGAGGAGCAAGGCCCTGCCGCCTCAGCCCTCGCCCTCACGCGCAGGGGCACCTGTCTCGAAGCGCATCAGATCCGCGATGAACGTGAGCGGAATGTGGCCAGTCTCGCCATTTCGATTTTTTGCCAGCACCAACTCTGCTTCGCCAGCTTTTTGCTCTTTCTCCTCGGCATCCTCAGCGTAATAGGCCGTGCGATAGAGTAGGCCTACCATGTCCGCGTCTTGCTCGATGGATCCGGATTCCCGCAGGTCCGACATCCGGGGCACGCCGACGTTTTTACCTGTCCGGCTTTCCGGCCCACGGTTGAGCTGGGCGAGAATGAGGATGGGGATGGCCAACTCTTTGGCCAGGCTCTTGATCCCGGCGGAGATCTCGGCGATTTCACGCTCACGTGAATTTTCCGCCTGCTTGGTCCGGGATTTCATCAATTGCAAGTAATCGATGGCGATGAACTGGATGTCTTCATCACGCTTCTTACGGCGGGCTTTCGCGCGAAGCTCGTTGATGGAAATACCGGGCGTATCATCGAGAAACAGCTTGGCTGCGGAGGTCTCCAAGGCTGCGCGCTGGATCCGTTGCAAATCGCCCTTGGTGGGAGTGTAGCCGCGGGAAAGCTGGCTCATAGCAAACTTCGAGCGGGAAAAAACCAGACGTTGGACGATCTGAAATGCGCTCATTTCACAGGAAAAAACCATCGAGGGCTTTTGCTGATCCATGCAGATGTGCTCCACAATGTTCATCATGAACGAGGTTTTCCCCATCGATGGACGGGCCGCGACCACGAACATTTCCCCCGGCTTCAAGCCACTGCTCATCCGGTCCAGCTGCTCGAATCCCGTGGTGATCCCTTGTGCACCTTTTTCCCCGGCGATGAGCGCTTGGAATTGCTCGATGACCTCCGCCACGGATTGCTTGATCGTGGGTAGTTTGTTGGTTTCCGAGCCCTCGCGGATCGCCAGCACCTTTGCTTCCACCGAGTCCAGGAGGGCGGAAACTTCGTCCGGCGCATCGTAAGCTTGGGCTATGGCTTCGTTGGAATTCTGAATGATGGACCGCAGCACAAACTTGTCCTTCACATGCTGCAAGTGGTGCCTGAAATGGCCCGGACTGGGCGCGTAGGTGTAAAGATCCGTCAGCGAAGACGGTCCACCCACCCGATCCAACAGACCACGATCCAGCAGTCTCTGGACCAGCGACACTAGCTCCACGGCATGGCCACCCTCGAAAAGCTCGATGAGAAATCCAAACAACGTCGCGTGGGACGGGAGATAAAAGTGCTCTTGGGTCAACTTTTCCTCGATGGCCACCCCGATGTATTCCTGCGGGTCTTGCAGCATCGATGAGAGCAAACTCTTCTCCGGCCCGAGGGCGTGTGGCAGGGCGCGGGTCACATCGTCCACCGCAGCAGCCCCTTGTTGGAGATCCGCGGTTTTCTTGAAAGGAGTCACTTTTTGTTCGTCGGGCATGAAGGTGAGGAAAGATGCAGCTTGGGAGAAGTATTTGGCAATCACAGCAACTTGTGATTTTTATGTGAACAACTTTATGCGCGCCGTCATCCAACGAGTTCTTGAATCTTCCGTCACGATCAAGGGTGAGATCGTCGCCAAAATCGGCCCCGGTCTTTTGATTCTGCTCGGCATCGAAGAGGGTGATGGGGCTGAAGATATTGCATGGCTTTGTGGTAAAATCGCTAAAATGCGGCTTTTTTCCGATGCCGATGGAAAAATGAATTTGTCGGTGACGGAAATCGCGGGCGAAGTGATCGTCGTCAGTCAATTCACCCTCCACGCCTCCACCAAAAAGGGCAATCGTCCGTCCTTCCTCCGCGCTGCAGCCCCAGTCATCTCCGAGCCACTCTACGAGCAATTCTGCGCAGCGCTGGAAGTCCCGCTATCCAAGCCCATCGGCCGCGGAATCTTCGGCGCGGACATGAAAATTTCCCTCATCAACGATGGCCCCGTCACCATTCTCATCGATAGCCGGGACAAAGAGTGAGCATTCTCTTGCATCGGGTAAGATGGTTGCCTAGCCTGCCGCCGCCGTGCCGACTACTGCCATTCTAGCCCTTGAAGATGGACGCTGTTTTGAAGGAACTGCCTTCGGAGCCTCCGGAACCACTACTGGTGAAATTTGTTTTAACACCTCCATGACGGGATATCAGGAGGTGATCACTGATCCGTCTTACCGCGGCCAAATCGTCGCGATGACCTATCCGCAGATTGGAAACTACGGGATCAATGCGGAGGATGCTGAATCCAGCGGCCCCCACATTCGCGCCTTTGTCATCGGTGAGCTTTGCGAAGTCCCGTCGAATTGGCGCTCCGCCCAGCCACTTTCTGCCTACCTCGCAGAGCACAAAATTCTCGGTATCGAGGGCATCGATACCCGGGCACTCACCAAGCACTTGCGCTCGCTCGGAGCCATGCGCGCCTGCGTCACCACCGAGCTGGATGCAGATGCAGCCGTCGCCGCTGCGAAAGCCTCGCCCACGATGGCTGGCATGGACTACGTCAAGGAAGTCTCCACGGCCACCGGCTACGCCTGGACGGCGGAATCCCGCGAGTGGATTTTACCCAATAATTCGACTGGCAAGCCAGGCCCCTACCAAGAGCTCCCACCCGTGCGCCACCGCATCGTCGCTTATGATTTTGGTTTGAAATTCAACATCCTTCGCCGCCTGCGCCAAGCGGGATTCGAAGTCGATGTAGTCAGCTCCACCGCCACCGCCCAAGAGGTGTTGGCAAAAAATCCTGACGGTATCTTCCTCTCCAACGGCCCCGGCGATCCCGCAGCGCTCGGCTACATCCATGCAGAATTGAAGGAACTCATTGGCAAAAAGCCCATTTTCGGCATCTGCTTGGGGAATCAACTCCTCGCCCACGCCTTCGGAGGCAATACGTTTAAGCTTAAGTTCGGTCACCGCGGTGGCAATCAACCGGTCAAAGATTTACGATCTGGGAAAATTTCGATCACTTCCCAGAACCACGGATTTGCAGTAGATCCCGCCTCATTGCCATCGGAAATCGAAGTTACCCACATCAATCTCAACGATGGCACCGTGGAAGGCATGCGCCACCGCGAGCTGCCCGTCTTCAGTGTGCAATACCACCCGGAAGCCGCTCCGGGACCGAATGATGCGAGCTACTTTTTCGAAGAATTCGCCGCTTTAATCGATGAAGCCAAGAAAGCTTAACCACGAATGGGAATGCATTTGCTCCACTCATTCATCTACCATTCGCGGTTTTAAATAATTTTCTAACATGAATACCATCGTCGTAGGTCTCCAATGGGGAGATGAGGGAAAGGGCAAGATCGTTGATTATCTAACGGAAACTGCGGATCTAGTAGTGCGTGGTCAAGGTGGCAACAATGCCGGCCATACCGTCATTGCCAAGGGCGTGCGCTACATTCTCAATCTGCTGCCATCCGGCATTCTGTGGGATGGAAAAGTCAACGTGATAGGCAATGGAGTCGTCGTGGATCCCACCGGCCTCGTCGCGGAAATCGAGCGTAACGAAGCGCTCGGCGTGGCCATCACTCCGGAGAAACTTCTCATCTCAGACCGCGCCCACGTGGTGATGCCTTTTCATAAGGAGCTTGATGCCGCACGCGAGATTGCCCTCGGTGATCAGAAAATCGGCACCACCAAGCGCGGTATCGGCCCGACTTACGCGGATAAAGTGAACCGCTGCGGCCTACGGATCGCGGATTTGTTAGATAAAGAATTCACCCGTAACCAAGTCACCCGCCGGGTGGCCGAGGTGAATGAAATTTTAGCCAAATATGATCTTCCCCAGTTCACGGCAGATCAAGTTCTGGAGGAAGTTTACACCGCATTCGAGCGCCTGCGGCCGCACGTGACCAACACCATTCCAGTGCTGCACACTGCATGGAAGGCTGGCAAAACGATCCTCTTCGAAGGAGCGCAAGGAACTTTGTTAGACATTGATTACGGCACTTATCCTTTTGTCACCTCCTCGAACACCACCTCGGGTGGCTCCTGCACCGGCTCCGGCTTGCCGCCCAATGCCATCGAGCGCGTCATCGGCGTGTGCAAGGCCTACACCACCCGCGTCGGCTCGGGCCCGTTTCCGACGGTGGATGAGGGACTTTCCGAATATCTCCATGGCCTCGGCCGTGAATTCGGCGTGGTTTCCGGCCGCCCGCGTGGCTGTGGCTGGCTGGATACGGTGCTGCTTCGCTTCGCCTGCATGGTCAATGGCGTCACCGGTCTCGCCATCACCAATGTCGATGGCCTCGATGAATACGAGACTTTGAAAATCTGCACCGGCTATGACATTGATGGAGAAATCCACGAGCTGCCACCCGCCAATCGCGAGGCATGGAACATCGCCAAGCCAATCTATGAAACACTCCCGGGTTGGAAATCTGACACCACTCAGATCACCCGCTACGAGGATCTCCCAGCGAACGCGAAGGCCTATCTCACCCGCTTCTCAGAACTTTGCGGAGCACCGGTGGCTTTCGTCGGTGTGGGGCCGGACCGCGTGCAGACTTTGGTCGTATAAGACATCTCTCAATGCCAGACCATCCAGAAGTTCCCCGCCACATCGCCATCATCATGGATGGCAACGGCCGCTGGGCCAAGGAGCGCGGGCTACCCCGGCTTGAAGGCCACCGCTCAGGCGCGGAATCCGTGAGAGAAGTGATGGAAGCCTGCATGGAGCTGGGGGTGGAATACCTTACACTTTATGCGTTTTCCTCAGAAAATTGGAGCCGCCCTGAAGCAGAAATTATCGCTCTAATGGCTCTGCTCGACCGCTTTCTCGATGAAAAAGCCAAAGACCTCGATCGCCGCAAAATCCGGCTGCAAGCCATCGGCCAGCTCGAGCGCCTACCAGCTTCCACCCGCGAGCTGATCAAGCGCATCGAAGCTCGCACGGCCGATTACAAAGCGATGACCTTGGTCCTTGCGCTCTCCTACGGCGGCCGGGAAGAAATCGTCGCCGCCGCCCGCTCGCTCGCGGTGGATGCGAAGGCTGGGAAAATTTCTCCTGATGATATCGATTGCTCGCTCTTCGCATCGCGCTTGCAAACGGCCGGCATCCCAGACCCGGATTTGTTGATCCGCACCTCGGGCGAGATGCGGGTTTCAAACTTCCTACTCTGGCAGATTAGTTATTCGGAAATGGTGATTGTGAAGAAATTCTGGCCGGACTTCCGGCAGAGAGACCTCTTTGAAACCGTCAAGGAGTATCAACGGCGCAATCGCCGCTTTGGCGCGCTTTGACGATGAGCAGAGCTTGGCCAGCCCTCACACTGCCACCTTCTGCGGCGAGGATTTCTATAATCTCCAAATCCTCATCCACCTCGAGAGGCACTTCCATTTTCATCGCTTCCAGAATGAGCGCGGTAGCTCCGGCCTTAAGCGTCGCACCTACCTGAGTTTCAATTTTCCAGATGCTTCCAGTCACAGGGCTATCGAGCGTGGTGCAGCCGTCTGGAATGATAATAGTCTCTTCTGCCACAGTCACTTCCACTTGGACATCCATGCTGAGACCCGCAGCTTCCCAGCGCATTCTTTCCGCTTCAAAAGCCGCGCGCTGCTTCGTCTGGAATGCCTCGATTTCTATGGCATGCTCACCCAGGAACTTCTGATAGTCTGAGAAACTAAACACACTTTCCTCTATCTTTAACTGATGCCTGCCAAGTGGGACTTCCTCACGCAGACTTAGAAGTTCCTCCGCGCTCACCGGGTAGAACCGGAGCTGATCGAAGAATCGTAATAACCATGGATTCTGGAAATCTTTGGTCTTCCGCCAACGGTTCCACACCGGGATCGTCCGGCCGGTGAATTGATAGCCACCGGGGCCCTCCATGCCATAGATACAGAGGTAAGCTCCGCCGATGCCTACGGCATTTTCGGGTGTCCATGTTCTGGCTGGATTATATTTAGTCGTCACCATCCGGTGGCGAGGATCGAGCGGTGTGGCCACTGGCGCGCCGAGATAGACATCTCCGAGGCCCATCACGAGGTATGACGCGCTAAAGAAGATTTTATAGACTTCTTCAATCGAGTCCAAGCCATTGATCCGGCGGATAAATTCTAGGTTGCTCGGGCACCATGGAGCTGTCGGATTGACACCTTGCATGTAGCGGCGGATGGCTTCCTGGGTGCTGGGATCATCCCAACTTAGCGGCAGATGGACCACGCGGGTGGGCAGCACGATCTGATCGAGCGGGGGCAAGGCGATGATGCCTTCACGGATTTTTTCCCATAAATCACAACGGCCGATTTGAATGGGATCAAAGTGAATTTGCAGCGAACGAATTCCCGGAGTGAGGTCGGTGATGCCCGGAATGGCCTGTTTCTTCAACCATTCATGGACGGCGTGAACTTTGAATCTTAGCTTGAGATCGAGATGATGTGGCCCGAATTCGATGAGAAAATAACGGTCGCCTGCACGCCGCACCACGATGGAGTCATCACCCTCACCGAAGGAATCGATGAAGCAGCTACCGCGCTCCATGGCCACCGGGGTGCTGAGCTCAGGAATCTTTCCCAAGAGAAAGTCTGCGATTTCCAGCTGACGGTCGCGAGCCCATGCCTCGTCCACGGGGATGAATTCGATGCGGTCGCCGGGGCGGAGTTGGCCAAGTTTCCATAACTCCGCATCCACCACCACGCATGGGCAGACGAAGCCACCGAGACTCGGACCGTCCGGGCCGAGGATCACCGGCATATCTCCAGTGAAATCGACGGCTCCAATGGCATAGGCATTGTCGTGTAAATTCGAGGGATGGAGACCGGCCTCGCCGCCATCGGGGCGCGCCCATTTAGGCTTAGGGCCGATGAGCCGGACACCTGTTCTCGCGGAGTTATAATGAACTTCCCACTGCGTGGAGAAGAACATTTCCATATCTTCATCCAAGAAAAAGTCTGGCGATCCATGGGGGCCATAGATCACTCCGATTTTCCAATCATGGGTGAGGGGGATCTCGGATTTGAGATTTGAAATTTCAGCTGTGGTAGAAGCGGAGATCCCAAGAACATCGCCGGGGAGCAATGCCCTGCCAAAGGGGCCGCCGAATTTTCCTAACGTAAACGTGGAGCAGCTACCGAGATACTTTGGAGAATCAATGCCACCGGCCACGGCGAGATACGCACGTGCCCCGGCACCTTCGAATCTACCGATTTTAATCACATCTCCTGGCTCAATGGCGATGCATTGATGGCTCGCCACAGCCTCGCCATTCTTCAGGACCAAGGCGGAGGCTCCGACTACGGCGATTCTAGTAGCTGAGTTGAAACGCAGCGTGGGACCGGCGATGGTGATTTCCAAGCCTGGCATGCCTTCAGAGTTGCCAACGAGTGTATTGGCAAGTCTGAGTGAGAGTGAGTCAAAAGGACCGCACGGAGGCACGCCCACTTCCCAATAGCCGACGCGGCCGGGCCAATCTTGCACGGTGGTCATGGTGCCGGCAGCGATGACATCGATGGTGTTAGGCCTATAACTAAAGTCTGCCATATCCCGCATCGCCACGCCGCCTTTGAGATACGGTGCCCAGCGGGTAATATCACGGAGATAGCGTAGATTAGTCTCGATGCCGGAAATTCTGGTTTCCTCTAGCGCTCGCTCAATTTTCGAAACGGCGGCGGCGCGATCCTCGGAGTGGACCATCACCTTGGCTAGCAGGGGATCGTAAAACGGACTCACCTCGGTGCCGGCAAGGATCCATGAGTCACAGCGCGTCCAGTTTGGAAACGTTGCTTCAGTGAGTAGGCCGCAGCTTGGGCGGAAGTTATGGTTAGGATCTTCCGCATACACTCGCGCTTGGATCGCATGCCCTTGCGGCGCGGGTGCGCTTGCGGGCATCTGCCAATTCTCATCCAAGGCAAGTTTCACCATCCATTCCACGATATCAATGCCGGTGACCATCTCGGTGATCCCATGCTCGACTTGGAGGCGGGTGTTCACCTCGAGAAAGAAAAAGTCATCGCGGTCTGCATCGTAGATGAACTCCACGGTCCCTGCGGAACGGTAGTTGACGCTCTCGCCCAATTGCACCGCTGCCAGATGGAGTGCTGCACGGGTGGCGTCTGATAGCCCAGGTGCGGGTGTTTCTTCGAAGACTTTCTGATTACGGCGTTGCACCGAACAATCGCGCTCACCCAGAGCGAGCACGCGGCCTTTACCATCGCCGAAGATTTGGACCTCCACGTGGCGACCGCGCTGGATGAAGCGCTCGATGAAAACACTGCCGGAACCGAAACTGCGCTCACTGAGACGGACCACGCTTTCATATTCGCGGGCCAGCTCTGCTTCATCGCGGCAAACTTTCATTCCAATGCCGCCGCCACCCGCGGTGCTTTTAAGCATCACCGGGTAGCCGATTTCTTGAGCTGCGATTAATGCGGCAGCGACATTTTCTAACAAGCCGGTACCAGGGACCAGCGGCACCCCCGCATCACCTGCGAGGCGGCGGGCCTCGTGCTTGAGGCCGAAGGCGATGATCTGTGCGGGAGTGGGGCCCATCCACTTGACTCCGGCATCCTCGCACATCGCAGCGAAGTCGGTATTCTCACTCAGTAAGCCGTAGCCGGGGAATACCGCATTGGCACCGGAAGACTTGGCAATTTCAATCAACTTATCTTTGAGCAGATAGCTTTCCGAAACTGGGCCTGGGCCAAGGCGGTGCGCTTCATCTGCCAGATCGACATGTGGCGAGGCTGCATCCGGATCCGAATAGACAGCGATGCTCTGGTAGCCTAGCTTCTTAAACGTGCGGATGGCACGGGCCGCAATTTCACCACGATTGGCAATTAGAATTTTTGAATTAAGATTTTCCATTGAAGATTGTTTCATGATATTAAAATTTTGGGTGATCAATCATCAATCGAATATTAAAACTTCCACGGGTGTAGGATTCCAACCGTTGCATGGATTGTTTAACTGCGGGCAGTTAGAGATGAGACAAACAACATCCATTTCAGCAATCATTTCCACATACCTTCCAGGCGCGGAAATACCATCGGCGAAGCTTAGGCCGCCATCGGGTGAAACGGGGACGTTCATGAAGAAGTTAATATTTGGAGGGAGGTCGCGTTTGGTGAGTTCGATGTCCCATTCCTGTGCGCCACGGATGAAGCTATCGCGGCAGGCGTGCATGGGCTCCTTGTCATGGGCGTAGCGCATGGTGTTGGACTCTCGCGAGCAAGCACCGCCGAGGGTATCGTGGCGGCCGCAGGTGTCTGCGGTGATGGTGAGGAGAGCGTTGCCCTCATTGCTCATGAGTTTGGTGCCGGTGGTGAGGTAGAGAGCAGCTTGTTCTTGGATGGTGCGCTCGGCGGAGTAGCGCTCTGTGGGATCTGAGGCGCTGAAGAAGAGAGTGTCCGCAGCTTGGTTTCCTTCCAGATCCAGGATGCGCAGGGTTTGGCCTTTTTTAATCTCATGGACCCACCATCCGCCGGCGGGGATGACCTCTCGGTGGGTGGCTGTTGCGGGTGCGAGGGTGCTTGCGGTCATGATTGTGGGAAGCGGAGTGAGTGATAGGTTTCGTTGTTTTCCCAGGCGCGGAGATTCTCCGGGCGGATCACGAGCGAGGGATCGTCCAAGGTGGGAGGGCTTCCAGTGAGGACTTCAAGCTTCACGCTGCGATGTTGATAGATGGGATCTGGATCGAGTGGGTGCTGGCAAGTGTTGAGGACGACGAGGGTGTCCATCTCGAAGCGGAGTTCGACGGAGTCACCGGGCTTGGAGTTTCCAGAAACATAACTGAGCTTTCCTTCTTCGTCTGAGACGACTTTGCTGAAGAGGTTGAGGTTTGGGATGAGGTCCTTTTTTCCGAGGCCCCATTTTGCCAGCTCGATGAGGAAACAGTCGTGGCCATTCTGATGCCAAGCGTTGTGCGATTTCTGATAATCATTTTCCCCATACTTCGCGAGGGTGAGGGCGGCATCGGAATGGCCACAAACGGTATCATGCCAGCCGACGCTATCTGCGGTGATCGAGGCAATGAGACGGCCCATATCCGAGTGTATGCAATAAGGGGCGCGGAGATAGAAGATATGCTGACCCTTGAGGGTATCTGGCATGTTATAGCGTTCTTGCCGCTCATGGGCATTATATAACAACATGGAGATATTAGAGCCACCATCGAGATCAGTGAGGCGGAGGCGCTTGCCGCGTGAGATGATGGCGGACCACATGCCTGCGCTGTGGAGAGTCTTCTCGAAGAGGAGTTTCATGAAATTTTACCTTTAGTCTTGGTGTGGAGTGGGGGAATGAGATGAGGGGTGAGTGTGAGATGGGCGGTTTTGACACCCTTGCAGGTGACGAGCTTGTTGGCGATTTCCCGCAGAATGCTGGCAGGGCCTTGCATGAGGATGACTTCTAAAACGTGATTATCCTCTAACAAAATGTGCTGGGAGGAAATGACCTCGGCAATGTGCTCACGGAAGATCCTGGAAAGATCGCGGAGGAGGGTGTTTTTCGACTCATCATAGACGACGGTGAGTGTCCCGGCCATCAACTCGGTGCCGATTTTCCCCAAATGCTGGGCGGCGTGATGATGAATCATTTCACAAACGGCCTGTGAGCGATTATCGAAGCCACGCTCAGAGATCAGGCGCTCGAAGGCATGAAACGTCTCCTCGGGCATCGAGACGGTGAGCCGCCTGAGTCCTTCTGTGTTTTCGCCCTCTGCCATACGGAAGAGTAAGCAGACAAAGGGCCAGTATGAAGAAAAAATTAAAAAGTAATACTTTTGCTTCGCGATTACCGCGCTGCGATCACTTCGATGGTAAATCCTTTGAGATAACCGGTCTCTGGAATCGAGATGAGGATCGGATGATCGGCGCGCTGGCTGTGGTTCATGACGAAGCGGGCGGATTTCTTAGCATCGACGGAGGCATCGATCAGATTGTCCATGAAAAGTTCGCGCGAGGCATGATAGGAGCAGCAGAAGGTGGAGAGCAGGCCACCGCGGTCCAGTAGCTTGAGCGAGCGCAGGTGGATTTCCTTATAACCGCGCATGGCGTCCATCAGGGTAGCTTTGTTGCGGGTGAAGCTTGGGGGATCGAGGATGATCATGTCATACTCGGGCTTGGCGTGTTTGAGGAAATCGAAAACATTGTGCTCCAAGACGTCGATTTCCACTCCGTTGAGGGCGGCATTGTGGCGGGCCGCGGCGCAGGCGCTGGCGGAAACATCGACTGCGGTGACGTGGGCGGCACCGGCTTTGGCGCAGGCGAGGGCGAAGCCTCCTTGATTGGTGAAGCAGTCAAGAACCCGCTTGCCCTTGGCGAGCGCAGCGACCTCGGTGTGGGCTTGGAGCTGATCGAGGTAGAGGCCGGTTTTCTGGCCATCGAAGAGATCCACTTCAAATTTTAGCCCATTCGCCTCGACGCAAAAGGGGCCAGGATTCTCGCCATACAGCATTTCAATCCCCGGCTCCATGCCCTCGGCCTTGCGGTAGGGGGAATCGTTCCGCAGCACGATGGATTTTGGGCCTAGCAATGAAACGAGCGCATCCCGGATGATGTCCCGGCGCAGATCCATCGCCAGCGTGAGCGTCTGGACGGAGAGGTGGTCGCCGTAGCGATCCACGATCAGGCCGGGTAGGCCATCGGACTCGGACCAGACGAGGCGGGCGAGGGTCTCATCGATGCCGGAGCGCGTGCGATGTTCGATGGATTGGCCGATGCGGCGGACAAAAAAATCGAGGTCGAGATCTTGTTTCCGACGGGAAAAGCGGCGGGCGACGATCTGGGAGAGTGGATTATAAATGGCGGTGCCCAGCGGCCGATCCCGGAAATCTTTGAGCGTGATGACGTCGCCAGGCTTGGGATCGCCGAAGGTTTTTTTAATTTCGGTGGCGTAGATCCATTCGTGACCGTGAAAAATGCGTGCTCTGGGAGCGATGATGATGCCTGCCATGGGGCGGCAAGTTCTGCCGGGGAACGGGGACGTTGTCGAATACGAAATGAATTGTGTGGGGGGAGGACGTGGTAATTGCCTCTGAAACTTCGCAGGTAGTCGCTGTTTGGGACTTCGTTCGAAAGTCCAGGTTCAATCGGTCTAATCGGCCACTCGCAATTCATAGTCACCGCCAACGAACGGTCGCTTAGCCCTTCGCGGTTGAAGATCCAAGAAACTAAAAGGTAAACTACTCTAGCTCAGAACATAATTACCCAGTTTGCTGTAACAGAATGCTTGACGTGATGCTAGCGCGTAGATTTGTTATATCATAAGTTTTTGCTAACCCATTTACAAGAGCGTCGGTGACAGTAAAGCCCATCAATGTCACTCCATGGAAAAACCTTTCGTGGTCCTAATTAATCGTCTCACTATCTTATGAAAACTCCGTCGATCCTTTTTCTTACCGGCGTCGCATTGGCGACTTTTGCCAGCTTGGCTTCTGCTCAAGTCTCGCTGATTCAAGAAAACTTCGACAATTACGGTTCCACCGCTGTCCAGCTCAGCGGACAAAGTGGAGGATCCAGCTTCTCAGGTCCATGGACGAATGTTGGCGGAGGAACCTACGGCTACGCCAATACCAACCTCACGGTGACCGCTACAGGCTACGTCAACACTGGCGACGCTGCTGGTAGTAATGACGGTGCTGCGTCTAACAATACCTATAATGGTGGATTGCGTACCTTTAACAGCGTCCGGGCAATTGCTCAGCCGACAATCGCAGATGGAGGCACGGTCTAATCTAGCTTTATCGTCAAAATGAATTCCCTTGCGGGCGGGAACAACGCTCTCTTCAGCCCATTCGGAACTGGGGGCGGTGACATGTTTAATACTGGTAAGTTCTCTGTTGGCGTCACTGCGGGTAAATTCTCAGCTAACAACTTGGTTAGTTACTCGCCCGGCCCTCCTGCCAGTTTCGTCACCGAGACTTTTTCCGGTGCGGATCTCGTTGCAGGAACCAGTTATCTGGTGGTGGGCCGTATGACCATCAATGCAGCTGCTGATGCAACTGACACTCTAAATGTTTGGTTTAACCCAGCAAACGCTTCCAGGATCGCCTCCTTGGGGGCCGCCCAGGTCACCTTCGCGAATCAGGACTTCAGCACGCCAAACGTCCCCGCCGACTTCCGGACTAGTGGTAGCAGTGGGGTATTCCTTAACGGTCTCACGGTGGGTATTCGTCGCACCACAGCAAATTACATCGACTCGATTCGTCTCGCATTTGGCGGCACTTCCGACGAAAACTTCGCAGCTGTGACTACGGCCGCCATGCCCACGACGACGACGACTTTAGCCTCCTCGGCCAATCCCTCGGCATTGGGTGATGAAGTCACCTTTACCGCCACGGTCAATTCGTCTGCTGCCACCGGCACGGTGACTTTCAAAGAGGACGCCAACATTTTAGGCACGGTAAACTTAGTAAATGGGACCGCGACTTATTCCACCAGCGCGTTGACCGTGGGTCCACACAATATCACGGCCACCTACGATGGCAGTCCCTACTATATCACTAGTACTTCAGAGGTTCTCGGGCAGCAGGTTTCAAATTTCATGACCCCGTTGCAAACTTGGTATCAGAGTTTTAGCTTACCCACAGATGGAACCGGCGACGGTGCAAATACGGCCGATCCGGATCATGACGGCATTCAGAACCTTGTCGAATACGCGCTCGGCGGTAATCCCACCGTATCCAACGCCAGCATCCTGCCCGCTTCCAGTGTAGTCGCTGGCAAGTTACAATTTAGTTTCTCTTGCGATGACTCAAGAACGGACATCACCTACCGGGTAGAGGCGGGAGATAATTTATCGAAATGGACGGAGATCGCCAGCAGCACAGGCGGCACACTCACCGCGATGATGAATGCCAGCGGCGCTCTCGTTAGCGACAGCGGTAGTGGCATCCGGGCTGTCACTGTGACGGATAGCGCCATCGCCAGCAGCACTCCGAAACGTTTCCTGCGCCTAAAGGTCACCAACCCTTGATTCCTTGAGCGTTAAAAGATCGCTGGATATCAATCAAGTTCGACGGGCAAACAGCAGAGATATCTTCAGAGCTTAGTAGAAACTCCGGATGATCTATTGAAGCTCGGACATGTTGGCCTCACTGTGGTCTGCGTTGAGGTGTGACGTTTGGGGCAACGTAAAAAGATTCTTCCAGCAGTCCGGAGTTCTGGCAGACCTTCGGCTCACTCGACGGGGAGGGCGCGAAGTGGCGGTGCCTCTTCATCCATGGCCTCTTCTTCGACAGCTTCGGCGCGGAGTGGGGCGGCTTCGGGTGCATATTCGGGTGCTTGTTCGAGCGGGAATTCCGCTTCTTCCACGGCGAGGGCGCGGGCTGGGTGGATGGGGCATAGGTCGTTTTCCGACAAAGCGATATCGCCCGGGACGGTATCATTGTAGGCGGAGCCGGCGGCGCGGCAGCCTGCGGTGGCGCGCTTGCCAGAGAGGCGGCAGAGTTCCATTTCCACGAGGTTGACCTTGCTGTTGAGCTTTCCGGCTTTGTAGCCGAGGCGGTCTGCGGTCTTCATGATATCCACCCAGACGGGGAGCGCGAGGGTAGAGCCGTAGCCGCCTTGGATGGTTTTTTCCGGGGTATCGAGACCCACCCAGACGGCACAGGTGAGATTGGAGGTGTAGCCGGCAAACCATGCGTCTTTGAAATCATTGGTGGTGCCGGTTTTGCCGCCGCAGGGTTTATCGAAGCCCAGGCGGCTAATGGAGGCGGCGGTGCCACGGGTGGCGACCTCGTTGAGGATGCGCGAGACTGACCAGGCGGAGCCGCTTTTGGCGGCTTGATAGGGGAGCGGCGGGGTGGTGTAGAGGACGTTGCCATCGCGGTCTTTAATTTCCGAGATGAGATAGGGCCGGTAGCGGATGCCATCGTTGGGGAAAATGGTGTAGGCGGTGGCGACTTCCCAAGGCGAGGCTCCCCAGCTGCCGAGAAAGGAGGTGGGATTCTCCGGCATGGTGGTGGTGAAGCCAGCCATGCGGGCGACTTCGCTGACCTTGTCAATCCCGGCGTAGTTCCCGACGCGCACGGACATGGTGTTGCGCGAGCGGATGAGGCCGTAGGAAATGGGATGCATGCCGCCAAATTTTCCATCCGAGTTCTGAGGGCGCCAGGTGCCGCCGCCTTTGATTTCGCCGGGTTGGATGCGGCCGTCGCTAATATTGGTCTGGGGTCTGAGTCCGGCATCGAAGGCGCTGAGATAGACGAAGGGTTTAAAAATAGAGCCGATTTGGCGTCTGCCTTGGGTGGCGCGATTGAAGCGGGATTCATCGGCATCGCGCCCGCCGACGATGGATAGGATGGCTCCGCTGCGGTTTTCCACGACGACGGCAGCACCTTGGATGTAGGCGGGTTCCTTGCGGGTTTCGATGGGGATGGCGTTCCAGGCGCTGCGGGTCTGGTGGGGGTAGCCGCTGATGCGCTCTACTTCGCGGAGTTTTTTATCGAGTGCGGCTTCGCCGGTCTTCTGGAGGCGGAGATCGATGGTGGTGATGATGTTGAGGCCGCCGAGTTCGATGTTTTCTTTTTCGAGGATTTGCTCGAGATCGCGGCGGATGGCATCCATGGCGTAGGATTCGTGTGCTTCGCGGCGCCATTTCGGGCGGACTTCGATGGCTTCGAGTTTGGCGGTATTTGCGCGTTCTTGGGTGATGGCCTTGGCGCTGACCATGCGGGCGAGGGTGGTATTGCGCTCGCGGGTGGCGGCATCCATCGAGCTGAAGGGATTGAAGGAATCCGGGCCACGGACGATGCCGGCGAGGAGGGCGGATTGGGAGAGGGTGAGCTCGGAGGGGTGTTTTTCAAAGTAGATGCGGGAGGCCTCACCCACGCCTTTGATCTGGCGGCCCCAGTTGATTTGATTGATGTAGGCCTCGAGGATTTCGTCCTTTTCCAACATGGCTTCGATGCGGAAGGCGATGGCGATTTCCAGCATTTTGCGGTCGAGCTGGCGGGGGGTATCGCCGCGTTTTTCGCCGCGTTTGAGTTCGAAAATATCTGAGGCGAGCTGTTGGGTGATGGTAGAGGCACCTTCCTTTTTCCCTGATAGATTCTTAAGCACGGCGCGGCCGATGCCGATGATATCGACGGCCCCGTGTTGGTAGAAGCGCTCGTCTTCGCGGGCGAGGATGGCTTTGCGGAAGTCTTCGGAAACTTGTTGGAGCGGGACGATGGAGCGTTTTTGACCATGGATGCGGCCGATTTCCTCGCCGAGACGATCGCTGATGATGGAGCGCTCGGGCATGGCATTGAGGCGGGCGAGGTCGTAATTTTTCGCACGGAAGCCATAGATGATGGCGAGGAAGGCGAGCACGTAGAGCCCGGCGACGATCGGATGGCCGATGAGGCGGGTGAAGAAGCGCAACGGCTGCCGCAGGGCGCGGGTGAGGAGATTAAAGAGGTGAAAGGGCCAGAAGAGCAGCAGGGAAACGGCGCTGGGGCCGCGTGCCGGAGGAGTGGCATGGGCATCGCCTCGGCGGCGGCGGTTGGACTCTGGAGAATTGCTTTTAGCCATCGGCAGGCGGATGCTAAACGATAAGTGGCCGATGTTCCACCTTGATTATTAGCAGACAAGATCGAGCAGTGGTTACGCTTGAATTTGTGATCGTATGAAATTGTCCCTATTTGGAATTACTGGAATTTTGGTATTCACGCTGGCTGGATTGCAGGCGCGCGAGCCGATCCGGGATTTGAACGATCTGGTGGTGCTGGAAGCGCGGGTGAAGGAGGTTTCTCGCAATGTTTTACCTGCCACGGTGGCCTTGCTGGCGGATCAAACTGGCTCTTCGGGATCTGGAGTGATCACCACGGCGGATGGACTGATTCTAACGGCAGCTCACGTGGTGCAAGGCGTGGAAGAGGTGACGGTGGTCTTCCCGGATGGAGCAGAAGTGAAGGGGACAGTGCTGGGCGCAAATTATTCCAAAGACATCGCGATGGTGCAAATTTCTCAAAAAGGTGACTATCCTCATGCCGATATGGGTGCTTCCAAGCAACTGGCCGCGGGAGACTGGGTGGTGGCGATGGGGCATTCCGCAGGCTTCGATGCGGCTCGCACGCCGCCGGTGCGCTTCGGCCGGGTGGTCTCTAAGGGGCCGGGGAATTTTCTGACGACGGATTGCACGCTGATCGGCGGCGACTCGGGCGGGCCGTTGTTTGACCTGAATGGGAAAATTGTGGGGATCAATTCATCGATTGGATTTTCTCTCACCAACAACAACCATGCCGGGATCGATGGGATTCGGCAGGATTGGGATCGGCTAAAATCCGGCGAGGCATGGGGCGAGCTGCAGATGAATCCCTTCTCGAATCCTGAGATGCCGGTGCTCGGGGTGGGGGCGGAAAATATGCCTGGCTCGCGCGGCGTGCTGGTGAGTGGCGTGGCGCCTCGCTCGCCTGCGGCGGCGGCGGGGATTCGTGCGGGTGATGTAATTACGACTTTGGACAAGGAATCGGTGCGGAACTTCCGCGAGCTCACTGTCTTGATAGCAAAGCGCGAAGCTGGCGACCGAGTCAAAATCGGTGTCCGACGCGAATCCGGAGATGCCGAGATTACCGTCACCCTCGCAAGACGGGTGGATCTTTTTGATAATCGTTAAATCTAACAAAATCTAACAATTCGTGAAACCAAGTTTTTTGTTACTGGGACTAGCCCTGACTATTCCGTCCCTGCGTGCGCAAGAGGATATTCCGTTGATTCGTCCGGAAGAGCGGCGGGCGGTCGATCAACAAGCAGACGAATTTAATGCTGTTTTAGAACCGTTACTGGCAGATGCCGCAAAATCTACTGTCCGAGTGTGGGCGGGGAAACGGCGCGTGGCCTACGGCACGGTGGTGGGTGATGGCAGCCTGATCGTTACAAAATGGAGCGAGATTGCGCGTGCGCGAGGTGACTTGCGAGTGGAAGCGGGCGGGAAGCAGCTGCGGGCTGTGACGGTGAAGGGGGTTTATGAAGACGAAGATCTTGCGGTGCTGGACATCCAAGGTGAGCCTTTGAAGCCGGTGAAATGGATTTTTGAGAAACCGCAGTTGGGGAATTTCCTCGCGGCTCCTCAGCCGGACGGGAGGCCTGCGGCATTTGGGGTGGTGAGTGTGTTGGAGCGTAATTTGCGCGATACAGATAAGGCATTTCTCGGTGTAATTGGCGATTCAGAATACCGCGGGAAGGGTGTGAAAATCGCCGAAGTTTCACCAAAATCCGGAGCTGCGGTAGGAGGCCTAAAGTCCGGCGAGATCATCCTTAGAGTAAACGGCCGCGCAATTTCAGGGATGCTGGAATTGAAAAATTCTCTTACAGGCGTGGTGCCGGGTGATCAGATCAAGCTTGGCATCGAGTCCAATGGTAGCCAGCGCGAGGTGGATGTGCTCTTGGGAAACCGCCCAGACATGCCGCAGTTTTCCGGACAGAGACTTGAGCAGATGGAACGCATGGGCGGCGCGATCAGCCGGGTGCGGAATTCATTCAGCCTCGTCATCCAGACGGACATGCGGCCTAAGCCGAACCAGATTGGTGGTCCGGTGGTGGATCTCAAAGGCAATGTTTTGGGGATTACGATCGCGAGGGCAGACCGCACCCGCTCGTTTGTGATGCCTGCTGCGAAGGTGGAACAGTTGTTAAAAACCGATCCTACATCGCCGCAGCTAGCCCTCGCAGAAAAACCGCAAGAGCGAGAAATCGTGCGTAACACCGCAGGAGCTAGAATGGTTCCCCCACCCACCAGCGAGGAGCAAATGTACCGTCACCTGGATGACATGCAACGGCTGATGGATCACATGCGTGCCGAGATGGAGGCATTGGAAGATAGGGGAGCTGCGCGCTGATTATAATTTACCGGGGCATGAACATTACCCACGCTAATGCTCGCGGTGCCTTTTACTTCCGAACCTACCCGAGTTAAAGTGGCCAGAAATACAGCAACGTTGGCAAGCTGACGAGGACCACCACAATTTCCAACGGTAGGCCGAGCCGCCAATAATCGCCAAAGCGAAATCCACCCGGACCCAAGATGAGCGTGTTGTTTTGATGTCCGATGGGAGTGAGAAAGGCACATGAAGCGCCGATCGCGACTGCCATGAGAAACGAATCGGGCCGTGCATCGAGCTGGATTGCAGTGCTGATGGCGATGGGGCACATGACTGCCGCCGTCGCAGCATTGTTCATGAAATCGGAAAGGGTCATGGTGATGATCAAAATCAGGCCAAGGCCGATCACCGCATTTCCTTGCGCCACACCTTCGAGAAGTAGCTTGGCGATCACCGCTGCTGCTCCGGTTGTTTCCATCGCCCCGGCCACGGGAATGAGAGCGCCGAGTAGCACGATGATCGGCCAATCAATCGCGTCGTAAATCGACCTCAGCGGGATCACCCGGAATGCCATGCAGGCAAGCACTCCGGCAGCAAAAGAAATGGCGGCCGGGAGCAATCCGAATGCGGCTCCCGCGACGGCGGCCACCATGAAGGTGATGGCCAGGAAAGCTTGGGTTTTCTCGGGTATCCGGATCGCCCGTTCAGCCAGCGGGACGCAGCCGAATTCCGCTGCAAAGGCGAGGACCGCTTCGTGTGATCCTTGCATTAGAAGAACGTCTCCAGCATGAATTTTCATCACGCGTAGTCTGCGGATTGAGCGCCCGCCTTGTCTGGAAAGCGCTAGGAAATTGATTCCAAACCGCGTGCGAAGTTGTAAATCGGTGGCAGAGCGACCAATGATTTCCGCATCCGGGCGGACGGCAAGTTCGATCAAGGCCACCTCTGCCGAATCGATGGAGACTTTGACTTCCGCTACCTCTCGATCTGGTGGTTCCGCAGAATTTTCCGCTGCGTTTTGATCGGGTTTTTGCCGGACTGCTTCTTCTAGTTTCAGGCCCATTGAGGAAAGTGCTCCCGCCAGGGCTTCGGGTTCCGCCTCGATGATTAAAATGTCTCCGGGTTCCAGCGTGCGGCTGGCACTGGGGGCCATCACCCGCATCTGCGCTCTCACCATTCCAAGGACTTGGGCATCCGCCTCCGCCAGCTCAGGGCCAATTTCACGGATTGTTTTTCCTGCCGCCTTGCTGCTTTCCATCACCCGAGCTTCGGTGATGTAGGCGCCGGTTACGAATCCCTCAACCCCGGCCCGTTCTCGGGTGGGCACCAATTTCCAGCCCAAGGTGACAAACACAACTCCAACGAGAGCCACCGCCAATCCTACCGGGGTGAAATCAAACATCGAGAAACCTCCCATCCCCGCCGATGCTCTAAATCCTGAGACAATTAAATTCGGCGGCGTGCCGATCAGCGTCGTCATGCCTCCGAGAATGGAGCCGAACGCCAGTGGCATCAGCACTTTACCGGGAGGTATGTTTTGCCGCTTCGCCATCTGGATTCCCACCGGCATGAGCAGGGCCAGCGCCCCGACGTTGTTCATAAAGGCGGATAACAACGCGGCCAGCCCGGTCAGAGCGCCGATTGCGATCAATGGACCGCCGGAGGAAGGTAGCAGCCTTCTCGTCAGCACATCGACCGCCCCCGTCATCTGCAAGGCCCGGCTCATCACCAGCACGCAGGCCACCGTGATCACCGCCGGATGACCGAATCCCGAAAAAGCCTCTTCTGAAGTGACCACACCCGCGAGCACACAAGCCAGCAACGCGCCCACCGCGACCATGTCATGTCGCCATTTCCCCCACATGAACATGCCCACGGTAGCTGATAGAATGGCGAGAATGGAAATTTGGGCAGCGCTCATGCGGTCTCGAAGTTTGTATCGAAGCCATCCTCAGTTGCCATGAAAAATTTATCCCCCTTGCCATCCAAGACACGCGAACACTCATTAGCACCAGCAGTTCTCAATGTGACGCATTTTGCCACTTTGATAGCAGATCCCGATGTCCAAGTGGCGCTGGAATACTCAGGCGCTTCCACAAAGCTTTCCCGCGAGGTTTAAGGAGCTTCTTACGCACGTGTTGATGGATTAAAATTTCCTATCGATTGTGCAAGGTTTCCGCATCCTGCCCTTTACAAGCTCGGCTAACCCTGCCACACACCTCGAAATTTAGCCGCTTGCGCTGCGATTTTCCCAACCTTGCAATACCATGCCCAAAGACACCTCGATCCGTAAAATCCTCGTCATCGGCTCCGGCCCCATCGTCATCGGCCAAGGCTGCGAATTCGATTACTCGGGCGTGCAAGCGTGCAAGGCACTCAAGGAGGAGGGCTACGAAGTCATCCTCGTCAACTCGAATCCGGCCACCATCATGACCGATCCCGAGTTCGCGCATCGCACCTACATCGAGCCGATCACCCCGGAAGTGGTGGAGAAAATCATCATCCGCGAGAAGCCAGATGCCCTCCTGCCCACCCTCGGCGGCCAGACAGCGCTCAATACTTCCATGTCGCTCTTCAAGTCCGGCACTTTGGACAAGCATGGTGTGAAAATGATCGGTGCCAAGGCCGCTGCCATTGATATGGGCGAGGACCGTCAGCTTTTCAAAGAAGCCATGATCCGCATCGGCTTGGATATGCCGCGCTCCGGCATCGCCCACACCATGGAAGAGGCCAAAAAGGTGGCTGAGGAAATCGGCACCCTCCCGCTCATCATCCGCCCGGCCTTCACGCTCGGCGGCCAAGGCGGAGGCATTGCCTACAACCGCGAGGAGTTTGAGGAAATCATCACCCGCGGCCTCGATCTTTCGCCCGTTTCTGAAGTCCTGATTGATGAATCGCTACTCGGATGGAAGGAATTCGACATGGAAGTCATGCGCGATTGCGCGGACAATTGCGTAGTCATCTGCTCCATTGAGAACCTCGATCCCATGGGCGTGCACACCGGCGACTCCATCACCGTCGCACCGATCCAGACTCTCACAGACCGCGAATACCAAATCATGCGGGATGCCTCCTTCGCCGTCATCCGCGAGATCGGCGTGGAAACCGGTGGCTCGAATATTCAGTTCGCCACCGATCCGAAGACGGGCCGCATGATCGTCATCGAGATGAATCCACGGGTCTCTCGCAGCTCGGCACTCGCCTCCAAGGCCACTGGATTCCCCATCGCGAAGATCGCCGCCAAGCTCGCCGTCGGCTACACGCTTGATGAGCTTCCTAACGACATCACCCGCGTCACCCCTGCTTCCTTCGAGCCGACGATCGATTACGTAGTTACCAAGATCCCGCGCTTCACCTTCGAGAAATTTCCTACTGCAAATCCAGTACTCACCACCTCGATGAAGTCCGTCGGAGAGGCCATGTCCATCGGCCGCACTTTTAAGGAAAGCATGCAGAAATGCCTGCGCTCGCTGGAAACAGGCCGCTGGGGCTTCGGCTTCGATAACAAGGAACCCCAAAACCCAACGCGGGATGAGATCACCCGCAAACTCCAAATTCCCAATGCCGAGCGCATTTTCTGGCTGCAAACCGCATTTGTGAATGGTTGGACATTGGAAGAAATTTTTGAAGCCACCGCCATCGATCCATGGTTCCTCGGCCACCTCGAGCAAATCGCCAAGGAAGGCATAGAGCTTGCCAGCCTCGATCTCAAGCGCGCTAAAAAACTCGGATTCTCAGACCGCCAGATCGCTCGCTCTCGGAGCGTAAGCGAAGACGAAGTCCGGGCCGAGCGCAAGGCGGCCGGCATTATCCCCACCTACCGCCTCGTCGATACCTGTGCTGCGGAATTCGAGGCCTACACCCCGTATTTCTACTCCACTTACGGCGATGAAAACGAAGCCCGCCCATCCGACAGGAAAAAAATCATCATCCTCGGTGGCGGCCCTAACAGAATCGGCCAAGGCATCGAATTCGACTACTGCTGCGTCCACGCCGCCTTCGCCCTCAAAGAGCTCGGCTACGAAACCATCATGGTAAACTCGAACCCCGAGACGGTCTCCACGGACTACGATACGTCCGATAAACTTTTCTTTGAGCCGCTCACGCTCGAGGACGTGCTCAACATCTGCGACCAAGAAAAACCCTTCGGCGTGATCGTCCAATTTGGCGGGCAAACTCCGCTCAATCTCGCCGCAGACCTTGAACGTCATGGCGTGCCGATCATCGGCACTTCACCGAAATCCATCGAGCAGGCCGAGGACCGCAAATTCTTCTCCGCCCTGCTAGACAAGCTCAACCTTAAGCAAGCCGAAGCCGGCACCGCCACCGACGAGGCCGGGGCCATCGTCATTGCCAATCGCATCGGCTACCCCGTGCTCGTCCGCCCATCCTTCGTCCTCGGCGGCCGCGGCATGATGATCGTTTACAACGATACCGAGCTTTCCCGCTACATGCGTGAGGCCGTCATCGCCTCACCCGAGCGCCCGGTTCTGGTCGATCGCTTCTTGGACAACGCCACGGAAGTGGATGTGGATTGCATCTCAGATGGGGAAACCTCCGTCATCGGCGCCATCATGCAGCACATCGAGCAGGCAGGCGTACATTCAGGAGATTCCGCTTGTGTGATTCCCGCATTCTCACTTTCAGAAGCCATCAAAGCAGAGATTACCCGCGCCGCCATTGACCTTGCGCGCGAGCTCAAAGTCATCGGCCTGATGAATATCCAGTTCGCCGTGAAAGATGAGCAACTTTACGTCATCGAGGTCAATCCGCGTGCCTCCCGCACCGTGCCCTTCGTCAGCAAGGCCACCGGTGTTTCCCTCGCCAAGCTCGCCGCCAAGGTGATGGTAGGGGAAAAACTCAAAGATCTCGGCTACACCCAGACCGTCATTCCTTCCCATATCTCTGTGAAAGAAGCCGTCTTCCCGTGGAACCGTTTCCCCGGCATCGACATCGTGCTTGGGCCGGAAATGAGATCCACCGGCGAGGTCATGGGCATTGATGCGGACTGGGGCATGGCCTATGCCAAGTCACAAATCAGCGCCTTCAATCCACTCCCCAGCGAGGGCAGCGTCTTCCTCTCCGTTTCAGATCGGGACAAGGACCGCGCCGTCGCCGTGGCTCGAGATCTTGCCGAGTTAGGCTTTAAAATCTACTCCACCGGCGGCACCCATCAACGCCTCACCGACGAAGAAATCCCAAGCAATCGCGTTTACAAAGTCCTCGAGCAAGCACGTCCGAATGTGATCGACATGATGAAAAACGGTGAGATCCATTTCATCATCAACACCCCTTCCACCCACGAATCCATGGCAGACGAAATTCTTATCCGCTCCACCGCCATCGCTCAGAAGATTTCCCACGCCACCAATCTTTCTGCTGCGGAAGCCTCGGTGAAAGGCATGCGCTCGCTGAAAAACACCGAGTTTACCGTTAAAAGTATTCAAGAATATCACGCTTGAAAAGATGGGTGGTGTCAATTTTCCGATCTCCTCACGGTGAAAGAACCGCTTCCAGGCGATAGAAAGCTTTGGCGGGATTGGGCGGGTTATCACGCAGCAGGATGAGTCCGCCCTCGGTTCCTCGAAAGATTCCTGGAGCAACTACCGTGTCAGCCGTCAGTCCATCAAAACTGTAAATTACATCGCTGAAATTGACGAGATCGGTGGAGCGCTTGACCACCCAGCGAGTGAAGGGACGCGCACCTGGATTCACGGCGAAGGTCAGAACCGGGGAGCCGCTATCATAGCGGATTCGCAGATTCTTGAGGTCTGAGGCATCGGAAAACTGCGGGGCAGTGTCCACGGCGGTCTCGATGCCGTAAGTGTTCCCATCATTGTCCCAATCCGTATTCCAATAGAGGGCGAGGTCAGAATTTCCCCGGAATTCTGCCGCGCCTGAATCTGGAAAGCCATTGAGCGGGAGGCCGCGTTGGTCGCCAGTGAAATTGGTGGTGCGGGCGCGATTCAGGGCACTGCCTAAGAACAACGGCGGCATGGTCCAAGTGGATCCACCATAGTCTGCAAGCGGCGCGAGATTGTGCGCTACGGGATCTGCAGTATCACCCACATCGTTACGATTGGCGATGGTCTCGGTGATGGTGGAATCCTTCGCATCTCCGATCACGCAAGCGGTGGCGGTGATGAGTGGACTGCCAAATCTCGCAATATCGGGACCGATACCGCTGGCACTGGTATTTCCGGCGACGACGCAGGCGGTCAATTCCAAGGGACCAAACGAATGTAAAATCGCGCCACCGCCATGAACTGCAGGACTAAGGGCGCGATTTTTCACAAAGGTGCAGTGGACCAATTGAGCCGAGAGCGTATTAATACGGAGAGCCCCGCCGGAGAAGTTAGAATTTTCGACGAAAGTGCAACGGTTCAGCTTGAGTATTCCGTCAGCGCTGTTGATCGCTCCATCGGTGCAGCGATAGAAAGTGCAACCATGGGCAGTGAGAAGGCCTCCGTTTTGAAAGATACCATCCACCGATTCAAACTGAAGATGCCGCAGGGCAATGGCATCACCGAAGCTCATGTCGAAATTCATGTTTTCACTGAAGCCGATCCGCACCATCCCGCCGTGAGAGCCACCGTCGATGATCGTATCGCCCGGGCCTTCTGCCAAATTCGTGGCGACGATCTTTGAACTCGCGACGCTCATGCCATAGATGAAGCCCACGCCCGTCCCAATCTGCCCAATCTGGGTAGTGGCTCCCGTCCGTAAATCCACGGTATGGAGAAAATTTTGAAAGTTACCGGGACTCACAACACGAGTCTCATTGAGGTAGGCTTTTCCGTCTTCAGAAATATCAAATCCATTGAAGGTAGATCCACCGGTGGGGAGATTGAGCGAACCGATGCGGGTCGCTGATCCGCTGCCGCCGATGCGGTAGAGGCTGGGGTTGGCGGTATTGAGGCTCGTGCCATAGAGAGTCGTGCCAGCCTCGCTGCTCGTCCAGTTGCTGCAGGCAATCCCTGTGATCCCCAGATTCTGAAGCGGTGTATCGATAGCCTCGAGTAAGCCAAGATTGGGGGTGATGCGGAAATTTTCCCCTCCAAGTAGAGTCACACGGATCGAAGTTACAGGAGTTCCAGCCAGAGTGCGGTATTCAAAGTCAAAACCCGCCTGCCCTGAGCTATTTGGCAAGTCGGTGCGAAATGGCGCGCTCCCTGCATTAGTAAGTAAGCCTGTGGTGGTATTCAGGATGCCCAGCCTACCGATGTCGTTATTCTCGCCCGGAACTTCTAAAACGCACATGGCATGTAGCAATCCGTTGCCTTCCGTCCGGAAATCAATACCTCTAACAAGTTCATTGCTTGCCAAGCCCGTGATGGGGATGTCCAAGGTCAAAATACTGGGTTGGTTACGATTGAAACGAATCAAATTCTGTCCAAGTCCAGCGCTCCTCACCGCATAGATGGCACCTGCATGTGGGAAGGTAATCCGCCCACCCGTAGCACCAGCAAGAATCGTAGCGCTCTGGAGCGAGCCGGTGCCGGAGGTGCCGCTATTGGTGACTGCGTAACTGCGCAAGCTCTCCCAGGTGGTGCCGCATGTCAAGTCGTCCCAAGCTGCAAGTCCATTGCCGCCGCTGGCCACACGGATGGCCGTGCTCCACAAGCCTCCGGAATAGGTTGCCGTGGCCACCGGGGTATTGGCTGCTTCCGTCGCATCGAAGTTTGGATTCACATAGAGAGAAACCCGATCCGCTTGATAATCTAACTTGGCAACAATGGTATAACTCTGACCTACATTGACCGGAACCGTGCTCACCGCGATGGCCCCAAACGGATTCTGATTGTAGATTCCAAAATTGGACCCTCCCGGGTAGAGGCCGAAAAACAAGCGCTCCGTGCCAAAATCAAATGAGCTCACCCCACACCACGTGGTGCCAGAGCCGCGAGTCATCGTGATGCGGTAATAGACTTTCTTCGCAGCATTCGCATCATTGATCGCACCGTCACCCTCGTTGGTGCCGCCGTATTCACGGATCACTCCAGCATCTGCCGTGAAAAGCTGGCCAGAGGAGCAGACTGCGGCACCATCCCCGGAAAATCCCGGCGCAAGATCCCAGTCTGAGGATTGGCCTGTGTGGCGATTGGTGAGCTCATTCTTAAAATCCCAAAAGACTCCCTGATCCGCATCAACAATCGGGTTGATATAATCGAATGGCTCGTAGCCAATCAACTGCGCCTGAGCGGAAAATGGCAGTAGCGTGAGCGCTACGATCAATCTAGTAATCGTTTGCATGGTCGTTTCATCAATGAATGATTCATTTCTCGGGAAGATGAATCCTACCGGAGAATTTCTCAAAAATCTTCAATCATGGCAATGGGTGAGATCACCCAATCAGCCGCGGCTGAGCGGCTGGCCCCACAGACTCACGGCAGCCGTCCGCGTCTCCACACCGGCTTTGGCCAGAATCGCCTGGACATGCTTCTCCACCGTACGGTGCGAACGCCCGAGAATCACCGCGATTTCCTTATCCCGCTTGCCTTGCCGCATCCAGTGGAACACTCGTGCTTCTGCCGCACTGAGAGCACCTTCTAACAGATCAGACTGCTGCATGCCCACGCTTTGTGCCATTTCCCGCTGCCGCAGGTAGGCAAAGATCGGCTCCAGCATCGTGCGCGAGCGTGCTAGCCATGTCCGCTCATCGGCCGAAAAGTCTCTACCATCGCGGGATAAGACTGGCGTGAAGATCGACTCTTTCCCAGCAAGATCCCCCTCATCCAAATGGAACGAGATTGCAAATATCAATCCCATCGGCTGCACCACCTCCACCCGGAAGAGATTGTGCTCCCACTCGCTTTTCGACACAACATCTGCCGCACCCGTCGGCCCCCTCGAAGGATCTGCCAACACCGCCCTCAGGACCGGGTTGTGCGCGCGGAAGGCATTTCCCGCAGCCATCATCCCGCTATTAACGGGTTCCAAAGCATTCAAAAGAACCGAAGCACTCCCTGCCGCAGCCCCATCGCGGGATTCCGCGAGCCAGAATCCTTGAATCAAGTGAAACCATTTGCGATAATAACGCAGCGTAATGTCGCGCGCCTCTTTGATACCGGCCGCGGCTAATACCTCCGCAATCAAAGCCGCAGTCTCGCGGTCCATTTCACCGGAGGATAGGGAGTGGTGGGCATTCATGCAAACCTTGGAAATTCCTCCCTACTTGCAGCGTTTCTGAAGGCCATCCGTCAAGCCAAAAGAGGAATTTCCCCTGCCTATCGAAATTTCTTCAGCGCTTGCGGATGAGCATAAACTCATTCCCATCCGGATCGAAGCACATTGCCAAGTGAGGCGCTTCACCGTCCTCCTCTTGTGGCTCCCGCGTAAGCCCTCCTCCATTGGCCGTCACTTCAGCACCACCTGCCACCACGTCTGCCACTTGCAGACTGATCCCCGTCCACGTCCGCAGACCCTCGCCGCCGCCGTGGATCCCGATGGTGGCTCCGGCAATTTCCAGCTCGGAAATATGGCTATTGGAACGCAGCACCACTGCGCCAAAAGTCTTTTGGTAAAACTCCGTCGCTCGCGCCAAATCCACTGCCCAAATCACATATTTGACGCGCTCGACGATCATTGAATCAGTAGTTAAAAATTTCGCCTTCTTTGAAGAAACGCTTCAGCTCATCTGCCGCCGCCTCTGGGGAATCCGAAGCATGACAAACATTGCGCATTTTTGCATCCGCATCCTTGAAGCCGAAATCGCCGCGAATCGTGCCCGCAGGAGCAACTGTGGAATCTGTAGGCCCTAGCAAATCACGCACCCGGCTAATCACATTCTCCCCTTCGAGTGCGAGTGCGATCACCGGAGTCTCCTGCATGAAGCCGCGAACGGCTGGGAAAAACGGCTTATCCGCAATGTGCGAATAATGCTCAGCGAGCACTTCATCACTCAACTGCATCATCTTCATGCCACGCACGAGAAAACCTTCCGCTTGGAAGCGAGAAAGCACTTGGCCAGTTAGGTTCTTCGCAATCGCATCGGGCTTGAATAAAATTAGTGTCGTTTCTGCTGTCATAACGCGGAGGAGTTAGTGCCGCGCCCTCCGATGTGCAAGTCTTTTGAAACGAGGGACTACTCACGGTCTCGACACTTGGGAGAGAACCAGTTTCTCGCGGCATATCCCACTCACCTGAAACTCCGCCTTGGCCATCATCCAAATCTAACAACCTCGTAATAGCTCCAAGCTGGCCCACTCTTGAGGATGATTTTCCCGCCGTTTAGCCTTCCCGATGCCTTTGGAACCTTTAGAAACATCTTAACACATGCATTGGACAGAACCCGCCACCGCCGACGACTCACACGCCGCCCTTGAGAAAAAGCTCTGGGATGCCGCTAACATGCTCTGGGCAGGGGCGGATCTGAAACCTTCCGAATACTCACCGACCGTGCTCGGGCTGATCTTCCTGCGCTATGCGGATGTGCGCTTTGCGGCGGTGGAGAAGGATCTGCAGCCGCAGGCGGGATCGCGGCGGAAGATCGGGGCGACGGATTACCATGCGGCGGGTGTCATCTACCTGCCGGAAAACGCGCGTTTCGCGGAGCTGCTGAGCTTGCCGGAGGGGGCGAACACCGGGCAGGCGATCAATGACGCCATGCGCGCCATCGAGAAGGAGAACCCGGATCTCGCCGATGTGCTGCCGAAGACCTACCACATCCTCGACAGCCGCACGCTCGCGGAGCTGCTGAAAGTCATGGCCTCCATCCCCATGGACAAGGGCGGCGATACCTTCGGCCTGATCTACGAATACTTCCTTGGAAAATTCGCCATGACGGAGGGGCAAAAGGGCGGGGAATTCTACACGCCCACCTCCATCGTCAAGCTCATCGTCGAGATCCTGGAGCCTTACCACGGGCGCATCCTGGATCCCGCCTGCGGCTCCGGCGGCATGTTCATCCAGTCCGCCCGCTTCGTGGAGGAGCATAGGAAAAACCCCACCACGGACATTTCCGTCCACGGCCAGGAGCGGGTCACTGATACCTCGCGGCTCGCGCGGCTGAACCTCGCCGTCCACGGGCTGAACGGGGACATCAAACAGGGGAACACCTACTACGAGGATCTCCAGGACTCCGTCGGCCGCTTCGATTTCGTGCTGGCGAACCCACCGTTCAATGTCAGCAAGATCGATAAGGAAAGGCTCTCCGGCGATCCGCGCTACCCCTTCGGCATCCCGCGCACGGACAACGGGAACTACCTCTGGATCCAGCACTTCCACTCCGCGCTGAACCGCACCGGGCGAGCCGGATTCGTCATGGCAAACTCCGCCGCCGATGCCCGCGCCTCCGAGCAGGAGATCCGCGAAAAGATCATCCGCGCCGGCGATGTGGACGTCATGGTCGCCATCGGAAATAACTTTTTCTACACCGTCACGCTGGCCTGCACCCTCTGGTTCTTCGACAAGGGGAAAGCCGGCACCGACCGCGCGGACAAGGTGCTCTTCATCGATGCCCGCCACATCTTCCGCCAGCTCGACCGCGCCCACCGGGATTTCACCCCCGCCCAGCTCGAGTTCCTCGCGAACCTCGTCCGCTTTTATCGCGGCGAGGATCTGGAGTTCGTCCACGGCTCCGAAGGGAAATGGGAGGAAGTCTTCGGCGATGCAGCGGGCTATACCGATGTCCCGGGGCTGTGCAAAGCGGCGACCCTCGCCGAAATCGAAGCCCAGGGCTGGTCGCTCAATCCCGGCCGCTACGTCGGCGTCGCCAAGGGCGTGGATCTCAGCGACGAGGATTTCAAGGAACAGCTCGAAGCGCTCAACGAGGAGCTTGAAGTGCTGAATGCCGAGGCGCGGGAGCTTGAGGAGAGGATTGCGGAAAACGTCACAGAATTGCTAAGTCTATGAAAACCGAACTCATCGAGACCCTGACGGAAACCTTCGAAGGTCATGCCCAGCAGATGGAAAGCGGGGTGGAATACTGGCTCGCTCGCGACCTTCAGCAGCTTCTGGGTTACAAGGAATGGCGGAATTTTCTCAAAGTCATCGCGAAGGCGGAGACCGCCTGCGAAGTCTCTGGCCACAAGGTTTTAGACCATTTTGTTGATGTCAACAAAATGGTCGAACTGGGTTCCGGCAGCCAGCGCGAGGTGGAGGATGTCATGCTCACCCGTTACGCCTGCTATCTCATCGCTCAGAATGGTGATCCGCAGAAGCAGGAAATCGCCTTCGCCCAGACCTACTTCGCAATCCAGACCCGCAAGGCGGAGCTGATCGAGAAGCG
>JBGSUW010000088.1:0-34930 GCA_041753275.1 Akkermansiaceae bacterium | reverse complement strand
CTCCCGGCAAAGCCGGGTCCCTCCCTCCCCGGATGTCCCCTCGGGGAATACCCTCGGCAGCATTACCCGACGCAGTCACAAGTCCCCTACGGCGAGAATCCACCAGAAAACACGACCAAGTGGTGGGTAGGTAGGCATCGAATTCCAGTGATGCGATCATAGAGAATTAACTCATCCGAGCATCTCTCCGATGAGTTTCTCAAGCTTCACGATATCTGCCGAGAAGGCGCGGATGCCGTGAGCGGTCTTCTCCGTGGCCATGGCGTCTTCATTGAGGGCGAAGCGGAAGTCACTCTCGTTGAGGGAGATTTTCTTGTGATCACTTGCGGCAGCTTCCTCAGCTGTGAGACGGGCGGTGATCGGTTCGTCGGATGCTTGAAGTTCAGCAAGTAGGCCGGGACTGATGGTGAGGAGATCGCAGCCGGCGAGGGCGAGGATTTCTCCTTTGTTGCGGAAGGAAGCTCCCATCACTTCGGTTTTATAACCGAATTTTTTATAGTAGTTATAGATCGAGCGCACCGAGATGACGCCGGGATCCTCATCACCTTGGAAATCTTTTCCAGTGGCAGCTTTGTGCCAATCGAGAATGCGGCCGACGAAGGGCGAGATGAGTTGCACTCCCGCCTCGGCACATGCCACGGCTTGAGGGAATGAAAACAGGAGTGTGAGATTGCAATGAATACCTTCTTTTTCAAGCGATTCCGCGGCTTTGATGCCTTCCCATGTGGAGGCGATCTTGATGAGGATGCGGTCGCGCGATTGACCTTCCGCTTCATAGGCGGCGATGAGTTGGTGGGCCTTGGCAATGGTGGCGGCGGTATCGAAGGAGAGTCGGGCATCCACCTCAGTGGAAACGCGGCCGGGGACAATTTCAAGGATCTCCAACCCGAAGAGGATGAGGATGCGATCCAGAATGGCTTCCAACAAAGCGGGACCGGTGAGGCCGCGTGCTTTAACCTCGGAGACGGCTTGCTCTACGAGGTGACGATACTCGGGCTTCGCCGCAGCTTGCAGAATGAGCGAAGGATTAGTGGTGGCGTCTTGGGGTTTGTAGATTTTCATCGACTCGAAATCTCCGGTATCGGCGACGACGGTGGTGAACTGTTTTAATTGGTCAAGTTGGCTGTGGCTCATGATGCAAGAGTGTTAAACGCTGCCGCTTTGAATGAAAAGCGGATTCAGGCACAGAGCCTCATGAATTCCATTTGAAACGAGCGTGAGTGGCTTTGAACACGCCGACTCCAGCGGCGGCGCCCAGGACATCTGCGAACCAGTCGAAGGGATCATTCCCACTGCGCCCGGGAACGAAGCTTTGGTGAAATTCATCTATCAGCCCGACCAGTGAGAGTGTGAGAATCACTCTGAAGGCAATGATTCGCCAGTCAGGATTACTGGGGTTCTTGCTGAAAAAATAGGCGGACAGAAGGCCAGAGCCGCCGAAATAGTAGCCAAAGTGAGCGAATTTATCGCCGAAGGGGAAGGTGGGCATCATGCCCTCGGGTTGTGGATTCGCGGATAAAAACCATAGCACTGCGAACCAAGTGATGAATGCGCTGAGCCAGACTACCGGGTGCCGTGGGACCCACATGATTTCTCTCAGAGCTTACGCATTTCATCTTCAAGCCGCTCGGCCAGCCATTGCTTCATCATCGATTGATAGTTGAGGAAGCGGCCACGAGCGATGCGCTTGATGCGGGAAAGCATTCGCGGATCGAAGCGGAGAGTGATGGTGGTGGATTCGCGGGAATCCGCCTCGTGGACCGAAGTGGCCATGAGACGGCCATCGAGCTCGTGGTTTTCCCAGAAAAGGGCTTCGGCGGCCTCATCGGCAAAATCGGGAATCTCGGACCAGCGGGAAACGGCGTTCATAGTTGATAGGAAATGGTTTGGGGATTCAGCGGAATTCGGCGTATTTGCGATCGTAGAATTTTTTCTCTGCGTCCGACATCTCGCGGGCGGCGACGACGCGGGCGACCTTGCCATCGGTGCCGAATGAGAAGAACAAATAGCGATCTGCGACGGTGCGGCCTAGGGCATAGTATCGAGAAGCGCCATCGGCACGTTCGTTATCCGGCAGGAAGCGTACGGAGAAAGGGTCCTCGAAGGCTTCTTCAAGCTCACGAGGTTTGATATTGCGAAGGTCAAATTGAACGTCGATGAGGTCGAGCTCCATAGCGGGATCTTGGAGGCGCTTTGGAAAAGTGCAATAAAGACTTTGAGTTTACCTCAGAGGGTGTGGCCCATGCGGGTGCGTTTGGTTTCCAAATATTTCTCGTTGTGAGGATTAGAGGGCAGGGAAATCGGCATTTGCTCAACGATTTCGAGCCCGTATCCTTCGAGTCCCACTACTTTTTTCGGATTATTGGTGAGTAGGCGAATACGGCGGATGCCGAGATCGTAGAGGATTTGCGCACCCATGCCATAGTCGCGGAGATCTGAGCCATAGCCGAGCTTCTCATTGGCCTCGATGGTGTCCATCCCTTGCTCCTGGAGCTTGTATGCATGAATTTTCGCCGGGAGGCCAATGCCGCGTCCTTCCTGACGGAGGTAGAGCAGCACTCCGCCTTCTTCGGAAATCCGCTTGAGGGCAGCGGCGAGCTGGCCACCACAATCGCAGCGTTTGGATTGGAAAACATCGCCGGTCAGGCATTCGGAATGGACGCGGACAAGAGTGGGTTTCTCGGGATCGATCTCACCATGGCTCAACGCGAGGTGATGGCTGGCATCGGTGGAAACGCGGTAAAGATGGCAATCGAAGTCGCCATAATCGGTGGGCATGATGATGGTTTGCTCACGGACTACCAGTTTCTCCGAACGGCGGCGATATTCGATGAGTTGGGCGATGGTACAGGCTTTGAGCTGATGCTTTTCTTGGTAATCTCCTAACTCGCCTACGCGGGCCATGGTCCCATCGTCATTCATGATTTCACAAATCACTCCAGCCCGGGGAAGGCCGGCGAGTTCCGCGAGATCGAGCGCGGCCTCGGTGTGGCCGGCACGGCGCAGGACGCCATCGGCCAATCCTTGCAGTGGAAAAACGTGGCCGGGCATCACAAGGGCTTCAGCACCGATGAGCGGGTTCGCCAGGAGCTGGATCGTATGTGCACGGTCCGCTGCCGAGATCCCGGTGGTAATCCCCTCCGCAGCATCCACGCTGACGGTGAAGGCGGTTTTCTGGCCCTCGCGATTCCGCCTTGCCATCTGTGGTAGATCAAGTTCCTCCGCACGCTCCGCTGTCAGTGGAGCGCAGATGAGGCCGCGAGCGTGGACCGCCATGAAGTTGACCATTGCCGGAGTGCAGAGCGAGGCTGCGCCCACGAGATCTGCCTCGTTCTCCCGGCCCGGATCGTCTGCTACGATGACTAGGCGACCGGCTGCAATATCGGCAATGATTTCATGGATTGGGCTAAATAGGAGCGGCTTTAGGGACATGGGAAAAAGTGACTTGCGGGAAAAAGGCTTCAATTAGGTTGATCTGATTACAATCATCAACCTTCATTTACTAATTTAGAAACGGATCGTCGGGAGCTGCGGCTAGGATGTGATGCATCGGCGACATATCCTTTAATAATTCCGCCCACAAAGTCTTATCGTGCTCATAATTCAGTAAATTTTGCGGCGGACGGCGGGTAATCCACGTGTTCCGGCCAAGTTCTTCTTCCAGTTGCCCGGCGCTCCAGCCCGAATAGCCAAGAAAGGCTCTGACGATCCTTCCGGGCTTCGCTGAGTGTGCCAGAACTTGCCGGGTGGAAATTCGCGTCGCCCAGCGCAGGCCCAGCTTTTTACTCCACCAGAATGATGTAAATGTCATTTGTGATGGCTCTACCGGCCCGCCTTCATGCACGGCAAGTTGCTTCATTCCATCAAACTCGTCGCCAGTGAGAAAATCCCCCACCACTCTGCCTGTGGGCTTGTTTAGAATTAGACCGGAGGCTCCATGCTCGGGAAGATGCTCATTCAGCATGATCACAGATCGATTGAAGATGCCGTCGCGCAACGATGGATCTGCCAGCAATAACTGACCTTTGAGCCGGATGACATTGTCTGGCGGGAGCGGAAAATCTTTCACGCTTGAAACTTAGTCGGATTCGCTACTGCCGCCAATTGTATATTCCGGGAATTTGCTCAAGCAGCGATCATTACCAAATCGGACGACTCGATTCCGGAAAATAGAAAACCACCGACCTTGAAAACAAAGTCGGTGGTTGAGATGATTGATAAGCTTGCCCAGCAATTAATTAACAGCCACGGCAGATGTGCCTGTTTCGCCGGTCCGGATACGGATGGCTTCTTCCACGGTGGAGATGAAAACTTTGCCGTCACCGATCTTGCCGGTGTTTGCGCTCTTGACGATTGCTGCCGCTACGAGGCCCGCTTGGGCATCGTCCACCACGATCTCGATTTTAACCTTGGGAAGGAAATCCACAGTGTATTCTGAGCCACGATAAATTTCTGTGTGGCCTTTTTGGCGGCCGAAGCCCTTGACTTCAGTTACCGTCATTCCTTGCACACCCACCTCTGCGAGGGCTTCTTTGACTTCTTCTAGTTTGAATGGTTTGATGATCGCTTCAATTTTTTTCATAGTTCGGCGGGTTGGTAAATTTTTAGTAGCAAGGCGCGTGCCAAGTTTAACACGCTAACTTCTTGGAATCGTCGTATTTTTAATGACTTAGAAGGGCGACATCACTAGTGAATCATCACAAATTCAGAAATCCACTGCCAAATTTCATAATTTCGATTGGTTCGATGATCACAAAGGATTGATACTCCATAAATCATTCATTTTCAACAACTTATTGAATCAAACCTTCTCTTTCAGGAGATCGCGGATTTCGATGAGTAGTTTTTCCTGCATGGAAGGTGCTGGCAGTTTGATGGCCTCCTCCTTCGCAGTGAGCGCCCTGGCCTTAGTGATAGCTTTGACGACGAGAAACATCACGAACGAGATAATCAGGAAGTTGATCGCGACGGTGACGAAGTTTCCGTAAGCGAAGACGGCGCCCTGTTTTTTCGCCTCGGCGAGGCTCGGACTGGTAACCGCTTTGGAAAGAGCGATGAACATGTTGGAAAAATCCACATCTCCGGAAATTTTCCCTATGATGGGCATCACTAGATCTTCGATGAATGAGGTGGATAGCTTCACAAACGCCGCGCCCATCACAAACGCGACGGCAAGATCGACGAGGTTTCCTTTCAGGGCAAAATCTTTGAATTCTTTGAACATACTTTTAATCGCTTTGGGGTGATGATTTTAACGCGAGAAAGTCAGTAATGAGAACACGCTAATTCTTCAACCCAAAACTCAGCAGGTCTCAGATTTGGGCCTTATTCCGGGCCTTCAAAATTCCTTCCAACACTGTTGCGGCGATGGGCGTAGCCTCATGCAGGAGCACGATATCCCCACCCTTCATGCCGGGCAGGATTCGCGCCAAGACCTTCGCTGGATCCTTTTCCACCGCATCGAAGCCGCGCCGCGTCCAAGCCATCACCCGCAGTCCGTGGGCCTCGGCGATGGGATGGGTAAACCAATTCCGGTGCCCGACCGGAGCGCGGAACCATACCGGCATCATCCCCGTAATTTCGAAAATCGTTGTCTGGCATTCCTTGATCTCCCGGCTGGTGCGGCCAGGGCTGGCGCACCAGAAGCTCGCTTGAGGATGGCTCTGCGTGTGATTGCCGATTTCATGGCCCCGCCTCAGCACTTCGCAGGCGAGCTCCGGATACTTGCGGACTTTTTCCCCAATCATGAAGAAAATTGCCTTGGTTTCGTAACGATCCAGTAAATCCAGCAAGACAGGTGTGTCCACAGGATCCGGGCCGTCATCGATCGTGATCAGGATTTCCCCAGAATCCGTGGTGGTATAGACTGGACCCAGCACTTGCGAGGTCGGATCTAAAATCACCCAACAACAAAACGCCGCGATCGCTGCTCCCATCGCTACACTATAATACCACCCGAATTGAAATCCCACACCGAGCGCCACCAAATGCGCACCGATGAGCAAAGCCACTCTCGCCCAAATCCCCTTTCGCCCGGAAATTGCCATCCATCTCCGCCAAGCCAGCACCCCCACCCCAGCGACGCTCATCACCGCCACCGCGATCCACAAATACGCCACGAATCCCACGATTCCACTGCGATGCGAATGAAAAATCGCCCAAAGGAAACATCCCGCAAACCAAAGCTGCCATTGAGTCTTGAAACTGCGGCCCGCAAGGATGAACGGGAGCACATTCAGCAGCAGGAATGCCGCCGGTAAGACTAGCAAAAGCCCAGCGAGCGTGCCGAACTGGCGCACCAGGATATCTCCACTGGCCACCACCACCGTAAGCGGGAAAATCAAAGCGAAGGCGATCATTTCACCGCGATGCATCGCCGCTTCCCCAGTCCGCACACGCCGGTCTGCCGGAGGCGAGGGCTCCTCGCTGCCGAATGCCTGGAACAAGCTACTCACCGCACGGTTTGAATGCATCGGCGCGAGACTTCAAGCCATCCGCCTCCTTGACGAGTGCCATCTGTAAAAATTGATCAATTTCAAAGTCCACCGCTTCCTCAAACTAAGCTTTGGCAGACTCACCAAACTAAGTATCATCACCCCATGATCGGAATTGTATTAGGCTCAGGTCTCGGTCCACTCGCAGATGCAGTCGCGGTGGAGCGCGAGGTTTCGTTCGCTGAGGCGGGCCTGCCCACATCCTCAGTCGCAGGCCACGCGGGGAAATTCGTGTTTGGAAAATTGGGCCACGCACCCGTGGTTCTCATGAAAGGCCGCATCCATCTTTACGAAGGGCATTCGCCACGGACCGTGACCAGCGGAGTGCGCTGGCTGGCCGAGCAAGGCTGCAATCAGCTCATCCTCACCAACGCTGCCGGAACATTGAACCCAGCTTACGAACCCGGCACTTGGATGATGCTGAGCGATCACCTCAATCTGACAGCCACCTCTCCGCTGGAAGGCGCGGATTTCCTAGACCTATCCTCCGCCTACGATTCGGAGTGGCGGGCGGAATTCCGCGCCGCCGCCCTCGCTTCAGGAATGCCACTACACGAGGGCGTCTATGCCGGCCTGCGTGGCCCCCAGTACGAGACTCCGGCGGAGATCCGGATGCTCCACACTCTCGGCGCGGATGCCGTGGGGATGAGCACGGTTTTGGAGACCATCCAAGCCCGCTCGCTGGGCATGAAAGTCGCCGCATTCTCCTGTCTCACCAACTGGGCCGCCGGAATCACCCAAGCGCACCTGCATCATCAGGAAGTCTTGGAAACCGGCAAACAAGCCGCGCAGGCGATGATCCGGCTACTGCAAAGCGTCACCGGTAGAAACTGAGCTAAGTTTGAAGTCGATCTCACTCATCCGTAAAATGAGCCGATTTCGTGCTTTCAAGAAGAATGCTGGCTTGTCAAGCGGTGGCGGATTCCTACGCTGACGCCGCGCGTCTCCCGCTGGAGCGTGGAAATTTTCTCAGAATTTATGAATACGACTCGTCTTGCACTCGCTGCCAATGAAGCCCGTGGCCTCGCCATGGATGCCGTCCATGCCTGTAACTCAGGCCACTTGGGTCTGCCGCTTGGCTGTGCCGAGATTGGGGCGGTTCTTTTTGGAGAATCCCTCCGTTACAATCCGGATGCTCCTAAATGGCTCAACCGTGATCGCTTCGTGCTCTCCGCCGGCCATGGCTCGATGTTTATTTACACTTGGCTCCACCTTGCGGGGTATGCGGTCTCGCGGGAGGATTTGAAAAATTTCCGTGTTCTGCACTCGATCACACCTGGACACCCGGAATTCCACGAGACACCCGGCGTAGAGGCCACCACCGGTCCTCTCGGCCAAGGCGTGGGAAACGCGGTAGGTTATGCCCTCTCCGGCAAGCGCGCGGCAGCTCTCTATAACACCGCAGAACACATCATTACCGACCACCATGTCTTCGCCATTCTCGGCGATGGCTGCTTGCAAGAAGGAGTGGCCAAAGAAGCCATCGCCTTTGCCGGGCATAGTGGTTTGGATAATTTAATCCTCATCTATGATTCAAATGACGTCACCTTGGATGCCATGGCCGCCATCACCCAAGGCGAGGATGCCGAGATGTATTTCACCTCCCAGCAGTGGGATGCGGTCACCATTGACGGCCACGATCTCAATGCCATCGCCAAGGCCATCGCCGAGGCCAAAGCAAATGACAACGGCCGCCCCAAGGTGATCATCGCCAAGACTCTCATCGGCAAAGGAATCCCAGAAGTGGCCGGCACCGCCAAGGGCCATGGCGAAGGCGGAGCAAAATTCATCGAATCCGCGAGGGCCGGACTCAACCTCCCCGCTGACGAGCATTTCTATGTTTCCCCAGAGACCGTGGCCTACTTCGCAGAGAAAAAGGCAGCTTCCCAGACTGTATTTAATGCATGGCAAGCGACTTACGATGCCTGGGCTGCCGCAAATCCAACACTCGCCGCAGAGCTCACCGCCTCCGTCGCAAATGCCGTGCCGCTCGATCTCAGCTCGATGATCCCCGCCTTCCCTGCGGAGTATAAAGATGCCACCCGCTCGGCAGGCTCCACCGTCATCAACGCTGTGGCCAAGGCGATGCCGAATTTCCTCACAGGCAGTGCGGACCTTTTCGGCTCTACCAAAAATTACATCAAAGACGCCGGAGACTTCTCTGCTTCGAATCCACTGGGCCGGAACATCTGGTTCGGCATCCGCGAGCATGGCATGGGTGCGATATGCAACGGCATCGCCTACGATGGACTCTTCCGCGCCAGTGGTGCGACCTTCCTCGTCTTTGCAGATTACCTCCGTGGCTCCATCCGTCTGGCAGCACTCTCAGGCATCCCTGTCACCTACATTTTCACTCACGATTCCGTAGGCGTCGGCGAAGATGGGCCCACTCACCAACCGGTCGAAACTGTCAGTGGCCTGCGCGTGATTCCCAACCTCGATGTGATCCGCCCCGGCGATGCCGAGGAAACCGCAGGTGCCTTCGTCGCTGCGATGAGCCGCACCGATGGCCCTACCGCCTTGATCCTCACCCGCCAAGCCATCCCGCTGATGAACTCACTCAGCTCAGACGAGCGCCGCGATGGCGTGCTGCGCGGTGGCTACGTCGCCCACAAGGAAACGGGCACTCTCACCACAATCCTCTTGGCCACTGGCTCCGAACTCCAACACGCGATGGCCGCCGCTGCGGAACTCGGCGATGGCGTGCGCGTCGTCTCCCTGCCCTGCTTCGAGCGCTTTGATCGCCAGAGCCCGGCCTATCGTGAGAGCGTCTTACCCGCTGCCGTCACCAAGCGCATTTCCATCGAGGCCGGTGTCACTGGCCTCTGGTGGAAATACATCGGCACCGAGGGTAAAGCACTCGGCATCGATCGCTTCGGCATGAGTGCTCCGGGAGACATCGTCATGCAAGAGCTTGGGATGACCAAGCAGCACGTCATTGCTGCTGCGAAGTAACTCAAATAATTCGAGAGAATCTAGTATCAGCCCAACCAGAGATGGTTGGGCTGATTGCCTTGATCACCATTATAGAATCATCTTAGCCTTCAGCATGGATTGACGTTGCCGCAAAGGAGATCCAGACGAGTCCATCCCCAAACATTGGCCACGCCCCGTAATACTCAGCTAGATGGTTGGCGTGCCTTTGCGGTGTTGGGAGTCATGTGGCTTCATTGGACCCCGGCGCAATGGCGCGGCGCATTTCCATTTGAAATAGGATTGTTCTTTTTTCTCACACTCACGGGATTTCTGATCACCCGGATCCTACTGCGTGAGCGCATCACCGGTGAGGAAACTTCAAAACCCTGGCGGGTGAAGGCTTATCTAGCATTTCAAAAACGCAGGATGTTGAGGATTCTGCTACCGTGCTATGCCGCCATGATCTTCGCGCTGCTCGTTGGTGCGAAGGATATACTCCATCATCCTTGGTTCTACTTTTCACATCTATCGAATTTCCACATGGCCACGATGGAACGATGGCCTTCTGGAACCGCTCACTATTGGACCTTGGCCATTCAAGTGCAGTTCTATCTCTTGTGGCCCTTGGTGGTGTTTGCCGTGCCGAAGCGGGCGATGATTTATACATTTCTCGCCTTCACCGCGCTGGCCCCCATCAGCCGGATGATCTTGGCTATCCACTTCCCACAAATCCACCACAGCCAGGCCATCACCGCCGCCTCTTTCGATTACTTTGCCGTCGGTGCATGGCTCGCATTGGCACTACAGCGGGGCATGATCGCCGGCGATACCCGCCTGAAATGGGCTTCCTGGCTTGCATTCGCGGGTTATGGATTTCTCTATGTCTGCGATCAATGCAGTGCGCAGATTCCCGGATTCTGCTATCTCCAGCAGACCTTGATTTCCATCGTCTTCGCCGGGCTGATTTCCACAACTCTACGTGGTTTTAGCGGACCTCTCGGTTCTCTGTTAGATCATCCGCTAGTGCAGAACATCGGCCGGCTGAGTTTTGGCTTATACCTATTCCACACCCCGGTGCCGCTATTCCTCGGCTGGGTGCTACCGGGGCTGTGGCATCCTTTTTTCGATGGACCGTGGCTGCTGGTGCGATTGTTAGGATTCGCGCTCACGTCATGGGCCTTGGCGTTCCTTTGCTGGAAATATCTTGAAAGTAAACCCGCTCTGGCGCGCCAACCTGAATTATAATCAAACTCTGGCATCCCAGCCGCTCAGCTAGGTGAACTGATATGAAACTTGCAAGCCACCAATATGGTAAACAAAAAGTGCGGGTGATGAAAATCACCCGCGATGGTCCGGTCCATACCATCAAGGAACTCACCGTGGGAGTGGCACTTCAAGGAGATTTTCAAAGTTCCTACACCGCAGGTGATAATCGCCTCGTCGTTGCTACCGATACGATGAAAAATACGGTGCACGCGCTGGCGAAGGATCATCTGGGCCTCGAAACCGAGCGGTTTTTGGCATTTCTCGGCCAACATTTTCTCACCAAATACGCTCAAGTGGAAATCGCCACCCTCAGCGCGGAGGAATGCGTCTGGGGGCGCTTGGACATTGAGGGTAAGCCACACCCGCATACCTTCACGGCGCAGGATAAGGTAGTGCCATTTTGCGAAGTCATTGCCACTGCCGGGAATTTTGAAATCCGCTCTGGCATCAGGAATCTGATGTTAATGAAGTCAACGGAATCAAGTTTCACCGACTATCCGCGCTGTGATTTCACCACTCTGCCGGAAGCAATTGACCGCGTTCTAGCGACATCTCTCACCGCGAGCTGGAAGTGGAATGCGGTTCCAGCAAATTATGCGATTGCAAATGCGGCAATCGTCAGCGCGATGCTGATCCCATTTGCCAATCATCATAGCCCTAGCGCCCAGACCACCTTGTTTGAAATGGCATCCGCCGCGCTTGATTGCTGCCCGGAGATCAAGGAAATCCATCTCGCGATGCCGAACCAACATTTCATTCCCATTCCAATGGAGAAGTTCGGAATGACCAATCAAAACGAGATTTTTCTCCCCACCGATGAACCTCATGGCCAAATCGAAGCGACAATCGTGAGGGGTGAATGAAATTCCTAACAAGCGTGCTTTTTAAGATCCGCGAGGTCGATAAACTCGAGTGCGGATTCATGAGTCGCCTCCAAGACGACGTCCGGTGCGCAATTCGCCTCAAAGGCTTCTTGCCAACGAACGGCGCAGAGGCACCATTGATCTCCAGGTTTGAGTCCCGGGAAGGCGAAGTCCGGACGCGCGGTGGTGAGATCATTCCCGCGTTGTTTTGAAAATTCGAGAAATCGCGCCGTGACCTTGGCACAGACCACGTGGATCCCTTGGTCGCCTGCCCCGGTGCGGCAGCAGCCATCACGGTGCCAGCCGGTGAGCGGATTCATCGAGCAAGATTGAAGGGTGCCGCCAAGGACATTATGATTTACGTTTGCCATGGGATAAAGATAAACGCTGCCGCATCATTTTCCAAATACAGAGTTGGGCGAATGGTTGGGAATTGTGATTGATGATCGGCCTCAGGCTGCGAAGCTCTCACGTAGTGGAAGGTTTTTGGAAAAACGATCTGCCTGAGAAATTCCATCCGATGGCCGCGAAGGAATTACGGCAAAGCTTGCGGCGCGGTAGCTTCGTTTATCCATTTTTGGGAATTCAAGTTTTAGCGCTTTGTGCAGTGATCGCGGAATTCCAAATAGGTGCAAATTTTCCGAATTCAGAGTCAGCAGGAATGCTGAATTTAGCGATGTTTCCCACCGCAGGGCCATTCTGGGCGGTGGTGATGGTGATCTGTATGTTACTCATGCCGCTGAGTGGCATCATGCTGATGGGCCAGGAACTAGAGGAGGGAAATCACGAGTTATTGCTTCTCACCAAGTTGGATCGTTGGAAAATCGTGTTGGGGAAATTTATCACATTGTGGGGTTTATGCGCACTCACCTTTATTTCGCTCTTGCCCTATGTGGTGGTGCGCTACCTGTTGGGCGGCGTCGAGTGGTGGCATGAGTTGGCCTGCGGGCTGACGGTATTAGGTGGTGCTGCAATGCTTAGCGCAGGTGCGATCGGCGCATCGGCTTTTAAAACTCTCGCCGCGAGGTTCGGAGTCTTAATCTTGTTCATCCTCTCAATGCTATTTGGTGCGGGCGGCGCGTTATTAGGAGCAGGAATGAGCTCCGGTGGCTGCGGAGTGATCTACCATTTCACCGCATTTTCCGCAGTAGTTTGCTATGTGGCAGTTGGGATCGCGCTAGCTCGCTCCAGGCTCAGACTGGCCGTGATGGCCTACGAGGTGCAGCCATACGGAATGATGATCGGACTGATGATTTTCTCGCCATTTGCCATCGGTATGGTGGTAGCATTTACTCTCGGGTGGGGCGGGGCATTAGGCTTGCTGGGCATGGCATTGGTGGCCGTGCGTCTAGACATTACGCCGAAAGCTCCATTGTCGCTCAAACCTCCAGAAGCGAATTTCCGAAACCTGCAGACGGGGCTCGGCAGTTGACACGAAAACAGATCGCCGTTGCGCTGAAGGTGAGGTGATCTATCATCCCGCCATCAATGAACGTTTCACTCATCATCACTACGCTCGTTCTAGGAAGCTTGCCACTCCATGCGGATCTTGCTGCGGACATCGCACAAGGCGATCAATTCGACAAAAAACATCAGCCGAATGAGGCGCTCAAATTTTACGAAGCTGCCGAGAAGGAAGCCCCAAACAATCCTGAACTTTTAGTCAGCATTGCACGCCAGCATTCCCACCGCATGAACCTGACCAAGAGCAAGTCAGAAAAACTAGCGGCTGGTCGCCAAGCGCTAGCCTACGCCGAGCGCGCGGTGAAAGCCGCACCGAATCAATGCAACCCACACTTGGCAGTGGCCATTTCCTTGGGGAAACTGGCACCGCTCATGGGTAACCGGGAACGGATCGAAGCTTCGCGCCAGATCAAACAATCCGCAGAAACCGCCGTCCGGCTCGATCCAAAAAGCGACTACGCTTGGCACATTCTCGGGCGTTGGCATCAAGCCCTCGCAGATATGGGCGCTGGAACCCGCGTTCTTGCGAAGGTGATTTACGGTGGCATCCCTGCTGCGTCCAACGAAGAGGCGGTGAAGTGTTTTCAAAAAGCAATCGCCTTGAAGCCGAGCCGTCTCATCCACACCATTGAGCTTGGCCGCACCTACGCTCAGATGGGGCGCACCGAAGATGCCCGGAAGTTGATCAAAAAAGGTCTCGCGATGCCCAATAGAGAATTCGACGATCCCGAAACCAAAAGACGTGGGCAGGCCACGTTAGATGAAATTTCCTAAATTCAAGTCCCGTGTTTGCGGCCTCTCAAGTAATCTTCCGACCTCATTCGCCGACTCCCTTCCGGCTGCACCCATTCGATCTGAAGCGCCTGCGAGCCGCATCCGATTAATAGCTTACCATCAGCGCTTTGAGAAAATGCTCCTACCGCCAGAGTTCGATCGATCACTTGGACAGGCGGGAAAATTTTAAGACGTTTTTCTCGGCCATCATCGATCGTCACGGTGAATGTACCGGGCCATGGATCGTATGCGCGGATGCAGCGCTCGATGATGTCAGCATCCTGCGTCCAGTCCAAGCGCCCATCATCCCGTTCTAGTTTCGATATATAACTCGAAAGCTTGTCATCCTGCGGGATTCTTTGCGCAGTTCCGTCTGCAAGATTATCGATCACTTCTGCTAAAACTTCCGGTGCGAGCATGGCCAGCCGATCATGTAAACTGCCACCCGTCTCATCTTCAGAAAGTTGGAGTGTTTTAATCAATATCATATCTCCCGCATCAAGCTCACGCACCACATGCATGGCCGTGATTCCGCTTTCTTTGTCTCCCGCAGCAATGGCCGCTTGGATGCAGGCCGCACCACGATACTTCGGAAGAATCGATGCATGCAGATTGATAATCGCTCTACTGGCTAGATTAAGAATATCCTTCCGCAGTATCTGGCCGTAAGCCATCACCACTAGAAGCTCGGGCTCTAATGCACTAAGCTCCATCAACGCCTCACCAATCTTCTGAGGTTGGAAGACGGGAATTCCCGCTTCAATCGCCGCGACTTTGATCGCGGGTGGAGTGAGTTTCTGATGCCTCCCTACCGGTTTATCCGGCTGCGTCACGAGGGCCATAGGACGTGGCCCATGCTCGATGAGGTAACGGAATGATGGCAGGGCAATATCCCCGGTAGCGATGAAGATCAGGCGCATTGGTTCCAATTTTCAGTCAAGCTCCTTCGTCATCATAGCATAGCTTGGCAGGTTGGTAATCGTGTGGATCATTTCCGCAAGCACCTGAATTGGAGCTTGGGTCGCATCAATCGTCGTGATCCGTTGTGCGGGGTAAAATTCAAGAATTGGCTTGGTTTCCTCTTCATACGTGGCGATGCGTTGATCGATGATTCGGTCACTCGCATCATCCAGCCGGTTCTCCTTGAGTGCCCGCTTGCGCATGCGGCGCGCGAGTTCATTCCGATTTGGACAGGACAGATGGAACACTTGATGGACCTCCACATGACGCTCCATAATTTCAGCTTGGCAGACATTGCGTGGAATACCATCGAGCACCAGGAAATCAATATCAGGCTTGTAAAGATGGGTGGCGCTCATGTTATCGAGCTGGGCTTTCCAAAGTTCGATCGTGAGTTCATCCGGCACCAGCTCGCCCTTGCTTGAGTAAGCGACGAATTGGCGACCAAGCGCCGTCCGAGTATCCAGCGAGCGAAAAACATCACCACAGGCACAATGGAAAAACCGCGGAATCGTTCCCAATATCCGGCCTTGGGTGCCTTTACCGGATCCGGGTGCACCGAGAATAAGAATCGCCGGCTTTTTGTGAGATGTAATCTGTGAATGCATTATATCGAAAATTGAAAAGAAATGATAGAATCAACTATCGAGCATCCTGCATCGCCGCAAGATAGACTAACACAGGTAAGAGCAGCGCCACATCCGCAAGCACCCTCAGTGCATCCATCGAGAAGCGGCCCCGCATCCGATTGAGAATTTGCAACAGGGCGGCTCCAGTAAGAATTGCATAGAAAAACGGACGCGTCGCCATTTCATGATCAATGACCGCATAGTAGAGACAAACCACGCCTAACAGAGTGAGCGGAATCGTCAGTGTAAGTTCCGCAGCGGCACTCATTTCCAAATCTTTAGAGCGGGCGGCATATTCCCACAAATCGATCGCGGAGATGTTCAAAATACACAATAAAGCGAAGCAAATAAATTCACGCGATGTTAGCATGTTATAAATACCCAACTCCGGCAGATAGACGTGTGCCATCGTAGCGGTTCCAAAGGCAAACCCGATTCCTGCAAGGATATTCTTGGTATGGGGCACCTCAGCGGATTCCTGTGCCGAGAGCATAGAAAGTCCGAAAAAACCTGCTACAATCACCAGACCGAAAAATAGATAAGTATAGATCGAAAGTGACATATAGGTCACCACCAGCACTGCGGCGGCAAGCAACGCGACACACCCGCCGGCCATGAACGGGCCGCGATAGCGCCGATGAAATTCATGACGCGCCTGAAGCTTGCCTGCAGTAGCTCCAAACAGCGATGCATCCAGCAACCGATCTAAAACGTAAATCCCCCAAACCGTGAGACCAAGAGTCACGTAGGCTTCCCACGGATGGTAGTCCACGCGCCAGGTTTTACTAAAAATAAACAGCCAAGCGACTGCCACAAGCGGGGCATCCAAGCTCAACAAGTTAGGATAGAGCCAGAGCGGCTTACGTTGCACAGGAGGCACGACGGGCGGAAGATCCATGCGCAGACGGATGATGGCAAGCGTATTGCTCGGGAAATTCACTAGGCCATGATCGCGCTGGAGACTTTACGCGCAGCCTCATCACCGACCAAGCAGGTCACAAGCGCCAACCCGAAATCAAGAGCTGTGCCCGCACCCTGCGAGGTGATCAGATCGCCATCCACCACCAACCGAGCATCCTCAGCGGTGGGTAATTCAGCCCAAGTGGAGTCGTGTGCGGTAAATTTCCTTCCCGTGAGCAAACCCGCGTCTTGGAGAACCAACGGTGCCGCACAAATCGCCGCTAGAATTTTCCCATCTTCGTGAAAGCGCTGTGCGAGTTCGATCACCCTGCAATCACGGCGCATTGCCTGCACCGCCGGACCACCGGGGATGAACAGGAGATCAAAGTCCTCGATGGTAACGTCATTGAGAAATGCATCCGCTTCGATCCGGATGCCAGATCGGCCAGTGACCCACTTTTCCCCTAGTGCGGCGATGATCACCTCCACCTCAACACGGCGTAGGAGATCAATCGGAGTGACCACCTCGATTTCCTCAAATCCATCCGCCAACAAACAAAGCACGCGCTTATTCATAAATCGATGATTCTAACTAAGCCCAACCGCACGGCGGATCCGGTCCAGTACTTTCGTCGCCTCCTCACGGGCACGCAGACCGCCTGCCGCGAGCACTTCATCGACATAGCCGGGCTGTGCGAGAATCTCTGCCCGCCGCGCACGCATCGGTGCGAAATAATCCCAGTAGGCGTCGGCGAGGCGCTTTTTGAGATCGCCGTAGCCGTAACCACCGTTTTGATGATCAGCGATCATCCGGGCGAAGTCATCGGAATTTGCGAAAAGCTTGTAAAGTGAAAGAATCGTCGAGCCATCAGTGGGCTTGGGATCTTCCACTGCCGTTGAGTCGGTGAGGATCTTCATGATGAGTTTTTTCATCGGTTTCTCCTCTCCGAAAATGGGCAAAGTATTATTATAACTCTTACTCATTTTTTGCCCATCCAGTCCAGCAACCACAGCAGTGTCCTCACGGATGATCGGGTCTGGCAGGACGGCAGTGCCTGCGCCATAAGTTTCATTTAATTTCACTGCAAGATCGCGAGTCACCTCGAGGTGTTGCTTTTGATCCTTACCCACAGGCACTTTGTTCGAATCATAAAGAAGTATATCTGCCGCCATCAGCACGGGATAGGCGAACAATGCATGATTTGGGGAAATTCCGTTTGCGACTTTATCTTTGTAGGAATGGCACTTCGAGAGCAGCCCCATCGGACAAACGGTGGAGAGAATCCATGCAAGTTCATTGACCTCGGGCACCGCGCTTTGGCGGAAAAACACGGCACGCTTGGGATCGAGGCCGCAGGCGAGGAAGTCGATCGCGAGCTCGCGCACATTTTCGCGTAGTGCCGTGGGATTTTGTGAAGAGGTCATCGCATGATAGTCCGCGATGAAGTAGAAAGCCTCGCCTTCATCCTGAAGCCGGACAGCAGGCTCCATGGCGCCGAAAAAATTACCGACGTGGAGTTTCCCGCTTGGTTGCAGGCCTGTGAGAATACGCATTCGGAGATCTTAATTTCCCGGCAGGGAGATGGTCAAGACCTAGAAGTGCGGGAACAGAGTCGGCCTATGTTTCCGAAAACAGAGCCCTCACCATCTCCACACATTTGATGCCGGGCATCACGCTGAGGTCCATTTGATTCATGGTGTAGGCAAAGGAAATTCCCGTCTCGGGATCGCCAAGAGCATGGCTTCCACCCGCGCCGGGATGGCCGAACGCCGTGTGGGATGGGCCGTAAAGTTGGCGTAGTTTCTCACCTTGATCATCGAGTGGATCTTGCTGAGCTCCACAGGTAAATGCAGTGGGCCGCAGAAGAACGCGGTCCTCGCCGCTAACCTGACGCTCGGAGAGTGCCTGACGTATTGCCGGAGTGAGCGGGCTAGGAATTGAGCCGATGGCCGCTTGATAGAACTTCGCAAGCGCTGAGGCAGTGCCCACTCCGCCGAGAGCAGGTAGGCCAGCACTCCAAGCGCTGGATTCATTCATCTCGTGAATCGCATGCAGCCCGCGTGGTGAGGAGAAGGCCCTGCGGGTGTAAGTGCCTGAGGTGGTGATTTGCCTGTAGAAGTCATCTGCGATATCTGACTTATCCGCCTTGCCCGGATAGAGCTTGGCCACTCTTGGCCACTCGCTCTCCGGCAGGCCGATCCAGAATTCGAGACCCAGTGGTTTGGCTAAATTTTCCAACCAATAGCTTCCCAAAGTTTGTCCCGTGAGACGCCGCACGGGTTCTTCGACAAGGGCACCGTAGGTCCGCGGATGATAGCCATGGCCGCTGCCCAATAACCACCCCGGCGCTTGCCGCTCGATGGCACTAATCACTTCGGAATGCTCAAAAACACTCGCGGCTTGATCAAGCACCGCTAGGCCACATTGATGGGAAAGCAGGTGGGAAAACCGCGCTTCTTTCACCGGAAAGTTTGGCCAAATTTCTATGACTTGGGTCTGGTGGTCGAGTCCACGGCTCGCGAGGGCCAGCAGCAAGGTCGCGGCAGATGGAACCTTTGTCGCGGAATAGACCGGCACCAATGTCTGCACATTCCAGGGCCGCAGCTTTTCCTTTTCACACCAGCCTTGGCCTTCTGAGAGGACTTCCTGTCCGTCCCACCAAATACTCAGTGAAGCGCCGATCTCCCCTCGCTCGCGGAAATTCCGCTCATAGACATCAATTACTTTACCTAACACCGAGGGACTCACCGCCATGCGTGGGTGTGGCTGATGCTCGCTCGTTCTGCAACCTTGAATTGGATTCCACCACCAATGGCTTCCCTGAATCCCCAGCGTCTGAAGACCATTCTTCCACCAACCGGAACGCTACCGCAAGCATCGTAGGGCCTAGAAAAACTCCTACCAGCCCGAAGGCGATAATCCCGCCGATGACGCCACAGAAGATCAACACAAACGGCATTTTGCTCCCATGACTGATCAAGTAGGGCCGGAGGATATTGTCCACGGCACTGATCACAAACAGGCCCCAAAGGACCATAAAGATCCCCCACCCCGTGCCAGATTGGGCAAACAACCAGATGGATGCAGGAATCCAAATCAAGGGCGGCCCGAAGGGAATCACCGCGAAGAAAAACGTCAGGACCGAAAGCAGCACCGCTCCCGGCACCCCGGCGAACCAGAATCCAAGTCCGGCGCATAAGCCCTGCACGATGGCGGTGCCGAAGATTCCATAGATCACGCCGCGTACCGTATCACCTGCCACTTTTAACAAATGTTTGCCACGTCCGCCCGCCAGCCGATTTGCCGCAATGCTCAGCCGCTCCGCGAGCACCGGTGCATCCCGCAATAGGAAAAATGCGAGGAATGCACTCACCAACACCTGCGTCACTCCCTGCCCTACCGCGAGAGTTCCGGAAATGACATACCCCCACGCCTTCGACAATAATTGACCAAGAAGCACCACTGCTTGTGGCGATGCGGGCTTCTTTTCATCGGCTCCCACGATGCCGCTGAGTTGCTCTGGCGAGAGGGGCGGAGAATCCTTCAAAATCATTTCGTCACCATCCTCAACGACGATCTTCGGGCGCGGCGCGGTGATTTTAACTTCCTTTTCCAACTGCGTCATCAGCCGGTTTCTATCCTCCGAAAAGGTAGCCCAGTAACCTTGTAATTCCTCACCTACCATCGGCACCCGCCCCACCCACGCTGGCGCTTGCTGGGGAGCCGCCATGAACCACTTGCGTGTGGCCGTGGCCAAATCCTTACCATCCTGCGCAAGGCTGAAGCCAATCAAGACGATGGGCCCGGCAAGCACCACCGTGAGCGTAAGCGTTACTAAACATGCCGCCAAAGTCCGCGAGCCACGGAACCATTTTGTGAAAATCCGCTGTAAGGGATGAAGCGAGTAAGCCAAAATAATCGCCCACATCAGCGCCGTCATAAAGGGCTTCAGCACGAAAAAACACCCGATCAAAAGCAGCACCAAGGCCGCGCCACCGAGCAGTGGCTCAAGCCTGAAACGCTTTGAATTTCCGTCCGATTCCATTTAAGTGATGGGAGATTATTGAAATTTCCCGCAGATCGCCAGCTTCATTCATAGAAATTTACCCACCTCAAAAATGGGGCACTTTCTACTTCAGCCAGCCGCATGCCTGCTTGGCGAAGTAGGTGAGAATCATATCCGCACCCGCCCGCTTGATGGCAGTGAGAGACTCCATCACGATGGCTTTTTCATCCAGCCAGCCACTCGCTGCCGCACTTTTCAGCATCAAATACTCGCCACTCACTTGGTAGGCGGCGATCGGTAGGGAGCTATTGGCGCGGACTTGAGAAATAATGTCGAGATAAAGGCCGGCGGGCTTCACCATCAACATATCTGCGCCCTCGGCCTCATCCAGCAGCGATTCACGGATCGCTTCGCGCGCATTCGCTGGGTCCATCTGGTAGGTTTTTTTATCGCCATCCTTCGGCGCGGAATCCAGTGCTCCGCGAAATGGCCCATAGAAAGCGGAGGCATATTTGGCAGTGTAGCTAAGGATCGAAACTTGATTAAAATCATCCTCATCGAGCGCACTACGGATCGCGGCCACCCGACCATCCATCATATCGGAGGGAGCAACAATATCCGCACCAGCGCGGGCATGGCAAAGTGCTTGCTCACAAAGAATCCAGACGGTTTCATCATTGAGTATGGAAATCTCACCGTTGGCGTCACGCTGGACCACACCATCGTGGCCGTCCGAGTTGTAGGGATCCAGCGCTACATCCGTGATGATACACAGACTGGGATGCGCCGCTCTGAGCAGGCGGATGGCACGCGGGACTAAACCTTCATCATTGCTGGCCTCCTCCGCCATTGGAGTTTTTAAAGCCTCATCAATTTTTGGAAACAGAACGACTGCCGGGATCCCCAGCGCGTGCGCCTCACCCGCTTCCCGCACCAGACCTCCCAAAGACCACCGAGTGACTCCCGGCATCGCCGCGATCTCCACATCCTCGGCATCGTCATGGAAAAATAATGGCAGGATCAAATCTGCCGGTGTGAGCATAGTTTCCCGGACCATGGAACGAATGGCATTAGTGCGGCGGTTACGACGAGGACGGTGCATGAGCTGTATTTTTGAGAAAAAACTGGTTTAAGAATTGATAATTGCGATGGCATTCGCAGCCGCATACTCACGGGCATGGGTGAGGCTGATTTGCACTTCCGTGATGCCTTTTGATTCAGCAAATTGTGCCGCAGCGCCCTTCAAAACAAGCTTGGGCGCACCCGATGGCTCACGGGCGATTTCCAAGTCCAACCAACCAGCGTGCTGACCGATGCCCGTGCCCAGTGCTTTCGAAACCGCCTCCTTCGCCGCAAAGCGCGCCGCATAATGAAGCGCAAATTTCTTTTGAGATCCACAATAAAGCCGCTCTGACGGGGTGAAGAGTTTCCCAAGAAATGCCTCTCCATGACGCTCGATCGCAGCAGCAATCCGCTCAATTTCCACCACGTCGATTCCTATACCATAGATCCGCATGATTGTTATAGATGATAGCCAGCCATCAGCGTCTTCATTTCCTCCACCGCAGTCCGCAGTCCTACCTGAGTGGAGCGGGCAATGATGCTGTGACCTATATTTAACTCCGCGAGATAAGGGATCGTGAGAATTTTAAATACATTGGTATAATTGATACCATGGCCTGCGTTCACTTGTAGCCCTGCGGAATGACCCGCTCTCGCGGCGATCACAAGGCGCTCCAACTCCGCATCAACAGCTTCCCCCGTGGCGTTGGCGAAGGCTCCGGTATGCAGTTCGATCATCTCTGCACCGGATTGTTTCGCTGATGCGATTTGGTCTAAATCAGGGTCAATGAAGAGGCTCACCCGGATTCCCGCATCTTGCAGTCGGGCGATCATGTTGATGGTCTTATCATAATTACCCACCACATCGAGGCCGCCTTCCGTCGTGACTTCCATCCTGTTTTCAGGAACCAGACAGACGAACTCAGGCTTGAGCTTGAGAGCGATTCCTAACATTTCCTCCGTCACTGCCATTTCCAAATTGAGCGGAAGCGGCACCTCGGCACGGATGCGGAAGGCATCCGCATCCTGCATGTGGCGGCGATCGCCCCGGATATGGATCGTGAGTGAATCCGCCCCACCCGCCTGCGCCGTATGGCCTGCTTCCACCGGGCATGGCTCCGCATTCGCCGAGCACGGCTGAACTGCGTAGCGGGCCTGCCGCAGCGTGGCGATGTGATCAATATTGACTCCGAGCAGCAATGACATGCACCGAGATAGCGCGGGCAGGCAGGCCCTGCAAGACCCAGTTCTACGGCGGAGCCAGAAGCGTGAACGGCCATGCTGGAATATTACGCATGATCCAGAATAGAAGAATCGTGCCCACCAGTACCCCACCGCTTTTGAGGCCCAAGTGCAGTCTGATTGGCAATGCCCGTCCACGCACCCATCCAATCATTTCGATCGCCAATGCCAGCACAGCCAGCGGCAGAAGGATCACTCCCAGCGGATTCAATCGAAATGCTTGGGCAAAATTTCCATTGAGGCCTGCCCACGTTGCCCGAGTCATCCCACAGCCTGGGCAATGCAGACCCGTCAAACGATTGAACAAACATGGCGGCATCCAAGGCAAGCCTGCCGGCCCATTCTGCATCAACGAAACTGCCGCAAACGCCACCCCCGCCACCCCAAGCGCCACCCACAATGCCCGCTTCCCATGCATCGCTTAAAGTGCCGGAAATTCTGTCGCGGCCCACTTGTTCCCCAGAGCCACCATGCCCGCAATGATCGCGAGAATCACAAATCCCGCTCCCACAGTGATATAGCACCACAACTTCGCTTTCTTAGACGCCTCCCGCGCACCTTCCAGATCACCCTTCGCACTTAGGCCATCCACCTTAGCCGCATAAATAATCGCCGGAATTCCCAAAAACGGGCAACAGCAACCCATCGTCACCGCGATCGATTGCCACAAGTAATTAGGAATTCGCTCGCTCGCTGGAATGACTGCCGCTTGGGGAAAATTACCCGCCACAGGCACCAAGGGCGTGACTGAAGACGCAGGTCGCAGCACATCCGCCAACTCTGGCACCCGTGCCACTGGCAGCCAATCCGTCATACCCTCCCGCCAAACTTGGTCGGATTGGTAAATTTCACCGGATTGAATTTTTGACACCATGACCTTCATCGGAATCGGGCCATGCTGACTACCACTTTTTGAATAATACCACTGCATGAGATTGGCCTAAGGAAGAGGGAATGCCGAGGTGGAGAAAGAAATGTAAATTAAGATTGTAACTAACAGCAGCAAACCCGCCAAATACCCACAAATCAACCCCGAGATCGCCATTCCCCGCCCCATCATCGGCACCTGCGACTTTGCAATTTCATTCAGCGCCAAATGCCCACAAATCACCGCCCCGATTCCGAGAGGAAGAATGCATGTGACAAAACCAACAACGCCCAGCACCAGACTTACAATTGCGAGACTGGAAGTGCGCGGTGGCATCATCCCTGGCGTCAGCGGTTGTGCCTGCGCCATCATCCAACCTGCCGCCGAGGCCTGCGCATAGGGTAACCAGCCCGGCATCCCCTGACGCCAGACCAGAGTTGTCGCATCGATGCCTCCTTCAGCTACCAACTTCGCGAAGCCCGCATCGTCCACCGGCCCTTGCTGATGACCACTTTCTCCATAAAACCATTGATTCATTGCGCTACGGAAATTTTTCACCCGCTCCCATGGCGATTGCAATCCTCAAAAATCCAAGGTCCCCCACTCCTTACCATCATCTCGGAAAACAGTTGCCTCGCTGCATGCCCCCGGTATTCTTTGCCGCACCTATGATCATTGCTCCGAAAATCCGTGGATTCATCTGCACCACCGCCCATCCAGAAGGCTGTGCCAAACACGTGTCAGAACAAATTGCCGTCGTGAAAGGGCGCGGCTTGATCGAAAACGGGCCGAAAAAAGTCCTCGTGATCGGTTCTTCCACGGGTTACGGATTATCCTCCCGCATCGCTGCAGCATTCGGCGCAAATGCCGCCACCATCGGAGTGTTTTTTGAAAGACCCGGCAGCGCGGACCGAACCGCCACGGCCGGATGGTATAACACCGCAGCCTTTGAAAAAGAAGCCGCCGCAGCCGGGCTCTACGCCCGCTCCTTCAATGGCGATGCATTTTCCAACGAGATCAAGGCCGAGGTCATCGCCGCGATCAAGGCGGACCTAGGCAAGATCGATTGCGTGGTTTACAGCCTCGCCTCACCTCGCCGCACCGATCCTCAAACTGGCGAAGTTTACAAATCCGTCCTCAAACCTATCGGAGGAAGTTATACCAATAAAAATCTCAACACCGGCACCGGCGAAGTCACCTCCGTGACCCTGGAGGCTGCCGAAGGCGACGATGTGGACCAGACCATCGCCGTGATGGGTGGCCAAGATTGGGAACTATGGATCGCTGCGTTGTTAGAAGCAGATGTTCTGGCGGAAAATGTGCAGACACTTGCCTACTCCTACATCGGCCCGGAAGTCACCTGGCCGATTTACAAGAACGGCACCATCGGCCGGGCGAAGGAAGATGTGGAAAACGTGCAACGGTTGCTCGATACAAAGCTTGCGCCACTCCACGGCAAGGCCTGGGTATCCGTCAACAAGGCGCTTGTCACCCAAGCCAGCTCCGCCATTCCCGTAGTGCCGCTCTACATTTCCCTGCTATACAAAGTGATGAAGGAAAATGGCACCCATGAAGACACCATCGAGCAGATGGACCGCCTCTTCCGTGAGCGACTCTACAACGGCAAGCCTCAGCCAGATTCCGCAGGCCGCATCCGCGTGGATGATTGGGAAATGGATCAAAAAGTCCAAACTCTCATCGGCGAGCGTTGGGACCAAGTGAACACAGAAAATTTCTCCCAATTTGGTGATTTTAAGGGTTACCAATCCAGTTTCCTGAGGCTTTTTGGCTTCGGCCTTTCTGGCGTGGACTATTCAGCTGATACAGAGCCAGCAGTCGATATCCCCTCGATTCCCACAGCCTAGTTCGCGGTTTTCTTAAAAATCAATGAAACGTCAAGACTGCAAAATGCCGTTTACCTTCTCTAAAATAATCAAGTGCACCAAATCAAGTAAACTGTTTACCAATCTTTCACTGGATTAACTTGAAATTCGATGTTAATTTCCATCATGCCAACCCACAAGTTTGTATCGAAAACCCACCTGCTGGCGAATTAATAGCAATTTAATCAAACCTAAATCCTCACAAAATCCTTATGAAAATCCACTCACTTTCCTCTCAAGATGGCAAACCATCTGTGGCGCGACTTAAACCCAATTCCATTTCACGCCAAGGCTTTACCCTAATCGAGCTACTTGTTGTGATTGCAATCATCGCGGTTCTCGCGTCTGTCGGATTCATGGGTTCCCGCACCCTCAGAGCCAAATCCCAAGCAGCGATGTCCGCGTCCAACATGAAGCAGATCTATGTTGGCCATCAGCTTTATCTCGCTGAATATGGCTTTTTCCCAAGTGCTAATGATTGGACAAGCGTCGTGCAAGCAGAGGCCTTGGCAGGCTGCAAGACATGGCACGAGCGGTTAGCACCCTTTGTCGGTCTAGGAGAAACCCTTGAGGAATCCCAACTGACATTTAAAAAAGGCGAGCTTCCTCCCGGTGTATTTCTGGTTCCTGGTCGGAAGCGTCTCGTAAGCGAGAATGGCGGAAAAGGCGGAGGCTTCCGTAGCGGATATGTCCGGAATTCATACATATTTACGAACACACAATCTGTTGTGGCTAAATCCTCGGCTAAAACCTTAATGCCAGTGGAAAGCTTAACTCAGACGTATTTCTTGAACGATATGGGTGGAGATTCTGCCCAAAATGATCTTACTTGGCAAATTGGCAAAGAGCAGCGGTTAAACTGGCCAGCCTTCGGCGGCGAGGCTGGGAAACTCAACGGCGTCGTCAACGTTTGCTTTATGGATGGCCACATTGAAACAAGAGCGAAATCAGACATCCCATTCGATTATAGAGATATATTTTGGAACGTGAAGGTAGTTGGAGCAGAATAATAGCATCGAGAGGCTAAGACTTCCTCATATTTGAGCAATCTCCTATGATCGTCAGATCTTAATTAAACGGAGTCAGCTCTTGAATTCAGGAGACCCCAAAGACGAGGTTTCAATACCGCCATTGGAACAATTTGGACTCCCTCCTTTAAATAGCGCTTTGTCTATCAAGGTTGGGTGCAGACCGCAGTCACCAGCCTCCACAGCTCAGGCGGAGTCGGCAGATCAATGGGTCACTGCCCGCCGTTTAAAGAGCGTTGGGTTCGTGTTTTGTTTCGTCCGATTACTCCTCTGCAATGCCACTCTGGGATCTTCCAAGTGAATGCGTGAAAAAATTCTCTCAGGCATTCATTCTGCTTCCTGCTTGCATCCCGCGCGCCATGCGAAAGTATGGGAGGCAGCAAATCATCCATGGAATCCATCACCGCTAACGCCATCATCAAATCCTTCGGCCCCGTCCGCGCTTTAGATGAAATTGATCTGCAAGTCGAAGCAGGTGAGCTATTTTTCCTGCTAGGGGCTTCCGGTTGTGGCAAAACAACGCTTCTCCGCTGCATTGCTGGACTGGAAACTCCCTCTTCTGGCCGCATTTTATTCGGCGAGCGTGACGTAACTCTGATGCCGCCTCACAAACGCGAGGCGGCGATGGTTTTTCAAAGTTACGCGCTGTGGCCACATCTGACTGTGGCACAAAACATCGCCTTCGGGCTGGAGGAACGCAAGGTGCCCAAGCCCGAAATCAAGCGCCGCGTAGAGGAGGCTTTGGAAATGGTGCAGTTGGCTGGCTACGGAGAGCGTGGGATCGATCAAATGTCAGGCGGCCAACAGCAGCGTGTTTCGCTCGCCAGGGCTTTGGTGGTGAAACCGAAATGCCTGCTGCTGGACGAGCCGCTTTCTAATCTCGATGCCCAATTACGGGTCGAAATGCGCCGCGAGATCCGCCGCATCGTCAAGGACAACGGGCTGACCGGAATTTACGTCACTCACGATCAAGAAGAGGCGCTCGCGATGGCAGATCGGATGGCCGTGCTGACTCGCGGTAAAATTGGCCAAATTGGCGCGCCCGAGGAAATTTACCGCAGTCCGCTATCGGCCTACGTGGCAAATTTCATCGGAGAAACGAACCTCATTGATGGAGTCGCCGTCGAGAGCCGCGGCAATTTCACCCTCTCAAGCACTCCGCTAGGGCAATTGGCAGGGCGCGTCACCGATCCATCATGGACTCCCCAGCCCGGCGAAGCAGTTCGCCTCTCGATCCGCCCCGAGGCATGGCACCTCCAAGCCCAGCACGGTGAGAACACGATTGATGGGAAAATCGCCGAGCGCAGCTACCTCGGTCAGCGCATTCAGTATTGGATCGAGACCTCTGCCGGGCGCCTGCAAATCGTGGAAATGAACCCGCATGTGCTCTACGAACCGGGCGAAAAGCCTGTGATCCTCCATGCCCGCCATCAAGATGTGGTCGTCCTAAAACCTTAATTTCACCCATCTCTTGAAACAGCGCGCTTGGATCATTTTCGGACTGCTCGCCCTCATCGTTGCCCTGCCGATGATGCTCCGCCGCGAGACGGCCACCACCAATTCGCGCAAGGCGGACGACCATCTGATCATCCTCACCCCCCACAATGAGTCGATTCGCCAAGAGTTCGGCGAGGCCTTCGCCAAGCATTGGAAAAATACCACCGGGCGATCGATTTACATCGATTGGCGCACTCCGGGCGGCACTTCGGAAATCCGGATGGTGCTCGATGCCGGTTTCAAGGCGGCGGCCGAGACCGGGCGACCGGGCATCGGCGTGGATCTATTCTTCGGTGGCGGCGAACCAGACTTTGCCAGCCAAGCGAAAAAAGGCCGGCTAGAGCCACTTCGCGTTTTTGAAACCCATCCGGAGTGGTTTGCCGAGGGCGGGCCAATTCCTGAGACTTTCACCGGTGAGCGCTATTTTCCAGCAGAGCATACCTGGGTGGGCACTTGCATGTCCCAGTTTGGAATTTGCTATAATCCCGATGTGTTAAGGCGTCTTAAAATACCTCCCCCGCAAACATGGCAAGATCTGGGCGATTCGCGCTATGCTGGGACCCTCGCCCTCGCAGATCCCACCAAGAGCGGCTCGGTCGCCCGGACCTTCGAGCTGGTGGTGCAGGCGGAAATTCAAAAGAAATTGTTAGATCTTAGCATTCCGCGCGAGGCTGCGATCGACGCGGGTTGGCAAGAAGGACTGCAACTCATCCAACGAATGGCGGCAAACTCACGTTATTTCACCGATAGCGCCTCGAAGATCCCCTTGGACGTGGGCCAAGGAAATGCCGCCGCTGGGATGTGCATTGATTTCTATGGCCGTTCCTATTCAGAGGAATTGACCACCACGACTGGCAAACCAAGGATCCTATGGATTGCCCCAAAAGGTGGTACCACGCTGAGCGCGGATCCCATCGCAGTGCTTAAAGGCGCACCAAATCCAGATTTGGCCCAAGCTTTCGTGGAATACAGTTTATCCATCGAGTCCCAGAAACTCTGGTTCTTCCGCCCCGGCACACCCGGCGGTCCCCTCGAGCGTGCCCTGCACCGCACCCCCATTCGCCGCGATCTTTATACTCCAGAGAACCTCGCAAACACCACCATGCCCGGCATCGATCCTTATGCGGATGAGGGAAACTTCATCTATCAGCGGGAATTGACGGGCGCGTCGTTCAACACCTTGCGACAAGTTGTAAAGGTAATGTGCATCGATTCCCACGAGGAAATGAAGTCCGCCTGGCAGGCAATTCGCGAGGCAGGGATGCCCGCCGATGCACTCGCTGTGTTCCAGGATGTCTCGATCATGCCATACGCCAAAGGCGGCAAAGGCAACCCCGTTCTCGATGGCAATGATGCCCTTAAAGCCGCAGAATACGCCGCTAGTCTCGGCGAGTGGTTCCGAGCGAATTACCGCAAGGCCGAATCCATGGCCCGCGGCAAATTATAAGGAAAGTAACGTCTCGTCCCTTCTTCTGTATGGGATAAAATCAACCGCCACGGGGTGTGTCCGTCACAATTTTTTGCTTGGTGGCATAGGCCGCGCTGTAAGCATTCCGCAATGAAGCGCAGCAACGCCATTTTTATCACTGTGGTGATCAGCCTGCTATTCGCGGTGTTCTTTTTCTATCCTGCTGGAATGGTGGTGAAACAGGCCTTCGAGGGGACCCGCGCGGACGGTTCACACTATTTCACCTTGGAATTTTTTGCCGCTGTTTTTCAAAATCCAATTTATCGGGAAGGGTTGTGGAATGCCTTTGCGCTGGGCATCATCAGCACGGCAGCCACTCTGGCGATCGCTTTTCCACTGGCGCTGATAGGTCATCGCTACGACTTTTTCGGGAAACCACTACTCGGTGTCTTGGTCTTGGCACCGATGATTTTACCGCCCTTCGTGGGGGCGGTGGGCGTGAAGCAAATGCTCGGGGTGAACGGCGCACTGAATGCCTTGCTCATCGATCTGGGGTGGATGAATGCGGCGCTACCCTACGATTGGCTGGCGAATGGGCGCTTCACCGGCATCGTGCTGATGAATGCGCTCCATCTCTATCCGATTCTCTACATGAACATCGCCGCCGCACTCTCGAATTTGGATCCGGCAATGGAACAAGCGGCGGAAAACCTCGGCTGCCCGCCGTGGAAACGGTTTTTCCGAATCACTCTCCCATTGGCCATGCCGGGCGTGTTTGCGGGCTCATCGCTGGTTTTCATCTGGGCCTTCACCGAGCTTGGGGTGCCCTTGGTGTTTGACTTCGCGCGGGTGGCACCGGTCCAAATTTTCGATGGGCTAAAAGGGTTGGATAGAAATCCGATTCCGTATGCGCTCACCGCCGTGCTACTGATCGTGGCGGGCGGGGTATTTGCCCTCGCAAAACTCGTCATGGGCCGCTCAGCCTTGGGAACAGCTCCGAGGCCACAAGGGCGGGCGAAGACGCTCGTGCTCGCGGGTTGGAAATCGGCGCTTTGCAGTGGGATTTTCCTCGGTGTCTTCCTGATCGCCGCGATTCCTCATCTGGGCGTGATCTTGCTTTCGCTGGCAGGGCGATGGTATGGCACGGTGATTCCAGATACGCTCACGCTCACGCATTATATCGAGGCTCTTGGCAATGGTTTGGTAGTTCCTTCGATTCAAAACAGCCTCGCCTACGCCGGATGTGCCACCCTCATCGCACTGGCCATCGGCATGGGCGTGGCCTGGGTGGTGGTGCGCTCAAACTTGAAAATTCGAAATTTGCTCGATGCCATGGTGATGCTTCCACTGGCTGTTCCGGGCTTGGTGATGGCTTTTGGTTACTTGGCGCTATCGCAGGAGGGAAAAGCCTTTCATTTCCTGATAGGGGCCGACGGAAATCCATTTTTCCTGATTGTGATCGCCTACGCCATCCGCCGCCTGCCTTACGTCGTGCGAGCCGCAGTTGCCGGGCTCCAGCAGAGTAATCCCGCGCTCGAAGAAGCAGCGAGATCGCTGGGAGCAAGCCCCTTCCGCACATTGCGGCGGGTGGCGATACCGCTCATCGGCGCAAATCTTGCAGCGGGTGCGATCCTCGCCTTTGCCTTCGCCATGCTGGAGGTGAGTGATAGCCTAATCCTCGCCCAACAGGCCCAACACTATCCGATTACCAAGGCCATTTACACACTTCTAAGCACCCTTGGAAATGGCACAGAACTCGCCGCCGCCCTCGGCGTGTGGGCGATGGTATTTCTCTCGGCAGCGATCATGGGGGCTGCCGTGCTTGGCGGTAAGCGGGGAGGCATGTTTAAAGTTTAGCGGCAATTTTCAGAAAACCTTATTGGGAGAATCAGTCTCTGGAATCTTATGATTTTGGCAGGAAATAACTCCGCTGCTTATCGGAGATTGGCAGACCGAGTTTCTCCATCACGCTGAGCATATCTTCCCAGAGCAAGCGCTTGGTCTGACTGCCCCCGCCAGTTTGCAAAAGGTAACTCGGGTGATAGGTGACTCGCAAAGGTGTGCCCTCGAAGTCATGCCATGCGCCGCGCAACTCCACCACCGTTCCAGCCCGGTCAAGTAAGCCCGCAGCCGCAGCTTCACCCAAGGCAACGATGATCTGCGGCTTCACAATGCCGATCTCTCTGCGGATGAATGGCAGGCAGACCGCCATTTCCTCAGCGGTAGGTTTGCGATTATTGGTCGCTTGATTCGGTGTGGAAGGCCTGAATTTCACGATGTGAGAAAGATAAACCTGCTCGCGAGATAAGCCCATGGCTTTTAAAATATCATTGAGCTTTTCGCCAGCGGGACCGACGAATGGCAGCCCTTCCTTCTCCTCCTGATAGCCGGGAGCCTCACCGATCAGCATGACCCGCGCCTCAGGATTCCCAGCTGAGAAAACCAAAGTCTCCCGCAGGCTTCCCAAGGCCTTCGCCGGTGCCCACTGCTCCGCCTGATGCCGCAAGGCCACAAGCTGCTCCGCCCGCGATCCATCTGCTGAAGGGGCCACCAGCTCCACCACCTTCTTTGGTTCCGCCGCCACCGTCAGATCCACAGAGACTGTCGCGGCAGGTTTCACTCCGCCTCGTGCCCGCTCGTGCAGTTCCCGCAGACCAAGCCGCGCTCCCTCATCCAGGTGCACATGGTTCACACCGCGCAATTGCTCGGCTTCGAGAAATTCTAAAAACACATCGACAGGACGACTCACAGCGGAGTTCTAAATGCTCCACTCACCGGGTGCAACCGCAGGCTTTCGCGAAAACGCGCTTTGTAAGCATCGAGGCAGGCCAAGGGCGGCACGTGTCCCGCAATGGCGGCTTGCATCCGGAATCTTTTGCGTTTACGGAAGGCGATCATGATTCTATCAGAAGAAACACCGCAGCAGGTTCAAGACTCGTTGCTCGCCATTTGCCTATTCGCAGCCTTCGCGGATGGCGATAAATCCGATGCGGAACGCGAGGAAGTCCGGCGGTTGGCTGAGGAAATCGGTTCGGAAAATTTAGCCGGTATTTCTCTTAAAATCTTAATGCGTAAGTTGCCGCTCTCCGAAGTGGCAGCCGGGCTGACATCGTCTAACGATCGCCTTCTAGGATATGAAATGGCTCTGGCTGTGTGCCAAGTCAGCGGCGATGTTTCTGCGGAAGAAAGAGCGTTTCTTGATACACTGAGGCAATTGCTCGCCCTCTCGCCCAAGGAGGCGGACGAGGTGAAAAAGCAGGTGGATGAAATGGCCTATACCCCCAGTACCAGCATCATCGCTGGACCTCCAGCACTCCCCGCACTTGCGGATGTTCCAGACAATCAGTCAATGATTCTTAAGTATGCGATCCTTAACGGCGCATTGGAGCTTCTCCCGGAAACGATGGCCACCATCGCCATTATCCCGATGCAGATGAAGATGGTTTATCGAATCGGAAAATCTCACGGCGTGGAGCTGAGTCGTGCCCACATCGGAGAGTTTCTCGCCACGGCCGGCATCGGAATGGGATCCCAAGTCGTCGAGGGATTTGCCCGCAAATTGATGCGCGGATTTGGCAAAAAGGTCGGAGGCAGAATCGGTGGCCGGGCAGCGGACCAGCTCACGGGTTCTACATTTTCATTCGCCACCACTTTCGCCCTAGGTAAGGTGGCGGAAGTTTATTACTCGGGCGGCCGCACGCTCGCGTTTGGCAAGGTCAAGGAACTCTACGCTCCTCTCAAACAAGAGGCCGAGACCTTGCATCCCAAGTATTTACCGGAAATGCAGGCAAAATTGAAAGACCTCACACCCGGCAAGATTTTCTCGATGGTCCGTGGCTCCGAAGTGCCTTGATCAATATACCCCGCCTCATCCCCCCCCGGTGTCGCACAGAGCTACAGGCTTATGCTTGCTCAGCGGCTGAAAACCGTGCACTTTACCAGAGCGCCTGATTTTTCTCCATTACCATGTTTGACCCATCAACACCTCCTAGCCAACGATCCGCCCCAAGCTGGTATTCCGCACCGATGCTCTGGAAAACTTTGAAAAGAGTCGCCACCAGTGCAGGGAAAAAGACACTGCTCTCAGCCCTGACACTTTTCTACTGTCTTCAGGACAAAGACACTCCCACATGGGCCAAGGGCGTCATTATCGGAGCGCTGGGCTATCTAGTGCTACCCACGGACATGATCCCCGATATCCTCCCCGGTGTAGGCTATGGGGACGATTGGGGTGCGATCGTCGCCGCGCTTGGCACTGTGGCCGCCTACATCAAGGACGAGCATAAAAACAAAGCCTTTGCCCAAATCAAACGACTGCTAGGAGAGCCCAATCCCGAGGCACCACAGGAATTTATTGAATAAAACCTCCCCATTCGGAGTATCACTTCTGTCACTAGGAAACAATCCGGCTCATGAAATCTTCAATTCTACTCTCTCTCACAATTCTCTTCAGCGCGATGACTTCCTTCGCCGGAGTGGAGATCGATACCGAGGCTCTCGGCAAGACTCTTGGTGGCTGGTCCAAACGGGGCAATAAAGCTGCGGAATATCCCCTATCCGGGTCCATTTACCGCACCTACAAGCCAGAGATCAGCAAAACCCCCGAGGGCGGTATTTTTGTCTCCATCCGCATCGACCATATTCGCGGATGGCTCGCCTCGGATGATCATGCCATCCTTGAAATCACCGTGGATGAAAAAGGCAACATCGAGTCCGCGCAATCGAACATCGCCATCCAAGGCCGTTCGATTTCCACCGATATGATCCTCGGCAGCAACGATGCCGGTCGGCAACTCGTCGGCACCGATCGGGCAGTCCAGATCGGCACCGATCTCGTTGCCAATCTCTCCGCCAAGTTGCTACGGGAAAAAATCGTAGAAGCCGGGCGTGTCTCATTTCCAGCCGTTCTTCGCCACAACTACAACAAGCTTTTCCAAGCCATCAAAGTAAAGAAAACGCCCGTTGCCATCGCGATCCCTGCCGCCGCCGGGCCACCAAATGGTTCATCTCCTGCCCCGTCCGCGCCCGCCCTACAGCCGCCCGGTAGTGCTGAATCATTGAAAATCAAGCCCTACGGCACTCCCACCTCCGCTGAGCTGCCCGCTAAAAAATAATCCCACCAGAAGTGTTCGGCACGAAGGCTGCCGCATTCGACTCGGCCGCTTGGAAAGCCCATGATTTTCTTGGAAGTTGGGGCCGTTCTCCCGGTTCGGTTCTAATCCCTCACCACCTTCACCCCCGGTGCCATCACCCTCACGCTCCGCGCCCCAGAAGGCACCCTGCGCGCCGCAAAAAACCTCTGCATCTGAAGCCTGATAAACTGCCACGCCTGAGAATTTGTGGAATCAGTAGGACGCTTCAGGCTTTTCTGCGGATGAGATGGTTGTAGCGGCACCTCTATGAGTGTCGGTGCGAATGAGTTATCAGAATAAACAAAGCTTTTTGCGGTTCTTGGGCAACGACGCTCGCAGAGCGCCGCTACAAGCGTTTCATTCCCCCCGCTCCTTAGCCCAAGTTTCTTGCTGTAGTGCTGGAAGCCTTATAAAACTTGGGAATCGTCCCCAAAGGCACTACAAAATCACTCGCTTTTCGCCCAGATCTTCTGCACGGGGAAGGCCGCTTTCCAATCGATTCCGAGCCGTTGGTAAACTGTCGCCTGCTCTGCATCT
>JBGSUW010000087.1:0-17728 GCA_041753275.1 Akkermansiaceae bacterium | reverse complement strand
ATTTTTTTACCAAGGACGACGATGTCTCTAGTCATGCCGTTTGCCTGCTTGATGCTGGCGGCCGGCACTTTGTATTTGGCGCTGATGCCTGAGAGTGTATCTCCGGAGACAACTGTGTGAATGATGGCGGATCCATTCGATTGCGGACGGGCGGCAGTGGTGGGCGCGGCAGGTAGATTAGGTGATGATGGAGTGTAGGAGGGGGCGGCATTTTCCTCATACGCGGCTGGGGTGTCATAGACGGGATTCGCGGGCTCATTGACGGCCATGGAGGAATCTGCCGGGTAACTGGCGCCAGGTGTATCGTAGGATTCTGCCCTGTTCGCGGCGCATGATGTGAGAGCGAGGGCGAGCGCGGCGGGAGCAAGGATGCGGAGTGGTTTCATGGATCGGGATGGATTGATTGGTTGGTGAAGTTGAAAGACGAGTAATTTCTACCGCAGCTTTAAACGATTCTAAAGTAAGTTTTTATTCAACCGATAGAGGGCGAAAGCGGAAGAATGCCTCGGCGGCTTGTTCGGTGGCGGCGGCGAGGGTGGCGATTGACTCGCCACGGAGGGTGGCAAGCTTCTCGGCAGTGAGACGGGTGAAGGCGGGTTCGTTGCGCTTGCCACGGTGCGGTTCGGGGGCGAGGTAGGGTGAATCCGTCTCCAGCATGAAGGTGCCGGGCGGGCACATCGCGGCGGTCTCGCGAACTTGCCGGGCGGACTTGAAAGTGGCCACTCCGCCAAATGAAACGAGGCCGCCGAGGGTAATGACGCGCTGGGCATTCTCCCATGGGCCGATGAAGCAATGGAACACAGCGCGCACTTGGTGATGATATTCTTGATAGATCGCGAGCGCGTCTTCGAAAGAGGCGCAGCCCTCCTGATCCCGGGTGTGGATGACGAGATTGAGCCCGGAAGAGGCTGCCAACTGAAAGTGGGCGTGGAGGAAAGTCTTCTGGCGAAGTCGGAAGGCCTCAGTCTGCCAGCCTTCGGGTGCCGGGTGATAGTAGTCCAAGCCAGTCTCTCCGATGGCGCACACGCGGGGATCACTGGTGATGACTGCGAGCTGGTCCACTGCATCATCCGGGGCATGGTGCACGTCGCAAGGATGGATGCCGATGCAGGCGTGGACGCTGGGATTTTCTGCTAGGGTGAGATTGCGCGGCAGATCTTCCAGAGACGTGGCCAGCGTGATGAGGCGTGAAATGTCCGCAGCATGTGCACGGGCGATGATCTCTGGAATTTCCTCAACGCCGAAACGATGGGATGCGAGGTGGCAGTGGGAATCGGTGAACATGGAATTCAGCGTGCAAGAGCGGTGAGAAAAGCGGCGACCTTTTGAAAATCCTTGATCCCCGGAGAAATTTCCGCACCCGAAGCCACATCCAAGGCGGCAGGGCGGACGATGCGAGCTGCAGCGGCGGCGTTTTCCGGCGTGATTCCACCTGCCAGGATGACTGCGAGTGCGGGATGCTCATCCATGAATTCCCTTGCGATGCTCCAATCGAACACTTCCCCGGTGCCACCGTAGATGCCGGGTGCGTGGGTGTCTAATAGAAGCGCGGCAGCCTCGAATTTTGTGGCCCCGGCAAGGTCGGCTTTGTCATTCACTCCGAGAGCTTTGATGAACGGGATTTCATGCTGCCTTAAAATTTCCGCCGTGGCGTGAGTCTCATTGCCATGGAGCTGGACGACATCGATCAAGCCATCTTGGTAGAGGCTGATGGAGAGTTCAAGCGGCTGATTTACAAACACCCCTACGCGCAAAATTTGATCTGCTAAATCTTTCAACCATGCGGCGTCCTCCATCGCGAGGTAGCGCTTAGAGTGCGGCCAGAAATTAAATCCCAAAGCATCCACGCCGAGAGTAGCGAGCTGCTCCGCTTCAGTCCGGCAAGTCACTCCGCAAATCTTCAGTGAGACAAACGAGGGATCTAAGAAACGATGGAGCAACTGCATGGCGGGATGATAAAGAGGAATTGCGAATTTGAAACCGGGAAGTTTTGATGCATCCCGATGAGCGCGGAATCCACGTCTGGAGTTCTTGCTTGACGCTTGAGGCCCAAGCTCCTGTTCTGGCGATGTGAGTGGCTCTCCCATTAGGGCTTTAACTCCGTACTTTACCCAAATCCCATGTCAAAACCCTCACCCGCAGGCGACGATTTCATTCACAGCGAAGAATTTCTTCATGGCTTGATGAAGCGGCAGCTCAGACTCTCAATCGCATGTGCCGGCGCATTTCTCATCCTTCTGATTGGGTTGCCATTGCTGAATTATTTCGCCCCCGCATTCATGGGGCAAAGAGTGGGTGGCTTCACTCTGACATGGTTGGTTCTGGGAGTGCTGTTTTTTCCTTATGTATGGATCATCGCGAAGGTATTCATCATTCGCTCCATCGCTCTTGAACAATCCGAAGTCCAGCGCGCCGCAGTGGGAAACCAGCGGAAGGCATAAACGTCTCTCATCTCTAACTTTTCTGACGATGGACTTCTCACAAATTGATCCTGCGATTCTGATTCTCTCGAGCCTGACCGTGGCGGTGACGTTGTGGATGGGCTTCCGCTCGGCAAAGACTTCCAAGTCTGCCTCTGATTTTTTCGTAGCCGGACGCTCGGTATCAGTGGGCTGGAATGCCTCTGCGATTTCCGGCGAGTATCTAAGCGCGGCAAGTTTCATGGGCATTGCAGGTATGGTGATGTCATCCGGATATGATGCGCTGTGGTATCCGGTATGTTATGCCTGCGGTTATTTATTCTTGTTATTATTTATTGCCGGACCGTTGCGGCGATTTGGAGCATATACGATCCCAGACTTTGCGGAAGGTCGGTTTGACTCGCCAGTGTTCCGGCGTATCGCAGTGTGTTTTGTGCTATTCATCGGATTTTTCTACACAATGCCGCAGATGAAGGGTGCGGGTGTGACATTATCCTATATCTTACCGGGGCTGCCCTATTGGGTAGGGGTGGTGATTGTAGGTGCGGTGATCACCCTGAACGTGGCACTTGGCGGGATGAAAGGCATCACCCTGGTGCAGGCGGTCCAATATTGGATCAAGATGTTTGCAATCTCCGCCCCGGTATTTGTGCTACTGGCCGTCTTTGGCGGATATGGGGAAAACCTCAGTCTCAATCGCACAAACACCGAGCTCGCCTCCCCGCCTGCGATCGTGCAAACTGTGGATCCAATAACTCCTCAGCGTAAGGAACTTCCATCTACAGCTCCAAAAGACGAGGCTTGGCTCTCTCCCTTCGGCCCGCTGACGACCAAGGCAACCAAGGCGGCGGGTATGACCGCGGAGGAATCCAAACCCTATGCCTTGCTTTATACAATTTCACTGGTGGTGGCCTTGGTTTGCGGAACTGCCGGGTTACCTCATATTCTTGTGAGATTCTACACTAATCCAGATGGTGTTGCTGCGAAGAAGACGACGATGTGGGTGATGATTCTCATCGGTGTATTCTATGTGTTCCCACCCGTCTTCGGAGTTCTGGGTCGTAATTTCCTACCGGAACTTTATAATGGCGTGGGTTCCAAGGGCCCGGACAAGGTGGTGCTTGAATTGCCGATATTGATCCGTGAAAAGTATGGTGTTCTCGGTTCCATCCTAAGTGGTCTGACCTGCGCGGGTGCCTTTGCCGCGTTCATGAGCACGTTTTCCGGATTGCTGGTTTCCATGACTGGCGCGCTGGCGCACGACGTTTACGGGCGGATGCTGAGGCCTTCATCCACGCCGGAACAACGGATGAAAATGTTCAAGTGGTGTGCGGTATTGATCGGTGCGATCTCGGTGGTTCTTGGTTGTTTCGTAGAGCCGCTGGAAATAAATTTCATGGTGGGCCAGGCCTTTGCGATTGCCGCTGCCAGCTATTTTCCCCTGCTTTTCATGAGCGTCTGGTGGCGTGGCATGACCATGAAAGGAGCTGCTACTGGAATGCTAGTAGGTGGGCTTTGCGCCTTGATTGCCGCCACTCTTACCAATGCGAGCAATCTTGCGGTTGACAAGGGGGCGATGGGTAAGCTTTTTGCAGGATTCGCACCGCTCAATGACTTTTGGGCACAGCATCCGCTGCTGCGAATCCTTGCCGAGCAACCTGCGATTTGGTGCGTCCCGCTATCGATCATTTTGATGATCGCCGTTTCCAAAGCGACGCGTGCGAGCTTACCGAAGAATGTAAGGATGAAAATGCTCGTCCTGCATGCGCCGGAAGACTTGGGATTAAAGCAAGAATATATCCAAGAACAACAAGGGACCGGGCATTGAGAGCCTAGGGATTGAGCAAGGCCCGCACCATCGCGGCATCCAGACGGGTAGAAATATCGGCGTTGGAGAGGATGCCAGCGGCGAGTTTACCTTTCTCTTGTTGGAGCTTGTGGATGCGCTCCTCGACGGTGTCTTGACACAGTAGCTTGTGGACGAAGACAGGCTTATTCTGACCGATGCGGTAGGCGCGGTCCGTGGCTTGGGCCTCGGCGGCGGGGTTCCACCAGGGATCGTAGTGGATGACAGTGTCAGCGGCTGTTAGATTGAGGCCGGTGCCGCCTGCCTTGAGTGAGATGAGAAAAACGGGGGCCTTGCCGGTTTGAAAATCTTCCACGAGTTTGCCGCGATCTTTAGAGGCTCCCGTGAGCTTGATGTAGGGAATTTTCTCTTTCACTAAATGCGCCTCGATGATGGCAAGCATGGTGGTGAATTGGGAAAATAATAGTATGCGGCGGCCTTCCTCGATGAGGACGGTGAGTAGCTCGGTGAGGAAATCCAGCTTCGCGGATTCTACCACATCATTTGTATAATCTTCTGGGAGTAGCTGGGGGTGACAACAGATTTGGCGGAGCTTGAGCAGGGCATCCAGAAAGACAATTTGTGATTGCTCGATGCCGCGGGCGGCGATGGCTTCGCGGACGCGCTTGTCCATGGTGGCTCGCACGGTTTCATAAAGGTCCTTCTGGCCGGAGTTCAGCTCGATGAGGTGGACAAGCTCGGTCTTGGGCGGGAGTTCCTTGGCGACTTGGTCCTTGGTGCGGCGGAGGATGAGCGGGGCGACGCGGGACTTGAGGATTTCATTGCGTTCGACATCGCCGTTTTTCTCGATGGGATTTCGGAAGCGGGTATTGAAGGCGTCTTCGCTGCCGAGGAAGCCGGGGACGAGGAAATTCATGAGGCTCCAAAGCTCGCCGAGGTGATTCTCGATGGGCGTGCCTGAGAGGCAAAGACGGTTTCTAGCGTCTAATTTACAAGCAGCTTGCGCCATCTTGGAGCGCGGGTTTTTGATGTACTGCGCTTCGTCCAGCACCACGAGATGGAAGGGCACGGTGGCGAGTTTATCAATGTCCCGCTGGAGCAGGGCGAAGGACGTGAGCACCAAATCGGCATGGGGGATGGAGCGAAAATATTTTTTGCGCTCCGGGCCATTGAGAATCAGGACGCGGAGATCCGGGGTGAATCTGAGGGCTTCCGCCCGCCAATTCGGCACCACGGAGGTGGGGGCGACGACGAGAGTGGGCAGGCCGCGGGAGTGGCCGGATTGTTTTTCCGTGAGGATGTGGGCGAGGGTTTGGAGGGTTTTGCCGAGGCCCATGTCATCGGCGAGAATTCCGTGCAGGCCGTGGCGGGCGAGAAATTGCATCCAGTGGAAGCCGGCAAGTTGGTAGTCGCGCAAGGTGGCTTGCAGGCCGGTGGCGGTGGCCACGGCATCGATGCCGGAGAAGTCCTTGAGCTTGCCAGCGAGCTTGGCGAGGTCTGGCGGGCTCTCGATGCCGAGGCCCTCGAGACCGGCAAGGGAAGCGGCATCGAGCGCGTGAAGGCGGGCCTTGTCCGGAAACTTTGGATCGATGAGGGCGGCGAGGTGATTGAGAATTTTCCGCACGCGGCCGATCGGGAGCTTCAGGGCATCCCCATCCGGCAGGGGTGCGTAAATGTGGCCGTTGTTCGGGCGGTCCAGCGTTTCCTCGAGGAAATCATTTTCAAGTAGCCCGGCGAGGATGGGTAGCAGGTCGTAGCGCTGGCCTGCCACATCGAAGCCCACGGAAAGGCTGAACCAGCCACCATCTCCGGGTGAGAGCGAGCTCTCCCACTTGGTGGGATCTGCCTCGTGGACGCGGTGGCCGACGCTATCTGCGACGCTGACCGTCCAGCTGAGAGCCTCCAGGCGGGCGATCATTTCACCGCGAAATTGGTGCCAGAACGCATGGGTGGGGACGCGGCTGGGATCTGGGAACCAACGGTCTGGGCTGCTGGATATATGGGAATCGCGGGATTTGAGATTGAGGAGAAATTTCCACGCGGAGTTCGATTGCAGCGAGGAGAGGCCGGTATCACGGAGCTGCTGGGTGGCGGCAGTCTCGGCAGCGGCATCATGCTGGAGAATGGCTGGCTGGCCGTCTGGCTGGGTGATGGAGCTGATCCATTCCGGGGCGGTGGAGCGGAGGGAAATACGATGTTTATCGTAGATGGCCCAGGCTTCCGCAGAAATCCAGTAGTCCAGCTCAGGCTGGCCAAGGGATTGAAGAAGGAGTCGGGTGGCGCGGTCCATTGGCTCGCGGGTGACTTTGAGCTCGAAGCGCGGCTCGTAACGCAGCCGTGGCAGGTCCGGCGGCGGGTCTTTCATCAACTCCTTGGCAGTGGGGAGTGCGGCAGCCACGGCTCCTGCGATGCCGCGCCCATGCAAGCGGACAGGATCGCGTTCCTTCGCCGCTCGCAGGATGATGGCGGCGGCGTGATGGCAAAAGCTGCCGATATCGCAGGAGCAAAATGTTTCAAATTCCCAAAAATTTCCGGAACTCCAAAGATTAACCTCGGTCTCATCTTTGGCGATGTTTCCGATCAGGCTGAGCGATCCGGGCGCGGTTTCTTCCATCTTCAGATCCCGGACCTTGCTCACAAGCGGGCTGGCAGCGGCGAGGATCTCATCGTCGAAGCGGTCTTTCCAGCGGGAATCGCCAAGGAAGGATGAGATGTCGGGTAAGTCTGGCAAGCTGGTGGAGGATCAAGAATCCGTCCGGCACGTCAAGCCCTGCGGCGCGAACCCCGCGCTGCGGTATGAGAAAAATCTCGTCATCCCCCCGCCGCTCCGTCGAGACTCGCGGAGTGATTCACCCATCCGCAATCGTTTCTCCCATGGCGAAGCTCGGCAACAATGTCCGGGTCGGGCCGTTTTGTGTCATCGGCGCGAATGTCGAGCTGGGCGATGATTGTGTGCTGCACTCTCACGTGGTGCTGGAAGGGCATTCGAAAATCGGCCGTGCGAACGAATTTTTTCCTTTCTCGATGATCGGCGGAAAGTCCCAGGATTTGAAATACCTCGGGGAGCCTACCCATCTCATTGTGGGTGATCACAATGTTTTCCGGGAAAATACCACTGTCCATCGCAGCACTCATGCGGAGGTGCCCACGCGCATTGGTTCGCATAATTTGGTGCTGTGTTATGCCCACATCGCCCACGATTGCCAACTGGGGGATCACATCATTCTTTCAAATTCTGTCGGTCTGGCAGGTCACATCATCGTGGAGGATTACGCGATCATCTCCGGATTCGCCGCTGCGCACCAATTTTGCCGGATCGGGATGCACTCGATCGTTGGCGGGCTTTCAAAAATCGTCCAAGATGTGCCGCCATTCATGATTGCGGATGGAAACCCCGCGACGACTCGTGGCCTGAATCTAGTAGGCCTCCAGCGCCGTGGATTCTCCGAGGACGATATCAAGCAGCTCAAGACCGCTTACAAAAAACTCTTTCTCAAAAAGGACACCAATCTCGCCAGCTCGCTCAGTTCGCTGAAGGCCACGCATGCGGCAGACACCCCGCAGGTCGCCCATTTGATCGACTTTATCGAGAAATCCCAGCGCGGTGTGGTGCGTTGACCGGGTGTTGACATTGTATTTTATTCATCCGAGGAATGGCGTTGACCGCAGCCAGATGGATCGTTATGCTTCCAATCACTATGAAGTGTTTCCCAGCTTTAGCTTTTTCCGGTGTTTTGGCCATAACAGGCTGCGAGACGATGAATCAGCCGATTTCCAGCGGTGATTTCGATCCATTGCGTGCGCCCGGGAGTAATCTCAATAAAACACCAGAAGGCACCTCGGGGAATGCATTTACGGCCGGACAATTTGTGCGTGCCTCGATGGCGAATACCGCATTTTATAAAAAGCGGCCCAAGGGTGATGGCGATGCGGATAAACTCTTGAGCCGCGGGACTTCCATGAAGGTCATCTCCACCAGTGGCAGCTACATCAAAGTGGAGCTCGATAGTGGCGAAATCGGGTTTGTTCCAGCAGTGATGGTGGAAGATCCAAACTTAGCGGTGGCCACCGCGCCACTGCCCGGTGAGTTCCAAGTTTACCCTCCACTCACAGGAGATATGGGTGGCCCGTTACCGATCCTCGATCCTGTAGGATTGCCACCAGATGGCGCGATCCCAACTATCATCGATCCTGAAGCGCCCTCGGTGATCTTGCCGAATCCATCACCGATCTCAGACTCCTTTGCAACCCCGATTCCCTTCGTTGGTCCCACCATGGATGCGGCACCCGCAACCAGCGGCTCCGTGCCTTTGCCGCCGAACCAAGATGATTTGAAAGCTGGGAAAAAGGAAGAATAGCCGAGCGAGCGAGCGAGCAAGTCGCCAAGCTTACTTTAGTCTCTCCAGCACCTCGATTGCGGCTGCATTTTTATACTCTTTCGCGAGGTCTAATGCCGTCACCTGCTGCTTGGACTTGATCGTGGGGTCCACTCCACTCGCCAAAAGAAACTCGATCACTTCTTTCCCGCCACTGGCGGCGGCCTCATGCAATGGGGTTCCGCCGAGATCGCTAAGGGTCATAGGATCCGCGCCTCCTGCGATGAGCGCCTTGGTGGTTTCCAGTTGATTCTTTGCCGCCGCATGGTGTAGCGGAGTCCAGCCACCTTTGTCTCTAAGGTCGGGCGAGGCACCCGCCGCTAGCAGCGCGCTGACGAGCTTTGGATTATTCCGCTCTATCGCAAGGTGCAACGGCGTGCGTTTGGACGCGTCCGCAGTCTTCGGATTGGCACCTTTTTCCAATAGAAAAATCGCAATGTCCTGCTTGTTGCGCAGGACAGCTTGCTCCAGTGGGGTGCGGGATTTCTCAGTGGCCCCTTGATCGAGCTTTGTAGGATCTGCAGCGAGGTGTAGTTTCACATCGGCAAGATCTCCTTTGGCGATTGCGATATCGATGCTTGGATGGACAGGGATTGGTGAATGTTCCGCCTTCTCCGCCATTGCGATCGATGAGGTCATCGCAATCAAAAGAATCCATCGGACGAGGAGATGGGAAATCATCTGGAAATGGGCGGAGTTTGAAAATTTTTAGGGAACTTGAATCCCAAAGCAAGATACTTAAGATTAAGACCGTATCTTACACGCTCATCTTTTTAAATCCTATCAAATAAATCCAAATTTCACCATGAATCCATTGCTCAATCGCCGCCGCTTCATAGGAAACACCACACTCGCTGGAGCCAGCTTGATCGCCAGTTCTGCCTTTGCCGTGAACACTTCCGCCAGTGGCACCAAGAAACTCAAAGTAGGCCTGATCGGCTGCGGCGGCCGTGGCGATGGTGCGATGGCAGACTTCATCGAAGCGTGTAAAATCCTAGGTCTGGAAGCCGAAATCACCGCTGTGGGTGATGCATTCAAGGATCAGGCACAGAAAGTCGGGAAAAAATACGAAGTCGCTGAAGCTAGCTGTTTTGGCGGATTTGATGCCTACCAGAAAGTCTTAGCGACTGATTGCGAGTATGTGCTCATGGCCACTCCACCCTCGTTCCGGCCACTCCATTTTGCGGCTGCCATTGAGGCGGGTAAACATTGTTTCATCGAGAAGCCCGTAGCTGTCGATCCCGTGGGTGCCCGTTCTGTGATCGCCACTGGTGAGCAGGCCAAGACCAAAGGCCTCGCCGTGGTCACCGGCACCCAGCGCCGCCACCAAGAAAACTATCTTCGCAATAAAGCCCTCATCGATGCCGGAGCCATCGGCCAAATCAAAGGCGGCGTTGTCCAATGGAATGACAGAGTGCCATGGACCAAGCGCCGTCTCGAAAATGAATCAGAAGCGGATTACATGGCCCGGAATTGGCTGAATTTCACTGAAACCTCTGGTGACCATATCGTTGAGCAACACGTGCATAATCTCGACGTCGCCGTCTGGTTCATCGGCCGCTTGCCTGTGTCTGCCATAGGCTTCGGCGGCCGTGCGCGCCGGGAAACAGGCAACATGTTCGATTTTTTCAGCGTCGATTATGATTTCGGCGATGGCGTGCACATCCACAGCCAATGCCGCCAACTCGCCGGTTCCTACACCCGCGTGGGAGAACAATTCATCGGCACCGAAGGCGAGTGCTACGGCGGCGGCAAGCTTACCGGGAAAAAAGTGGACGTCCCATCGTTCAAACAGGACTCTGATAACGGCCAAGTGCAGGAACACATCGATATGATCCGCAGCGTCATCGCCGGAAAACCCCTAAACGACGCCAAGCGCATCGCCGAGGTCACCGCCGTGGCCATCATGGGCCGCATCTCCGCATACACCGGTGAATTCGTGCGTTGGGGCGATCTCATGACCAACGAAAGCTCACCACATTTCAAATATGCCTGCTCGCCAAGCCCGCTCGATTTCGAAAAAGGCACCGTGAAAATGCCCGCAGAAGTCGCTCCCATTCCCGGCACCCCCAGCTAGCTCATCAGCGCTTCATCTGCCTGTCCAAAAAATTCATCGCTTCTTCCACCGAGCGTCCCGGCAATAAAAATGCAGGGATGTGATCGCGGGCTGGCAACCAGAATACCTCATGCTCAACGCCCTTTTCCTCCAGCGCCGCGCTGAATTCCCAAGCATGCTCCGGCGGCACCAGCTTATCCGCACCACCATGATAAATGAAAACCGGTGGGCTGTGTGAAGTGACATGACTCACGGGCGATGCCTCTTTGAAACGCTGCGGAATCTCCTGCCGGCTGCCACCTAAAAATTGAGGCACCAAATCCCCTCCCGGATAAAGTGAAAGGTCACTCGGCGCACCACCCGCCACGATTGCCTTGATTCTCATTTTCTCATCAAATCCAGTGAGCGCCGCAAGATAGCCACCCGCAGAGTAGCCGAAAGTAGCAATCCGCTCCGGGTCGATGCCATGCTCCTGCGCATGACTCCGCATCCACTTCACTGCCTCCCTCAGGTCCTCCACCGGGGCCGGATAAATCCAGCGAGGCGCCAGCCGATACGTCACATTGAGCACCACATAGCCCCGCTTTACCAACTGCTTCGCGATCGGTGCCATCTGCCAGCGCCCATCGCTCCCAGTCCAGCCACCACCATGGATTAGCAAAACCGCAGGTGCCGCCTTCGCTCCCACAGGCCGATAAAGATCCCCCAAGACCGGAGCTGGCCAAGAGTCCGGAGTGAAAATAACATCTTTCGTCATCATATAGCGGCGATGCAAATCCCCCCTCGGAGAAATCTCTCCGGCGATGTATGATTTCGCACACTGCGGCAAAAGTAAAATGGCTGAAACTAGTGGAAACAAACGGCGCAACAACATCTGGCCCAGCTTAGCGCGGAATCGATAAAGTCAAACTCCAGACTAAATTCAGATTCGCCACCACCTGGAATTTCGTTACCATCCCCTCCAAGTGAACGATCTCCATCACTGCGCAGCCACCCTCGGCATCGGTAAAATCAAACGCCACATCTTCCTTTGTGCCGATCAAACGGAACCGAAATGTTGCACCAAAGAAGCCGGCCTCGCATCCTGGGAATTTCTCAAAACCCGCCTCAAGCAACTCAACCTCGCCGGTGGCAAAGATTCCGAAATCTTCCGCACCAAGGCGAATTGCCTGCGCGTCTGCCTCCACGGCCCCATCGCCGTCGTTTATCCAGAAGGCACATGGTATCACTCCTGCACCCCGGAAGTGCTGGAAATAATCATCCAGCAACACCTCATCGGCGGGCACATCGTCACCGAGTTTGCTTTCGCTGAGAATCCCCTCAACACTCGCGCGTGAATCCCGCTCTCGCCACCCTCATGCTCGCCTTCCAAGGCACGGACTCATTGCCCATTCCAGACCGGGCGCTATTTCTCGGTGCAGAGCCGCATCCATCGCTCAAGTCTTGGCCACACGTCCTCGGCTGGCAGCCATTCAAGCCACTCGCCACCGCTTGGGAAAATGCGGGCTTCACTCGCGCAGATCATCTCTCCGAGGAAAAATGGCCCCTGATCATGGTCCTCCCCGGCAAATCGAAAGATGAAACTCTCGCCTGGTTTGCACTCGCCAAAAATCTGATACAACCCAGCGGCCACATCCTCGTCGCCATGCCCAACACCGCCGGTGCCGGCCGATTTGAAAAAGAACTCTCGCGCGCCGCCGGCACCATAACCTCGATCCAAAAAAACAAATGCCGGGCCTTCCACACCACCTTTGATCAACCGGATCAATCCATCCTCGATCAATGGCACACTCTCGGCGAACCCAGAAAAATTTCCGAATTCCACGTCGTCCCCGGTATTTTCAGCAGTGCCCACATCGATCCCGGCTCCCAACTCCTCGCCGATCACCTCCCCGCCCATCTCCATGGCCACATCGCGGATCTCGGCGCCGGTTGGGGATTTCTATCCGATGCAATTTTAAATCGCTGCCCAAATATTGATCAGCTCGATCTCTTCGAAGCAGACTCACGCGCCCTCCAATGCGCCCGGCAAAACTTAGCCAAATACACCCGGAAAATCACCTATCACTGGCATGACGTCACCACCGGCCTCCCCGGTCAATACGATGCCATCATCATGAATCCGCCCTTCCATACCGGCCAGACCACCGATATAGATCTAGGTAGAGCATTTCTCAAAACTGCAATCACTAGTCTAAAACGCGGAGGAAAATTACTCCTCGTCGCCAATCGCCAGTTACCCTACGAAGCCGTCCTCGAAACCAGCGGCCTCGCCTGGCGCAAACTCGTCGAAGACAAAGTCTATAAAATTCTCCTAGCAGAAAAAAGAAATTAGATAAGAGAATCCAGAATCAAGACAGTAGCCTCCACCCCATGTCCATCTTAGCTAAAACTCTCATATCTTGATTCTTGATTCTTGATTCTTGATTCTTGATTCTTGGTTCTTGGTTCTTTTAAAAAACATGAAACTCGTCAAACTCCTCGCCAATCTCGGCTACGGCTCCCGCAAAGAAACCCAGCGCCTCATCCGCTCCGGCGCCGTCACCGATTTATCGGGGAACGCACTTTCAGACAGTGATCTCCCCCCTCACGATCAGATCCTCGTCCGCGGCGAAGAGCTCGATCCCCCATCGCCGCTCGTCATCATTCTCAATAAACCAGACGGCTACACCTGCAGCACCGAAGACCCCGGCGATACCGTTTACGATCTTCTGCCACCACGCTATGCCTTGCGCAACCCAGGCATCAATCCTATCGGCCGGCTCGATAAAGATACCACCGGTCTATTATTACTAACCGATGATGGTAAACTTCTGCACAAAATCATCCATCCGAAATCAAATTGCCTAAAAGTCTATCATGTCACATTAGATCGTCCGCTCGAAGGTCATGAAGGTGCGCTCTTCGCATCCGGCACCCTCGAGCTCAATAGCGAGACCAAGCCACTACTTCCGGCCAAGCTGGAAGTGCTTGGTGAAAAGGAAGCCCTCGTAACATTACATGAAGGCCGCTACCACCAAGTCCGCCGTATGTTTGCCGCAGTCGGGAATCATGTTCTAGATCTCAAGCGCATCTCCATCGGCGGCTTGGCATTGCCAGAAGACTTAGAAGAAGGTGAGTGGCGCGAACTCAGCCCGGAAGAAATCGCCTCGATTTTCACAGCAAAAGTATAGTGCGTCGTTTACCCGTCATTCTCGTTTTACTCCTTCTCACCCTTACGGCGGTATGGTTTCTAAAACCACGTAAGTCGGAAGCAGTCATTCAAAGATTGGACGCACCCACCTATACTTATCAAGAACCTTCAGCAGATGGCATAGGTAAATTATTCCACGGCCGCGAGATTTCCAAAGTCATGGGCCATCCGGCAATTGATTGGTTGGAGCGGGGCGAGCGCGAGCAGGAAGAAGGCCCCGGCATGGCGATTAAGGCACTTAACCTCAATGAAGATGCCGTCATCGCAGACATCGGTGCCGGCTCTGGCTACTATACTTTCCGTATTGCAGCAAAATTACCTGCTGGAAAAGTAATCGCTGTCGATATCCAGCCTGAAATGTTAAACTATCTTGGCACTCGTTCTCGTGAACTTGCCTTTACCAACGTCGTCCCCCACCTCGGCAAAGAAGATTCCATCGCACTGCCACCTGCTTCGCTCGATGCCGCCTTGATGGTGGATGCCTACCACGAATTTTCTTCCCCCGCGGCAATGCTCGCCTCATTGCACTCCGCTCTCAAACCCGGAGGATTGATCTATCTTCTCGAGTTCCGTGGCGAGGATCCCAGAGTGCCAATCAAGCCGCTTCACAAGATGACCGAAGCCCAAGCACGGCTTGAACTAGAGCATGCAGGCTTCCGCTTTGTTTCAAATCAAAGGCAATTGCCGTGGCAGCATTTCCTCATCTTTGAAAGGCCCTGACTTACTTGCGGGGAGCAAATGATGCTTACCCATTGTTTCCCAAAATTTAAAGAAACCCGCACTCGCCAGTGGCCGGAGTTCTACATCACGCGCGCGGTCCACCAAAGCCAAACGAATGCCCGCAATTCCTAAATCCGTGATGAGTGTTTCTAAAAAATCACCAAGAGGTCCCACATCGGGCCGCAAAGCCACAATCTGAGTAAGACCCTGCTTCTTTCCCCAATTGACCAAAGATTCGGATAGATGTTCGGTCATTTCCAACTCCACCTCACTTTTCCAAAATTCCTTCCCCCGCGCGGCAGCATCTGCTAGTGCAGCTTCTAACCAAGCTCGTTTATGAGCTGGGTATCCATACTCGTTCCAACCCGCACCATGACCGGTGACGAGTATGGCATCAAACTTCTCTTCCGCTAACGGCGAGCTTTCCGGTGTCAGGTCTTCCTCGTGAATCCACAAACCCGTAACAAGTGCCGTATCGATTGGATAGTCTGGTAGCCTTGATCGAGTGATCGCACGATAACTAGAATGCTCAGGCATTCGGGCCACCGGATGCTCGAATTCGGCAAGCCCTTCTTTCAGCGATTCTAATAACTCTTTTGACAGATATTTCTCAAGGTTGGCTCTCCGTGCGAGATAAGTTTTTCCGGGAGTCTGAAGGCCAGCCACCCAGCGCCATGAGAGTGTGTTTGAGGCGGGATCTCCGTCCAAGAGATGTCGGAAGAAGAATGCAGCACCGAGCTCCCAAGGCAAATGGGCCTCATGAATCCACCATCCAGCAAACCACATCCGGGCGTGATTATGCATATAGCCAGTTTCCACCAACTCGCGTGCAAAGTGGTCGATCACGAGATTACCTAGTTTCCCAGCAGTAGCCTTTTCCAAGATTGATTCCCCATCTGCCAGCATGAGCCGCTCGAGAGATACGCGATAGTCCTCCCAAACATCAGGTCGCAAGCAGAGCCATGCTTTCCAATATCTCCGCCAGTAGATTTCTTGCACGAATTTCTCCACTTTGCCTAAAGGGTGGACTGCCAACACCGCTGCCGCCGCCTCATCTTCCGTGAGCAGACGGTGGCGAATCATCGGCGATAAGCGGGAAACTTGTAGATGGCCACTACTCACCGCATTGCGCTGCCAACCATAGCGTGTGGCACTTGGGATGAATTCGTTGAGTTGCCTAAGCGCGCCGACGCGATCGGATGGAAATAACATGGATTTCAGATAATTGCTACCTACGCTTGCCGGGAAAGGTCCGCCACCGGGACCGGTTCGGAAACGGTTTCAGTCACCTTGCGACCGCCCCAGGTATGCCAGCCCTCCTTGACTTCTATCTTACCCCATTCCCATAACATGCCGAAGATTCGCTTGGTATCACTGCGGGCAAGTGTGAACCCGGGAATCAGTGAACGGCGGTTGTCATTCGTTCTTCCCAATTGATTCAAAGACCGCCGCCGTTGCGCAATCGCGGCGAAGCGTCCGTTGTAGGTCCGGATGAGCGCGGCGAAAATTTTCCCACTCGGTGGTGAGAATGGTGGCGCGAGCAACGCATCCTCGCCCAATTCAAAAACAGGCTGCACCACGCCCCAATAGTAGAGACTGAGGTCCATCCGGAAGGCGAGTTCCATGAGGTCGTATTCCCCCATGTAATGATACTTATCTTTGTATAATGCACTAAACCAACGTGCATGACTGGTGGTGAAATCCCGATTATGCTTTTCAATCCTCGCCGCCATCGGGCGCCCTTTGCGTTGCTCCGTGATCAGATCTGCGGCACAACTACTAGTGAAGGAAATCCAATCCATCCCAGGACTGTAAAATGGATCCATGAACGCAGCAGCATCGCCCACAAGAACAAAGCCATCACCGGCAAAAGTAGTGCTGGAGTAGGCCAAATTTTTACGCCGATGCACATCTGCTTCCACAAATTCAGCATCTTCTAACATCTCTCGCGCCACCGGATGTTTCATGAGAAATCCTTTCAGCCTCTCGCCGAGTTTTCCGCCATCTTGCGGAAAATGAACGAGGCGCTGATCATAGACAACCCCCACACTCGTATCGCCACCTTTCAGCGGAATAAACCAAGCCCACCAGCCATCGCCGATGATGTGATTGGTGGCCGTGCCACGTGTGCCATAAACGGCAGCAGCCCATTTCGGAAATTTTTCCGCCAACTCGCGGCCATCCCAATCTTTCACATTTCTCCAACGCGACCATGCGGCGGCAGTAGGATGCTCCGTGTTGGATTTCCACCAGCCATGCTTACGAGCCAATAGAGCATTAATTCCAGAAGCATCCACCACCCAGCGCGCACTCGCCGTGAATCGCCGCTCGCCATGTCTCACATCCATCGTTTGTTGGCCGCCATCGTGAAGTTGCACGTTTGAGACGATGGCTGGCCTAATTAGCGAAGCGCCGGATTCCACCGCGCGGCGGAGAACTTCCTCATCCAATGCACTGCGGTCAATCTGGTAGGACGGCAGACGAGCCAGATAACGCGGCCCGACTTCCGCAGATTGATCAAGAGCTGATACCTTTTCATTCGCAAACCAAAATCGCAGACCTTGCTTTGAAATGTGGTGTTCGTTGAGATACTTTGTAAGTCCGAGAACATGGCCGAGGAAATAGGCGCTAACCTCCACCGTGGCCTCGCCCACGCGCCTGCCGAGATTTTCGGACTTCTCAATGATGAGAATACGAATTCCCGGGTTCTTGCGGAGCAGCAAACTCGCTGCCGCACCGCCAGAAAGCGCACCGCCGATGACGATCACATCGTAGTTTTCCGTAGATTCCGCATTTTTCTGTTCCACCATCGGCGCTAGGGTCGCCATGAATTCCGAAAATGCAAGTTCCCCTGTTTCTGAATGTGCTGCCACGCATCAGAATTCGTGAATCGTCCGTAGAACGACAAGCGCGGAGCTTCGGATCGTCAGCACTTATTGCCGCATTCATCAGCAGGTCGTCATCGTGGCATCTTGCCTCGACCTCTTCTTCCTCTTAACCCAAGTTTCTTTTCGTCCTCCTGATTTCGGCGGGTTTTAGCGGAAAAATCGATTTTTTGGCCAATTATGATGATACTTATTTTCATAACTCATTGATAATCAACAACACTATTATTTGGATCCGTTTTGTAGTGCCTAATAATATATTTATTTCTTG
>JBGSUW010000086.1:0-9724 GCA_041753275.1 Akkermansiaceae bacterium | reverse complement strand
GCGAAGTTGAGAAACATCGCCAACGCTTGTTTCCAAAACTGTTTCGTGGAACCTCCAGGCTTGAAAAAATGCGAAGCTACGAGGGGGCGAAGGCAAGCTGCGATATCCACTATGATGAGGGGTAAACGTGGGAAGCTAATGTATAATAATTCCGGTCAATCAATAAAGCACCACCTCCTATCCAACTTTATCAATTATAAAAGAACTATTTTTAGAAATATTTAACTGCGGATTAAGCAAGATCAATTATATCGAAAGGTCGCTACAGAAAGTCGTTAAGGCTGAATGAGTAACTTCAGACTAATCAATTCATGAGTCATTGCCGAATGTAATTAAACAAGCGCAAACAAAATCGATAAGCTCTGGCTTGATTCACCATGTTTTGGTGCCACTTAAACAGTTTTCCAGCAAGCGAGTTGCCTTCATCGATTTTTCTGGAACGCCTGTCCTGCGATTGGTGGGGTAATCCCGAGTTAGCTCTCCGCATGGAGCGGGCGATGAGATTCGAACTCACGACATCCACCTTGGCAAGGTGGCGCTCTACCACTGAGCTACGCCCGCGTTGCAACACGCGTCGAGGGCTTTCTACATCCCAGCCGGGCATGAGCAAGTCAAATTTTGTAAATTTTCCATGTTCATTCTCCAAGCACTCCGCTTCCCTCTCCGCACGCCATGTCTGATAAGCTCGCTGAAATCATCGCCACCAAACACCTTGAAGTAGAAGCCCTCCTTCCGCGCGCCTCGCTCTTACGTGCCGCAGCCCTCCAACGCAACGATTACGGCGGCTTCCGCAGTGCTCTTGATCGCGGCCCCGGCAAACTCGGCGTCATCGCCGAGGTGAAAAAAGCCTCTCCCTCAGTCGGCCTCATCGATCCCAACTTCGACCCCGTCCGCCAAGCCCAGCGCTACCTCGATGGCGGCGCATCCTGCCTCTCCATCCTCACCGACGAGAAATACTTTCAAGGTTCGCTCGCCTACCTCACCCAGATCTCGAAATTTTCCGCCGCGCCCCTCTTGCGTAAAGATTTCATGATCCACGAGGTGCAAATCCACGAAGCCATCGTCACCGGCGCAGATGCCATCTTGCTCATCGTCGCCGCTCTTGATGACGACACCCTCCGCCGCCTCTACGATGAAGCTAAAAACTTCACCCTCGACGTCCTCGTCGAGGTCCACGACCTCCAGGAAATGGAGCGCGCACTCGAGCTCGGAGCAGACCTCATCGGCATCAACAACCGTAATTTAAAGACCTTCGCCGTAGATCTCAACACCACAGCCCGCCTCGCAGAAGAGGTAGGCGACGATGTGTTACTGGTTTCCGAGAGCGGCATCAAGACCCCTGCGGACGCGCTGCTCGCCCTCGAAGCGGGTGCCAACGCCGTCCTCATCGGCGAGGCCCTCATGCGCGCGCACGATCCCTCACGCGAAATCGAAGCCTACCTCGCCTTGGAAATCGCCCCTTCCTAGGAGGCCGTCTGTTCATCAGGCATCGTTCACTTAGCCAATAAAGATCTCCTCATGGACCCGTAATCTTCAACATCGCTGCCAAGTTTGCAGCGACCGAAGAATTTAGAAACTAGAAATTTTTGATACCCTTGTCCAATCAGTCATGACTCTCGTAGCAACCATTTGCGAAGCGGGGAGGAGTCGAAATGGTTCTGAAATGATCATCTTTTTCCGCAGGGGCAGCTCTGGCCGCAACGATAGGCGGGCTCACTGCGTGAGTGGCGCAAAGTCGATAAAACGTATTTGCGGCAGGTGCTGCCGGATCAGTCCAATTGCGCTGCGTTCCATCTCCTGCGATCACGCCACTCCCTGCCGGAAAGGACTGGAGATCGCTCCCTCTTTGAACCTTGTAATCAAGAAAGGATGACGAATTCCAAGTAAAGGCCGCTGCGGACGGCTTGAGGCTGGTGAACCTTAACGCCAATGGCGGGCTAATTTCCCAACCACAGTCAATCAATGCTGCCAGATCGAGATCGCTGGCCACATCGAAGCTACTGCCATCATCGGTGCTTGAGGCGAGCATGAGAACCGGCCTTGAAGGGCCATGAATTCTGCCGAATGAGCCAAAAACTTCGCTCGTTAATGTACTCCCTCCGAAGTGTCCCCCACCCGCTTGCACGGGTGGCGCACTTCCATTGGAACGCAACGCCATAGCACCGGTAAAAACACCTCCACTGATTTTATTGTCCCATGATTCAGAGATACCAATCCCAAGGACGTGAGCCAGTTCATGAAGCGCCACATTGATAAATTCGAATCCCGCAAGGTTTTGCGATTGAGAGAAATTCCAGGTCGTATCCGCGTCAAATGTGATCGATCCTCCCCATGGTGCATGGTCCGTCCGACTCCCCATCGCCAAGATCGCCCCCGGATTGCCACGGCCTTCAATGCGCTCAAACCAAGGGGTGAATCCAGAGGCGCGGAAGCCACCAGGCCCGCCAATGCCAAGTGTGTTACCAGATAGGATCCGGGCGCCCACATAAACAATTATCGTATCCTCAGGCACGCTTGGATTAAAAATGGAAACCGTAGCACCCGTGGCAGGATGACTAAATTCAGCCGACCATGAAGCGCTCGGAAAGTCCGCAGGATCGATGCGCAGCAGATGATCCCTGATCAGATCCCCGTAAAACTTCGCCGCGTTTTCCATCGCGCTTCTTTTGGCCTGGGTATTGAAGAAATTGCTAGTGTCATAGGCATAGTCGATCTTGATCGTAATGGCTGAAACCTGAGCAGCGAACGCTAAAAAAATAAGGCCGGAATGAATCATTTGGTTACCAAAATGGTGAGTAAGGTTTAACATTTCTACTATCCTTTATCATCTGTCGGGTTTAACGTGCTTCGTCGGGAAGTCAACTTAAAGAATATTGGAAACATCCTTGGTTGGGCGGGTAGTCGGGAAAGAGCTACCGGCGGAAACCCGAAACCGCCCACGGCAACATTGACTGGACAGCAACCGCCCGATTCCCAAACATGCGGCTTCATGCTGACTTTACCTGCAATTGCACTTTCATTAGTCGCCTTGGCAACTGGTGCTTCCGGAGCACTGGTGGTAGCCTCTTACGACTATCTCACTTCCCCGTCTTCACCCTATCCGGACTCCACCGGCATGGAGCTTACGGATGGGGTGGATTCCAACGTCGCGTGGCCTTCCGCCGCAGTGATCAGCTTGGAGAGTGTCTCAGCGCTGGTTGGCTGGCAATTTAGCGATCCCGGCATTCAATTCAATTTTTCCGGAACCCCCACGGTCTCATCGCTAGAGATCTGGGCGGCCGACAGCGAGGGGGCTGCCGGGGTCGCATTACCTACAACCATCACGCTCCGGACGATCGATTCGGCGTTCTTGCGGACTTTCACGGTCGTCAATCCAGCCGGTTCCGGATCAACCGTGCCCCTTATTTTTGACGGCTTCACCGTGAACGCAAGTTCACTCATCGTAGAGGCCACTCGCCCGAGTTCCAACTGGATCATGTTTTCCGAAGTCCGTTTCAATTCAATCCCCGAGCCCTCATCCTTCATTGGGGCAATGCTTGGATGCTGCCTGGCGTTTCTACGAAGAAAACGATAGCGACGGCGGTGAGAGTGGCGCCGAGGGTGGTTTTCCAAGTGAGTGCGTCACCGAGGAAGACGGTAGCGGATGATTTTGCGGGCTAAGGAGTGGTGACCTTATTGTCGCCTCTTTGGCTGGCACAGAGGAAGAAAGGGACAATAAGGTCCCTACTCCTTATTCCACAAATCTTGATGCGCGGCAGAATAGAAGCCACGGCTCCTTGGCGGAAACTTAGCTCTCGAAGTAGGTGTATCCGGCGAGGCCTTCGCGGAAGAGATCGAGAATTTCGCGACGTTCTTTGGGTGAAATCCGGCCTTCTGTGACAGCCTTCTCGGCGAAGGTGCGGAAGCGGGTGACGAGTTCTTTGGGATCGAATTCCACATAGGTAAGCACATCCGCCACGGTATCTCCTTCAACTTCGTGGGTGTAAACGGGTTTGCCTTTTTCCAGATGCACGCCGACGACGTTGGTATCGCCTAACAGATTGTGGAGATCACCAAGGGTTTCCTGATAGGCTCCGACTAAGAAAACCGCCAGGTAGTAGGGCTCGCCTTGTTTGAAATTATGAAGTGGAAGGACCTTTGCGACGTCTTCTTTGTCGATGAAGCGATCAATCTTGCCATCGCAATCGCAGGTGATGTCTGCCAGCACCGCGCGGTGGCGGGGTTTCTCATCGAGCCGGTGGATGGGCATGACGGGGAAGACTTGATCGATGGCCCATGAGTCTGGCAAGGATTGGAAGTGCGAGAAGTTTCCAGAGTAATAATCCACGAGGGTGGACGACAACTCGCGGAGGTCTTCCGGGATATCATCCAGCTCGGCGATGAGGTTGGAAATTCTTGTGAGAATATGCCAAAACCATGCTTCTGCCAGGCCACGCTCGCGGAGGGTGGCGGCGCCGTAGAAGAACTGGGCGCGCATTTGGTCCCGGTAATACATCGCATCGTTGAAGCACTCTTGGAGGTTCTTTTTATTGATGACCTTGTTGACCTCGATGATGTTCATGAGGTTTTGTGGCGCGTTTTCCGGGATCGGGGGGGCTTCCTCGCTCGTCTGGGCGCTGGTGACATCCAGAATATTGAAGACCAATACCGAGTAATAGGCGACGACGGCACGGCCAGACTCGGAGATGAGATTCGGGTGGGCTACGCCGGCCTTATCGCAAATTTGTGAAATCACCTCGACGATGTCCGTGCAGTATTCGGTGACGGAGTAGTTGCAAGACGAGTGGAAATTGGTATGTGAACCATCATAGTCCACCGCCATCCCGCCACCAATGTCCAGCACTCCCATGGGGGCGCCTTCTTTGACGAGATCGCAATACATTCTCACAGCCTCGGTGGCACCCTCGCGGATGGCGGCAATATTTGGAATCTGCGAGCCTTGGTGATAATGGAGCATTTTCAAGCAGCCGATGTAGCCGGATGCCTTGAGTTGATCGACTACGGCGATGACTTGTGAGGCATTGAGGCCAAACACGGACTTGTCTCCAGCGCTCTCCTGCCAATGGCCGGAGCCCTTGGTGGAGAGACGGACGCGGACGCCGAGATTTGGAAGGACGCCGATTTTCCGCGAACGCTCGAGGATGAGCTCGAGCTCGCTGGGCATTTCCAATACCAACATCACGCGTAGGCCCATTTTCTGGGCGTGCAGCGCAAGGTCGATGAATTCCTCGTCCTTGTAGCCATTGCAAACGAGGTAGGCCTCGGGATCGTGCATGTGGGCAAGTGCGGCGATGAGCTCAGGTTTGGAGCCGGCTTCGAGGCCGTAGTGGTAGCGCTTACCAAATTCTGCGATTTCCTCGATGACTTGGCGCTGCTGGTTCACCTTGATCGGGTAAACGCCGCGATACTCGCCACGGTATTTAGAATCCTTGATGGCCTTGCGGAAGGATTCATTTATCTCAGTGATGCGAGAATGCAGTAGATCGCGGAAGCGTAGCAACACGGGTAGGTGGGTGCCGCGGTCGCGTAGGCCATCAATCACATCGTAGAGGGAGACTTCCGCTTGGGCTTCATCATCCGCGAGGCGCACTGTGACGTGGCCTTTCTGATTCACGTTAAAGAAGGAATGGCCCCAAGTATTGACCCCGTAGAGCTCGGATGATTTCTCGGTGGACCAAGCACTATCGGACTTCCGCTTGGCGGTGGATTTTTCTGGCTTATCAAGAGTAACGGAGGACGGCGGAACCATGGGACGGAAGCTGACCACCGTTTTGAGAAATTTCAATCCCGAACATTGGTAAATCCAGCATCGGCTTCCCTGATCTGTTCTAAATATCCCAGCACCTGCGCCAGCGCGCGGGCCCGATGGCTGAGTGAATTTTTAATCGCATCGCCAAGTTGGGCAAATGTCTGCTGGTGACCTGCTGGAATGAAGAGCGGATCATAGCCGAATCCGCAATCGCCTTCACACCCATCGATGATCCGGCCTTCCACCGTTCCGGAAAAATTCGCCTGCTCCACGCCAGCCAGTGCGAGCACCATGGTGCAACGGAAGCGGGCTTGGCGCGCGGTCACTCCAGCCATTTCCGCTAGCAGACGCGCGTTGTTTTTCGCGTGATTTCCCTCCTCGCCGCCGTAGCTGGAGGACCATACGCCGGGTGCGCCGCCGAGTGCATCCACTTCCAAGCCGGAATCGTCGGAAAGCACCCAGCCCTCGATTCTGCGGCTGATCCCCAGAGCTTTGAGCCGTGCATTTTCGAGAAACGTGCTGCCAGTCTCCTCGATCTCGGGAAATTCTGGAAATCCCGTAGCATCACAAACCTCGAATTTCCCACCCACCAGCGCACGAATTTCTGCGGTTTTGTGGCCATTGCGGGTTGCGACGATGAGGCGGGGCAAGGAATTCATGGTCACGACTATGTCCACTGATTCAGCGTTTTCTAGAGGATTCCCTTGAATGCCGAAAATTCTTGATAGCGGGAGCGGGGATTGCTCGTATTTGGAAACTCTGAATTGCGATCAAATTACACCATCTAAATGTTCAATAACCTCATGACTCTCCGCCCTGCTTTCTTGCTACTGATAGCTTCCGCGCCCGTCCTTCATGGCCAGGCGTTCTACGGAGACCCACCGGATGCGAACCATCCGTGGGCCGTCCATGATGGAAATCGCCCTCAGCCGCCTTTGGTCACTCCGGGTACTCCCAGCACTCAAGATAAACCTGGCACTCCGCCATCGGATGCGATCGTGCTTTTCGATGGCACAGAGGCTTCTTTGGAAAACTGGGAGGCGGATAAAACTCCCGCCGAGCCAAGCCAGTGGATCGTACAAGATGGAGCCCTGCAATGCGCCCCCGGCAGCGGCTACATCCGCACCAAAGCGCAATTTGGCGATTGCCAACTTCGCATCGAGTGGGCGGCTCCTGAGAAGGTGGAGGGCTCCGGCCAAGGGCGCGGCAATAGTGGCGTCTTCTTGATGGGTGAAGTGGAAGTCCAAATCCTTGATAATTATGAAAATCCCACCTACCCGGATGGGTTTGCCTCGTCGGTCTATGGGGTCAATCCGCCGATGGCCAATCCCCTCCGCGCGCCGGGTGAGTGGCAAACCTATGACATCATTTTTCGCCGCCCGGTCTTTGATGCCAATGGCACGGAGCTCGATGCCGGTCGGCTCACTGTGACGGTAAATGGCGTGGTCACCCAAGACAGCACCGCTCTTGAGGGGGGTGGCGGTCACAGAAATCGTTCAGTATCTTCTGCTTGGCCGGAAGTGGGGCCATTGAAACTTCAGGATCATGGGAATCCCGTGAAATATAGAAATATTTGGTATCGCCCACTTCCCAAGCGCGCCGTGGAAGGTGGGACTGATGGCCGTCTCAGCACTGAGGCCACCACCGCCAAGCGTCTGCTCATCGCCACCCAGATCCGCGAGGATGCCGCGACAAAGTCCGGCCTTGAAGCAACAATGCGCTTGATGGAATCACTCTATTACGTGGTGGATGCCGATGCTCTGGCGGCTACCCAGAAAGCTGCTGCTGAGTTTTTCACCGAGATTTCCGCTCTTTCCGGTGCGGAGCTGGATGCGAAAAAAGATCAAATCAAAAGCCTCCACAATGCGATGAACTACCTCAGCAAGCATCAAGTCATCGTCTCTCCTTATTCTGAGGAGGCTGGCCTCAAGAAAATCATCGAGGACAAAGGTTGGGACAAATAATCATCCGGGGCTGTGGCGGATCAGAACCGCTTTGCCCATGCCCTAGGCGAGCATTTTCATACCGGAGCCTTGTCCAAATCGAACGCGTTATGCACGGCGCGGGCGGCGTCTTCGATCTGCGGCTCGTCCACGGTGACGGCGATTTTGATCTCCGAGGTGGAAATCATGCCGATGTTGATGCCCGCATCGCCGAGCGCTTTGAACATGGTGGCGGCCACACCCGAGTGCGAACGCATGCCGATGCCCACGGCGGAAAGCTTGGCAATGCCAGACTCCGTCTCGATCTTCGAGTTCGGCGCGAGGTCTGCAAGCACTGGCTTGAGCGCGGCTTGGGCCTTGCCAAGATCGCTGGAATGCATGGTGAATGAGTGCCGGGCAAAACCATCGTGAGCGATGTTTGAGACAATCATGTCCAGATTGATTTCCGCCTCGGCAAGGGCTCCGAGGATCATGCCGGACATGCCGGGAGCGTCCGGGATGCCGGTGATGGTGACGCGGGCTTGCGAGCGCTCGATCGAGATGCCGCGGATGACGACGTGTTCCATATTGGGATGTTCTTCTAGCACTAGGGTTCCAGGATTATCGTTAAGTGAGGAGCGGACTTCGAAGACGACGCCGAATTTTTTTGCAAATTCCACAGAGCGCGACTGCATGACTTTCGAGCCAGATGATGCCATTTCAAGCATTTCGTCGTAGGAAATTTCGGGGAGTTTGCGGGCGTTTTTGACAACGCGGGGATCGCAGGTGTAAACACCGTCCACATCCGTGAGGATTTGGCAAACGTCAGCCTTGAGCGAGGCCGCCACCGCAATCGCGGTGAGGTCCGAGCCGCCGCGGCCGAGGGTGTGGATCATTCCTTCCGGAGTCACGCCTTGGAAGCCGGCGACGACGAGGGATTTCCCCGCATCGAGGAAACTTTTCATCAACGTAGGATCCATGTTGAGGATGCGGCCACGGGTATGGGAGCCGGTGGTATGGATGCCCGCTTGACGTCCCGTAATGGAGGCCGCTTCCACTCCGAGGTCTTGCAAGGCCATGGCGACGAGGGCGATGGATTGTTGCTCGCCGGTGGAAAGCAGCACATCGAGCTCACGCTCACTTGGGTTTTCCGCGAGATCCTTGGCCATTTTAATCAGGCTATCGGTCACGCCGGACATGGCGGAGACCACGGCTACGACTTGATTTCCCCCGTCACGGGTGCGTTTCATCCGCGCAGCGACGTTGCGGATACGGTCAAGTGAGCCGACGGAAGTGCCGCCGTATTTTTGGACGATGAGGGCCATGGCCTTGGGGGCGGGCGGGAGTGAAGGGAAGTGGTCCTGGCTTGGCAAGCGCGGGGTGGGGCATGAGACGCGCCGGACCACGTCCTGGTGGCTAGGGAGGGATCTCTGGATTTTTCATGGTCGGATCCGGGCGTGTGATTGCGGAGTTCGAATGCTCGGGCGAACCCGATCAGGCCCCGCCGGGATTCGCAGCAGAGTCGTTTTCCCAGCTCCCCCGATTCCGCGCATGCCGGAACCCCCTCATCATACTGTCCTGAGCGTGGCGTCCTTAACGCCCTCCCACCAAGAACCAGAAGATCCTGCTTCCCGCCGCTTGCCTCGCGCTTGCCTCCACCGCATTCGCCCAATCCCCCGCCGCCTTGGAGACCGGCGTCCTCCTGAACGCCGCCGATCTTTTGCCCGCGGATCAACTACGGGGAACCTCGTACCGGGTCCGCGACCAGGTCGCGACCGACGGCTTCATGGCCCACTTCGAGATCGACAGTGACTTCGGCACCTTCACCGCCATCGGGGTGCCGCAGGCGAAACGCCGCATCGCAGAGTGCGAGGCGATCCGCACGCTGGTCGAAACCAGCAAGGGCGACCTTTTCGCGGAAGGCCTCAAGCGCTCGGTCGAGCAGCCGATCGATGCCGTGAAAAACATCGTCAAGCACCCGGTTGACTCGGTGAAGCAGGCGCCGAAGACCGTCGGCCACTTCTTCGGCAAGGTCGGCTCGGCGATCGGCCGC
>JBGSUW010000085.1:0-66763 GCA_041753275.1 Akkermansiaceae bacterium | reverse complement strand
GGGAATAAAGAAGGAAGCGGGGGCAGCGGAGTTAGAACAATTGGAACGCGGGAAGAATGTGGCGATGGGTAAAATGCTGCGCTGTCGGGTGAGATATTTTACGGATGGCGCGGTGATTGGGAGCAGGGCATTTGTGGAGGAAGTTTTCGAGAAATCGCGAGAACGCTTCGGGGCGAAGAGGAAGGATGGTGCGCGAAAATGGAGAGGGAAGGGCGAGGCCGCGGCGGGGACGCTGTGGAGCCTGAGGGACTTGAGGAAGGAGATTTGAGGGGGAGATAGAAAAGTGATGATATTGAGATAGCATTAATAGAGTGACGGAGAGATAGTCGTTTTGATCAAATCTCCAGACGCCAATTTGACAATAAGCCAGACTTTTTTTATGATACTATGTTGCCATTATGACAAAGTAATTGTGCCACACGTGTTATTTTATAAAAATTCAAACATTAACTTATTTGCTGTTCCTGCGCCTCAGTTGGGACTTAATGACTACCGCGGAAAAGTTGGCGAGGTAGGTAGTACAGAGGCTTTACATTCACTAAAAATATACTTTAAGAATTAAAGGATTTCATCATGAATTGGCTCAACAATCTATTCATATTAATAATTTTGGTTTCTATTGTTTCTGCTCAAGAAAGAGGAGAATTGAACGTTCAACAACACGGAACTAATAAAAAGAACGATAAAGAGGCACGTTTACAACAATATGCGATTCATTCGACAGCTAGAGTTTTTGAAGATATAGCATCTAAAAAATGCTACTCAATTTTAATAATTCCTACAATATCCGGAGATGAAGGCGATCCTTTCTCAGATGGAAATCCAGTGTTGTCGTCTTCAAAAATTGCAGTCATCAATAATCAAGCTGATGTAAATTTTTTTCTAAATGAAATCACACTACCCGACAAATTTAAGACATCTTAAATAATAGATGAGAGAGGCAGCTTGAGATGCTATCCGTTGAGTGTGAACAACAAACGAAAGGCCTCCCAAGCTGCCGAAAACACCGTAGAGGGTATTTTCACACTTCTCAAATCCAATTTAACCGCCATCAACCAAGCGCGTTTGAAATGCTTTGCCATGCTTGTTCAGGGAATCATCGAAGCACGCACCGTCAATTCCACTTGGCTCTCGCAATGTTCCGCCGCGCCGGAATCAGTGAAGAGCGCCTCATTCTTGCGTCGTATCCAGCGCTTCTTCGCCGGAGCCATTTTGCCTTCGAAATCCATCGGCGCGATGCTTCTGTCATGGCTTCCCAAACCCGAGAAGGGCTGGATCCTAGCCATGGACCGGACCAATTGGCGATTTGGCCGAATCGACATCAACATCCTTGCAGTCATCGTATCTCATGGCGGAGTGGGCATTCCTATCTGTTGGAAAATGCTACCCAAGGCCACCAAACGTGGCAATTCGAGAAAGTATCATCGGATCAAAATGATGGAGGAAATCCTAACCATGCTCGATCCTTCTGATATCCGGGCGTTGACAATGGACCGCGAGTTCATCGGCAAAGGCTGGCTTGGATTCCTAGAACTCCACGAGATCCCATACATTGTCCGATTGAAGAAGAACGCCCTAGTTAGCGGGATTTCCGTCGAAGATCTCTCTTGCTACAACCGCTGGAGGAAGCATCTACACGAGCGCCGGGAAGTCTTTGGGCAACAGGTGTATTTCGCCTCGAAGCGCATCAAGGGCGGACGGGATCCGCATGTCTCGGTTATCAGCAACGTATTCAGCGGGACCGAGGCCGTAGAGATCTATCGGACACGCTGGAGCATCGAGACCTTTTTCTCTCACCTGAAGAAAAGAGGATTCAATCTCGAGGACACCCACCTCACAAGGAAGGAACGGATTGACAAGCTGTTCGGCGTGCTGGCGGTCGCATTCGCGCTATGCTATCTCTGGGGTCAACTGCAGGAAACCAAAACCGGAGCAAAGTATAAGAACCACGGCTACCGCGCAAAAAGCGTCTTCCGTCAGGGATTTGAATGCCTGCACCGCATGTTCAAGGCTCCATCGAAATTCCAAGGGCTTCTGGTCGAGTTCTTTGAGTATATATTTGCCCCTTCCATCAGCCTGAAAATTGTCGGGTAGTGTGAAATGAAATAAAAATAAATCCCACTTATATCAAACATTCGAAGTTAGGTAACGCTTATGAAATAATTTTTTTAATGGAGAATCAGCCTACAAACAGAAATTATCGTCTTCAAGCTGTCATTCGCGATGATACCTTAATTCTAAGTATTAAGTCGGAAGGTGGAAATAGGCTATTCATCCAAACAAATCGCGACTTTTTTAGCTGGATCAAGAAGCAATTTGTGTCAAAGGTTGAATCTGAATAATTCTCAACACTGAGGGACGGACCACTGGTCAGAAACTGAAAAATTCAATGATAGCTATTACCTTAGGAAGTAACGGCTACGGGCGGACGTTCATTGCTGGCGCCGTTGGCGGCACCGCCTCATTCACTGGTAGAGGCAAGTTCGCGAACGGGGCAGCACAAAACTGGGGGACACAAAACTTATGGATCGGTGTGGAAAAGTTCATGATTTTTGGAGCTTCCAGACGCGGTTTAGCATGACCATAGCTTGTGCTGTAGAACATTGCATATAAAGCGCGGACTGGAGCCAACGAATGAAGCGGGCAGTTCGATGCGTAGCCCTTTTGATGGCTTGACCGATGAAATTGCTGGGCGGGGCCAACGCTTTGCCGTCTCGGTTCTTCCGACCCTTCTCCCGTGCTTCGGCTTTCTTTTCTTCCACTTCGTCTTTGAGTCCCTCGCGTTTCATTTGCTCTTCCATCAGCAGGCAAAGGTTGTGGGCGAGACATTCAAATATGGCTTGATGACTTTTGGCGGTTGGCGAGCTTGCCCAGGATTTGCGCTCCTCCATTTTGCTTTTGAGTTGATAGAAAACTTTTTCAATATCCCAGCGATGCTTGTAAATGATGACAAGCTGGTAAGCAGGTATCGTCATTTCGTTGGTAATGTAGGTATAATTGGCCCCATCGCGCGGATCGGTATAAATGATACGTCGCATCGCTTCTCCGTTTTTATTTCCGACAAGGTAGTCGCCGGAAATTCCTTCATTGCGCGGGTCGTTTTTGTCGATGCTGTTCTGTGAACAGATCGTCGCGACACTGTTCGATTTTTCACGGGTGATGAAATAAATCCCGGAGAGATGTTTGAGTTGGCTCCATAAAAGGTAGTCGATGCAGGCTTTATCCCATGCGTAGAGAATTTTGCGGCCTTTGGGTGCATTATTACGCAGCGTTTCGGTATCGGTTCGTTTGATGACAGTGATGTCGTGAGTGCGCTTTTTCCCTTTGCTTGGAATGCCAAATGCGAGATGGCCGAGGTGATGGTTACGTAGGTCGAGGCGGAAAAAATGACTTGTCGCGTTGGTTCTTTCCTGGGGATCTTTAGGCTTTGGATCGAAGGCCGCTGCATGGTGATAGTGGCCATCTGCTGCGTAAATATCGAATTTTTTTAGCTCCTTGTAGTCCGCGAAAGGATCGCAAATTTCGCTTTGCATGCGGTTGCGCAGAAGCTCGTTGAGGGAGGAGGTATTCTTCAGCCGGCGCTTACTTTTGAGGGTTTTGAAAAAGTGGCTAGGGTCGATATCTTGCTGACCATGATCGGCGTGATGCTGGAGGAACTGATGGCCTGTTTTCGCATGACTCAAGCAGCGAAGAATTCCGAGTTTAGCGAAGGCTAAATCACTGATAGAAGTGCACGAGTAGGGATGTCGAGAGGACGAATAAACTTCATTTAAATGATTGAAGAATGAGGAGGAAAAGTTATCTTGATCATGTTGTAGGTTGGCCATAAAAATTTTCGAAAATGACCCCTCACTACGCAAGCTATATTTGCGTAATAATGCGTAATTTAAGGCGTTTTTCAGCTAAAAGCGAAGTCGAGCAATCTTAGAGAATCAGACCTTGCGTAGGCCTGTTAGAACACGCAAATGGGGGTTTCTAATCGACAAATTCCGCAAGAGTTTTCCACACCGATCCACCGATGTTCTCTACACCGCTACATGTTAAATTCCAAACTATCATCGTGTGAGATTACCAAATTGGTATCGGGTGATTTTCAGTAAGTTTCCACAATGAGATCGTGGTTTAGTTCCATTGCGATGGTATTTTTGACTGATTGTTCCATAGCGAAATCGGAGCTCTGCCTTAGACCTCTGGATTTTTAGAGGCATGACCAAAGGCTCAAGACCGACCAAATTTCATGGCGGAAAATAGCGGATCCGGCGTCTATGGTTTTAGTTCATGCGGCCATTTTGGTTGGCATCACTTGCGGGTGAGACTTTTTCGGTAGGCAGAGGATGGCCTCGGCGATGAGAAAGAGCAGTACGGCGATGAGAAATGCCCGCCAGACATCACGCGATAGTGATGGGTCGTTGGCCTGGCCGGCTTGATCGAGCAGCGTGTAGTTGGTGCCTGCGAGAGCGGCATCAAGGGATTCGCGAGAGAGGATTTCCGGGGCATCTTCCGAGGCAGGGCGATTGACGGCGAGAAGGCGCTCGCCGAGGCGAAAAATACCGGATTGGTAGGCGGCATTTGCGGGGTCTGGCGTGCCGGAGTCATCGAGGCGGGTGCGAGTCTCGCCGGGGAGGAGCTGGGTGGCGGAGCTGCCGACGGTGGTGAGGTAGGAGGCATCGAAGCGATCTGATCCTGCGGCGAGGATGCGCTGGATGGCTGGCAGGAGAACATCGGCATCGCCGAGATTGGACCAAGTGTAATCGGGTGTGGTGCCGAGGAACCATGCGGTGCCTTGATCGATGATGCGGCGGATAATGAAGGTCTCGCCATCTTCCCAGCGGGCGAGGGGTGAGGCATCTCCCAGCGGAACTTGGCGGCGGATCGCGCGCAGGCGCTCGGCAGGGATGGGGGTGCCATCAAGGCCATCACGCAGCGGGCCATCGCTGTGGTTCCATTCCTTGAGGATAAAAAATTTACCGGCAGGGGACTCTGTGGCATCGGACCATTTGATATCGGCGAAAGCGTTTTCCGAACGAGTGCTAGGCGGCAAGAAAAGGATGTGACCGCCAGAACTAACAAAGCTGATGAGCCTAGCACTGACCGCTTCGCTGGGAAGCGGGGCGGCCCAGAAAATGGCGGCCACATCGCTAAAATCTAGAGTGTTGGCGACCTGTGCGGGATCGATCCGGAGAGTGGATTGATTGCCAAAGCCGGGTGGGGCAGCGGCGAGGGCGAGGTAGTCTGCGGTTTCCCCGGCGGGGGCAACGATGAGGGATTTGGTGGGGCGCGAGGGGCCGTAAGCGAAGAAGGCGGCGTTGTCGCTGGGGTTGCCATCGGCGGGGAGGGTGAGCCAGCCGTAGCCGCTGGTGCTATCTGGCGGGATGGTGATGCGTTTTTGAAATCGCAAGGACTGGGTGGGGAGGGTGAGCGTCTCGCTGGTGCGAGTGCCATTGAGGTGGGTGGTGAGTGGCAGGCTGGCGGTGCCGCGCGAATTTTCGGCACGGAGAATTTCGAGATCGAGGAGCATCTCATCGCCGCTGCGGCGTGCGCTGAGAAGGCGGACGCTGGTGTTAGGGGCCGATGGGCCGGTGAGCGAAAGCACGCGGACGGCGGGCTTCTGCGGGAGTGCGACAAGGCTGGCGCGGGCGGTGGCCCAGCGCTCGTCATCGGGGTGCCAGTTAGAGGCTTGGAGATCTGAGGCGAGCCAGATTTCAGAGCGGCCGGAGGTTTCCATGAGATATTCGGCAGCGCGATTGAGGAGGGTGGGGAAGTCTGCTGCGGCATCGGTAGCAGAGGTGGCGGCGAGCTCGCCGAGGGCCTCGGGGGAGGGGACTTCTTGGGGGCTTTTGCTGGCGCTATCGATGAGGACGAGGCGGGGTGAGCCGAGATCGGCCATGGCAGCACGGACTTTTTCGATGACGATCTGGCGGCGGGGATCGAGTCCGTCACCGGGCTTGGATTCCATGGATGGCGAGCGGTCGAGTAAGAGAACGACGGTATCGATGGAGCCGCCGCCCCAACCGATGAGGCCGGAGACGATGGGCCGTGCGGCAGCGAAAATGAGCGCGGCGATGGCCAGTGCGCGGCAGGTGAGGATGAGAATATGGCGGAGCTTCTTCTTGCCGCGGGACTCGCGGGTGGCCTTGAGTAGGAACTGCATCGCTGCCCATTGGATGGTCTTGTGGCGGCGGCGGTTGAGAAGGTGGATGGCCACTGGAATCGCGGCGGCTAGGAGGCCGTAGAGGAGGAGTGGATTGAGGAAAAGCATGGTTTAAAGCACTAAATCTTAAGTATTAGATTCTCAACGGAAGTGGAAGAGAGAGGAGGTGCAGATCAAAGGGGGATCTAGCGGAAATGTTCATCGCTGACGTGCTTTTCGAAATCCATGGTTTGGTGGAGGATACGGGCGATTTCCACGGTGTCGTGGCGGGTGCGGTTGAAAAACACATGGTTTCCACATTGAAGTTTCCGGCAGCCAACTGATAAGTCTTCTCTACTTTTACTGCCGGGAAGGAAAGGATTTTCAGCGATACAGTCACGTGCTGAAGCGAGAAGTCTGAAGTATGAATCGGCGTGATCGAAGCCCTATTCTCTGAGAGTGTATCGGAAGATGGACTCGATGTGTTCATCGGTGTAGCTGGAGATTTTTAGCACCTTCATCACCTCACGGCTTGATCTCCGCTTTTACCTTCGCAAGAATTTCTTCGAAAGTCCGCGTGGAAAACTCATCCTGATCCAAAGCATCAAAACCTTTTTGAGCTTCCTGATTGAGATGCGTGTATTTCAGACGAGCCATGGAATCGTAATCATCCTTAGAAATTAGGACAAATTCCGGGCGACCGTGCTTGGTGATGGTGACTGGGCCGGTGCGGGCGGCATCGAGGACGCGCCCGAGCTGCTGCTTGGCTTCATTCGCGGTGAATCTTTTCATTTCAACCAAAATAGATGAAACGGGGATGATTTGGCAATGCGGAAGATTCAGTGCTTGGATTTTGGGAGCCTGGCGGTGAGGAACTCGCGGAGGAGTGGCTCTAGCGGGGTATCAGTGGGGATGAGCTGGTAGTCTGCGGAGGCATCGTGGCACTTGGCGCGGACGGTGGTGAGGAAATCGCGGAGTGCGGTTTTGTATTCGTCTGCGATGAGGTTTGGCTCGGCAACGATGGAGGTGCCGTCTTCGAGATCGACGAAGCGGTGGGGGCGATCAAATTCGAAGCCGAGTTCCATGGGGTCCATCAAGTGAAAGACGGAGATGTCATGCTTGCGGTAGCGGAGGTGTTGGAGGGCATCGCCGAGGGCAGCGGTATCGGTGAAGAGATCCGATAAAATCACGATGAAGGCGCGTTGGCTGATTTTTTCCGCGATGGTGTGAAGGGCGGTGAGTAGGCCGGTCTCGCCGGAGGGTTGGATTTTACCAAGGGTGGAAAAAAAGCGCTCGAGGTGGGCGGCGCGGCGGCTGGGCGGGACCTCGAGGTGGAGTTTATCGGTGCAGATGGAGAGGCCTGCGGCATCGCCTTGGTTGACTAATAAATAGGCGAGTGATGCGGCGATGCGGCGGGCGACTTGGATTTTGGCTTCGCCATTGCCTGCGAAGTTCATCGAGCCAGAGGCATCGACGACGAAGTAGGCACGGAGATTGGTATCGGCCTCGAATTCTTTGATGTAGAAGCGATCAGAGCGGGCGAAGGCTTTCCAATCGAGGCGGCGAGTGTCATCACCGGGGACGTATTTCCGATATTCCGCAAATTCGACGGATGAACCGCGATGGGGCGAGCGATGCTTGCCCGCGACATTTCCAAGCATTGGTGCGCGGGACTCGATGGGGAGTGAGCCAAGGCGGGAAAGCAGGGTGTTATCGATGAAGGAGTGGCTCATAGTTTTTCAGCCTCTGGGAAAATTCTTAGAATCTCTTCTATATCGGCTAAGTCTTGGAGGCGTCCTACTGCCCGTTTTGACACAATTAAGTGATGAGGAGATACGTAGAAGAGGCGGCAGGCTGCTGTGATGAATTCATTTTTCGAGTCCCATGCTTCATTAAAATCTAAACCAGAAATACTTGTCAGAAAATCAATGGCACAGGGTGCAAGGCCAATCATGTATTGCAGGCCAGTATCGGCAAAATCGGCTTCAGTGACTTCTAAAAGCGGTGCTCCGAATTCTCGGAGTGCACGCATGACTTTAGCTGCATTTTCTTTATTCGGCCGTACCCATAAATCAAGATCTTTAGTATAGCGCGGTTGGGTATAGCGTATCACCGCATATCCGCCGATGATGAGATATTCTACATCATACTTTTCGAAGAGAACTAATATGTCTTTGAAGTCTCGGTTCATAAGGTTCTATATCATGCATTTCACGGTACTCGATGACCATGCGCCAAGCATAGTTGTTGATCTCATCGGTGGTCAATCGCTGACAATCACGTAGTTGCTGGACACGCATTTCTTCGTGAGAACTAAATTTCCGCAAAACTTTTACCATCCGCGGTTCTATATCTCTATCAGTTTTTATATTTTCACTCATCTCTCATTTCTTTGATTAAGCGCTCGACGATTTTTTTGGAGGTCATGCCTTGGGATTCCGCGGAGAAATTGGTGATGACGCGGTGGGTGAGGACGGAGGAGGCGACGGCCTCGAGGTCTTCGAGCGAGGCCATGTAGGCACCCCGGAGTGCGGCGCGGGATTTTGCTCCGAGAATGAGATATTGCACGGCGCGCGGGCCGGCGCCCCAGCCGACGGTGTCTTTGATCCATTGCGGTGATTCGGGCTCGCCGGGGCGGGTTTTGCGGACGATTTTCACCGCGTAATCGTAGAGATGTTCCGGGACTGGCACGCGGCGGACGAGCTGCTGGAAGGCGATGACTTTTTCTCCATTGAGGAGGTGGCTGAGGATTTGACGGGCAGTGCCGGTGGTGGCGCGGGCGATTTCCTTTTCCTCAGCGGAGGAGGGATAATTTACCTCGATGAGGAACATGAAGCGGTCCAACTGGGCTTCCGGGAGTGGGTAGGTGCCTTCCTGTTCGATGGGATTCTGGGTGGCGAGGACGAAGAATGGCGGCTGGAGGGTGTAGGTATTGCCGAGGACGGTGACTTTGTTTTCCTGCATCGCCTCGAGCATGGCGGATTGGGTCTTGGCTGGGGCGCGGTTGATTTCATCGGCCAAGACGATGTTTGCAAAGACGGGGCCTTTGATGAATTCAAATTCACGTCTGCCTCCGACTCCGGATTCTTGGATGATATCGGTGCCGGTGATATCGGCGGGCATCAGGTCTGGAGTGAACTGGATGCGATTGAAAGAAAGGTCGAAAGTCTGGGCGACGGAGGACACTAGCAAGGTTTTGGCGAGACCTGGCACGCCCATGAGCAATGCATGGCCGCGGGCGAAGAGGCAGATGGCGAGTTGCTCGATGACTTCATCTTGACCGATGATGGCTTTGGCGAGCTCACTGCGGAAGGATTGGAAAGTTCTCCCGAGTTCATCGATGGCGGCGACGTCATCGGCTGGGAGCGAATTTGCGGGATCTGAGGTGAATTCCATGAGTGCTTGCTGAGTCACTGCAAAGCTAGGAGGCATCTTTGTTTTGTCCAGAAGGGAAGTCGGGCGAGAGCATGCGTCTCGGCCGCCGATTTAAAAACGAGCGGGTGATCAGGACTGAGATCACCGAGATGATCACGGAGACGGCGGCGAGAAGCCAAGCGCGGTTGTCATCGCCGGATTGGACGCTGCGGTAGATGGCAAGTGGCAATGTTTCGGTGAGGCCGGGGATGAAGCCTGCGACCATGACGGTGGCGCCAAACTCGCCGATGGCGCGGGAGAATCCTAGAATCACGCCTGCGATGATGCCGCGGCGGGCGAGCGGCAGGGTGATTTTGAGGAAAACCCGCCATGGCTTGCCGCCGAGGGTGCGGGCTGCGCATTCAAGGTGGGGCGGAGTTTCCTCGAAGGCAGTGCGGATGCAGCCGAGGACAAGGGGGAATGACATGACACCCATGGCGATGACGACGGCCTTCCATGTGAAGACGATTTCGATGCCGAGTTGGTTTTCCAAAAACCCTCCGACTGGGCCATTTCTGCCGAAAAGATGGAGTAAGATTAGCCCGGTGACGACTGGCGGCATGACGATGGGCAGCATGAAAAACGTCTCGATGAGCGATTTTCCCAGCCAATCTTTTCTGGCGAGCAGCCAAGCCATCGCGATGGCGAATGGGAGAAGAATCGCGATGGCGAGAGCCGCGCAGCCGACGGTGAAGAATATTAGCTGAATGTCTGCGGGGGTCATTGGGTCTCCTCCACGATGCCAAATCCGCGCTTCTGGAAAATGGCGGTGGCTTCTGGGCTGCGGAGAAATTTTAGGAATTTTCGTGCTTCGGCAGGATCAGTGGCACGGGTGCAGATGGCGACGGGGTAAATGATCTCCGGCGAATCGGCGGATGGGACTTCGAATGCGGTTTTCACTTTGGTAGAGGTTGCGGCATCGGTTTTGTAAACGATGGCTGCTTGGACATTTCCGGCTTCCACGGCGGCCAGCGCGCCACGGACGTTCTCGGTGCCGACGAGGCGGGGGCTGAGTTTTTCCCAATTTCCGGCGGCTTCCAGCCATTTTTTTGCATAGACGCCAGCGGGGACGGCTGCGGGATCACCGATGGCGATTTTCTGGAGGGTGAGGAGGTCTTCTGCGGAGGTGATTTTTACCTCGGACTCTGATGGGACGACGACGACGAGCCGGTTTTCTAGCAGTGGGGTGCTAGCGGTGACATGGCCTTCCGCATTGAGCTTGGCCATGGTGCGAGTGTCTGCGGAGAGGAAGACATCGATGGGTGCGCCTTGGGAAATCTGGCGGGCAAGGACATTGGAACCCGCAAGAACGGGGCGGGCGAGGGTGCCGTGCTTCTTTGAATAGAGAGCGCAAATTTCCGTGATCGACTCGTCAAGGCTGGCGGCGGCAGCGACCCGTAGCTCGGCGGAGCGGGCCAAGGTGATGGAGAAGGCAATGGCGGCGAAAATAGCGAGGGATTTCTTCATGGCGGCGGGAAGTTCACTTTCACAAGGGCAATGCGCTGGACCTGCCTGATCCAGCGGGAGTGGCGAAGATCGTCCGCGCTGACGATCATGAGCGGGCCATCGTGCGCGTCCAGCGGTTTCTATTATGCATCATCGGCAGGATGTAATTTTTCATTCTTTGCGTACTCCTTCGCCAAAAAATCAAGGTGCTTAATGCTGCATTATCACTTTTCTCGCCAATCTCTTGAAAAAATGATTGTCTCCCCGAAACTAAAACGCGGTCCTACCGATTGTCACCTATGGAACTATTCAACGCCGAGGAGCGCAAAAAATTTGAAGCCCAGATCCGGGCAATTCAGTTGCTCGATACCTTTCCGGTATTTGAAAACTATGTCCTCGAGAAGCTACCTTCCTACATCGGTTCTCATTTTGCGAATTGGAACGAGTACGATGGATTGATGAATCTCACCCGGGTGGCTACTTCCCGCAGTCATTTTGAAAAAGTCGCCGCTGTGGCAGGGGAAATTCCTGAGGCCTTGCGGAGCCATCCTCTGTTCTCGAAATACATCGATCCTGAATCTGGGAAAGCCTGCTACGTCGATACTGTGGATAGGCTGCGTTCCGCCATCTCGGAGTCTGAATACTATAAGCTCCCGTTTTATACCAAGGTCGCCAAGCACCTAGAAATTGAGGATCAGCTGGTGATGCATTTATATATCAAAGACACCCATGGGATCGTGGTTACATTTCACGCTCCGCGGATGTTTGATGAGGTGAACCATTTCAAGGCATCAATTTTGCGCGGCCACCTCGTCGCACGGCTTTACGCGATCGATCTAGCCCAAGGTCAGCGTAAAGAAATCGCGGAGAATCTCGACGAGCATCTGCGCAAGCGCATCAGTCCTCGTGAGATTTCCATTTTGCGTCACGTTTGTAATGGCATGAGCAACTCTGAAATCGCAGATCTTCTAGGTATTTCTAAGCGCACAACAGACCACCACGTCTCTAGCCTTCTCAAAAAACTTTGTGCGACGAACCGTTTTCAACTCATCGCTCGTTTCGGAAGTTGGTTGGTGTTTGAATAGGCAAACATGCCCATTTACAGACACATCGTGGTTGATGGAAGATCTCCTTCTATGATAACTCAAAACCGTTCTTTCATTACCACCCTCTTGGTTCTGTCCTCAAGCCTTTCCCTCCACGCAGACCCGATCACGGATGAGATCGATGCCGCAAAGAAAGCCTATGAAGCCGGAGATCACTCCGAGGCTCAGACCGCTTTAAACCAAGCAGTCGCACTTCTCACCGAGCTCAAGGCCACTGCGGTAGGCAAAGCGCTTCCAGATAAAATCGGCGATTGGACAGGCGGTGAAATCGAGAACCAAAGCGCTGGTCTTGGTCTCTTTGGCGGCGGTGGCGGTATCATGTTGAGCCGGCCATATACTTCCGGAGATCAGTCGGTGAAAATCGCCCTCAGCGCAGATTCACCCTTGCTCGCAACCGTAGGTGGCTACATGGGGAATCCTGCTATGGCCACTGCGATGGGTCTGAAAATGCACCGGATCGGCGATCAGAAAGCGATGGTGAACGAGAAAGAAGGTAATGCTACCCTCGTTTATAAGAACCGCTTTCTCATCCAGATTGAAAACGGCAATCTTAAAACAGACGCCTTGCTCGAACTCCTCAAAGGGATCAATTTTACGGCGCTTGATGAATTGAAATAAGCTTCGGTGTGCGTCTGGAAACGCCGGGCCCCAGCTCGGCGAGTCTGGATGAACCTCGCCAAGCTGGGGCTGGGCGTTCCCGGCAGAAGGTTCCCGCGACTCCCAACTTCCACTTTTCAGTTAGCCTTTGAATTCGTGTCTTCGCGGCGCTGAGCTGGCGAGTGTGAGGACTGTGGCGCTGGAGGCGAGCATGAGAATGGCGGCGATGACGGGGTGGAGGAGGCCGCTGGCGGCTAGCGCGATGCCGATGAAGTTATAGGTGAGAGTGAAGAAGAGGAGGCGGGTGAGCCTACGTTTTGTTTCCCGAGAGATACTGAGGGCCTGGATGATGGCGGCGAAATCGTGATGGGAAAGAGTGGCGGAGGCGATGGCGGAGGCGGCTTGAGCTTCGGGGCCGAGGGCGATGGAGGCGTGGGCGATGCGCATGGCTTCGGTATCGTTGAGACCATCGCCGATGAACAGGATTTGGTGGCCGGCGCTTTGTCGATCACGGACGATGATGGCCTTTTGCTCGGTGGTGAGGCCAGTGGCGCACGGGATACGGGCGCTGAAAATTTCCGGGACGGTGGAGTCTCCAGTTAGGATCTCGGCGCGGTAGCCGGAGGTGAGGAGTTGGTCGATGGCGAGGGCTGCCCCATCGCGGGATTGTTCGAGGAAGTCTGCTTTGCCGACGATTTCACCGTTGAGGAGGAAATAGATGGAGCGGTTGTGATTGGTTTCCTCTGAGTGATCGGGGTGTTGCTCGGCGAGGAAGAGGGAGTTGCAGATGATGAGAGTTTGGGAAGTTTCATCGATCGAAAAAGTGGCGTTGATGCCGCGGGCGGGTAGCGGGGTGATGTGGAGATTTTCCAGTGCGACAGGCTCGGCGATTTTCCACAATGGGCGGGCGATGGGGTGGGTGGAGTGGCGCTGGATGGTGGCGAGCCATGAGAGGAGAGCGGCGGGCGCGGAAGGTGCGATGGACAAGTTTTCTAAAGTCAGCACGGGGCTGGAGAGGGTGCCGGTTTTGTCGAATGCGATGGTATCGACGGTGGCGAGGCGCTCTAGGAAATCGTGGCTGTGGGGGATGAACCCGAGCAAGCGGAGGTGGGCGTGGCTGTTGCGAATGGCGAGTGGGATGGCTAAGCCAATGCCGCAGGGACAAGCGACGATGGTGACGGCGAGGCCGTTGAAAAGTGCTTGGGCGGGGCTGCCGAGAAATGACCAGACGAGGATGGTGAGAAGGGCGATGACGATGACGGCCGGGACAAAGAAGCGCAGGATTTTCCCGGCGAGGGAATCGGCGTTGGTCTGGCTGGTGGTTTTGCAGGAGGCGAGGAGTCGGTCGAGCTCGCGGTCGGTGCCGGAGGAAGTGCTGCGGAGGAGGATGGTGCCGTCGAGGACGCGGGAGCCGGCAAGGAGTTTCCCGCCGGGCTGCATCGGGCTGGGGAATGGTTCTCCGGTGTGGGCGAGTTGCTCGATAAAAGCGGAACCGGTCTCAATGATGCCATCGGCGGGGACGATTTCGCCGGGGCGGATTTCTAGGAGTTGGCCGGCGGTGATTTGGGTGATGGGAATTTGAGTGGTGTCGTTTTCAGAAATAATTCTGGCAACTGAGCGGAGGCCGGGGATTTGGTTTTCCAGATGACTGAAGCGGGCGACTTGGATGCGGGTGACGGCTTGGCCGAGGTGGTAGATGGCGAGCAGGATGATGACGACTTCGTAGTAAATGTGGCCGATGCCGGTGACGCTGGAATAGAGCGATGCGGCGTAGCTGCCGCAGAGGCCGATGAGAAAAAGCTGCTCAAGGGTGATGCGGGGGACGAGCGAGTTTCGGAAAATGGCGGCGCCGGCGAGGATGAGCGCGAGACCACTGACCGTCGCGAGGATGGAGTGGATGATGGTGCGGGCGATGCCCGTGGCGGGGGTGATGTTGATCGCCAGGGATAGATACATCGCAAGGCCGCCGAGGATGATGAGCGCGCCGATGCGCAGCCAAGGGACGGCCGGGTTCGCGACCTTCGGGGCTGGAGCGCAGTTGCAGCAGCTCATGGCTTACTCCGCGAGGGCGGCTTCGAGGTCTGCGGCAGTCCAAGGAGCGTGGTCTTTAAACTTTTCGCGTAGGGCGGTGACGGAGGCAGGTGCGACGGGTGGCGAGGAATTTCCCCACTCCGAGCGGATGAAAGAAAGGACGGCGGCAACTTTGCGGTCGTCCAATGCGGCTCCTTGGGCGGGCATCATGCCGTTCCACTTTTCGCCGTTGACGACGATTTCTCCGCCGAGGCCGTGGAGGACGGTGAGGATAATTTTTTCCTCTGGCCCGCTGACCCAGTCGGACCCGGCAAGTGGAGGGAAAGCGCCGGGCAGGCCCATGCCACTGGCTTGGTGGCAGGCGGAGCAGACGGCGGTGTAAACGGTAGCGCCCTCGGCGATGAGAGTTTTGGGATCATCGGAGGGAGGGGCTTTTTTCACTTCGACGGATTCCTCGGGGACGACGGTTCGGAAGTATCCTTCGCTGTATTCATCCCAGCGAAAGCCGCCTGAAGCGACGATGAGATACCAAATTCCCCAGATGCAGAGTGGGGCGTAGATGCAGTGCTTGAGCCACCATGGAGCGGCGCGGAACATTTCGCGGGGCTCGGCCTTTTCGCGGATGATGGCTCCGTGGACTTTACGGGTATTGAAGTCCTCGCCGGGTTCGTTTCCTGGTTTCATCATTGGCTATTTGGCTAGGGATTCGGCTCGGGCGGCGGCGGCCTCGGGGATCTCGTAGGAAGAGAGTTTCAGCGACTGAAGATAAGCGAGGAGCGCGCGCATGTCTTGGGTGGGAGTGACCTCGTAATCCGGACCGGGGCCGAAGCCGGTGGGGAAAACAAGGGCATCTTTTGCGAGGTTTGCAGGGTCCTTTTTCTTGGTGTCGAAAAGGAATGCAAACGGTGGCATGTTAGAGCCTTTTGAGGTGATTTGAGGATCGTAGAGGTGGAGGTAGTGCCACGTTTCCGAAGGATTCCGGACGCCGATATTCGAGAGATCCGGGCCGGTGCGCATGGTGCCCATTTGGGCGATTTCATGGTGCATGTAGTCCCGGGCAACGGTACGGCGGACGCCCCAGCCGCGCTCGATATCGGTGCGGACGCGAGCGGGATGGACCTGTTGCGAGTGGCAGTAGATGCAGCCGTTGGTAATGTAAACGTCACGGCCTTGTCTTTCTAGCGAAGTGAAAAGGGGAGGGATCATCTCGCCGGAGACGGGATCGGGGGTTTGCTTGAAATTTCCAAGGCCCCACACGGGCAGGAGCACCAGGCCGACCCACGAGGAGAGGAATGTCAGCATGAAACCGATGAAAATGTAGCGGAACTTACTCATGGAATGGGATCGGTATTTGGGACTCGTTTGGTGAAAAGCGTGGGTTCACTGGCTCCCGCGCGATGGCGGAGGATCATCCAGCAAAATGAAATCGCGAAGGCGACATGCCCGAGAGTCATCAGGCTACCGGAAACGGTGCGGAGTTTCAGGTAGGGCATGGTGAGGGCCACGATTTCGAGGAACGGGGTGTCCTTTTTGTTCATCTCGATTCCCTGCAGAATACCGCCCCAACTGAGGAAAACGAAATAGCCGATAAACCCGACCGCGCAGGTCCAGAAGTGCACACGGATCAGGAAACGCGAGGGCCACTCGCGCTCAAGCAAGCGGGGCATCATGTAATAAATGGAGCCGAAAAACACCATCGTGGTGAAGCCATAGGCACCGAGGTGAGCATGGGCGACTGTGTAGTGAGTGAAATGGGTGATACTGTTGAGGGAACGGAACGCCATGGTGGAACCTTGGAGGGAAGCGAGCGTGTAGCACATCGCGCCGAAGACGACGAATCGCAACGTGGGTGAGTGGAGCGTCTTTTTAAAATGCCCGACCATGGTGAAATGATGGTTGATCGCGACGGTGATGACTGGAATGAACATCATCACGCTGGCGACGACCGAGGCCGTGATCAGCCATGCAGGAAATGGTCCGCCGATGAGGTGGTGCATACCATTCCAAGCGTAGAAGAATGCGAGCGACCAGAAGCCGATGATGGAGAGGTAGTAAGAATGAATCGGGCGGCCGATGATTTTCGGAATCAGATAATATGCAGCGGCTAGGCCGATGGGAGTGAACCATAGGCCGAGCGCATTGTGGGCGAACCACCAATTGATCGGCGGCTGGGCAGGTGCCTGCACGGGAGCGAGCACGAGCAGTCCGTGAGCGGTGAAGAATAACGATGGAAACCAGAAGAAGGCTGCCATGATATACCATTGAGAAATATAGATGTGGCCAGGCGGACGGCGACGGATCAATCCCACTGCTTCGAGCATCACAAAGGCAAATGAGGCAAGCAGGAACGGTGCGGCGTAGGTGGGATATTCCAGCCATTCTACGGCAGTGGAGTCACCACGAAGGATGCCCCATGTGCCGACGGCGTTGCCCATGTTCCAAAGGACGGCTGCGAGAGTGAGAGAGCGGTTGTCTTGGATCGGTGCGCGGCAGAGGCGGGAAAGGATCCACAAGCCGATGCCGATCCCTGCGGTGGAGAGCCAGCCGTAGGCGACCATGTTCAAGTGCGCCGGGCGGACGCGTCCGAAGGTGAGCCACGGATTATCGGCGAGGAACGCGGGGTCATGCAGCTTGATGGATGCGGCGATGGCGATGAAAGAGCCGAGGATGAGCCAGACGATTGAGCTGCCGATGAATAGGCCTACAGGCCAGCGGGCGGCGCGGTCGATTTCGAGGCGTTGGAGCCGGCTTTTTTCAATGGCTTCCGGATCGGGAGCAGGAACTTTTTCAGGAGTCATGAGTAATAAGTTTGTCCGTGGGTTGACCAATCGGTTCGTCTGCGTCGAAGATGGATTCGGCGGCTTCTTCGAGGTTTTCGAATTGCTGGTGAGTTGCCGCCCAAGAGAAGGCGAACAAGGCACCCAAGCTGCCGAGAAGCATGATGACGAGGATGACGATGGTAGCTACGAACATAATTGTTTTCAGAGGTTCAGATGGGCACCGCCGATGATGGAATGTGCGTCGAAACCGTTCTGTTGAAGAATCCGTGCGGCAAAGTATGACGTCTTTCCCATCTGGCAAATGGTGAAAACAGATTGCGATGAATCAATTTCGCAAAGACGTGAGCGAAGTTGTAGAAGAGGGATATTTTTCGCGCCGGGGATGGGCTGGGATTGGGCCTTTGCGGCGGGGCGGACATCGATGATCTGGGAGTCTGGTTTTGGGAGGTCATAGATGGGCTTGAGGAGGCCTTCGCGTAGATTGCAGGCAGCGAAACCTGCAATGTTGACAGGGTCTTTAGCGGAGCCAAATGGCGGTGCGTAGCAGAGCTCGAGGTGGCAGAGGTCGTCGATGGTCATCTGCCCGCGGATGCCGGTGGCGATGATGTCGATGCGCTTGTCCACGCCGTCCTTGCCAACGGCTTGTGCGCCGAGGATGCGTCCAGTCTCGGGCGTCCAGAGCACTTTGAGTGTGATGGTTTCCGCGGCTGGATAGTAGTCGGCGTGGGAAGCGGCGTTGATGGTGACGGTTTGGTATGGGATGGCGTTTCTTTTTAAAAATGATTCGCCGTGGCCGGTGACGGCGGCGGTTTGGTCGAAGACTCGGACGATGGCGGTGCCGATGGAGCCGGGGTAGGGCAGGGCCTTTTCGCCTTTGAAAATATGATCGGCGATGGTGCGCCCTTGGCGGTTCGCGGGGCCACCGAGAGGAAGCGGGCGGTAGCTACCGAGGATGGCGTCTTTGGTTTCCACCACGTCTCCGGCGGCGTAGATGTCGGGATCGGAGGTTTGTTGAAATGGGTTGACTCGGATGTGGCCTTTTTCTCCAAGGGTGAGGCCGGCGTCTTTTGCGAGGAAATTTTCCGGGCGAACTCCGACGGAAAGGATGATCACGTCTGTCTGGATGCGCAGGCCACTGGCGAAACAGGCGGTAAGGCCGGGCTCGATGTGAGTGAGGCTTTCTGCAAGATGGAGGTCGATGCCATTGCTGGAAAGGGCGGTGGCGAGATTTTTTGCTAACTCGGGATCGAGCGGGGGGAGGACTTGTGGATTGCGCTCGACGAGTGTGGTCTTGGCACCGAGGTGGTGGATTTGTTCCGCCATTTCCAAACCGATGAATCCGCCGCCGAGGATGAGTGCGGATTTCGCGGACTTGAGGTCGCCCATGATGCGATCCATATCTTGCAAGGTGCGTAAAGAGTGGACGCGGGGAAGCTCGATTCCGGGGAGATCCGGAATGAGGGGGGAGGCGCCGGGGGCAAGGATGAGCTTATCGTAGGTGACAGTGGAGGCGGTACCAGAGGACAGGTCACGAATGAGAATGGATTTATTTTTCCGGTCGATGGAGATGGCCTCAGTGTGGGTGAGGACAGCCAAGTTGAGGAGTTTGGAGAGAGATTCCGGCGTCTGGATGGCGAGTGCGGAACGGTTTTCGATTTCGCCACCGATGTGGTAAGGAAGGCCGCAATTTGCGAAGGAAACGTCTGGGCCGCGCTCAATGATAGTGATTTCCGCAGTTTCCGAAAGGCGGCGGGCCCGGGCTGCGGCAGATGCTCCACCTGCGACACCACCGATGATTAGAATTTTCATAAAGATGGATGGTCAGACGTTGCAACAGGAAACTTGGGAGGTGGCGCAGCGGTTCCAAGGCATCTTCGAGAGGAAAATGGCGAGGCCGCACCAGCCAGTGGAACCTGCGAGGGTAAGGCCCGCGCCGAGAAATGCAGGGAGGATGGCGAAGAGAGGATTGAGGAAAATGGCGAGCAGGGAACCAGTAAGTGCGAGGATGCCGATGATCAGTTGTACTTGGCGCATGAGTGGAAGCATTTTGCGCGAAGTTTTTTCTACAGGGAGCCCGGCGGCTACCCATGAGGTGAGGCCGCCTTCGATGATGTCGAGGTTTTCAAAGCCGTTAGCATTGAGAATTTCTGCTGCTTTGGTAGCTCGGGTGCCGCTGAGGCAGAGAAGTGAGAAGTGGGATGAGGAATCGAGCTGCGTGTGGTTTTTAGCCAGCAGATCGAGCGGGATGTGCAGTGAACCGGGGATTTGTTGTTCGGAGAATTCGATGTCAGTGCGGACATCGAGGATGGTGCTGCCGCCTGCGGAGAGCTTTTGCTTCGCGAGGGTTGGGCCGATGAAATTTGGGTTGCGGAGTTTCATGAATTCTTATATGCTCAGAATAGAATATAAATGAACGCTTTGTCCAACGATAATTTGAAACCCTCAGGAAAACTCGGGAAAGAGGCGTTAGAGGGTATCTCTGAAATGCTTAGGATGTTGGCAGAACCGGCAAGGCTGGCCCTGTTGCAGGAGCTCAAAGATGGAGAAAAAACCGTAGGTGAGCTGGCGGCCGAGTTGGAAATCGGGCAACCTAGTGTTTCAAAACATCTGGGAATTCTTGCCGGGGCGAATTTAGTGACACGGCGAAAAGAGGGCGTGAAAGTCCACTATTCCCTGCACGGGACGTTTGTTTTCCCGCTATGTCAGCTGGTTTGTGAAAAGCTTTCCGCGGATCAGAAAAACCGAGCGATGATTGATTTCTCGATTTGACATGAAGCCTTCGCCGGCGAGGAACGGGACGGAACTTCCTTACCCAACCCGGCGGCGGCGGACGCAGGCACCGAGGATGGTCAGACCCGCCAGCAGCGCACTGCTTGGCTCTGGAATGACAGCTGCGTCGAGAAACCAAGTCGTGTTGCCGTCATTGCCAAGCGTGTGCCGAGGGGTCGTGATACCGTTTAGAATATATTCTGCGGTGGCGGGTGCTGCTGCGCCCGGGGCAACCTTGTAGGTGTAGGCTCCGGTAGAGTCAGTGGTGGCACTTCCCAAGAGATTGTCGGCGGCGTCGTAGATATTGACGGTGGCTCCGTTCGCTTTGGTGGTAGCGCTGGTATCTGTGTAAACGTAGCCGTATGCGATGCGATCCACCGATAAGAAGGCTGCTAAATGCTGGACTTGTGATACCTGACCAGCGGTCCATCCGGCGTCGAGAGTACCGATGCCGACAGCGGTGAATGTTGTCGAGAGCATGCTATTCCGATGGCCTCGTAAATTTTGCATCCCACCGGGGCCACTGCCCCAGTCAACTGCGAAACCCATGTGCATTGCAGCGGGGTTGTCCGGCCAGTTAGGCGCAATATTCTCGCCGATTGAAGTATAATTGACCCCGACATTGTTGAAGCGATCAATAAAAACAGGAGCACCTGGAACAAAATGCGGGTTTGAGGTTCCGGCGTCTTGTTCAACGCTAACTGAATACTGGTGAGCAGCCCAACCAAGATTGTTATTCCAAGCCAAGGTGGACTTAGCGGTCAAAACTTGGAATTCATCATAGAGCGTTTTAGGGACAGTGTTGAAGAAATTCATACTGCCGCTGGCAATATTGTTACCAAAGGTGCTAGTCCAGAATCCAGGAGTGTAAGACGTTGAACTCAAGACAGGGGCAAGAGTGGCGTTTGTGTAATTTGTTCCAAAATTATCGTTGAACATCCTCGCCAGCTCATTCACCGGATCAGCGCGAAAGCGGTTGATGAGGCCCAATGAAGCGGCCTCAGAGGGAGACGGGGCACCGTAGTTGATCGCATTGATCACCGCTCCATTGACCCCTGTTGGCAAGATGGCTGCGACTCCGATTTGAAAAAGAATTCGATAGGTCTTCATGGATGATCGATTGAGATGGGAATTCAAATACCTGCGGGTGATGTGATGACTTGATAGATACGACGCTACCCATGTCGAGAGAATAAAATTTTGAATACGGGATTGCACGCGCGACCAATCGGCTTTCAGTTACGATTTGTGATTTTGTCGATGGTGCTTGTTTGGAATTATTGTGTGATTTGCACGGAATGGATTGCGAGCCCGCGTCCCATAGGCCACGATGGCGCGGGAGATTGATCAATCGGAAGCATAAGCTTAAATGAACCATTTTCAAAGAAATTAAATGAGCCGGGAGAATGTATGAATGCTGCTCCGTCCATCGTCGAAGAATGCGTGATCGTGATCAACTGCGGCAGTTCGTCGCTGAAATTTGCGGTGTTTTCTGTCGATGGTGAAACGTTGTTGCTCAAAGGACTGGCCGAGCGCCTCGGTAGTCTGGAAGCCGAGCTACAACTCGAGCGCAACGGTGAAACAATGGCCTTCGCGATGCCATCCGCCACGCATCACAGTGCATTGCGCGTGGCAATCGAGAAAATGACAGGGCTGAAGCCACGCGGGATCGGCCACCGGGTGGTGCATGGTGCTGATTTTTTTAAAGGATCCGTCGTGATTACCGAGGCCGTCGTTCAGGCCATAGAGCTCTGCAATGGTCTCGCGCCACTGCATAATCCGGCGAATCTCCTGGGGATTAGAACTGCCCAAGAGTTGTTTCCAGCGATTCCTCAAGTTGCGGTTTTCGATACTGCATTCCACCAAACTTTACCGGCACAAGCGTATCATTATGCGATTCCCTACCGATATTATGAGGAGTTGAAAGTGCGCCGTTATGGATTCCATGGTACCAGTCATCACTATGTGACTATCGAGGCGGCCCGGCGATTGGGGAAAAACATCGATGAAGTCAACCTGATCACTCTCCACCTCGGCAACGGTTGCAGCGCCTGCGCCATCCGCAATGGCCGCAGCGTGGACACCACCATGGGACTCACACCCAGCGAGGGTCTTGTGATGGGGACCCGCAGCGGCGATGTAGATCCCGCACTGCATCAATTTCTCCAAGATCAGACCGGGATGCGCCTGAGCGAGATTACCCAAATGCTGAATTCTCAAAGTGGCCTGCTAGGTATCTCCGGCTTGAGTAATGACATGCGCATCTTGGCGCAAGCGGCGGATAACGGCCACGCTAGAGCTAGACTTGCAATCGGGGTTTTCTGCTATCGCCTCGCGAAATCCATCTGCGGGCTCACGGCGGCTCTTGAGACCTTGGATGCTCTGATCTTCACTGGCGGCATCGGCGAGAATAGCGCTGCCATTCGCACCCAAACGATCTCGTTTTTGAGATTCATCGGAGTCGTCATTGATGAGGAAAAAAATATCGTCCACGGGCGGTCCCACTCAGGGCGGATCAGCGCTTCGAACAGTCGCGTCACCTGCCTTGTGATCCCCACCGATGAAGAACGGATGATCGCCCGTGAAACATTCCGCCTGATTGCATGAACCATACATCAAACAAACACACCTTCTTCCTGGCTGCATCCGGTGCCGGAGTCGGCCTCACCTCCGTCTGCCTTGGAGTGGTGCGAGCGCTGGACCGCCGGGGAATCCGCGTCGGATTCTGCAAGCCGATCAGCCAGAACCAATATGAGGAAGGTGAAATGGACCCATCCGCAAGATTTGTCCGAACCACCATGGGCATGGCACCCCCGGCATCCATCCCGATCCAGGAAGCAGACAATTATGTCCGCGAAGAGCACACCGATGATCTCATGGAACGGATTGTGGGAAAAGTCGCCGAGGCCAGCGTGGACGCCGATGTCGTGATCGTCGAGGGTCTGCTGCCTGCGGAAGGGCGCAATTTTAACAATCGCCTCAATCGTCTCATGGCCAGCAGTCTTGATGCGGAAGTCATCATCGTCACCACTCTGCAAGACGATGAGACACCGCTTGGGTTTGAGCAAAAAGTCGAGACTCTCGCTGCGCTCTACGGCGGCATCGATCATCCGAAACTCATCGGCTGCATCATCAATAAAGTAGGCAAACAGCGCGAAGAATCTCAGACCGGCGTGGTCCCGATCGTGGACTCGCCGACGGATGGCGCCCACGCGCTAGTCACCTCGGAGGCTGAGGCTGTGGCCGTGGCAGAACGATTGCGCGATGGCTGCGCGATCTTTCACAGCGGAAAATTTGAACTCTTCGGAGTCATACCATCCAATAGTAAACTTCATTCATTCCGTAGCTCAGACGTCGCGCGGCATTTACGAGCGGAAATTATTCATGCGGGAGATATGCATACCCGCCGCGTGCATTCCGTAGCACTTTGCGCTCGCGGCGTTTCTCACATCTATCATGTATTCGCTCCGGGTGCTCTCCTCATCATGCCCACAGATCGCGAGGACGTCATCATCGCCGCCTCCTTGGTGGCGCTCAATGGGGTCTCACTGGCGGGCATCATTCTCACCAGTGGCATTGCCTTGGATCGCGAGCTTATGGCTCTCTGCCAGCGCGCCTTTGAGACAGGCTTGCCCGTTTTTAAAGTCCGCACCGGCAGCTATAAGACCGCGCTTAATCTTTCCCAAATGAGTCCAGAGGTGCCAGCAGACGATCCGGAACGGATGAACCTCGTGATGGATTTCATCGCTCGGAATATCTCCGGCTCCAAGTTGGAGGCCCGTTGCAAAGTGGAACTCGCCGTGCGCATGTCACCCGCCGCATTCCGCCATAAATTAGCGTCCCACGCCCGCGAACTAAACAAACTCATCATCCTGCCGGAAGGTGAGGAACCGCGCACCATCCAGGCCGCCATTGCCTGCTGCCAACGAAAAATTGCACGTTGTGTGCTGCTGGGGAACCCCGAAGAAATTCAAAGAACCGCCATAGCAATCGGAGTAGAACTCCCCGCCGAACTGAAGATTCTCGATCCGGTTCTACTGCGTCCCGTCTATCTGCCTCAACTCGTAAAAATGCGGGCACATAAGAACCTCAGCGAGCATGACGCCACTGAAGCGCTTGAAGATAATGTGATGCTCGGCACCCTCATGCTTGCCATGGGCCAAGCCGATGGACTCGTCTCCGGTGCCATCCACTCCTCTGCGAATACCATCCGGCCAGCGCTACAGCTCATCAAAACTCACGATCATGCCAAGGTCGTCTCCTCGGTGTTTTTCATGTGCCTGCCTGAGCAGGTTTTGGTCTATGGAGATTGCGCGGTGAATACCAATCCCGATGCAGAAACCCTCGCCGACATCGCTATCCAGAGTGCGGCCACCGCCGAGCAATTCGGCATCCCGGCCCGAGTGGCGCTCATCAGTTACAGCACCGGTGAGTCCGGCAGTGGCGCGGATGTAGAGAAAGTCCGCGAAGCAGCAAAGATCGCCAAGGCGCTCAGGCCAGACCTGCTGATTGATGGCCCACTGCAGTATGATGCCGCTGCAGTCGCAGAAGTTGCTGCGGCAAAGGCTCCGGATAGCCCGCTTGCAGGCAAGGCCACCGTCTTTGTTTTTCCAGATCTTAATACTGGCAACACCACTTACAAAGCTGTCCAGCGCAGTGCCAATCTGATCAGCATTGGTCCAGTGCTCCAAGGCCTGCGCAAGCCCGTCAATGATCTATCCCGCGGGGCCCTGGTAGATGACATTATCTATACCATCGCCGTCACGGCGATCCAAGCCGTGAAGAACAGTTCCGAAGCACCCATTTCAGCCCCGTAGAATCTCTAGCGGTGGATGGTGGCACACCCCTCGACTCAAGGCGAGTCCGCCGAGCACCGAGATCACTGTGACGGTTGTAAAGGCTGCTACCATAAGCGTAGTATCTGGCCATGGAGAACCTTTAAAGACAAAGATCGCTAGTGCCGCCTTGGCCGCCACCGCCAGCAATACACCTGTCAGCGCGGAGAGTGCGCCGAGCATGGCATACTCGATTACCAATATCACCCGCACCTGCCGCGCCGAGGCGCCGAGAGTCCGTAGCAAGACGCTTTCTTTCAAGCGCACATCGCGACCATTCAGTAAAGTCCCGATGAGGATCGGCAGGCCGGCTAAGAGTGTGAATCCCGCCAGCACCGTGACCACAGTAGAAATTTTCCCGAGAATCTCGCGGACTGTTTCAAGAATCAGCGTCAGATCAATCGCGGTAACGTTGGCAAATTTCCCGGCTAGAACACGTTGCAATTCTCCCGAGGCGGCAGGTGTCTGTGTGCGCGTCGTCACCACGTGAAATCCCGGCGCATTTTCTAGCACCCCAGGAGGGAAGACCATGAAGAAATTCAGATTGAAACGGCTCCAATCCACCCGCCGCACGCTCGTCACCCGTGCTTGAATGGGCAAACCTTGCACGTCCAAGGTAATCTCGTCACCTATCCCCACATTCATATCCTTGGCAATGTCTTCTTCCAGCGACATTGGCACCACCCCGGAAGGATCTGCCGGCGTGGTGGCGAATTCACCTGCTACTAGAGTCTCAGTAGAGTTCAGCCTATCGCGGTAGGTTGAGCGGAATTCGCGTCTCGCCACCCAGCGCGGCACGCCCTTCGCCTCGCTCACATCCACCCCACGGATCGACTTAATCCTCATGGTGACCATTGGCTCACTTTCCAAAACGGGTAAATTGGCAGTTTGCAAAATTTCTTTCACTCCTGCGACTTGGTCTGGCTGCACATCGATCAAATAGAGATTCGGGGTCCCCTCTGAGCGCTGGAGGCTTAGTCTTTGATTCAGAAGGTTTCCAGCCGAGAGAATCGTCACCAACAAGAATGTTCCCAAGCCCAATGAAAGTAAGAACAGCAATGTCTGATTACCAGGGCGGTGAAGATTCGAGACCCCTTGGCGCAGTAAATAGGGCCATCGTTTTCCCACTGCCTTCCGCGTCGCCCACATCAAGCCACGCGCCACGGCCACCAGTGCGAGGAACGCCACCACCATCCCGCCGACCATTGCCAGCGAGCGCTTCCAATTCGGATCATTTGCATGCGCCACCAAGATCATCAGTCCTGCCAGCAATCCATAGATCGGCAGCGCCCGCACCACGCCACCTTTTAAAATTCCTCCACTGCGCAATGTCACTGCGGGAGAAATTTCGCGGATCTTCATCAACGGTAGCAGCGCGAATCCGCAACATACTGCAAATCCAGTAGCTGTCGTCTGCATGACAACTTTCCACTCCGGTGCGGGATCTACCGATACCGGCAATTCACCCCTGAATGCTGTCAGCAGCCCCATTTGCAATCCGATCCCCAGCCCCGCGCCCAACAGTGCGCCAAATAATCCCAACGCCAAAGCCTGCGCGAAATAAATCCCGAACGCCAGATACCCCGGGCACCCGAGGCACCGCAGAATCGCAATCGTCGGGATGCGCCGCGTGATGTGCGCATGTACCGCGCCCGCCACGCCGATGGCTCCCAGCGCCAGCGATGCCAGTGCGAGCAAGCCGAGGAATTGTTGAAAATTCGCCAGCGCATCTCCCAGATTTTCACGCCGGTCTTCCGGTGTCTCCAATTGCCAAAGGGTATCTGGAAAGTCCGCGCGCACTTGGTCCTTCAGCTTGCCCGGCTCCGGGCCATTCGGAATTTCAAGATGCACCTGATGCGAGGCCATGCTGCTTGTCCCCAGCAGGCCACTGCGCTCGATGTCAGCCAGCCGGACGTAGGCCTCCGGTGCGAAGCCGGTGAAGCGATTGCCGCGCGGCGCTGGCTTGTCCACCACTCCGAGAATCTTCAAACGGATCTCACCAAGCTCCACCTCATCGCCGATTTTCGCTGCAAATTGATCGAGCATCGCCGGCTCTACCAGCACGCCGCCTTCCGCTTGAAGCTTGGCCCATGCATCCGCCGGCCGCGTCTCTACTTGACCGTAAAATGGGAATTCTCCTGTGATGCCGCGCACCTGCATCAGCCTTGCGCCGCCGCCCGGCAGGAACCGCATCATTGAGGGAAAACTGATTTCTCGGCTGAAGCGGCTGGCCATCGCCGTCAGTTTTTCAAGCTCATCAAGCTTCATTTCCCTACGCGAGGAAACCCGCAAATCAGAGCCCAGCAGCGCCTTGGCCTCCGAGTCGATCCCTCGTTCCACACTCGCCTTCAACGAGTGGATCGCGGTCAATGCCGCGACCCCGGACACGATTGCCAGCGAAAAAATCACCAGCCGCAATCTTTGCGACCGGCTGTCCCGCCATGCCATCCGCCACACCCATGAATGGCACAAGGCGGTCCACAAATTACGTGGCAGCGGCTTCCCCTCAGACGTCATTTTCCTCCTCCGCCACGATGCTTCCACCACTCATCTTCACCACCCGTCGCGCCTTCGCCGCCAGCGCCGGATCATGCGTTACCAGCACCAGCGCAGTCCCGGCCTCACGATTCAAGCGGAATAGCATTTCCACAATTGGCCCACTCGTCCCCGCATCCAGATTGCCCGTCGGCTCATCCGCGAAAAGAATTTTAGGCCGATGAATGAAAGCCCGCGCAAGCGCCACCCGCTGCTGCTCGCCGCCGGATAGTTGCAGTGGATAATGGTCCAGCCGATCGCCTAGGCCCACTTCGGTCAGCAGCCTCGCCGCCTCCGCTTCTCGTCCGGATTCGCCGCGTAGCTCCAGCGGCACCAGCACATTTTCGATGGCCGTGAGCGTTGGAATCAATTGAAAACTCTGGAATACAAAGCCCACCAGCTTATTTCTCAAAGCCGCCCGTGCATCTTGGTCCAGCGCTTCGATGGCCATCCCATCCAGCTCCACCGATCCCGCGCTCGCATCATCCAGCCCCGCACAAAGTCCCAATAGCGTCGTTTTACCACTTCCTGATGGACCAATGATCGCCAGCGTATCGCCTGCATCCAGACTCAGGCTCACGTCCTTCAGAACCGTGAGGTCGTGGCCCGCTGTTTGATGCGTTTTGCGCAGGCCGGAGACTTTGAGAATGGGCCGGTTGACAGCGCCCGGAGCGGCTTCTAAACTGGTTGGCGATGGGGATGACATTATTAAGAAAATTTTTACTAGGACTCCTGCTGTGCACAAGCGGAGCACTATTGGCCGAGGAATCTCCGAATGCAAATGCTACGGCCAAGCGCATCGTCATCCTGGGCGATAGTATCACTGCTGGCTACGGACTTGATCCCAGCGAAGCCTACCCCGCCTTGCTCCAAGGAAAAATCACCGCCGCCAAGCTCCCCTATACCATTGCAAATGCCGGAGTCAGTGGCGATACCACCGCCGGTGGCCTGCGGCGGGTCGCATGGGCGATGGTAAAGGGAGCGGATGTGCTCGTCATCGCCCTTGGTGGGAATGATGGGCTTCGCGGAATTTCTCCAGAAGAGACCAAGAAGAATTTGCTTGGCATCATCGCGCAAGCTCGGGCTAAAAACCCCACAATCAAAGTGGTCCTCGCAGGCATGCAAATGCCCGATACCATGGGTCGCGACTTCACCACCCGCTTCAAAGCCGTTTTCCCCGAAGCTGCCTATGAGTCCAAATCCATCCTCATCCCATTTCTTCTCCAAGAAGTCGGCGGCATAGAAAAACTCAACCAACCCGACGGCATCCACCCGACTCCTGAAGGACAAACCAAAATCGCCGAGACGGTATGGAAAGTTCTCGAGCCAATCATCACACAGTGAACAAACAAGGAGAAAAGGTTCGCCACCCTCGACCCTCTCCACAGATGTTACTTCCATTTTGGCAAACGCCCAAATTCACTCTCTTGACTAAATAATAAACGATCCAAAAATCGGTAATATCGCAAACTTTGTTCTCCCACCTTGACCAAATAGCCATTTTGGCTATTGTTCTTCCATGATCACTTTCACCGCCACTGACGCGAAAAATCGTTTCGGCGAGCTTCTCGAAGTCGTTCACCGGGAACCCATCGAGATCGACAAGAAAGGCCGTCCCATCGCAGTGATGCTCTCCTACGATACCTATCAGGAAATGAAAAATGCCCTGGTTGAGGCAAGAAAACCTTCGGATCTGAGTTGGCTGGGTAAGTGGCGGGAAACCGCCACTCTTGCTCCCGCCTCAAGTGCAAATGATGAAGCCGCCTATCACGATCATCTCCATCAGAAATACGGCAGATCATCCGCCTCTTTCTCGATACCAACGTAATCCTTGATCTGATCATCAGCGACAGGGTCGGACACCAGAGCGCACTGGATCTTGAGATCTTTGCAAATACACATCCTTGCAAACTCTCGTGCGCATGGCACTCCCTCTCCATCATCGAATACATCGGCGGGAAACGTTTCGGATCGGAAGTCATCCACCTTTTGCTCAGGAACCTTTTGGACACATTCACCGTTCCCTCCACCGGGACCGACGAAGCCAAACAAGCTTTCAATTATCTCGCGGGGGATTTCGAGGACGCCCTCCAAATCTCCGCAGCAATCACCAGCAAGGCGGACCACATACTCACCAATGATGCCAGCGGATTCACCCAATCCCCGATCTCAGTCCTTTCACTCAAGGACTTCCTTTTAATGTTATCTAGCAGGGACTGACCCGATTTACGATACTTATAGATGGATCAAGGAATTCGAGGCTTGCGCATACTCGTTGAAAAGCATGGCTAGCATGAATACGCCGACGACCCATACAGGGAGAAAGAAAAAAGCGCGTCCCATGATAAAAGTCAGACTTTTTTCAATCACGGACTTTTTTCAATCACGGCTTTGCCTTCAGCTTGCGAACTACCTTCTTTAGGCGGGCTTTGCTCGATCAGCTCCCAATGTTCGCATTGATGAAAATATATACCGTCAGCGTTTTCAGAAAGCCATTTGTCCGTATCTTCAACAATCTTTCCGCCGATGATCGTCACCCGTCGCTTGGATCTCTTTTGCTTGCCACCAACGAAGTAATTTTCCCAAACATAGTGGCCCAGATCATCGGTATGGTATTTCGCTCGCTTCTGTTTCTTCTTCCCCTTCATTGGCATAGACTTTTGTTAACCTGGCGCTTTGCGTAGGCGCTAGGATGGCTGTAGTGAAATAATATAAGGCTGATTGTTAAAGCTTAAAAAATTAACTACTGATGTCTTCGGAGTCAGACACCGCGGTAACACATTCGTTCTTGGCCTAGCAGGCATGTGATGACACGGCTGCGTTATGGTAAAGTTTCGTCATTTTCAACATCTCGGCGCGATGTATCATTAAATGGCACGCGGCGCCTCATGCGCCGCAGGCTCATTCACCTCCGCTGGCAGTTTCCCCAAAGCTCACTGACTTCGGGAAAATTACCGATGAACAAGTCCGGGAAGTTCAGAAAAAGCTCAACGATCTCAACGATCATCCGAGAAAATGTCGTGGTTGGAGGACACCTCGGCAGGTAATTTTAGATCAAGCTGCTATCGATGTACTTCCGGGTTAGAACCGCCGGAGGAATAGGGAGGGTGGACCTTACTGTCCGCCAGGTTGATGCGGAGCGAAAGGGGAGCGCGAAGCTCTCATCCTATCTCTGCTCATCGGTATGAGTGGACTTACCCAAAAATAGAAATTTGTTAGGCTCAAATTTTCGACGAAGTCGATGGACCGTTGCGAGCGGGTTGGTTCAGCTACCCAGGGTGCCAAGGCGGTCGGGCTTGCAGCAAGGCTGCAATCGCCCAAAGCGACAGCAGGCTGTAGCAGTCCAGGGTGGACCGCGAGCATGACGACAAGTCAGACTTTAGGCCGAAGCGGATGGATAGTGCGAGGAGGTGGCGAGGGGAATGGGGAAATCTTTATCCCAATCTCACTGGAAAAAATATAGTCCTTACGGCGACATCACATAGGTGTGATTTGCAATTTACAAAATCCGCGTTTCATCTTGACACATTTTTGTTCAAAAATACGCTAGCGGGCTGAATATAGCCCATAGTTCAAATGAAATTTCTAACAATGAAACGAGCCTTTTGTATCAAAATTTCGCTCTTCTTGTTGTTCTTTTGTAATCAACTGCTTGCTCAAAAAATCGATGACGATAGCAATGGTTTGAGCGATGTTTGGGAGGCGGCTCATCCCGGCACACTGATACCGGCCGCGGATCAGGATGGCGACGGGTTTACAAATTTTCAAGAGTCCGCCTGCGGAACAGATCCTGCCAATAGCGCCTCTTATCCGTTTATCCGGGAAACACGGCCCGGCAACTCTGAGATCGTCACCAATATCTGGCCCACCGTAGCGGGAGTCCGATACATCACGATGGCATCTGCCGATCTGATCAACTGGCAACCCGTGGGAACACCGGTAATTGGAACGGGTTCTGATGTCACTCAAGTCTTGGAGATGAACATCACGAATGTGACGGGAGATGTTGATCTTTCAAAATGGAATCTCACCGGGGGTCTTACCACGGTCAAACAATACGCTGCCAGCGGCACTCCTGTTGCGAATGATGTAGGTAAGCTTTCCGAGTTGAGGATCGCCCCCACCAATCCTGATTCAGGCGATTTTGGAGAATGGATTCGCGGATGGATCGTGCCTACGGAAACCGGGGAGCATACATTCTGGATCGCCAGTGATGATAGCAGTGAGCTATATCTTACCACGGACGCAAAGCGATTAATTGCGTCAGTCCAGAGTTGGACTGGGAGGGAGAACTGGGACGCGTTTCCCTCTCAGAAATCGGTGCCAATTTCGCTCCAAGCTGGAGTTCCATATTTTTTCGAGGTTTTCCACAAAGAATATGTTGGAGGAGACCACGTGGCAGTCGCTTGGACCCGGCCGGGAGCCGCGCCTGGCACCAGAGCGATCATCGGTGCCGCAAATCTCACTTCAGCACCGCTGAGTCTGAATCAACTTTCCGCCGGGAAGAACTCTCTGTTTTTTCGTTTGAAGGTCACACAGACAGATACAGATGGAGACGGTGTCAGCGATTATGAAGAAGCGCTACTCGGGCTGAATCCTGCCCTCGCCACCAGCACGCCCAGGGTAGCGGATCTGGAAGCAGCGCGCCGCACGCTCGCAAGCGCGAGCACTGTCAACCTCGGAGTGGCCACGGCTAGAGCCTACGAGACTGGAGGGGCACCTGCGGAATTCGTAGTTTTCCGCACCGGAGGGATCCAGCCTCTCAGCGTCCCATATTCCATCTCAGGAACTGCTGTCTCCGGCTTGGATTTTACGCCACTCTCGGGAACAGTAAATTTCCCCGCAGGAGTTCGTTCCGTCAACATTCCCGTCGTCCCGGTGAGCGACTCACAGATTGAGGTGCCCGAGACGGTCACTCTCACCCTCGACGCCGGGGCAGGATTCAGTCTTGGAAGTCCGCTTGAAGCGAGCGTGACCATCGATGATTCACCTGATGTGTTGCTCGTCGCACAACTCCGAGGAGCGCCTGGTACGCTTTCCGGTGGCTCGGGAACGGCCGCTGTTCGCCGGGATGGAAATTCCACTGGGGCGAAGGTAAGCCTTAGTTTCAATGGGCTTGGTAGTCAGCAAACCTCAGCAGAGATTTACCATAGTCTCAATGGCCCCGGCGGCCCCACCGTTTTTACATTGCCCAATTTCCAAGTGCGTAACATGGACTGGGATTTCAGTGCAGCAGGTGGTCTGAGCCGGGAGCAAATCCTTGCCGCATTGACCGCGGGAGAGTTATGGGTTCGCATCAATACCACTGGAGCTGCTGGAGCAGAAATCATTGGCCAGCTCGTAGTCACTCCCGCCTGGCAGAGTCCCGTCAGTTATCCCGCTCCACCGGCTCCTCCTACGGCCGCCACTAACGCCGGAGAGGCGGCGCGGTTCTTAAGTCAGGCGACTTTTGGCCCTTCAGAGGCATCACTAGCCGCGATGACGGGAAGCTCCTATACCCAATGGATCGATGGGCAGTTGGCACTTCCGCCCACTTTTCATCATCCCGGCTTCATTGCCCGCCGCGATCAACTTCTTGCACGGAGCAATGGTGCCAGCGATGGCTGGCAAGGACCTCGCTCCGAGATCTGGTGGCAGCGCGCTCTTACTGCTCCCGATCAATTACGCCAAAGAATGGCTTTCGCATTGAGTCAAATTTTTGTGATTTCCCAATCGAGCTCGCTGGATGGGAGTCATGAGGCAGTCACACTTTACTATGACATGCTTCTGGAGGAATCATTCGGCAACTACCGCGATCTTCTTGAGAAGGTGACGCTTAGCCCCGTGATGGGAACTTATCTAAGTATGATTCGGAACCGTAAGCCTAACCCACTCACGGGCCACGAGCCGGATGAGAATTATGCCCGGGAAATCATGCAGCTCATGTCCGTAGGTCTGAATGAAATGCATCTGGATGGAAGCTTGAAATTGGATGCCGAGGGCGTGCCTATTCCCACTTACACTCAGCAGGATACCGTCGAGCTTGCCCATATCTTTACCGGCTGGGGAACTCATTATGATGCTCAGAATCCGCCACTCGGAAGTCAGGGGGAAATCATCAGTCCGGCCAATTGGTTCCGCTATGGCAATGACCAGATCAGGCCAATGACACTTTATACACCCGAGCATGATGCCATGCAGCGGACCATCCTCGGTCACCATCTCATCAGTGCCGGTAGCGATGGCGCGAGGCGTCTTGACGAAGCGCTGGACGTTATTTTCAACCATCCCAACGTCGGTCCTTTTATGGCGAAGCATCTGATTCAAAAATTCGTCACCAGCAATCCTAGCCCGGATTACATCGCACGAGTCGCCTCTAAATTCAACGACGATGGCAGTGGTGTAAGAGGAAATCTTGGTGCGACTTTGAAGGCTGTATTGTTAGATTACGAAGCACGCGATCCCGCACCTAGGGCGAGCTTTAGTTTTGGGAAATCCGCTGAGCCTCTTCTGCGGATGTCCCGCCTCTTCCGTATGGTTCCGGGGCTGCTGCCACGCGCAGACGTCGGAGATCCCAACTATTATCTCAATCTACAATATAATTTACCTGAGCAAGCTCCTCTCCACTCACCGTCTGTCTTTAATTTCTTCCAACCTGGATATTCCAATCCGGGATCCATCGCAAAGAACGGTCTGCTTTCTCCGGAGTTCCAAATCTTCGGGGAGACCAACGCCATGCGTCAGTCCAACTTGATCTATGCGGCGCTCCATTGGGGAATCTATACGAGCGAAAAGAATACCGCCGGAGCCAATCTATATTTACGGATCGATTATTCCTCGCTGATTGCCATTCTGAACACACCGAATACCGAACCAATCGCGGAGCAGAATCTCCTGATCGACCATCTGAATACCCGCTTGTTGTTCGGGAAAATAAGTCCTCAGCTAAGAGCTGAGATTTTAGGTGCTTATGCCGCAATGCCGGGCTGGATGGGTTTTAGTGACGACGCACAACTGCATCGTGCGCGGATGGCCCTCTACCTGATCTTAAACTCTCCCGAATTTTTCGTTCAAAAGTAAACCCATGAAAAAGGTTCCTCAAACATCCAATCGCCGTCAATTTATCGGCCAAGCAGCATGCGCAGGCCTTGGTATGACGGGCTTGCTTTCCACCCTTGGGACATTACGGCTTTTCAATGCCACGCTGAGCGCCCAAGGAGTGCCGGCGGGGGACGATGATAAGAGCTTGATCTGTCTATTTCTGTTCGGCGGAAATGATGCGAACAATCTACTCATCCCTCGCGATAACCAGTCTTATGCGAAGTATGCAATCGACCGAGGGATTCTCGCGATTCCTCAAGAGGGATTGCTGCCGATTTCCTCTCAAGGTGGAGACGGCCGTGAGTTCGGGCTGCATCCCTCCATGGCGGCGCTGCATGGACTTTATAATACAGGAAAAATGGCGATGGTTTGCAACGTTGGAACACTGGTAGCTCCCATCACCAAGGCAGAATATCTCTCCGGCGGCGCGGCGATTCCTCCGCATTTGTTTTCCCATAACGATCAGCAAGTCCAATGGCAGACATCCGTTCCTGATTCATCGAAGAATGTCGGCTGGGGCGGACGGTTGGCGGATTTGATGAATTATCATAACTCCACCGCACAAATCTCGATGAATATCTCGATCGCGGGATCAAACTTCTTCCAAGTGGGTGAGCAAGTGCAGCAATACCAAGTGACGCCCAATGGCAGCATTGGTCTTGAAGGGAGTAGCGCAACCTACGCACCAAATCCCCAACTATTTGCTGCAAACTCGCAGATGCTCGGACGGAGCTACGGACATATTTTCGAGCAGGAATACGCAAATGTGATGAAGCGTGGCATCGAAAATGACAGCCTGCTTAAAGCCGCAATCGCAGCCAATCCTCTGCCCAACGAGGCAAATTTATTCCAAAATAGCCTCAACGGCGCTGGAGCGCTCAATCCCGTGGCCGCGCAGCTCCGAATGATTCTCCGAATGATTCATGCGCGGAACGCCCTCGGTATGAAGCGGCAGATTTTCTTCGCCGCACTCGGAGGCTTCGATACCCACGATGCCCAGCTTGCGGATCATGCGGCACTACTTTCACAACTCAGTGCGGGCATCGCAGATTTCCAGCGCCATACGGAAGAACTCGGAATCGGTAATAAAGTCACTCTCTTCACCGCGTCCGATTTTAACCGCACCTACAACAGCAACGGCAAAGGCTCCGATCATGCTTGGGGCGGGCACCACCTCATCGTCGGCGGTGCCGTCAATGGTGGGCAGCTTTACGGAGCGATGCCGAATCTGGATATCCGGGGCCCCGATGATACCGGATCGCGGGGGAGCTGGATTCCCAAGGTTTCTACCGATGAAATGGCGGCCACTCTCGCCCGCTGGTTCGGCGTCGCCGAGGCAGATCTGCCTTTGGTCCTGCCGAATATCGGCCGCTTCGCGATGCCGAATATGGGCTTCATGAAGCCATGAAAAAGGTTGTTGGGATCACCATAATCTTTTGCGCTATGGTTGCGTTGCTCCTGTATTTGTCCAGAGAGCACGAGGAAGAAAATTTTGCAGAAAATTCTCCGGAGAATCGAGTAGAGACTTCTTCGCCAGTTCCTCCATCATCGGCGGTGATTCCTAGTAGGATTGCCCAATCGGCTCCTGTTATGGATCAAGAACTAGAGAAGATTCCCTCGCATCCACTCGCGGTTTCCTTCGGTTCTGATAGGGAAAAGGCCACCGATGAGGCGGATCAAGTTTATCAACTTTTTAATTTTTACCGAGAATCCTTCGGCAGCTTCCCAAGCGGCGAGGGGAATGCCCAGTTTATGAACGCTCTGCGTGGCGCCAATCCAGAGCGATTACCGATTTTTCCGGCGGAACATCCGCGCCTCAATTCAGATGGTGAGCTGCTCGATGCTTGGAATACGGCATTCTTTTTTCACCAGATTGCAGCCGATCAAATTGAGATTCGTTCGGCAGGACCTGACAAGGAATTTTACACAGTGGATGACATTACTGCGCCAAAGTGGTAGGCACATCAAGATCACCGCAATCGGTGCGAAGAATATCGCAATAAATATTCAGACGATGTAGGGTTTTACCCTATTGAAAATCGATGCGTTATTGCCTAGTCTAATCCCATCGATTGACAGACAGTGTCGATTCCACCGTTTGATGCAACCATCGAAACCCTAACAACAACGACCATGAAATATACAAAATTAATCATCCTCGCATTTCCTGTCCTTCTCTCCGTAGGCTGCAATAAAGAAAAGGCAGCGATTGAGGATCAAAAGGATGCCGCCCAAGATGCAATCGAGCAACGTCAAGATGCTGTCGAGGATTCCGCTGAGGCCGCTAAAGACCAAGTCGAAACAAACGCCGAAGTGAATGAAGCTGTGATCGAAGCAAATGCGGACGCTGCTCAAGCCCAGCTCGAAGCTGATAAGGAAAAAGTAGAGGCCGCAGCAGAAGCTGAAAAAGCCAAAGTTGATGCAGTGACTGAGTAAGTTACCGTTTTTATTAACTCACCCGTTGATCCAAAATTAAGTCCTGCTTTTCAAAGGGGAGGCATGGATCGGCGGGTGAATCTTTTTTAGGGGATACCTGCCAAGTCGTGTGGAAAGCAACTTGGACTGCTACAGCCTGCTGTCGCTTTTGGGCCATGCAGCCCTGCTGCGGCCCTCGATTTCGTCGGGATTCTCAAACAAGTGGGCCTAAATGATCCAGCAATGATGATGACACCCATTAGGGCTGTCCAACGCGGATGACTCGTTTCCCGAAGGATTTGCCTCTTAGTAAGCCGATAAAAGCGGTGGGCGCATTTTCTAATCCATCAATAATTTCCTCGCGGTAGTGGATTTTCCCATCTTTGATCCACGAACTCATTTCCCGCGCAAATTTCGGGTAAAGGTGACCGAAGTCGTCGAAAATGATGAAGCCGCGCATGGTGATACGTTTCCGTAAAATTTGTCCCATCATCCAGTTAAGCCTGTCCGGGCCATCCGGCAGTCCTGTGGCATTGTATTGCGAAATCAACCCGCAGACTGGGACTCGTGATGCGGGATTGAGTTGACCGACAACGGCATCAAATACTTTGCCGCCTACGTTTTCGTAATAAACATCGATCCCGGCGGGTGTGGCATCGGCCAAATTCGAGGGGAAGTTTTCGTGCTTGTAGTCGATGCAGGCGTCAAAACCCAAGGTTTTCACGGCGTAGTCGCATTTCTCCGGACCACCGGCGATGCCTATGACTTTGCAGCCGAGGATCTTGCCAATCTGACCGACGGTGGCACCCACCGGCCCCGTTGCTCCGGCGACGACGAGGGTCTCGCCAGATTTAGGCTGGCCGATCTGCGTCAGGCCAGCCCACGCGGTGAAACCGGGCATTCCCTGAACTCCAAGCGCCCATGATGGATTCTGCAAATCCTTCGCAAGATGTGTGACCCCGGCACCGTCCGAGACAGCATAATCCTGCCACCCATTGAAGCTGAGCACCCAGTCTCCTGCTGAAAAGTCGTCAAGCCTTGATTCGATGACTTGGGCCACCGTGCCGCCCACCATCACCGCGCCAATCTCAACCGGCGGTGCATAGGAAGGAGCATCGCTCATCCGCCCGCGCATGTAGGGATCCAAGGAGAGAAATTCCGTGCGGAGTAACATTTGCCCGGCGGCGGGTTTGGGAATCCCGCCGGACTCCAACCGGAGCGTTTGTTCGGTGGGTTCTCCTTCGGGCCGTTGTGCCAGCACGAGGCGGCGATTGGTGTGGGAATTCTGGGGCATGGTGGTGAAGATGATGAGGCGGCCTGTTTCAGCGAAACAGGCTCATCTTCAAGCAACTGCCAAATGCTCATTACCGCAACCGAAACCTGCGCGTGGCTACTCGGCAGCGGCGACGATTTTGATAGGGATGCGGGCGAGGACGCGATTTCCGGTCTCGTTCATGTAGCGGATTTCTCCATCTCCAGGGGTTTTACTGGCTGAAATTTTGATGGTGCCGGGCTCCTTTGCGTAGGCCCAGTCTTGGTATTGACCGTCTTCGGTTGATTTCGGGACGATGGTGAGGAAATCGCCCTTGTTGGCGGGACCTGTCCACTCGATTTCGACGGCTTCGCCTGCGATGGCTTCAGGGATGGATTTTAAAGTAATGACGGGGGCAATAATTTTGATCGGAGCGCGGAAGAGGACTTTATTCCCCGTCTCGTTCATGTAGCGGATTTCCGCCTCGCCGAGGGTGTAAGTGGCCGTGATGCTTGCTGGACTTCCTGATTTCGTATAGCCCCAGCCTTCATAGCTTCCATCTTTGGTGGCTTTTGGGACAATGGTGAGAAAATCACCTTTGTTGTCCGGGCCTGTCCACTCGATGGGAACGGCGGATCCAGCGGTGACTTCTTCCGGGGCTTTGAGGGTGATTTCGCCTTTGATGATTTTGATTGGGTGGCGGGCCAAGACGATATTTCCACCCTCATTCATATAGCGAACTTCTGCATCACCGACGGTGTAAGTGGCCGTGATGCTTGCTGGACTTCCTGATTTCGTATAGCCCCAGCCTTCATAGCTTCCATCTTTCGTGGCTTTCGGAACAATGGTGAGGAAATCACCTTTGTTGTCCGGGCCTGTCCATTCGATGGGAACGGTGGATCCAGCGATGACTTCTTCTGGGGCTTTGAGGGTGATTTCGCCTTTGACGATCTTAATCGGCTGGCGAGCGAGGACGAGATTGCCTTTTTCATTCATGTAACGGATCTCGGCATCGCCAAGGGTGTTGGTGGCGATGACGGTCAGCGGATTACCGTTTTTTGTGTAGTTCCAACGCTCGTATTGGCCGTCTTCCGTGGCCTTGGGAACGATGGTGATGAAGTCGCTTTTGTAGCCAGGGCCGGTCCACTCGATGGAAACATCTGATCCTGCGATGGCCTCTTCCGGGGCTTTCAAGGTGATTTTAAACTCCGTGAGCGTGATCGGTCTGCGGGCGAGAATCTTGCCACTGATGCCGGAAATATAGCGAATCTCGGTTTCGATAGGCTTGAGTGGAGCGGTGAGATCCGAGGCTTCCTTGTCGATGGTGTAGGCGTAGCCCGAGTTTTTTCGATCATCGGATTTGTCAGTGGCGATGGTGATGTAGTCGCCCTTGAGCTCATCAGCCTCCCACGAGACGGGGATTTCGGAACCGGCAATGGCGGTATCTGGCGCGGTGAGTTTCACGGCCCGATGATCTTCCGCAGGAGGCGCGGATTTCTCAGCAGTGGCCCCGACGGCGAAGTCTAGCGCATCCTTCAACGAGGCGGCATCTGAGGCGGGGAAAAATTTTCCACCCGTGGCATCGGCGATGCAGCGAAGCTTTTCCGTCTCCTCGGGCATGAGATCGAAGGCGATGACGTGTGCGGTGAAATCGACTCCAAGTTGTTCGAGTTTTTTCGCAGCCGCGCATGGATCCGCATCGCAGGTTTCGAGGCCATCGGAGACGAGGATGACGGTGGCTTTCTGCTCCTTGTAGCCGAGGCTCTCGGCGGCTAGCTCAAGCGATGCGGTGATGGGAGTCATCCCCTTTGGCATGATTTCCGCCACGGTTTTGACAAATGCAGAGCGGTCCACTTTGCCTACTGGGATGAGAAGTTCGATGTCCGCACAATCGCCTTTGCGGCGATGACCGTATGCCATAAGCCCTAGTTCGGTATCTGCGGGTAGCTCTTTGACAAGATTGCTGACGACATCGCGGGCGATCTCAATCTTGGCTTTCCCTTCGATCTGCCCCCACATGCTGCCGGATGCGTCGAAGATGATCAGCGCGGAAGCAGGCGTGGTTTTGATTGGCTCTTGGGCGTGTGCGGCCGGAAGCGCAGCTAGGCTAAGAAGGAGGGGTAGCAATCGTTTTGTCATCATATAATGTCAGATTGAGGCAGGCCGGATGACCTAGCAGATCGGGGCAGGACCGGCAATCAGATTTTCCCTACAAGAATTGTAAAAATTCCGACTGATGGAAAAAATCGTTTGAAAATGGCGAGTCACGGCTACGGTGCGCCGGCGATCCTTAAAATCGATGACTCACACATGTCAAAATTTCACTTCATACTTCCTGGGATTCCCGCATGTCTGATGTTGGTGGGCTGCGCGTCGCTTCCAGATTCGCAAACGGTGAGTAAGGACGATGGTCTTGGCATCCGTGGTTCTTATGAAAGTGGAAGGGCTCCGGTGCCAGAGCTGGTGCAGAGTCTGAACGGTGTTTTCAAAGACAGCGATCTTCGGAGCCAGATGAAACTCGCGCTTGCGAACAACCCAGACATCGCTGCCGCAGCGGCACGGCTGGAGGAAGCTGGCTTCAATACGCGGAGCGCCAGGGCAGGGCAATTCCCCAGTCTGAGCGCTGGCGGCGGGGCGAGTCGTTCGCGCAGCAATTCTGCGGGTGGGGGATTCGACTTCGGATCGATCATCAATAATCGCCAAAGCGCCTCGCTGGATGCCCAGTGGGAAGTGGATGTCTGGGGACGGATCCGCGCCGGAGTGACTGCCGCCGATGCCAGCAGAGATGCGGCAGCAGGGGATTACGAAGCCGCGAAGCAATCCATCGCCGCGCAAACGGCGCAGGCGTGGTTTGAGCTCGTCGCGGCGGGTAAACTTTCCGCCCTCGCCCAAGAGCGCCTTGATTCATTCCAGAGCACCTATGATCTCGTGAACCGCCGTTTCGAGCTGGGGACTGCGGATTTCGGAGCTTTGGAGCTCGCCCGGACGGATGTGGAAACGGCGAGGGCCTCGATCAACGAGCGGAAAAATGCTCGCGATCAAGCAGCCCGCAACCTTGCCGCGCTGGGTGGTCGCTACCCTGGTGCGGGGAAAAAATCAGGAAACTGGCCAGCACTCACGCGCAGTGTCTCATCCGGGATTCCCTCAACCCTATTGGAACAACGGCCGGATATCTATTCCGCCTATCGCCGGATCGTCGCCGCAGATGCCAATGTGAAAGTGGCGCACCGCGATCTTTTCCCGAGCTTCATACTCACTTCCAGCGGTGGCCAGCAATCCTCGGCCTTGCGCGATCTTGCGGATTCAAATTTCACGGTCTGGTCCATCGCCGCGAATCTGAGCGCCCCGATCTTGGACGGCGGCAGGCGGCGGGCAGAGCTGGGTGCCGCGAATGCCCGCGCCAAGCAGGCGCTCGCCAACTACCGCTCCACTGTCCTGAACGCATTCCGCGAGGTGGAAAATGCCTTGGGATCCGAGCTATATTTGAAAAATCAGGAAGAAGCGACCGCTCGTGCGCTGGATGCCGCTCGCAGCGCTGAGGATCGGAATTCGCGGAACTATGAATCCGGCTTGGTCGAAATTTTAACCGTGCTGGAGGCCAAGCGCCGCCGTTTTGTTTCCGAAGAAAGTTTAATCCAACTCAAGAATCTCCGTTTCCAAAACCGCGTCGCCCTCGCGCTCGCACTTGGGAAAGCCTATTAATCAGTATGAAAATCGCTCTCAAAATCATCGTTCCAATCGCGATTCTTGTGGCCGCAGTCCTCGGTTTCAAGGGATTGGCCAGCCTCAAGCCAGAGCCGAAGAGCCAACAGCCACCGCCCGTCGTGCCGATGGTCGAGCTAGTCCGCATCTCGTCCAAGATTCACGCTCCGCCGGTCTTGAGCTTCGGCACCGTTTCCAGCTATTTCGAGACCGGTCTGACCCCGCAGGTGAATGGGAAAATCACTTACGTTTCCCCGAAGTTCCGCGTCGGCGAGACACTCGGCACGGATCATCTTTTGGTGAAAATTGATCCAACGGATTTCAAAGCCGCGCTGGCGAGTGCCGAGGCGGATCTTACTGTCGCAGAACGGACTTTTGCAGAGGAGGAAATCCGTGCGGAACAGGCGGCGGGCGATTGGAAGGCCTCCGGGCGAGACGTCTCCAAAGCATCGGAATTCGTGCTGAGGAAGCCACAACTTGCAGCGGCCCAGGCGAATATCGAGTCGGTCAAAGCAAGCATCGCCAAGGCCCGCGCCGATCTGGACCGCACCGAAGTCTTCGCACCATTTCCGGCCGTCGTCACCGCTCGCAGCGCATCGCCGGGGAACCAAGCATCGCCCCAGACTTCACTCGGCACGCTCGTTTCCACGGAAAAAGTCGAGGTCCGCCTGCCGCTCACCGCCAGCCAGCTCGCCCGGGTGAAGCTGCCCACCAAGGCCACTCTCACCAGCCCGCTCAAGCCCGGCGTCTCGTGGGAGGCGACGCTCGTCCGGCTGGAGCCGACAGTCGATAGCCAGAACCAAGTGATCCATGCAGTGGCCGAGGTGACGGATCCCTTCGCGGAGGGAAAAACTCCGTTGACGGTGGGTATTTTTGCAAACGCGAGCATCGAGGCCGCCCCCATCCCGGGTTCCTTCCAGATCGCCGAGGCCGCCTTGGTGAACGATCGTTTTTTATGGACGGTCAATCCCGCCGGCGAGTTGGAAAAAATCGAGGCGGAACGACTCCACAGCTTCGATGGCGATGCCTTTGTCCGTCCGACTGGCGAAGCGCGGGCAGAACTAAATGTCGTTTCCCGACCACTGAGCAATTTCAAAAATGGGATGAAAGTCAAAGCGGTCCAAGAAGAAGCCGTCGTGAAAACCACTTTATCTGAGTGAATAAGCATCCATTCATCACTTGGTTTGCCTCCAATTCCGTGGTGGCGAATATCCTGCTGCTTTCCGTGCTGGCGGTGGGAGTTTTCACCGCGCTTAACGTGCGCACCGAGGGATTTCCGGCCTTTGCGGCGGAGTCGGTCACCATCACCGTGCCCATCCGTGGCGGCACTCCGGAAAACGTAGAACGCGGCGTGGCCATCCGGATTGAGGAGTCATTGCAATCCGTCACTGGCATCGATGAGATCCGCTCAGTTTCCACCGATAGCCTTGCCACTGTCACCGTGCAGGCGATCGAGGGCTATCCGATCACCAAGCTGCTCGATGATATCAAGATCCAAGTCGATGCGATTCCGAGCCTCCCGGAGCAGGCGGAGAAGCCAGTGGTCACTGAGAACAAACGCACGAATCAAGTGCTCTGGGTGGAAATTTACGGGTCCGAGAATGAAGCTGCGAGGAAGGAAACCGCGCGGGAACTGCGTGACCAACTGCTGGCCCAGCCATCCATCTCAAAGGTGGAAACCATCGGTGCGCGGGATTATGAAATTTCCATCGAGCCCTCCGAGGACCAGCTCCGTGCCTACGGACTCACGTTTCAAGAACTCGCCACTGCGGTCTCTGAAAACTCAGTGGACCTTGGAGGTGGTGATATTCGCTCCGGCCGCGGCGATATTTCCCTGCGGGCTAGGGATCAGGCCTACGATCGAGAGGATTTTGAAAATATTCCGGTGCGCACTAATGCGGATGGCACGAGGATCTACGTCAGAGATGTGGCCGCCGTCCGGGATGGTTTTGTGGACCAGAAATTTCTCAACCGCTTCCGTGGCCTGCCGACCACCAGCTTGAAAGTCGTCACGGAAGGCAATGACGACATCATCAAAGCCGTGAAGGAAGCGCGGGCTACGGTGGATAACTTCACCGTCACACAAGACCGCATCCAAGTGGCAAGTTGGCTGGATGGCTCGACGAATATCAAAGACCGGCTCGTCCTCCTCGGCTCGAATGGTCTGATCGGCGTGATGTTGGTGCTGGGCATCCTCATGCTGTTTCTCAATCTCCGGCTAGCCTTCTGGGTGGCGGTGGGGATCCCGGTTTCGCTTGCGGGCGCGGTCGCACTTTTCCCGCTTCCAGGCATTGATATGTCGGTCAATGTGATTTCCGCATTCGGGTTTCTGGTGGTCCTCGGAATCGTGGTGGATGATGCGATTGTCATCGGCGAGTCGATTTATTCTGAAAAAGAAGCCAAGGGCGATGGCGATGAAAATCCAATTGAAACCACCGTCATCGGCGTGAGCAAAGTGATCACTCCGGCCACCTTCGGCGTCATCACTACCATCGCTGCATTTCTACCGCTCACTCAAGTCAGCGGGCGCTTGGGAAATGTATTTGGCCAAATCGCGACCACCGTGATTTTCTGTCTAATCTTCTCCCTGATCGAGTCCAAGCTGGTGCTGCCGGCTCACCTCGCGAGACTCAATGTCCACAAGAAGCCGAAAAATTTCATCAGTCGGGGATTTGCGCGGTTCCAGAAAGCGGTGGGAAATGGACTGAATCGCTTCGTTCATGGAGTTTACAAACCCGCCATCGAGTGGGCGATCCCTTGGCGCTATGCGGTGCTAGCGACTTTCATCGCGGTGTTTATCCTCGTGATCGGTCTATTTCCGGCCGGGCAACTACGGTTCGTATTTTTTCCAAATATCTACAATGACAACGCCAGCGCGCTGCTAAACCTCGAGCAAGGACAATCCCCGGAATACCTTCACAGCCAAGCACTACGAATCGAGGACGAGGCGAGGAAACTCGGTGCCCGATACAAGGAGGAATTCGGCCACGATCCATTTGTGGAAATCCAGGTCTCAGCCAGCACCAACACCACCGCTTCCGTCGCCGCCGAGTTGACCCGCTCGACGGAGCGCGAGGCCTTGCCTACCGAGCAAATTGTCCAGGATTGGCGCAAAGCTGTGGGAAATATTGCTGGCGCGCGCTCGCTCTCCTTCAGTGCCACGGCTGGGCCGCCCGGCGGAGATGTCTCGATCAATCTGGAAAGTGATGATCTCAAGGAGCTCGAAAAAGCCGCCACAGAGCTCAAGGCAGAGATCGCCACCTATACCGGCACTTACGATATCAGTGATAGTTTTAACTCCGGGAAACCCGAAATTCTCTACTCCATCACCCCGGAAGGCGAGGCCGCCGGCTTCACCAAACGCGATTTAGCAATCGGCGTGCGGGATGCCTTTTACGGACGCGAGGCCCAGCGAGTGCAGCGCGGCCGGGATGAGGTGCGCGTGATGGTCCGCTACCCGGAGGAGCAGCGGACCTCACAGGAAACCTTGCGGGAAATGCGGGTCCGTGCGCCGGATGGTTCGGCCATTCCATTCACTGTCATCGCAGAGGCGCGCTACGGCGAAGCTCTCGCCTCCATCGAGCGCATCGATAACAAACGAGTCGTCACCATTGATGCATCGGTCAACAAGGCCACCACCACTCCGCAAGAAGTGACCCAACGTCTTGAGGCGGACTTTTTCCCAGAATTTCTAGCAAACCATCCGTCGATTTCGATCAATGAAAGTGGCGAAGCCGAGCAACGCAGGAAATCAGTGAAGTCCCTCCTCACCGGCTTTATGGTGAGCATTATTCTGATCTACGTGCTCATCGCTATTCCCCTTAAAAGTTACCTCAAGCCGCTGATCATCATGGCCGTGATTCCCTTCGGCATCATCGGCGCGCTGCTCGGGCACTACGTCATGGGTATTCCGATTTCCATTCTTTCGGTATTTGGAATTCTCGCGCTTTCAGGTGTGGTCGTAAATGATTCGCTGGTCTTGGTCTGCTCCGTAAACGACCTTCAAAAAGAAGGGAAAACCATCGACCAAGCGGTCCGCATCGCAGGGGTTGATCGTTTCCGCGCCATCCTCCTCACCACGCTGACCACGTTTTTCGGCCTTGCTCCGCTGCTCCTGGAAAAGCAAGTGCAGGCACAATTTCTCAAACCCATGGCCGCCTCGCTCGCCTTCGGCATCGTCTTCGCCACCTTCATCACCCTCTTCCTGCTGCCCATTCTTTTTGTCATCATCAACGACATCAGGAAAGCCCTCCGCAGCTACCTTGAGTTAGAAAGAACACCCATGCAGTGAAGGCCAAATCGCCGGCCTCGCATCCAAAGAGCGGCGGATGCGTTTCGCCCCGCCTCACCGATCGCATTTGGTGACCACAACGTTGTCTAAGAGAGCTGTTGATCGGAGTTTTATAATCTATCTAATCGGCCTAGCATCGAGTTATCTTATCTGCACGGAACTCTCAATAATCCAGAGCGATGTGGATTTGAAAATATGATTACAAAACTACCTCGCTGGGTCTGGTCGGGTGCATGGGTGTTAGCGTTCATCGCGGGCATGATCAATGTGGTCGGGTTAGTGGGATTCGGGCATCAGGCAGTGACTCATCTCACCGGGACCACCTCAATGCTAGCATCGGCGGTGGCGGCATTGGATAGTGGATTGATCATTCACTTTGGACTGATGATTGGTTCTTTTGTGGTCGGCACGGTATTAAGCGGATTTTTAATTCAAGACAGCACGCTGAAGCTCGGGCGGCGTTACGGCGTGGCGTTGCTTCTGGAATCTCTGATGCTATGCAGCGCGTTTTTATTACTTCAGCGGCACAATGATGCCGGTATTTATTTTGCGTCATGCGCTTGCGGACTTCAGAATGCGATGGTGAGCACCTACAGTGGAGCGGTCGTGCGGACGACTCATATTTCCGGGATGTTTACCGACCTTGGGATCACCCTCGGGCACGCACTTCGGGGCTTGCCGGTGGATCGATTGCGGATGCGGTTGTGCTTTTTGATCATCTCCGCATTTTTCTGCGGGGGTGTGGCTGGGGCAGTCTGCTTTCACTACCTTGGCTATGCGACACTGCTCATTCCCGCAGCTCTCACAGGGTTGACGGCGCTGATGTATGGAATGTGGACGGCACGGCGGATGCCGTCGGTTTAGCTCGCCAGTTCGGTCAGCTCTTCGGCGCGGAAGCGGCTGGGTGAGCGGCCGGTCACTCGGGCAAAGCTGCGGTTGAACTGGGAAAGCGATTGATAGCCGATTTTAAATGCAATTTCGGAAACCCGCGTTTCTGACTTGAGCAGCTCCCGCTTGGCCCACTGGATACGGCGTCGGTTCACGTAATCGGTGAGGGTGAGCCCAGTTCCTTCGCGGAAAATCCGGCAAAAATGGGATTCACTCACACCTGCCTTGCGGGCGACGAGCGCGAGGGGCAGTGGCTCCGCGAGATTTTCCTCAATGAATGCCCGGGCCTTGCCAATGGTCGGCGGCTCGCTGCCATCTTGGACGACGATGAGCTTTTCCGCATGTTCTCCTAGCTGCACGGCAAATGTCGCTAGCAGAGTGACCATGCTCTGATAGCGCTCTGGTTCGATACTGCGCGTCTGCTTATAGGCTTCACCGAGCTTTTCTACATCGGCATCTGAGAGACCTTGGCGCAGCAAGGTTTTGGCGACCTGCTGAAATGAATTTGGTGCGGGCACCCGATTGAAAACTTGGCCTGTTTTCATAAATCCAATCATTCTTGATCCAGCCCGCACTGGCACGGCGGTGGCCGTCAGACCAGCGAAGCAATGGCAGGTTGTAGGACCACTGGCGGCCGCATCTACCATTAGTTTGCGATTAACTTCAATGCAGGCGGAACAAGCACTTTTGCAAAGATTCAGAGTGACGCAAAATTGGCTGCGATTTGCATTTTTCTCGTCTAAACACCATTGATCTACGTTTGGCCCCACCAAGCGCAAAGGTAGGCCGGTGGCACTGCGGAAGGCGTCTTGGTAGGTCTCGAATAGCGTGCTTTGTCTCAGTTTTAAGAGAAGGGCGTTATCAAATTCGTCATTATCTTGGGACATTTTCTGCAGAGGCTCAATTACGTTCTCACGAGAATCATAAGAGCGCTGGGACCAAAGAGCAACCTTTCTGTCAGGTGGTTTCGGCCAACGCATTCCGATCCCTACGATGAGTAGAGAAATCACCGAACTCAGCGGCATCAAAATGGCTGCCAACAGCGGACTCATCTGCCCATTCAGGCAGATCACCACCACCGTGAGATTGTAAAAAAGCGCAAAAGCGAAGGCCACCCGCACCACTTGCCAGCGGCGTTTTGCGAGATCCAGGAGCTGCGGCAGGAAGCCTAGACTCTGGCCCATGAAGTAGAAATCCGCCTTCGCTTCCAACAGACTGCGGTCCACCACCGGCGTGCCAGTAGTCCATGCGGCATTGAATGCAAGCGAGTCATTCGCGCCATCGCCCAGGTAAAGGGTATCGCTGCGATCAAGCTCGCGCACGATCGCTTCCTTTTCCACCGGCAGCAGCGAGGCGTGGGCATCTGCAGGAGGAATTCCAAGAATGTGTGCCACAGCGGCCACCTTTTCTGGGCGGTCTCCGGAAAGCATGATGCGGCGCATCCCGCGTTTTCCCAGTTCCGCCAGAGCGGTGATGGCATCTGCTCGGAGCCATTCCTTGAAAACGAAATGGCTCACCACCTTGCCATCACAGCAGAGTTCCGAGTCATGATTGGAGGCATTCTCGTCCGATTTCCACGCAGGTTTGCCTAGCGACCAGGCTACGCCATCCACTTCATAAAATCGCCCTTGGCCCGGCACATCGGTGACGCTGATAGGCTCGTCTGCTCTTAACAGGCGCTGTCCTTCGCGCCCCAGAGCTTCGAGCAAAGTGCGTGAGACCGGGTGCAGCGAGCCGGCCGTCAATCGAGCCAAGGCCAAGCGCGCAGCGTCGGTTAGCTCATCGATCGCTTCCGCATTGATCAACTTCGGCCGCTCAAGTGTGAGAGTTCCTGTTTTGTCGAAAATTAAAGTTTTCACCCGCCGCAGCCGCGACCACAGCAACGGTTGGCGGATGAAGACGCCCAGTTTTTCCATCATGGCTCCTGCGATTTCATCTGCCATCGGTAGAGAAACACCCAAAGCGCATGGGCAGGAAACCACGAACACCGAGATCATCACCTGCAAAGCCATCGCCGCACCATGATGGGCGTTCCACCAGGCAAATCCGGCGACTCCTAACATCAAAACGATTAGTAAATAATATTTTAATAACTTCTCCAAACCCGCCACCCGCACCGCCGGTCTCTCGCTGGCCACCAACTTCGCCAACATCGAGTCCTCCCATGTCTCCAACGCCTTCATCACCACCGCAGACTTGCCAAGATAGATCGCGCCAGCCGGCAGCGGGCGGCCCACTGGAAACACCTGTGATTCCGCTTCGCCACTGATCCATTCCAGGGAAAAATCCGCCGCCTCTGCATCAAGCATCGCCGCAACCGGCGCCGCTTGCCCAGGCTCCAGCTCGAAGCGACAGCCTGGGCTGATTTCCGCCAGTGAAATTCGCTCCACTTGATCCGGCGAGCGCAGCGTCTCGGGCACCGGCCGCTGCCTTTGCAAGCGCCTTCGATTTCTCTCCATGCTCGCAAGCTGAAAATACCGCCCGCCCAACATCAAAAAAACGAAGGTGCAGACAAAGTCAAAATACATCAACCCATGGATCTCCAGCGCCCAGCCAATGATTGAGCCAATGTAAGCCAGAATCAATCCCAGCGCGATGGGTAGATCGATATGCAACGTCTTCATCCGCGCCGCCTGCCATGCCCGTTTGATGAAGTAACTGCCACCTACCAACATCGAGAGCGTGGCCGTGAGTAAACCTACTAACTGGAAAAGCCCGGAAAACGCAAAGCTGCTCGGCATCCCCAGATAGCTCGGCAAAGTAAAGCCCATCGCATTGAGCATGAATGCCCCGCACAGGCCCAGGCGGGCACCAAGCTGGCCCGCCTCCGAGGCACCATTCCCATTCTGCCGTGCACTCAAAGTATAACCGAACGATACTAACTCCCGCGCAAATCCCGGCAAATCCATCTCTCCCGCCCGCCAGCAAAAATAGACCCGCCCCGTGGCAGGATGCGCAGATGCCTCAAGCGCTCCGGGATGTCTCAGGAAAATTTTCTCCACCAGCCAAACACAACCAATACATGAAATTCCATCCAATGAGAAATTTCCCTCCACCCTCGCGCCAGGCTCTCTGTTAGACTCTAGCTCTCGCACCCGCTCGGTGATCCAAGTGAAGTCATGCGCCTCGAATGGCACCCCACGCACCGGCTTCACCGCGCTATCTTGGCGCAATGTATAGTATCGATCCAATCCCTCATCATGGATTAATTCATAAACAAATTCACATCCCTTGCAGCAAAAGCGTTCTTCACTTTTCGCCGCCACCGAGAACGGAGTTCCGCAATGTAAACAATCTGCCATCACTTCAGGGAGTGGCGGCCTCCTCACAACAGGATGGAAGCTTGTCAGGTTCACGTTGCATGCCGGGGATTGTATCATGCAGCCGCCACATCATCACCAGTGCGGCCGTCAGCGCGAGGCCGCGCTGGATACGCACCATCATCTGCGGCGTCACACTCCGCTTCATCCGGTGGAGCTGCGTCTGGGCCAGCCATAGTAGCGGCACCGTTCCAAGCCCGAAGGCTAATGCAAACTCAGCGCCTCGCCAGCCGGAGCCACTCAGCAGCGCCGCTCCAAATAATAAATATAGCGGACCACACGGTAGCAAAGGAGTAAGTGATCCAAGTGCAAGCCCACTCCGGATCGGCGTCATGCGCGAGGTTCTAAATCGCCACCGCGCCGCATATTTAAGCAAGGCCCCAGGCCGTGGCAATTTCTTCTCAAGCCCGAAGGCGAACATCAGATAAACTAACACTAACAACCACGGAAGCACCACGGCTGGCGAATTGAAAATCCACTGCAATGGTTGCTGGCCTACTGCCCCGCAGATCGCCCCGATGACCGTATAAGATGTGAGCCGGGAAACATGATAAGCACTTGCCGCCAGCATCCGCTCACTCTCGCTGGCCGGCATCGCCGCCAATCCGCAAGCGATCGGACCGCACATCCCTACACAATGGACGCTGGTGACAAGCCCGGCGACGAGTGCTCCCAAAGTGGTATGAATGGCATCCATCGAATTTCTAACGGGATTTTAGCGTTTGCGGTATAATTTGTTGGGGAGAAAACTTCGCAGCGATGAAGATGAGCGATGTCCAGGCGGCGATCAAAAGCATGAATGCAAATATAATAAACAGCCAGGGGCGGAATACGATCTTCATTGATTAAAGAAATAAGGGTTGGGACCGAGGAATTCCACATCACGGGTGACGGTGGAATTACCCGGCTGGGAGTGGATTTTAATGGTCAGTCTGCGAGGCCCTTTGTAATCCGTATTGGGCACGATCACCACGAGCGGACGTGCGGTTTCCTGCAATGCCGGTAGAGTAATTTCTTCGCCAAGGCCAGTGATCGCAAAGCCGGGTGGGGGATTTACCAGCTCCAGCGAAAATGACATCGGTTGATTGCGTTTATTGAAGAGACGAACTTGGAAATGATTTCTAACCACTTGCTGGTCGCTATAGAAAGAAGGGCCGCGCATCCGTGTAATATCCGCATTCATCGGCTTGGCGCGGAAAAATGCAGTCACCCCCAAGGCGGTTAGTCCTAACAGGCCGAGGAAGCCGTAGGCAAACAATCTAGGGCGGAAAATACGGCGCTTCTTCCCTTCCAAACCGCGGGATGAATCATAGCGCACCAAGCCGGTGGGTCGCTTGAGTTTTACCATAATGTCATCGCACGCATCAATGCAGGCCGCACAGCCGATGCATTCCATCTGCAAGCCATTGCGGATATCGATTCCGGTAGGGCAGACGGTGACACAACGATTGCAATCGATACAGGCACCCGCAGTCGGGTCGGTAGCCTTGCCGCGAGGTTCGCCGCGTTTTTCATCGTAGCCGATGATCATCGTATCATCATCCGTCAAGGCTGATTGCAATCTGCCATAAGGACACATCAGCACGCAGAATTGTTCCCGGAAATGAGCGAAACAATAGTATAGAGCCAAGGTCAGGAGGCTCACTACTGCAAAGGAAGTGGCATGTTCCAGTGGCCCCTGCTTCATGAAATCATAGAGCCGGGCAAGTGATATGAAGTAGGAGAGAAAAAGGTGCGCGATCAGTGCGGATACGATCACATATAGACTGTGTTTTAAAATTCGTTTTGAAACTTTACTTAAGCTCGCAGGTGCTGCGGCGAGCTTGCGTCTTGCCTGGGAATCGCCATCGATCCAGCGCTCGATCTGCCGGAAGACGTGGTCCAAAAACACCGTGTAAGGGCAGGCCCAGCCACACCAGATTCTACCTAGAACTGCGGTAATTACAAATAACAGAAATCCCAAGCCACTAATTGCAAAGAACAGAACCCATAAATCTTGCGCCACCATGGTGAGACCAAATAGATGAAAGCGCCGCATTTCCACATCCAGAAATACCGCCGGTGCGCCATTGATGGGGATCCATGGTAGCGCGGCATAGACTAGGATCAACAGCGCCGCCACCCAATGGCGTGCCGTTGTGAATTTTCCATGCACATCCGTGGGGTGGAGAATATGGTGGGATCCATCCGTGTTGATCGTCGTCACCGAATCGAGATTCGGGCGCTTGGTATTTTTAAGAGGATCGGCCACGGGATAATCGTATTAGTTTGTAGCAGGAGGGAATTCTTTTGGGTTTTCGCTCATGAGATAGGTGACGAGTTCTACAATTTTCAGAGGAGCCATTTTTTGTCCCCACGCTTCCATCCGTGCGCCATTGTGGCCACTGCTTTCCGGAGGTGTGCCATCGTTGATCAATTTGAAAATATCCATCGGCCTGGAGCCATATTGCCATACTCCGTCATTGAGCGGTAAGCCGGGCAATGGAATCGCCTGGCCCGAGGCAATGACCATTTTACCTGACAGGTCCTGACCATGGCAGGCGGTGCAGTTAGCCATGAATGTTTCTCGTCCATTTGATATAGTCTGCTCATCTTTCACCCATTGGGTGAGGAAGGCGTTATCATCCAATTTGGTTAACATTTCATCCATCGCTTTTGCTTTAGCCTGGGAGATTTTTGCCATTTCAGCGGAGATTTTTTCCGCATCCGTGGTGAGCATCCCGAACTGATAGTATGCCAACCAGAAGACCACGAAGTAAACTAATGCACCATAGAAGATAAACAACCACCAGTTTGGCATGGTTTGGTCATATTCCTGAATACCATCGTATTCATGGGGGCGGATGACCACTTCGCCCTTCTTGCTCGCATAAGATGCGATCTTGATTTCAGGATCTGACGACATGGTATAATGAATTAGGGGTCGGAAGGTGGTGAATCATCGAGTGGTAAATTCGCCAGCTTTTCACGGCGGGCTTTCGGCAATTTGAACGCCCGGATCGTGACATAAGCAAAGATTCCTGCGGTAAAGAAAAACGCGAGGATCGCCATGATCACCGAACTATCTGCAAAATGAAATAACTTGAACATAATCGCTTAAGTTTAGTCTTTGAAATCGGACGGGGCTGAGGATTGGCGATAACTATCAGGATCGAGTGGGCGACCGTCCGGTGAGGGCGCTTGCTTGACTGCTTCGTAGGCACCTAGTTTTTGCAGATAGGCGATCACGGCGATGGCCTTGCTTTCTGCGAATTGATTGCGAAGTGCGTCTTGACTCAGATCAGGCTGTTTGGGCAGGAAGGCTCCGGCCTTGACCAAAGAGATGGCAATTTCCATCCCTTGATCGCGGGCGTTTTGCTCGATCTCATCCTTGGACATGGCAGGCCATGGCACGCCGAGGCGAGTCTGGGCTGCGATGCGGGTGGGTAGGGATTTGAGGTCCGCCTTTGTGTCAAACAACCATGGATACGGCGGCATGTTCGATCCGGGCGACGTCTGGCGTGGGTCGAGCAAGTGATTGAAGTGCCATAGATTGTCCCGTTTTCCGCCGCGCATTATCTTGGATTCCTTGACGATGTCTCCGCCTTCACGCGCGAGGTCCGGGCCGGTTCTTTTGGAACCCCATTGGTAAGGGTGATCGTAGAGAGATTCTCCGAGACGGCTGTAACCTTGGTTCTCGCCGGGGCCGTAGCGCAAGACGTCCGGCACCAATGTGCGGATCATTTGCGAGTGACAGTTATAACAACCCTCGGAAACATATAGATCGCGTCCCTCTAACTCAAGTGGGGTGTAAAGCACTTGGATTCGCTCATCGACGTTTGCTGCCTTGTTGACCATCAGCGAGGGAATGATCTGCACGGCGCCACCGATGGCGGCGGCGAGGAAAATCAGGACGGTGAAGGGTAAATAGTTTTCGATCAGTCGATCAAAGAAATCTGCCCATTGATTGCCATTTTTCTTAAACAGACTGACAGCCCGGACGATGAGTAGAATTGCGACTAGGAACGCCGCCTTGTCCGCGTGGGGTGGCAGGAAGAACCATAGAATCATGAATGCGAGCCCAAGAATGACATGGGTTACAGGATCGCTCTTGAAGGTTTCTGCCAAGGTCATGCGGTCCTTTTGCTCGCGTTCCAGCACGATCACCTCCGCGGTGGCATCAGTGGCGGTTCCGGAGCGGGCGGTCATGAAGATATTGATCGCGCAAAGGATGAATCCCAGCATGAACAAGGCTCCACCGAAGGACCGGAAGATATAGAAGATTTTGATCTGTTGCAGCGTTTCGATGAACTCATATTTCAAAGTGGCTCCGCCTGGATTGATTTCACTCAGCATCAACCCTTGCATGATTCCGGCGGCCCACATCGAGGAGACATAGAGGAGAATACCCACCAGGCCGATCCAGAAGTGCATGTTTGCGAGGGATTTGGACCAGAGTTTTGTGTTCCATAATCGCGGTGCAAGCCAGTAGAACATGCCTGCCGCCATGAATCCATTCCAACCTAGCGCGCCGGAGTGCACGTGTCCTACTGTCCAGTCAGTGTAATGGGAGAGCGCATTGACGACACGGATGGAAAGCAGCGGTCCTTCGAAGGTGGCCATGCCGTAGAACGTCACAGCGGCGACGAAGAATTTCAGGACTGGCTCGGTGCGAAGTTTATCCCATGCGCCACGCAGAGTGAGCAGGCCATTGAGCATCCCCGCCCATGATGGGGCCCATAACATCAGGGAAAACAACATTCCGAGATATTGAAGCCACTTGGGTAGCGAGGTATTGAGAAGGTGATGGGGGCCTGCCCAGATATAGATAAATACCAATGCCCAGAAGTGAATGATCGAGAGGCGGTATGAGTAAACCGGACGATCCGCAGCTTTCGGGACGAAGTAATACATGATCCCGAGAATCGGGGTGGTGAGGAAGAAGGCGACGGCATTGTGGCCATACCACCATTGTACCAGCCCGTCCTGCACTCCGCCGAAGATCGGGTAGGAATGCACCCATGACGTGGGAATGGAGAGGTGATTGACGATGTATAGCATCGCGATGGTGACAATCGTCGCAATATAGAACCAGAGGGAAACATAGAGTGAGCGCTCGTTGCGTTTTGCCAGGGTCCAGAAGAAGTTGATACCGAAGACTACCCAGATGACGACCACGCCGATGTTGAGCGGCCAGATTAGTTCCGCATATTCTTTGCCCCGAGTGAGTCCCGCCGGCAAGGTAAGGGCCGCACCCAGAATGATCGCCTGCCAACCCCAGAAGTGAATGGCGGAGAGTAAATCCGAGGCCGTGCGGACTTTGCACAATCGCTGCGTGGAATAATAGATACCGGCGAAGGCCATATTGCCGACGAAGGCGAAGATTACTGCATTGGTATGCAGAGGGCGGATCCGACCGAAGGTGATGTAAGAAAGTCCCTCAGCCTTGAATAATCCGAAGGTGATGGTTTCTAGAAATTTTCCGTTCATCTGCCACCATGAGAGCTGGGTGGCGGCTAGGACGCCTACTGCCATGCCAATAATCCCCCAGAAGATGGAGGCGGTCATGAAGCGGCGGACGCTGCGGTCGTCGTAGGTGATCGTGGTGGTGGTCATGCGGATTTGGAGCGATTGTTGGATGCGGGCGCATCCTCAAGGGGAAGTAAAGAATCGCGTTCCATGCACTTGTGCTTGCGCCGGTGATATTCGATGGCGAAGCAGCAGATGAAGATGCCTGCTAGGCAACTGCTGACGAGAATGGTGAGTGCGAGAACGTTCAAGGGCGTGATTTAGCCACTTCGCCCGAGATCTGGCATTGCATGGATTGCGGAGGGCTTCGCGTATCTTCTGATTTTAGAGGGGGTTACGGCTAGAGGGCGCGCTGGGTGACGTTCGGCGCGCACCCCGTAAAATAAAATCCGGACCTCAAGTGGATTGAGGTCCGGAAAGTGGAAGATCCCCGAAGTTACAGAATAGCTTTGGAACTTAACGACGGCGTAGCAGGCCGATGAGTCCGAGTGCACCGATGATTACTGCAGCAGAGGGCTCAGGGATCTGGCCGACTGCGACTGCTTGGGCGAAGGGTGTATCAAGGCTCCCATTCGCACTGATGCTAAGGGAGGTGAGGTCCGCTTGTGTGACGATGAAATTTGTCACTCCGTCAGTCTGCACGCCGAGACCTGAGCCGGTGAGGACAAGATTGTTAGCGGTCGATCCGGCGGTGGAGGGGATATCGCCAGGGCCGGGAACAGGCTGACCTGTTCCCCAAGGCGAGCCGATATTGGTGCCGACTTGGTAGAATTCCAAAGGCGCGGTGGAATACCATGATGGAACGCTGCTGGAAAAGGTAACTTGTTCCAATCCATCAATGTCATTATAAGCGATGACAGAACCCGCCGGGAGGAAGCCACCGGTAAGGGACGCAAAGTTGAACTGAATTGCGACGGAGCTATTGGCACGGGCTAGGAATCCAAGAACGGTCAATCCGCTTAATTGCCCGGAGTATGCTGGCTCTACCCAAGTTTCGGGAATGGCCACGCCAGTCGCAGGGCCAGATGGATCCCATGGTGCGGTGGTGGTAATGGTGGTGGTGAAATTCCCGAGCGTACCAAGCGCTACACTCTCAGTCTTGGAAGTTGCAAGGTAGCCAGGAGAGGCAGATGGATTGAAGCTGCCGACTTGGAAGTTGGCGAATTGAGCGGCTTGTGAAAGGGCAGCGGTTCCCAATAAAGCGGTCAGACTGCACAGCGGGCGAAGATTTTTTCTAATCATGGGATAAGTAATAGTAAGGTGACAGGGACAGGTGGGAACGGGGAGTTCCTAGGCCCTTCTTAGCGAAAAGCCTGACGGGTGTCAAAACCAAAATCAATGGAATTAAGCCTGTCTCCGGTGAATCGAACTGCTCGCTTTTTTGCCAAAATCCTTGTTCAACACAGCCATAATACCGCGATTTGTGCGACGAGGATGCGCATCACCATCGTGAGTGGATAGACGTTGGCGTAGGCGAGTGATGGATAGTCCGAGTTGGCGAGTTTCGTGGAGAAGGCAAGCGCTGGAGGATCGGTCATGCTCCCTGCAAGCACGCCGGAAAGGGTGAGATAATTTAAACCCATTAGCTTGCGGCCAATGATTCCCGCGAGCAGCAATGGCACCACAGTGACGACGGCTCCCATGGCCATCCAGCGCAGGCCCTCGCTTGAGAATGCGGTTTCCACAAATTTTCCGCCAGCACCCAAGCCCACGCAGGCGAGAAAGAAGATGATGCCGAGTTCCCGGAAGGCGGTGTTGGCATTGATGGGCATGTGGATGACCAGCGGCCCGATCCTGCCGATGCGACCCATCAGGATGGCAATGATCAATGGCCCGCCAGCCAACCCGAGGCGCAGCGGCACCGGCATGCCCGGCAGGGACCAAGGGTAGAGGCCAAACAGAATCCCGACCGTGAGACCAAGGAAGATTGAGGCAAAACTCGTCTCATTGAGTTGTCTCACAGAGTTTCCTAGCACCTTGGCGGCTTCGCTAATGGCGGTTTCCTCGCCTACAAGATTGAGCATGTCGCCGAACTGGAGTTTTAAATCAGGTATCGCCGTTAAAATCATATCCTGGCGGCTGACCCGACTGATCGTCACCCCGAAGCGGTCGCCGATGCGGGTGGCGGCGATGGTTTTGCCGATCATGTCCTTGTGGGTCACGATGATGCGTTTTGCGATGATGTTTCCGGGAGCTTTTCTCAAATCTTCTTCCACCTTGGTGCCGATACTGAGTGCCGCTTTCTCCAGCTGGACCGAAGATCCCACGACAAGAATCACATCACCCAGCGAGAGCTTGGTCTTCCCCGTGACGCTGGACACCTCCTCTCGATCTCTATGACGGATGCGTGAGACGATCGCGCCATTTTCACCTAGGCCGGGCGCATTGCCGATGGTCACTCCATCGAGGTTGGGATTATCTACCCGCAATGTGACGCGTTGTAAGACCTTCACACCGTGAGACATTTTTTCTTTGAGATCCTGGAGTTCTTTTTTCGTATCGATTCGGAAGATCAAGCGCAGCAGGATGATCACCAGGATGATGCCGAGCACTCCGAAGGGATAGGCCACCGCGTAGGCCATGGCGGCTTGTCCCGCGAGATCGCTATTGCCAGTGGTGGCCATCGCCTGCTGGGCGGCACCCAGGGATGGGGTATTGGTAGAGGCACCAGAGAAAATCCCTGCAAGCACTCCTGGGTTCCATCCCAAGACGTAGTGACCGAGCACGAAGATTAGAAATGCGCCGGAAAAAACGATGAGCATCGCGAGCGCATTCAGTTTCAATCCATCATTTTTGAGCGAATTAAAGAACCCGGGGCCGAGCTGTAATCCTACCGTGAAGACGAAGAGCGCAAGGCCGAATTCTTTGAGGAAACTCATCAATTCCGGCTCCAGCTTCAAGCCAAAATGACCGAGTAGAAGCCCGCTGAAGAGCATCCCCGCGACTCCGAGCTTAATGCCTCCCACCTTGATGCTGCCGATGAGCAGGCCCAGCATCGCCGTGATGGAAATCACAAGGATCGGCTCCGCATGGGGCGACACTTGGCGGATGCTTTCGAAGAGTGGTAACATAGGCGTAGTCTCTACAATTTCGACCAACGAGCAACGCATATACTGCGAATCACCATGCACTCGTTCCGTAAGCTGGTGGCGGGTTCGATAATATTTGTGAAGATTCTGCCCTCATCGCATCACATCCTTCGCATCCAATGCTCGATTCTTGCCTCCCGGGCGGTGCGGATGCACAAGGGAGACGCCTTATGACAACTCGATGCCACATCGCTGCCCTGCTCGTGCTGGGCGCTTCCATGATCCAGTCCCACGCAGAAGGGAAGCCGCAGCAAAATTCAGCCTACGAGCGATACTGGTCAATCCCTACGCTCTACAAAAACGAGGAGAATCCGCTGCTGCAAGAACTCGCCCTCCAAGGCCAACTTCAGCTTCAATATGCTTACGGCTCAGACGATGGTGGGAAATTCGGCAGTGATGATTTGCCCGATGATCTACTCTGGGGCGATACCGAGGTGCGCCGCTTGCGCCTCGGTGTAAAGGCACGGCTGCTGCGGCATTTGAAATTTCACAGTTTGTTCGATCTTTCGCCCGATCTCAGTCCACGGATCTATAAACGCACTGCGGAAATTTACCTCACATGGACTTTTAACGAAGCTTTCAGCGTTTCCGCCGGCAAGGCTGAGCTGAAATTCACTCGGGAGCAGGAAATTTCGTCCCGTGAGATTCTTTCGTTCGAGCGCTCGCAGCTCGCCACTATGATGTATGGCGGCGAACTCACCGGCGCATGGATCGGCGGGAAAAACATCGCTGGCGGATGGTTCTACGAACTTGGAACCTACTCGAACGACCGCACAGACGAGTTCTCAAACTTCGATGGTGGGGCCATCATCCTCGCCAAAATCGGGCGCGACTACACGGCCGCCACGACTTTTGATCACGCGCTCGCGGAATTTCATTACCTGCACAATACGGAACCCGGATTCGCATCCACGGGGAATCCCTCAGCAGCACCCTACTCGGATGGCGTGGCAATTTCCAGTGAGATTACCGAGGGCCGCTTCGGACTTGCGGCCGAGAGTTTCTGGGGGAACGGCGCGAACGGAAAGCCAGACATTTTCGGCTTCACGCTCATGCCCACATGGTTCCTATCCGCAAGGCTCCAATGGGTGAACACTTTCCAATATGCGGCCAGTCACGAGGAAAATGGCATTCTGTTGCCGCTCCGTTACGAGGCGCTCAGCCCGGGAGCTGGCGATAAAAGCGGGGATGCCTACTACGCCGGCTACACCGGCCTCGATTATTATGTTTACGGCCATAAGCTGAAGCTCATGTCTGGCGTAAAATACACTTATATGAACGGCGGTAGCGCTGGTGGGAACTTTAATGGCTGGACGATGATGGCTGGCGTGCGCATGGCGTTCTAGATTATCGGGTGATGATTCCGGCCCGGTTTCAGGCTGGTTTTGGCAACTTTTCATTTCCGATCTTGTGTCACTCTGGCATCGCCCGCTAAGGTCCGCCGCACGTCATGAGGGCCCAGCCTTTCAGGTGGATCGCGCGGGGTGAGCCTTTTCAAAAAAACGAAGTGGGTCCAGCCGGTGCGTTTCCACCCATCCTAGAACACTTGATCCGCCAACGGGGGCTTCCTCCCGGAGTGGATCTTGAAGGCTATTTGCGGCCGAAATTAAGAGATCTGGCGGATCCCTTCCTCATCCCTGATATGAAGCTCGCGGTGGAGCGGGTGTTGCTGGCAGTGGATCGGAAGGAGGAAATTTGCATTTATGGCGACTATGATGTCGATGGTGTGACCTCCATTACCCTGATGCGCCGGATTTTGCGCGCCTACGGCTTGGAGCCACGCTATTTTCTCCCTCGCCGCGGCCCGGAAGGTTACGGCCTGAGCACGGCGGCGTTGAAACGTTGCATGGAGGAGGGACCCAAGCCTGATTTGCTCATCACGGTGGATTGCGGCACGGTTTCCATCCCGGAAGTGGCGGCCTTGCGGGCGGATGGGGTCGATGTCTTAATCGTGGACCACCATGAACCGGAGCTCGGTGGCAGGCCGGACTGCTGTGCGCTGGTCAATCCGAAGTGCGGCACGGAATTTACCTATCTCTGTGCGGCGGGGGTGGTGTTCAAATTAGGCCATGCGCTTTTGAAGACGCGGCCCGTGGAATTGGATTTAAAAGAGCTCATCGATCTAGTAGCCGTGGCGACCATCTCTGACATCGTGCCAATGATCGGAGAAAACCGTTTGATGGTGCGGCATGGACTGAAACACTTGCCCAGAACAATGAATCCGGGATTGCGGGCGCTCCAGGAAGTGACCGGGATGAATGGTGTGGCCACTTCCATGGATGTGGGCTTCCGCATCGGCCCACGCCTGAATGCCGCCGGGCGGATGGACGTACCGGAAGATGCACTTGCCACTCTCACCACAGATTGCCGCAGGCTCGCACTAGAGCTCGCGCAAAAATTAGATACCTATAACAAAGAGCGCCAAAATCATGAAGGCCTGATCCGCCGCGAGGCGGTGGAAATGCTCAACCGCGACTTCGATCCCGCACGGGATCCGGTGATTGTGCTAGGCTCGCGCACTTGGCATCACGGCGTCGTCGGCATCGTGGCATCTCGGCTGATGCGGCAATATCATAAGCCTACGTTTGTCATCGCCATTGATGACGCCGGAATCGGAAAAGGCTCTGGCCGCAGCATCGATGGGATTTCCCTAGTCGAGGCGATCCGTGCTTGCGATCAGGATTTGATTGCAGGCGGCGGCCATGCGATGGCAGCGGGCCTTTCCATCAATGAAAAAAGCTTGGACGACTTCAGGAAAAATTTCGGCGAGTATGTTTTAAATCATAGCAGCCCGGAGCAACGCCAACCAAAGTTAATGTATGATGCGGAAATATCATTCGATCAGCTATCATTAGAGTTTCTCGCGAGTTATGATTTATTACAGCCATTCGGCAACGGCAATCCGCAACCGGTATTTATCTCACGCAAAGTGGGCCTGAGCCGCCCACCGCTGCACATGAAGAATAACCATCTACGCTTCATGTTGCGCCAAGGTTATCATGAACAAGACGCGGTATTCTTCGGCGGTGGCGAGTATCCTTTGCCCGATCCGCCATGGGACATCGCCTTTACGATTGATCGCAATACCTTCCGCGGCCGGACGACGCTGCAACTCATCATTCAAGACGTCAGAGCGGCGGTATAGCAAAGCCCTAGGAGGGACGAAGGATTCTCTAATTTTTGTTTTCCTGCAACTTCTTTTCGTACGCTTCAAGCTTGGATGAATCGTTCACAAATTCCAAAGCCTCTTCGTCTGAAGGCAGCTTTTGAAATGCGTTATAAGAAACTCCCGGGCCAAAGCGATAGTCAAACACGCGGATGAAACCGAAGTTTGGAAGAGTTATAGGAGGAGGGACACTTGATGGGCCGGAATCTCTTTGCCAAGTCAACAAATTTATATCAGAACCCATCGCAAATTGAGAGTTTGTAAATGAGTAGGCGATTTTTGTCGGAAAATAAATGTCTGGATTATCGAGGTGCTTATAATCGTTAAAAGAGTAGGTTTCGATTTGATCTCTAATTGCTAGCTTAATTCCGGACAAAGCATTGACACCCTTGGCTGGCTCAGCCGTAAGCAGGAGATAATTGTTTTTCAATGACAATCTTCCTTGCTCGTCAGTGACTAGTGGAAATTCCGCAGTCGCAAAAATATTTTTGGCCAGTTCCGCTTTCCCGAAGACGCCGAGATCATGGAGTAATATACCCAAATGAGCCCGAAGGGTGTTCTCAACAGTATGGAGAGTAATCATCTCCGTCGCCTGACTATATTGGAATAATGCGGTGGGAGTAAGGAAATCCCAACTCGGATTTTCCAACACCACACCTGATTCCTCATCTTTTCGGAAATTTTCCGAATATTGCATCAGAACCCCATCGGACCCAAGAGTGAGGATGCATTTATATACAGTCTTCGAGCCTGCAATCTCGGCAGCTTTAGCAGCGTCAAGTAACTCACGAAATTGTCGCGCAGTCGTGGCGCCAGAGGCTGATTCGGGATCAATCTTATTTTCCGATAGATGTTCATCATACTGTAGGCGGTAATACTTTTCCAGATCCGCCTCCGATTTTGAGCTCGGCATGGTAGTTCTGGTGAAGTCGATTTCTAAACTACGAAATCCTGCGTTGTTTAAATGCTCAACCAGCAGCGGATGCGCTTGTAGGCCAATAGGTGCTAATATGAATCCACAGAATACTATGTATCGGTAAATACGATTTTGTATCATATAGTTACTAGGAAATTGCTTTTGGGTTGAAGGCCGTTGAAAGAGCTGGAATTTCTGATGAAAATTCTGGCTTGTTGTCAAAGCAATGTTCACGCGAGAAATGCAGTGATCAATTTCTGGGTCTTTCTCAGATTGTTCATGGCGGATGAAAATATACGTATAGAATCTGGGAAGTCGATCAAAACCCTCTCATTGAAAGTCTGAATTGTCGGGATATCCGATTTTTCCCTGCACAAAACCTCGCCATCAGAAATTCTTCAGCAAGACTCCCGTAACCGCGAAAACCTTCAACCCACCGCGTAAACCCAACTGAAATCCCGTGAGCCAAAATAAGTCCTCCAGTCGCACCGTCCCCAAGGAATACCTTCTGCCTTTCATCCTCACCACCTGCTGCTTCTCGCTGTGGGGCTTCGCGAACGATTTCACCAACCCGCTGGTCAAGGTTTACGAGAACGTCTTCATCATCACCACCGGTCAGGCGACCCTGCTTCAGTTCGCCTTTTACACAGGCTATTTTTGCATGGCCATCCCTGCGGCGCTTTTCATTCGAAAGTTCTCCTACAAGGCCGCCATCATGGTGGGTTTCGGCTTCTACGCCCTCGGCGCCCTGCTCGCGATCCCTGCCAGCCTCGCCGCCTCATTCTGGATTTTCGCCTTAGGCTCCTACATCATCACTTACGGTCTTGCTTTCTTGGAAACTGCCTCCAATCCCTACATTCTCTCGATGGGATCTCCCGAGACCGCCACCCAGCGACTCAATCTCGCCCAGGCATTCAACCCGATAGGCTCGCTCGTCGGCATGTTCGTCGCCAGCCAGCTCCTCGCGCCCAAGCTCCTCGTCGAGAAATTCCGCGACGACATCAAACAAGGAAATCCCGAAGTGATACAATACCTCATCACGGATGAGGCGAAGGTCCCCGTCAATGCCACTCTTGATGCTAATAACAATACGATCACTTATGATGACGCGTATAGAACCTCCGTCTCGTTCTACAAGGACGGCGTGCCTGACTTCAACACCACCGTCGGTACCCTTGGCGGTGCCACCACCGATGCCCTCAAGACCTTCCGCGCTATGGATCCAGAAGGATTTAGCAAACTCCAGAAGGCCGACCTCGGATACGTCCGCAAGCCTTACGTTATCATTGCCGCCGTCGTTACTGCCTTCCTTATCGTCTTCGCCTTCGCGAAAATGCCCACTTTTAATAGAAAAAGCAAAGATGCCCCATTTGGAGAAATCTGTGCCCGCATCTTCAGCCTCCCCCATTTCCGGGAAGGTGTCATCGCCCAGCTCTTCTACGTCGGAGCCCAGATCATGTGTTGGACCTTCATCGTCCATTACGGCATGAGCGAAGTCGGACTCACCCTCAATCAGGCCCAATCATGGAACATCGTCGCCATGATCATCTTCCTCTCCAGCCGCTGGATCTGCACCTTCCTGCTCCGCATCTTCAGCCCGGGCGGCATGTTGCTCAGCTTCGCTCTGGGAAGCATCCTCTTCACCATCGGCGCGATCTATCTTCAAGGGGATATTTTCACCGTCAGCCTCTTCGGCAAGGAACTCGCCGCCAACTCCGGTCTCATCAGCCTCGTCATGATTTCGGCCTGTATGTCGCTCATGTTTCCGACCATCTATGGCATCGCTCTTTCCAACATGAAAGAAGAGGAAGCCAAGATCGGCTCCGCCTTCCTCATCATGTCCATCGTCGGCGGCGCGGTGCTCACCCAGCTTCAAGGCATCGTCATCGACTCCAGCGGGGTCCGCATGTCTTTCTGGCTGCCTGCCATCTGCTTCGTCTTCATCGCCCTCTTCGGCTTCCGTTCCATGGCTCGTCACCGCGCTTTCGATCAGCGGCCGCATCCCAACTTCGTCTAACTCACCGAGTCCATCATTCCTTGGAATAAGCACTTCGCTTGCTCCTGCTTACGCTTCCAGCATCCATGCACGTCGTGAAAAGTCTGACATGTTGTCGTAGGAAGTAGATCAGCCAAGTCCAGACCTCTATCGTGAAATCCGTCCACTTTTAAAAATGTGAGACAGCGCAGATTGAGCCGATTTACAGTCCGCCAACAGCATCGGTCACGATCCGCTTCACCGATTCCCAGGTCTGGTCGAGAATCGGTATTGGGTCGGGTTCCTGCTCGGCTTCCTCGAACCACGCGAGACTGCGGATCACGGCGAAGGGATCGGTGTTGGGATACTTGCGGGAAAAGAAGCCGAGCATATCGGTCAGGGAGAAATGCTTCAGAAGCTCCGCCATGTCGTAGAAATCCTTTTTCGATCCCCGGTTCGCGATGGCATTGAGTTTCATCGCGGCGAGATCAGGTAGCGAAACGAGACGATGTCCGTCCATCTTGTCGATGGGTGCCAGTTCCGGATAGGCGTGCCGGAGCAGATCGATCTTCACACCTCCCGCATCAAGGCTGAGGGTGTTTCTTGAAAGCGAAAGGATGGTGGCCGCACCAAGGCCAAGAGCATCAAAAAGCTCCTGGGGCTGGAATTCCGCAGTTGTAAAATAATCCAGATCGACCGATTGGCGGTGACCGAAGCGCAGCGCCATCGAGGTCCCGCCCCTCACGGCGAACTGCCCGAGCGCCTCGTGGGAGCCGATCTGCCCGAGCAGCAGGGCTACAGGTTCAGGGACGGCATTGAGGCGGAGCATCGGAAGGCGGATTTTGGGAGTTGGAAGCAGGCGCAGCAGAAGGCCAAGGTTTGCGGGGAAAGGGAACGCAACCCGGTTGCCAGCTCGGCTAGGCGCGGCTTCCCGTATTCGGAAACGAGGATTTGCCAGTCCGACCAGCGGCCGTATTCAAGGACGCGGTGCACCAGCCATGAGGCGTGCTTCACGGGATCGATTTCATCCCGGTTTACGTCCCAGAAAAGGTGGCCGGAGAGGGCGTTCATCTCCGGGGAGGGTAATCCAAGCGCTGAGGATGTCGAGTAAAGGAGTGGCCTGTCCCCGCGGCTTCATGACCACCGCATGTGTAGAATGGCAGGGGACTGATCCTATCAGACGGCGGCTCTGCCATGCCCATGGTTCCGCTACGATCTCGGCGTCCTCAAGCGAGGTGAGCGCACCGATGAATTCCACAACCTTCCCCCCGGCCCCAGCAACCCCGTCGGTATCCGGCTTTCGAACTGGGATGCCGCCACTTTTTGCACGCTGGTCGGGAAAGGCACCGCCGGCACTATCCGGTGAACTGCCTGCAATTGTTGAACTAAGCCGCTGCGCGGGCAGGCTGCTTGCTTGGCCGGTGATGTGGCAGGGCGTCAATGAAAGGTAGAAGGTTGCGGGGTTGGCTGTCATGGTCATGGGGCTTATGCAAAACAACAACAATACCAACTCCGACA
>JBGSUW010000084.1:0-5706 GCA_041753275.1 Akkermansiaceae bacterium | reverse complement strand
CATCATCCGAACCAAAAATTCTGGGTTGTTGAACAGGATCCAAAAGACATTTGGCCCTCAATTTTAGGCACTTTTGGCCTCTAACAAATTGTCCGGTTTTGAACAGGCAACAAATCCGGTTTTGTACCGTCGCCGACACTTGCCGACGGCGTGGTAAACTGGAATTTCGATGGGTTTCAATGGGCCACAGGCGACACATTCCAGCCTGGAGAGATCGATATGGTGTCAACCGGAATTCATGAAATCACCCATGCCCTTGGGTTCGCATCCGGAATTCTGCAGTCCGGGCAAGACACTTATAGCACACTGATCGGCAACCCCTCGATCTGGGCACCTTTCGATCAATTTGTCGGCGATTCCACCGGTGCGCTTATCAATTCCAGTTTCGAACTGAACACATCGAGGTGGAATACTGCTTCGGTGGGAGGAACTGGAGCGGCAGGGCTCTACTTTCTAGGCGCTAACGCGGTGGCAGCAAACGGGGGTGATCCAGTTTTCCTATTCTCCCCCACGCTGTGGATTGGCGGCAGCTCGGGTTCTCACTTGGATACAGATTTCTACACCGGAACGAATGGCACTCCCTTGTATATGATGAACCATGAAGGTGCTGTCCCCGAGGGTCTAGATATTCGACAATACCAGCCCGTCGAGATCGGCATGCTCAGAGATATCGGCTACACGTTGTTCATTCCGGAACCGTCCTCCGCGCTAATGGGGATGCTTGGAATCAACGCACTTTTATTGCGCCGTCGGCGCATCTGAGGCTTTAAAAACAAGCCGCTCTGACAAGGGGACGTTCCGTTTACCCATGAAAATACTCCCCGTCATCCTTCTATCGCTATCATCGCTGGTTGCTGGCGCTGTGGAGCAAATAACCGTCAATTCAAAACTACCTGGGGACGAACTCATCCATAACGCCAAACAAACAACGGCCGGATTCGCGGTCATAGCCGGGTTTGTTTCGGAAAAAGAAGTTTTTTCTGCGGTGCAGGGAAATTGGCGGCGCTCTGTGAAACTCATCAGCTACAAGGTTCTGCACGGACCGGAAAGCTTCACACAGAAGACCCTCACCTTCATTTGTGAGGATTCTTTTCCAGTCGAAGGATCCCGCATCAAAACAAAGCGCATGCCGTGGCCTTTTAAACGTGGCAAGCTGATCTTCTCCTTGGAGCGGGACGAGGATGCCCGGCTCTCACCCTTTTTTCGCATCATTTCATACCAGCCAGCCGCTTGACCGAGCTTTGGCCAATTCGCCTGTAATCTGGGGAAGCTCCCCCCATGAAACTCGTCGGGAAAGTCACGACAATAAGTCGGACTTTTTATGATACTGGCGCAACGACTTACCTCCTCCGGTGATGAAGCTCATTGAAAAACAAAGGATAGGCAGCAAAGTTTGCAAGAAATACGACGCCCCCGCCACGCCCTGCGATCGGCTACTGGCCTGCGCCAAAGTCAGCGCTGAAACCAAAGCTCTGCTTCACGCCACCCGTGCCGCCCTCGACCCAATGGACCTATCAGCCGACATCGAAGCGCGACTGGAAAAGATCTTCACCATCGTTGAGCGCATCGAAGAAGACCGTCATGAGGAAATGGAGCGAGCAGGAGAGACCCACCCCCAGCGGGCCGCCGCAGGGGTGGACTGCGTTCCGGCTTCGGTCGCTATCGCTCCCTGCGCCTCCACTCCGTCCACCCCTGCGGAAAACCTTGTCAAAACCACTCCAAGCACAGGGTGTCATGAATCCTGGCGCAATGCGCACCCCCTCCGGTGTCATTTATCATTGGCGCAATACGCGATGCCGGTTTTTTCGTCGTCGGGCAGGCTGGCATCACCTAAAGATGCTAGGATGCGCTGGCGTGGTTGCCCTTCCGGATTGCGGAACGATTCGACGATTTGGACGACGGGAGTGCTCTTGACGGTTTTGCTACGGAAATATACGCCGGGCAAAATCGCCGAAATCAGGAGGACGAAAAGAAACTTGGGCTAAGTGGCGATTGTTCTCGTAAACAATTTGTATCTCTCGTGATTTTGGTAATTTTAGAAATGGCTGCTGCCTCTTCTTTGGACTTCGTGCAGCCCGCTGCCGCTTTGAGGATTCGCAGCCTGCTGCGAGATCCGGGCCAGCAGGCTAGCTCCGGGAAAGCGGCAGCAGGCTGCAGCAGTCCATGTCAATCACAACGAGTACTCGACAAGCTCTTCCAATACTCTGCGATAAGTGGCGATTGTTCTCGTAAACCATTTGTGTCTCTCGTGGTTTTGGTAATTTTAGAAATGGCTGCTGCCTCTTCTTTGGACTGCGTGCAGCCCGCTGCCGCTTTGAGGATTCGCAGCCTGCTGCGAGATCCGGGCCTGTAAAAAAGTCAGACTTTTTTTACTACTCGAGCATCTCCTGCGCCCTCGGCCAGATCTCCGCCAGAGGATCCTTGCGCGTCTTCCACGTATGCGGCACCCGCCGCGCTTCGAGGCCATTGTCCTGGTTCAAATACTTGCCCGCCGTCTTGCGGGACATCCCTGCTTTCATTGCACACATGCTGATAGTTTTTCCTTGGTTGCGCTCGATCACGAGCTTGTTGAGTTGGGTTCTTGTGACCACAACCCGAAGCAGCACCCGCCACCCCGACCGAAGTCAAACAGCATGCCGCCTCACCTCGAAAAACCTGCCCTTCAATGGGTAATTTTAATTGTCGTCAGGGGGTAACTTTAATTGTCGTCGCACACGCTGCTCGAAGGCCAGTTCGGAAGTGATGGCGGTGCTGCTGAACGGAAAGATGGGAAGCTGAATCTGCGGCATGGCGCTAGCATGAAGACGATTGCAGGAATTACCAGTTTGGGATCATTCCGTTTCCTTGCGCCTGTCTGCTAATCCGCAGTGCTCGGGGGGTAGGTCAGGATGTCTGAGTCTGCCAATTCGCAGGAACAGCATCTTCAACCCCTGGGTACACACTGCTTGCCGTCGCAGTGGGATATCCTTCCATGTGATCATCAATCAAAACTTGGCCGTTACTTTTGTGAGTGAAAACGGCAAGCGTCACAAATAGCATCAAGCTAAAAGCTCGGATGAAACTGACAGAATTTTTCACGAGATGGCTGAGTGATTGGTGGTTAAAGCGCAGGATCTATCAATTGCATCTCACCTTATTTGATTTCCTAACCCAAGTTAGGACATATTAAATCTGAGTTGACCAGATAATTCAGAAACACCAAATTTACCGACTATACCAACATGACACCAAGCCAGACTTTTAATCATTGAGTCCCCGCGTATTGCCACGATCTCAAATCTCCAATCTCAGGTCTCACTCAAATCCGAGGTTCTCCTCGTCCCAGCACCACCCAAGCAAAGCGCCGGTTCCATGCGTCCCCTCTCGCGCGACCTCATCCTCAAAGTCTGGGGAGCCGACCCTCTCCAGTGCCTGTGCTGCAAAGCTCCTATGAAACTCGTAGGTGTCGTGAAGAGCCCCGAGCAGGTCGAATTCTTCCTCCGCCTCCACGGCTTGTGGGAGGGCGTCATCCAACTCGCCCGCCAACCTTCGCCGCCATTCAATATCGAAACCATAGAACCCATCGACCCGCCCTGGCAGGCGATCAAAGAATGGATACCCGACGGCGAACCGGATCTCGACTGGTTCAACCGCCCCGGGAATCCTCATGAGCCTGACCCAGACTGCTTCGACCAAACTCAGGCGTGGAAAGCCGCTAAAATCCATTTGGACGACGGGCGCATCTTGGTCTTTGAATCCAGCTAAGAAAGGAGCACGGGCGTCCCGCCTGCTTTCCAAATCCTAAAAACCGCTGCCAAAAAGAATTCTTGGCATAGCGGTCCGGATGGCTACGTTCGCGTCGAATTAAAACCATCGTGAATTCTCCCAATTCAGCAAAATCCTAGCGTTCCGCAGAGTATTCTACTTTTCAGCGTTTCAATTTCCAGCATTTCAGCTTTACCCAAACTCCCCTTTTCCCCGCCTCCGGTCCGGCCACCAGCTCTCTCAACCGCCTTCACCCTAAAAGGAAATTCCTAGCAATCCGTAAGCCTCGCCCCCCTTTTTCCTTTATCAGAACGGCCTTCAGTGTATTCTACGCGCTCGGTGAAAAAGCAAATTTCTAGCATTACTTTCCAAGGCGAGCATTATGTTCGATCTGCCAACTCTTCTCGTTCAAATCAGGTTTCCATATCGACAAAGTAGTATTCCCCTGCTAGGCGGTCCGACCACGTGTACTATGAAATCAATCCTCAAATCTATTCTTACCCTCGCTTTTCTACTTACGCCCGAGGTTACATTGGGCGATGAGCCGGTTTTAGCTGATGGATTCAGAAAATGGACTGAAAAAGAAACCGGGCGTACGATCCTTGGCAGAATCGAAGGTAAGAGGAATCAAGGTAGTGAGATACGCGTTCTTCTAAAAAACAGCAAGTCGATTTGGCTCCAGACAAAAATCCTCTCAGACCAAGATCAGGCCTTGGCGAGTAAGTGGGAAAAGCGATGGGTGAAGGTGAGCGCCCAAACCATGTTAGTGTCTACAAAAAGGGAGAAATGGGTTAAAACTTGGGCTGCCGAACGTGGCGACAAAGCAGCCTTTCTCTCAATTTCAGGAAAAGATAAATGGAGTAATCGGACTCTGGGAATCACCCTAGACAATAGGGGGACTGAAATTGACGTTGTTGTTGACGTGTTTTGGTTCGGCTTTCCGTTAAACGACAAGAACCAGCGATTCGTGAACGGGCGTGCCACAAAAATCTACCGAGTTCCGCCAGAAGATAGAATTGTGATTCCATGTGAAGGAGGATGCGTCTATAAGGAGCATTCACTTATCTACCTTGAAGCAGATTTTAGAACTTTAAAAATCGATGGTCTATTCGCTAAAAGTTGGTCGGGTTATGCTTATGCTGGTTGGGCAGTGAGGGTTTCTACATTAGATGGAGAACTTCTTGGTGCGCAAGCCGCACAACCTCCATTTTTGAATAGGATTTCAGCAGTTCCTATCCCGGTTTCGACGAAGAATAAAGATCCCTGAACCGTAACCCCTTTTTCCTCTTCCCAGATCGGCTCTTCAGCATGACACAAAGCCAGACTTTTTCACTCGCAGCGAAAAAACGGCATGAGCTAAAGCCAGACTTTTAATCAGAAATTTTGATCGACCTCCCGGCATTTATCCGCTATCTATTCTCGCATCTGCCATGAACAGCCGCCATGACACCAAGCCAGACTTTTTATCAGGAATTTAGATCATGACACCAAGCCAGACTTTTTGTCAAAAGTTTTCATGACACCAAGCCAGACTTTTCATGACACCAAGCCAGACTTTTTATCAAAAGTTTTGATCGACCTCCCGGAATTTATCCGCTATCTCTTCTCGCATCTGCCATGAACAATCGCAAACGATGGATCGCCCCTTGGGAAAACTCACAGACAAAACCAGAAATTTATCACGCTGTTTCTCGCGTAAATGGGCGATTCTTAGTGCTTAAAGACGATGAGCGAGAGCATTTTCGGACATTGATGCGGATGTGTGAGAAGTTTACCGGTTGCCGGGTTTTGTCTTACTGCGTAATGTCGAATCATTTCCATATCTTGCTGGAAGTGACTCCCATGCCAGAGGGCGGGATAACAGATCAGGTGTTGCTGGATCGCCTCGGTGCCTTCTATAGCGAAGCACAGGTTGCGGAAATTGCTTTAGGCTTGGAGGACGCTGCGATTCCGCGCATCCGT
>JBGSUW010000083.1:0-3474 GCA_041753275.1 Akkermansiaceae bacterium | reverse complement strand
GCTTGGGCTTCACCAGCACCGCCGCTTTGCTCTCGCGCGTTGATGCCATTGACAACGCAGGTGGAGCTCTGAACCTCTGGGTGGGCACACCTACCCTCACAGGCGCGAATGACTTCTTCCGCATCGCATCGCGTGAGACTGCTGGCACCGCCAGTGATCCGGTGCTGACGCTCAACTATATCCCTGAGCCTTCCTCCGCGTTGTCTCTCCTTGCAGGAGTCGGCTTGATGGCTCTCCGCCGCCGTCGCTCTGCTTAATTTGTTTGTTTGTTTGTTTGTCCAATTGCGTTTTTCATCGCCTCCTGCATCGCAGCCAATGCTGTGATGCAGGAGGCTTTTCTACGGCGTCTGAGTTCTTTCAGGCGTCTCGTTTTAAAAACAAAAACAATCGAAGTTGATTCTACTGGGTTCATCTCCGATCATTTGGCGTGCCCAATGAATCGCGTTCTTTTAGTGATGCCTCTTTTAATTCAAAATTTAGAAACTGATTTTCTCGTCGCAGGCGGTGGCTTGGCGGGAGTATGTGCGGCGCTGGCGGCAGCTCGCAATGGACTGCGCGTTGTTCTTGTTCAGAACCGCTCAATGCTTGGCGGAAACGCATCCTCGGAAATCCGCATGCACATTGTGGGGGCGGATGCCCATGGCCAGAAGCCGGGAGCGCGGGAGACGGGGATTTTAGAGGAAATCCGGCTGCTGGATGCGGCGGAAAACCCGCAGCGCTCTGCCTCTGTGTTTGATATGCTGCTCTACACCCTCGTGGCGGCCGAGTCACGGATCACATTGCTGCTGGATACGGATGTGGTGGGCACGGAGGTCACGACTGCGCCCGATGGCTCGCGTCGCCTCGTCGCTGCTCACGCAGAGCGGCAGTGCACGGAAGACGCCTTCGTTATTTATGCGAAATTTTTTGCCGATTGCACGGGCGACGGCCGCCTCGGAGTGGAGGCCGGTGCGGATTTTACCGAGGGCCGGGAGGCGCGGTCTGAATTTGATGAGCCACTCGCCCACGAGGAACGCGATGGGCAGCGGCTTGGCAGCTCGATGATGTTCATGGCACGGGATCATGGACGACCGATGCCGTTCAAGGCACCGGCATGGGCGCGCAAGTTTAGCCCAGAAGATTTCCAAGGCCACCGCGATGTGCATTCTTACGAGTATGGCTACTGGTGGTTCGAGTGGGGCGGTCAGTTAGACACGCTCAAGGACGACGAAGCCATCCGCCGCGAATGCCGGGCGATTGCGATGGGTGTGTGGGATTACGTGAAAAACTCTGGTGTGCATCCCGGTGCGGCAAACTGGGCGCTCGATTGGGTGGCACCGATTACCGGCAAGCGCGAGAGTCGCCGTTTTCTCGGGCCCGAGGTCATCACCGAGCATGACGTGCGGCGGGCGGAAACGAGCGATGACACGGTGGCATACGGCGGCTGGCCGATGGACCTGCATCCGCCTTCGGGTGTGGATGCGAACCCAGAGCCTGCCTGCGTCCAGCATTGGTTCCCGCATCTTTTCAGCATTCCTTTTGGCGCCCTGCACTCTCGGAATGTGGACAACTTACTATTTGCGGGTCGTAACATCTCGGCCACTCACGTTGCCTTCGCCGCTACCCGGGTCATGGGCACTTGTGCGGTGATGGGGCAGGCGATCGGCACTGCTGCTGCGCAATTGGTGGGGCAAGGATCCGCGCGTTGTGCAGAGGTGAATCTTCAAGCGTTACGCCGCCAACTGGTGCGCGACGATTGTTTCCTCCCCGGCTATCGCAACGAGGATCCGCTCGATCTTGCACGCCAAGCGGTAGCCACTGCCGATAGCGCGGCGGCACCAGCCGATGCCGTGCTGGACGGGGTGACCCGCGATTTGCAAGCCGTCTGGGGGCCGTGGGCGGATGAAGAGAAGCATGCATGGCAGGCCGCCGCACCGCAGGGAACGCTCACCCTCACTTGGACGCAGCCGGTGGGGCTTCGCGAAATTCGGATCATATTCGATACCGGGCTGGCGCGGGAGCTTATCCTCAGCGGCAGCGATAAGGCGAGTGCCAAAACCTTGCGTGCCCCGATGCCTGAATGCGTCCGGCATTACCGCTTGCGGCTAGACGGTGAGTTGATCGCAGAGGTGACGGATAATTTACAAAGGCAGTGCGTGCATCAGTTGCCGGAGTCACGGAACGCGGGTAGCTTGACGCTGGAGTGCCTCGCAACCCACGGCGGCGGAGCGCCTCGTGTCTTTGAAATTCGGGTCTATGGATGAGGTGATAGGTGATGCAATAGTTTCTCCAAAAATGGAGTTTCCTGTTTCGATAGAAGCCGGGCTACGCGCTCACGAGGGGCAGCATCGGGTGGCGGAAACGCGGCTAAACGAAGCCATGACTTGGCGTGAAGCTGAGTGGAGCGGCGGGTTTTTTCCTGAGGGGGACCACCGCTGGCGACTTGAAGCTGAAGTGGTGAGCGGGGTTGCTGAAGGTGTGGCAGCGGGCTTGCGGGTGGAATTCCCAAAGTGGCACCCAGGAGTGTTTGTGCTGATGCCTGGGGCGGTGTATGGCGGCAATCGGCAAACTTCGCGAAATTTACCGTATTCACCGCGATTGAATGAACTGGAGTCGGCCAGTCCGCGCCCCGATCTGATCGCGGATATTCCGCGGCTGGATGTGGCGGGCGGCCCTGGGCGGCTGCAACTGCGCTCGGGGGATTGCGCGTGGCCGGTTTTTGCATGGTGGGATGCGGAAACGCAGCGGGCTGGATTCATCGCGGGTCCGGCTCAGACGGAGTGGGGTGAGACGCTGTGGGACTTTGAAGAGCGGGGTGGGGCACAGCCAGCGAGTTTATGGATCGGTGCGCCGGGTGTGCGATCGGTGCGCTACACGCACATGAGCACGCAGACAGCGAGTGTGGATCTCGCTGCGCAGCGGACGGCTGGCGAGCGGCTGGGCATGAATTTTGTGGTTTCGGAATTTTCCACGCCATCGTTGGCTGGGTTGTTTGAGGAGCTTCACAGGTGGAGTGAGGAGCAAGAGTGGAGTCGTCATGCACCGGTATCGGTGAGTCAGATGCCGGCGGTGGCTGCGGTGGTGGAGCACTTTGATCGGGATCTTTGGTTGGAGGAACCCGGTGTTTACGGAGTTGATTTGCCTGAGGCAAAGGCACCTTACCAGAGCGGCTGGTGCGGCGGCATCATTGCGCAATACGCGCTGCTGGCCGCTCCTGGAATCGCAGCACGAACCAAGGAACGGGCGTTGCAGCATTTGGAAACGGTGGCGACGCATGGAGTTGCATGTAGCGGCTTGTTTTTCGGCAGGTGGAGTCCCGAGGTAGGGTGGGCACCGGATTTCTGGTGGGAGCATGAATCTGCTCCATGGCGGACGAAGTGGACGCTGACGCGGCGGCAGGCCGATAGCGTTTATTTCGGTGTGCTGGCGGCGCAGGCGGGTGCGACTTCGCCTGCTTGGGCGCGGGCGGTGCATGGTGCGGCGGCGGCGTTGGCG
>JBGSUW010000082.1:0-77581 GCA_041753275.1 Akkermansiaceae bacterium | reverse complement strand
TTACGGCTACGATCTTCCCGGCGAAGCAGCCGGGGAATCCAGAACCACACTCAGCTACCCGGGAACAAACACCCCAGTAAAGTATGATCGAGATAAGTTGGATCGGCTCATCCGCATCACCGATTGGGCAGGCCGGATTTCCCGGTTCTCCTATTATGACAATTCCACCAACGGCGAGGACGGCGAACTCAATGAAATCACCCGACCCAATAACACCAAACGCAAACACTACTACGACATCGCAGGTCGCCTGAACCGAGTGGACGAGCTGGATGCCAACGGCTACCTCATCGCCCGCTTCGATCTTACACTGGATGCTGTTGGCAAAGTCCAACGCGAGTTTCGAGTCCCAAAGCCGCAGGCGCGAGTTCCAGATGCATGGACGGCAACCTATAACAACGATGACCAATTTTTCACTCATAGCAGCGGGCCGGTAGTCCACGATCCAAACGGCAACCTCACCTCAGCGCCCGGCAAAGTTGGGGCCACATTGGTCAACCAAGGATATAGTTTTAACGTCCGCAATCAACTCACAGGTGTCCCCACCTCAGCGGCTGCATATCAATACAACGCAGAAGGCCACCTGAAACTCCGGACCGTTGCGGGTGTTGCAACAACCTACGTCATCAATCCCGTCGCGGAGCTACCACAAATCCTGAGCGCCACCACCGGCACGCAGACGACTCGCTACATTTATGGCCTCGGTCTTCTTTACGAAGAACGGCCAGATGGTAGCATCCGCAGTTATCATTTCGATCATCGCGGCAACACCGTCGCCATCGCCGCCGCCGGTGGCGTGACCGTCTTAGCCCGCGCCGATTACACGCCCTACGGTTCTCTCAGTAATACCAGCGGCGCGCTGGAAACACCATTTCTCTACAACGGTCGCTACGGCGCCCTCACTGACCCCACCACTGGCCTGATTCACATGCGCGCAAGATGGTATTCGCCGTATTTAAAACGCTTCATCAACGCCGATCCCGCAGGCTTCGCGGGTGGCATGAACTTCTATGCATTTGCCGCCGGCAACCCCATCTCATTTGCTGATCCAAGTGGGCTGGGGCCAAGGGCGTTCGGCAGAACCGTTGGAAACTATTTAGGTTTCCCAATCGCGGGAACGATTGTAGCCTTCACGGAAGTAGGTAGGTGGGTATTTCCAAGTGGTGGCAGCCAAAACCTTGCGTCCTATAATCAATTCGGCAGTTTGGGAATTCTCACTGGCGGAAAAGGGGCGCAAGCAGATGCAGACGTTCAAAACTTTCCCTTCTGGGAAAATCCCACCAATAACGCTTTAGTTGACATCGTCCAGACTGGTTGGCAGAAGGTAGGATTTTTATTAGGCATCGGAGATTCGCTCACAAATACCATGGGCCGTTCCCTTAATGAAGCGGGCATCACCGGAGGCATCACTCTCTATGGCCACAGCCAGGGAACAATGACTTCGGTAGGACTTGTCAGATTGGGTTACATTTCCGGTCAAGGGTCGGTTCTTAGATTGGAAGGCCCAGCGATAAGCTCTGCGGCAGCTCTTGCTACTGGCTACTTTTCTGGCGCTAACGTTCGTTACACACAAAGGGTTGGTGACGGTATTGGCCTAGTAAATTTTCCAAATATACAAAACCCTCTGCTTCACTTAGCAGCCCCTTTAGATATATTTCTAGGTTTTAGAATACATACAAGCTACGATCCATGAAAACGATAAGTATGATTATTTGGTTGATGTTCACGATGTTTCTGGCAGGCTGCGGATGGCAAAATGTTGCCCGAAGTTATTCTGGAGCTGAAAGGATTAAATCAATTGAAGGCACCTATCGTAGTTTTATTGTTGATGAACTCGCCGGGAAAACTCCACCTAATATCACTATTAGTTGGAACACTCACTGGACATCTGTGCTGAAAACTCTGAGATCAGAAAATCAGGAGGGATATGCATTTCTTGCTGACTACATCGTAACCGAAAGAAGAAAAAACGGGCTTCCTGAGCTGAGGTTCAACTAATGACGCTCGATCTCAATGGTAATCTTACAGGCTTCACCAAGGGCACTGCCGCCCCTACCACAATGGGCTACGATTCGCTTGACCGCCCGACCACCACGCTCACGCCGGAAAGCAAACTGACAACCGTAAATTATACCGATATAAGCTTGGAACGCAAAGAGCTTGTTACCTTCCCATCCACTCAGCAGACCACCCGCCACTTCAATGCAGGCGGGCAGATGGATTGGATCGAAGACGCCCTTGGCAGAATCAACTATGCATTTGATGACAATGGAAATGTTGAGACAGTCACGCAAAATGGCATTTCGGCAAGCTACTTGCGCGCCGATCCGCTCGACCGCGTTACCTCCTACACCGATGAAAACAACCAACTCATTAGTTATGGCTACGATCTTTCCGGCGCAGCAACCGGAGAATACAGAACCACACTCAGCTACCCGGGAACAAGCACCCCAGTAAAGTATGATCGAGATAAGTTGGATCGGCTCATCCGCATTACCGACTGGGCAGGCCGGATTTCCCGGTTCTCCTATTATGACAATTTCGCCAACGGCGAGGACGGCGAACTCAATGAAATCACCCGACCCAATAACACCAAACGCAAACATTACTATGACATCGCAGGTCGCCTGAACCGTGTGGACGAGCTGGATGCCAATGGCTACCTCATCGCCCGCTTCGATCTTACACTGGATGCTGTTGGCAAAGTGGAACGCGAGTTCCGAGTCCCAAAGCCGCAGGCGCGAGTTCCAGATTCATGGACGACAACCTATAACAACGATGATCAATTTCTCACTCATAGCAGCGGGCCGATAGTCCACGATCCAAACGGCAACCTCACCTCAGCGCCCGGCAAAGTTGGGGCCACATTGGTCAACCAAGGATATAGTTTTAACGTCCGCAATCAACTCACAGCCATTCCCACCTCAGCGGCCACATATCAATACAACGCAGAGGGCCATCTAAAGCTACGGACCGTCGCGGGTGTCGCCACATCCTACCTCATCAATCCCGTCGCAGAACTACCACAAATCCTCTCCGCCACCACTGGTACGCAGACGACTCATTACATCTACGGCCTCGGTCTCCTCTACGAAGAAAGGCCAGATGGCAGCATCCGCAGTTATCATTTCGATCATCGCGGCAACACCGTTGCCCTTGCCGCCGCCGATGGAGTGACCGTCCTAGCCCGCACCGATTACACGCCTTACGGCTCTCTTAGTAGTTCCAGCGGTGCGCTAGAAACACCCTCTTCCTACAACGGCCGCTACGGCGTTTTAACCGACCCCACCACTGGCCTGATTCACATGCGCGCAAGATGGTATTCGCCGTATTTAAAACGATTCATCAATAGCGCGCCCTCTGGATTTGCAGGCGGAATGAACTTCTACGCCTTCGCCTCAGCAAACACAATCACGTTAGCTAATCCCAGAGCGCTAGGTCCTCGACAAGCTGGCAGATATGTCGGCCAATTGATCTACGGTGCAACTTTATGCCAATTACCGATGGTAATATAATTAGAGTTATACGACTGTTGATCATGGTGGATCGATCGCAACTGCTCCACTGACTTCCATCAGCCGCGCCTGAATCCGTACTCGATCTTGTGGGGATTCGATGGTGCGGTTAACGATCTCGGTGATGCATTCCAACTGACCACGCAGCGCCATTCTCCTGGTGGAGCTGGCCGTCAGATTAGAAATCGTTTGTAAAGAATCCAGCATCACTAGGTTGATCGCCAGATTACCACCTGCACTTTCCCGGATTTGATCGAATGCTTCGGCCAGCAGGCTTTGGAAACTCGGTCCGATGGCGATCACTCGCAGCTCGCCTTCTTCCAAGCGATGCGATGGGGGGATTTGTTGAGGTGCCAGCCGGGCCATGATCACAGTTAAGTAGTGGATGCAGGTCACGGCGGTTGTGGTGTCATTTACGCCAGGTGAAAGTGCTTTTAATGCCACATCCACCAACTGCCGAATGCCGAAGGAGGCGTCTTGTTCCAAGGTGCGATATCTGCTGAAGCTGAAGGCTCGCAGCAGTTCTTCAATGAGTTTGGAATCGGGTGGCGTGATAAGATCAAGAGACACCAATGTGGTTTTCTCGACCACGAATTCACCAATGCCACGTTCCATGCGAACGATGGTTTTCGTTTCTCGTGCAATGCGTAGAAGTGCGGCATCATCCACGCTCTGAATGTATCCGCTGCTCTGGGCGGGCACAGGGTGCCACGTGCGACTGTTCATTGGTAGGGGGGAGGGGACGTCATCAGCTTCAGCGTGGCCGAGTTGCTCGGGAAACAGTCTGTCAATCGCCTGGACCGTCTCATCAGTGATGGACGCAATGATGCTTGATGCCTGAATCGAAGATGCCACGTGGTGAATGAAAAAAATGAGGATCCCCACGCCGCCAACCGCTAGAATGAAGCCAACGAAGACCGCAAGGTTTGGTATGAATGATCCCTCGTCCCCGCCACGGATGGTGCGTAAGACGATCAAACAATAAGTAAAAATGCCGGAAAAAATTCCAAGCACCACTTGAGTCAGGCGGCTGCTCATGAAATTCCTTAGAATCCGGGAAGTATATTGGCTCGATGCCATCGAAAGCGCTACGAGGGTCATCGAAAAAGTCACTCCTACGACTGACATCATTGAACCCGCAATTGTAGATAACATCCCACGAGCGCCCTCCGCCCCCGCGCCAAATAAACGCGGCCACTTTGCAAACCAATGGTCATCTATAAGGGTATCAGCTTCGATCATGCCAACTGCAAGCAGCACACTGGCCGCAACGATTATCGAGGGCACAAACCAGAGGCTTGAGCGGAGATTGCTCCAGAGAAGTTTCAGTCTATTCATCGCTTTGGGTCTTATCAGTGGCGGACGTATCGATCTTGACGAGACGCGGGCCGGTGGCGACTCCTAAAAGATTTTCACCTTCATCCACCAGCTTGGTCTGACGGGCCTGCTCCTCAAGCATCCCGGCTTCATTGGAAAGTCCGGCTTCTGCTTGTGTGGAAACTGCATCGATCTCCTTTGAACGCACTGTATTGCCGAACTTTGCAGTTGGCGCTTCATTCTCAATAGGCAGCTGTTTCGAGGCGAGTAACGTGACGGGCACTCCGTTAGGAAAAACAACTTCCCGTGCCTCGTCCGGCATGCTGATACCATGTTGTTGGAATGCGCGCTTCACGAGTCGGATTACGGACGATCTCACCTTGAGCCTGCCATGTTCATGGCCATTGATCCAGAAATAGACCTTCAAATTAACGGTCGCTTTTCCCAAATCATCCGCCAGCACCCATGGTTCTGGCTCATTGAGAACCGCCGGGTGATCTATTAGCACTTTTAAAGCGATCTCTTGGGCTTCATCAATGGCATCATCGTAACCAATACCGACAATGAAGTCCTCGCGGCGATTGGGATTTGCAGTGAAATTCCAGATCGTGGTTTTGTAAACTGCAGCATTGGGGATTTGCACAAGATTGCCATCGAGAGTCATCAAGACCGTCGTGCGGACGTTCAATTGCTGGACGTAACCGGTGACACCGACGATTTCAACCAAATCGCCATTGGCGAATGGCTGTTGGAAGCTCAGGAAAATACTTGCTAGAAAATTTTCCGTGATATCTCGGAATGCAATGCCGACTGCCAAGCCTACCAAGCCGGTGCCACCGACAATAGTCAAAGCAAGTTGGGTCAAACCGGATACCCGCAGGACGATGTAGGTACCCACTAGAAACACGATCACGCCCATTCCACCGGCCAGTACACTTCTAAGTAATTTCGCTCTAACCCGTGAGCTGAGAAAATCTCGCGCGCTACGGGCGGTCAACCAACCCGCCCCCGCTGATAATGCAAGAATCAGCAGTGCGACAAGGAGGAACGGGAGGGAGCGAATCACGTCGCGCGATAGCGCTGCCAATCCGCTCTGCGCTCCAGTGAAATCCCAAGCGGAAGGCTGGGAAACTTCGATTTGGTTGACTACAGCCACCACGTCCTGCGTGTTTCTAGCCAAATCTCCCGCCCATTTTTTGATCGCTTCACTCTCCGCCCGACCTTTGAGAAAAACGACTCCATCCGCCACCGTGACTTCCGGAGTGACGAACCAACTCGTGGCCTCCATGACGCTCTGAAGGCGTTCTCGAATTTCCTCATCAGGGGCGATTGCCAGCACCGCAACCTTTGCAGGAGCAAGCGATAGTTCATCCGTGTAGGGATTGTTTGGAATCTGCGAACCGTCCGACTCTCCCTGCGCCAGACTTCGCATGGAAAGCGCGCTCCACAGGATGAAGCCCGTAACTGTAGCAAATAGCAATCGAACTTGGATATTGATTAAATACGTCATCGTTCATCTCCTGAATGAGAGCAATTCCCAGATTGGACCTCCGCCTGCACCGCGCATCAACCACTTCGAACGGCAGGTGATCACGGGTCAATGCCTTGGAAGATTCTATCTTTTCCGCTGCTTGCAAAAGCGGATGGGTTAAGGGGGAACCTTACTTTGACATCGACCTAGCCAGCAATGAAACAGTACTATTCTGCCACTTTCAGTCTATTGATTACTCGATGTGCACCGCCTTCATAAGCATTCTCGGTAGCGTCTCTTACGTCATTCCAGTCGTTGATCGTGCCGGTAAGAGTGGCTACGCCATTATCTACTGAGACAGTGATCTTATCAGCATCGATAAATGGACTCCATGAAAGTTCACTTTTAATGTCCTCTTTGATTTCAGAATCATTAAGGTTTGACGTAGCGATCCAACCGGGTTCACGATTGTAATAAAAAGGCGCATTATAATACCAACTATATGGGAACGAGTAATACGTGAATGTTGGATTGCTAACGGAAAGTCCGCTAATCACAGAGGTCACTCCTTTGACTCCCGACGCGATCTCGCGCGCTCTGAGCTTTTCAAAAGATGTGTCAACGGTTCCCGTAAGTCTCGCTGTCCCGTTATTGATTGAAATGCCGATCTCGTAACCTTCCACCAATGGATCTCTCCTCAATGCGCTTTTCACATTATCAACGAGAACACTATCTTCAGGAGGATTTTCCACACGGACTTTCAAATGATTGTACACCCGTGACACTCCGACTGTGTTTGTGGCGGTTTGTTCGGCGGCCGTCTTTGCTCTAAGATTATCAACAATTCCAGAAAGTGTGACAACTCCGCTACTCACTTGGATATCAGGATTAAATGAATCAATACGAGGATCGAATCGGAACGCGTCACTGACTGCCTGCTTGATCTGATCGTCAGATCTAACTGCATATTCGGTTTTTCTTTGCATGGTGCCTTCATCCGCCCACGGTTCAACTCTCAAGCCTTCAATATCCACTTGCGTGACACCCATTGTCCAAGCGTTGCTAACTACCCGATTCTTTTCTGCCAAGCTGCTGACTGATCCAGTGAGCAGCACGATCCCGTCATGAACCTCCACATTGATGAGAACATCGTTTACCCAAACGTCACGCTCGAGTGACTTCATCACCTCGACGGCAATTTCGCTATCAGGTCGTGCGGTTGTATTCTCAATCGCTAATTCATTTTTGACGTCTTCTACGCCCTTTACTCCCCGGACAACAACATCGGAAAGTTGCTTCTCTTGCCAAGAATTCACCTTACCGCTGAGGGTGGCTTGGCCGTCTTTGACTTGAACCTTGATCTCATATAAATCAGTGGCGGGATCGCTGAGTAAGGCGGATTCAATATCTTTCCTGATTTCATCATCAGTTCGGGGAGCGGATTCAACACGAATGTTGTTTACCACTGCCCGGACGCCTCGAATGGATTCGCCGATTGCTGTGGCGCGATCCTTAGCGAGCAAATTGGGGACTGTACCTGAAAGAGTGAGGACACCATCTTTGGTCGTGATATCAATATAATTGGATGGCACTGCAGAATCGATGAGAAGTCTGTTTTCAACGGCGGAGTTAATCGCAATATCTCCTGGCGGAGTGCGGTTTTGCTCCGCATGGAGCGTGGAAGCGACAAGACTCGCGGACAGGATTGTTCCACAAAGTGTGGAACCGATCTTTTCTGAAGTTCCTAAGTAGCGTGAGATTGTTGTTGTAGGTTTGGTTTTCATAAATTTTTGATGTGCGCACCTTTTGGGTTTTTGTGTGGCCGAGTGCATGGCCATGGTATCAAGACTTAAGCAGGTAGCGAAGGATGTCTATAGAGGATAACCCTACCTGTTTGAATTTTCTGACTAGTTTCGCTACATGTGAGAGCATTCGGCAGCTTCTTTACCAAGCCTAAGCTCAACAGCGGTCATCATGTATAGAGCGACATGGTAAGTGGGCCAATTGTTAGCCTTAATCAGGAAAAGTTCCAATACCAAAATCATCATGGAGTCATTTGACCAAAGCCCAAAGCCTCGTGATAGCTGACATGAGTGCGATCCACATCAAAATGTGCGGGACGAGTTGAGGCCAAAACCATCCCTGGTTTAGGAAAAGATTCGAATCATTGCGAGATTACGGAACCACGTATGGTCTGTAGAAATCACGAACCATGGTGCGTCAAGATTACGGATTTATACTTGAACAACATGATTCTCGGCAGTTTCCCGAATATCATCCATTGTGAGGTTAACAAACACGCTTGAGTCGGTGTAGCTGATTCGAATAATATTTTCTGTGAGCAGATAGACGAGTTTCCCTGCATACCAATGGCCACTTTCCACGGCTATTTCCCGTATTTTCCAAGAGTCCTCGTCGATCATGAATCCGCTCACAGAACCAATTTCCCCGTCGGTGGCGTGAATGTGGTAGCCCAACATCTCGTTGACGCTTCGGAGGTGAATGTCTTCTGTCGTTGGGGCGGCTCGTAGTTCTCGCGGGGGAACCATGATCACTGGGTCTAGTGTGGCGCTCCACATTCCGCCGGTTTGCCAGTATCCAGGCCAGCCGTAGTGATTGTAAAAATCCTCCTCATACTGTCGTGATACCGTTTGATGTTCTGTGATCGGTGGACTATCCTCGATTTCCTTGCGAGATAATTTAACCTTAACATTCCCAGAGTCCTTAAATGGATCCTTTTCAAAAGCGTTTGAAGGTAGTAACAAGACCCGTTCAATCAGCCAAGTCCCTGTATCTACCACCAAATAACGTGTTTCCCAAGACTTGTCATCAAAATAGAAATCCTTGATTTGCCCGAATTCACCATCGGTGGCATCTAGCTTTCTTCCGTAGAGTGATTTTGTGTTATGTAGCATTTTCATTTTATGTTAATTGCTTCGATTATTGGCATTTGCATCTCTCAAAATCCTCACTTACTACGATATTAATCCTAACTCTCAAAAATATAATTGGTGAATATCTCATCGATATTTTAATAGTTATCCAATTCAGGGCGTAGAGAAATGGGGTGTTACCCTACCAAGTATGCGAAAGAAGCAGTTTGTTTGCGATTGTCCAAGAGCGTGATAAATTTTTGGAGGGCCTAAAGTGTTTTAAGTCATTGTATTCTTGCGTAATGGCATTGCTCATGCTCAGAAAATGTGCACAGAGGCGTGTCCTCTCAGAATTCTATGGAAAAGGTCGGAGTAATCAGTGAAATTTGGAGATATCCGGTGAAAGGGATGGGCGGAGAAAAACTTGGCTCATGTTTTGCCGGTCCGAAAGGACTCTCGGGTGACCGCATTTGGGCGGTCCGGGATTCGCTGCGGAAAGAAATCCAAAGTTGCAAATTTAGACCGGGCCTTTTGAAGTGCCGTGCAAGTTTTGGCGACGGGAAGGACCTGGAAATTGAATTTCCCGATGGTGCGGTGCTCCGTGGTAAAGATCCTTTGATTCATCAGGTTGTCTCGGATTTACTTGGACATGAATCCACCCTCGAACTTCTTGAGGCTAATTTGAACCCGGATTTTTTCCGGCGTTACAAAGATGGTCCTGCGAGTTGGTTGGATGAATTAAAGGACACCTTCATTCGGGAGGCGGGAGAGGCGACGCCGGACTTTACGGATTTTCCTCAACAAGCGCAGGACTATGTGACAGTTACTGGAACTTTCTTTTTGGTTAGCCCGATTCATATCATCACCTCTGCTTCGATGGATTGGCTCAGAAATTTGTTGCCACGGGCGGATTGGGATCTGCGACGGTTCCGACCGAACATCGTGATCGAAACGGATCGCAAATTTACCGGGTTGGTGGAGCAAGGCTGGATCGGGAAAGTATTGCAGATCGGCGGGCTGGAGGTGGACTGCACCGGAACTGCCATTCGTTGCGGGGCTGTCACTCGTGAGCAGGCAGGCCTTCCAGATGACAAGACGATGCTAAGGACGGTGGTCAAGGAGGCAGATCAAAATGTAGGTGTCTATGCCCGGGCGGAGTTGGAGAAATTTATTTCCGTAGGTGATCCGGTCTATGTTTGAATGAAGGAGAAATTGTTAGGATTTCGCGATCCTTTGACTTTCATCGAGAGCTCCGAGGAACTTCGAGGCGGTGATGCCGTGGATGACAATGGAAAGCAGGACGGTGAAAGAGACCGCCGACCATAGTTCCGGGAGATGGGAAAACTGCGCGTGGTGCTGACCATAGGCGAGGTAGTAGAAAGAACCGATTCCGCGGATGCCTAAGAACGCAACGGCGAGTTTTCCCGGATAGGGAAGACCAGAGCCGATCATGGCGAGCATGCCGCTCAAAGGGCGGATGATGAGTAGAAATGCAGCAGACATCCCGACGGCTGGCCATGTAAGCGATGCGAGCACGCCGCTGGCAAGTAGGCAACCAAAGCCTATGAGGATGATCACGAGGATGATGCGCTCGATCTGATCGACAAAGGAATGGGTGCGCTTGTGGAGATCGCTCTCACTCTCGCATTGTCTGGCGGTGACTGCGGCCACGAAGACGCTGAGAAAGCCATAACCATTGGCAATTTCACCGAGGCCGTATGCGAGCAGTAGGGAGGAAATGATGAGCAAGCCTTCTACTCCGTGATCGATCCCATGCTCGGCTTTGGTTTCCTTCTTTTCTTTGCTTTTCCTGAAAGCGATCCATGCACCGGTGCGACCTACCAAGATGCCTATCGCCACCCCGGCGAGGATTTTCCACACCACGTCGAGCGCCAGCCATTTCCCAAACCAGTTACCTTCCATGGTGGTGAGGGCGATGGCGAGATAGACGAAAGGAAAGGCCAAACTATCATTGAAACCGGCTTCCGCGCTGAGGTTGAAGCGGACATCATCGCGACCGGATTGGCCGGGTGGACCGACCTGAACGGCGCGGGCGAGCACGGGATCGGTGGGTGAGAGGCAGGCCCCGAGCAGCAGGGCACTTGCGAGAGGCAGGCCCATGACCCAAGATCCTAACCATGCGGTGCCGGCGATGGAGAGCGGCATGGTGACGAGTAGGAGGGGAAGCACTTGTTTCCAGCCTCGCCAAGAAACTCTGCGATCTATGGAAAGCCCGAGGCTGACGAGCGAGACGATCACGATGAATTCCGAGAGATACTCGATAGCGATGGTTTCCTCTACATTGAAGGCAGGAGTCAGCCAGCCGAGATCGAGAGGTAGGGAAAACAGCAACCAGCCGATGGCGACATAGATGATCGGGACGGAGAGAAAAGTGCCCTTGAGGCGATTTTCCAACCAATAAACGGCGCCAATGGCCGCACCGAAGATGATGAAGAGTAGGATGCGTGGTTCCATGCTCGGTTAGACTTATCATCGAATGCATGGCGATGCGACGGCAATTTATCATCAGCTTCGAGCTGGTGGAGATTGCGTTTCCGGGGGAAGGCGGTGATGTTTGTGCATTGCTTCACGATGACGGGAAATTTTTTAGGAAAATGCTTGGGGAAATTTGTGCGATGTTTTCGCCAAAGGTCTGAGCTCTATCTATTCGGCTCCTCCATTTTGTGGGGGCAGGGGCACGCACCGCCGGAAAAAATCGGCACCAAAGTGGCGGAATGGATTGAGGAACGCTTTGGAGAAAGGGTGAAACTGCATTTGTTGGCACATTCCGGAGCCTTGCTGACTGGAGATCCAGAAGGCGGCGTAAAGAGCTGCCACGGTGAAGTTCCCACAGCTTGGCCTTCCATTATGGCCCAAGTGCGGAGTGCCCGCATGCCTCGTTCAGAGAAAGTGAGAATTTTAATCGAGGGCGGGATCAATGATGTGGGTGGAGGTGAAATATCCAACCCCATGACAGCACCCGAGTATCTATTATCCGCCACGGAAGCGGCGTGTTATGGGAAGATGAAGGAGGTGCTTAGGGAAATTTCCAAGCGATTCCCGAATGCCGAAATTTATGTCATAGGCTACTATCAGATTCTTGCGGAAGGTGCGAAGGTGGGAGAAGTGAAAGACATGCTGCGAGAAGAGGGGATGGCGTCTGAAGAAATGGAGGGAGATGATTTTAACTTCAGAGAAAGAGCGGTGGAAAATTCACAACGATTCCGTGAGATATCCGATCATTGGCTCGCGAAGGCCGTGAAGGAGATCGCGGTGGATCATCCGGGAATTTGTGAATTTGTAGCGTCTGGATTTGAGCCATGGGAAGGGATGTTTGGAATGCCGACGTTGGTGTATAACCCATGGTCGAGGGATGCGATGCAGGGAAGGCGCGCAAAGCATTGTGCATTGGCGATCGCCAGAGGCCGGACTGGACTGCATTGCTTCCTCGCAGCGACGGCCCATCCAAATACGGAAGGGACGGCGCGCTACGTATCCCGGATCACTGCGGCGATGGAAGCGGCCGCGGGCCGTTGAGGTAAATGTGTCGCTTTCGCTTGAATGAGCGGAGGTGCAATGCTTATTGTGTGGATGGATGCACCTTCAAATCCTCAAGGCTACCCGAAGCCATCCATCCGCGTTCACGGAGCTAGCCTCGGGACAGGCGCTTCGGAATTTATTCCAGTGCCGTTTCTGGACGAATGGATGATCAAAAAGCAGCGGCGCGCGATGATCGGGATGATATTATCGAGCCGTGGAATGACGTTTGATAAGGATGTTCCGGTGATTTTGACAAGTAGCGGGCGCACCTTGATCGGACGGCTGGGATCGATGAGCCGGGGGTTGATTTTAAAGCCATTGAAAAAACTCTTTCGAACGGTGTTCTTCTGGCTTGCTGCGAGGAGTGCGGCTCGGACGGCGATGGTGACATATTTTTTAGCCCGCTTTTTGCAGCACCCCGGGATCGTGCCTGCCGGAGCAGCGCCGCACTTGACGGAAGAAAGGGCGCGGTTTCTGGGACAAGTGTTCCGAGAAGTATCCGAAGGAATCGACATTCGAGCAGCGAAGGGGGCATTTGTGCAGGTGATGAATCTTTTCAAACGTGACGAAGCAGCGTCTGTTGCTGAGCTTTCGAAGGTGATCGAGAAGTCCTCGCCGGGCTTTGTTGCGGAATTTGATATGATGATTGAAGCGAGGTTATCTTAGGGAATCCATAGCAGCTTTGAGTGGAACTCGTTTTTTGAATTTCCGGAGAATGAGAATGCCGATAACGAGGATGATGACAAAAACGATGATGATTGCAGAGATGAGCCAACTTGGAACTGGAATCGGGGCGATGAAGTGAGTGGTGATGGGTTGCTTGATCGCCCAATCTAACGGAGAATCCCAGATTAAGGTTTTTCCATCATCTTCAGTGCGGGTGGCGTTGGATTGCTTTGCTGCCAGTGGTAGATGAATGATATAACTCAGCCGGTGTCCCGCAAATTTTGATGCGGGCAGGAAGCCTGCGCCGGGCAGGGCGGAGCTCGGGGAAATCGTGCGCGTGAGATCGAGATCGCGGCCGCGAAGTTTGATCGCGAATTTTCCCGAGAGATGGGTGGCTGAGGAGGGCAGTTTTTTAAGTGAATCAGTCTGGGAGGCGTCTTGGAGGTCACACTGTAAGCCTTGATGCAATGGGACGTCAGAAAGCAGTCGCGCAGAAGATATACCTCGCAAAAGCCGACTACGCTCTAGCATTAAAAAGCAATCTTGGCATCCTTCACAAGCGCCAGAGACACCATTCGAGGCAAGCGACTTCAAGCCACCTTTAGTGAAACAATCCTCGGTTTATTCCTGAAATTAGACACTACAAAGTGAGTTCGCCCTGGGTGAGTTAGCCCTGCTGCGAAAAAAATTTGACAAATGATGTAATTAAGATATCTCCTGCCTCCAGCGCTAGATCTCCCCAGCTATCTATGAAATATTTTCTTACTACAGTTGCGCTCTTAACATTGAGCGAAGTATTTGTGTTTGGCCAGACAATCGTTAATAATTTTGAAACTACAAACCCTTTCACGGGCGGTTTCGGAGTCGGCATGGGAGCGTCCGGCTCGAGATCCCTATTGGTTGGTGGACAAAACAATCAGCCTGCCGTAGCGAATCTGTCGAGTCTGCTTAATTTTAATTCAAATCTGCAGACTTCGCAATTCTACTCGGCGAGCATGGACATTGGCATCGAAGCAACCGGGACCGGGAACGCGGCAGGATTCCAAGTTAGTCAGAATGGAACTTTGAATAACGGGGCTGGCCCAAATTTCCAGTTTATCGAAGGTCATGATGGTGGATCCTTTGTTTTTAGCACCGGACAGCAAGGGTCTGTCCTGTCTGCCGATTTTAATGGCAATGGCTGGAATTATACCTCCAGTGCTCCGCAATTGGGAGAGATATTCTCGGTGAACTTCTTAACAGAATTCTACTATCCAGGCTTCGGGAATCCGAGTGATCGGACTTTCGATTACACATTGTCCGTTACCCGTTCGGATCCGAATAATCTGATAGCGATCGACTCTTTACTATTCAGAAGCACTAAAACCTACAACCCAGGTAACGTGGTAAATGAGTTAGGTCAACTTACCTTTCGAGGCAGTGGTGTCGGTGGCTTCCGAGGCTCGATGGATAATTTGATTATGTCAACTGTCCCTGAGCCGACCACTGGATTGCTGGCAATCGTCGCCGGTCTTGGCCTGCTTTCGATTAGGCGTCGCCCTGTCCAGTAATTCTTCGTCAATGCTCTCTGTGTTGGCCAGCCGCCGGATTCCTGCAGAGAGCTTGATCCCACCGCTATTGGCGCTCGCATTGTTCCATGTAGTCGCCACCTTTGGGTGGGTGTATTTTGACGATCCTGCCTATTATGCGGGCAATCCCCTTCTTGGTGAAGCTCCCCTCTTGACCCGGCTTGCTGCTGCTTGGACCGTCGCCCCGGAGTCGAATTGGATGCCATGCACTTGGACCATAGTGATTTTGCTGAATCAGCTTTTCGATGGAAGCGCACAAGCGGTGCACGTGGTTAGTGCCATGCTCCATTCGCTGAACGCATGGCTTGTCTATTGCACCATTCATAAGCTTGGAGCTAAGTCGTTAGTGGCAGTTGTGTGCGCTTGTATTTGGGCACTCCATCCTCTGAGAGTGGAGTCAGTCGCATGGGCATCTTCGCTCAAGGATGTGCTAAGTGGCACATTTGCGATAGGCACGTTGCTTGTATTAGCCAACGACCGCCGGGATTGGAAAAATGATTGGTTAGCATTTTTCTTTTTTTTAGCGTCTCTTCTATCCAAGCAAGTGATGATCGCATTTCCTGCTGCGCTTCTGCTGTGGGACTATCAGAAGACGGGCCATAGCTTTAGAGCGCTCGTCCTCGCCCGGCTGAAATGGTGGGCGGCCGCCCTCGGAGCCACCCTCATTGTATGGAACGTGAATCGCCACGGAATCAGCCTCCACGAAATCGATGGGGTCGATACCCTTGGCGAGAGGATATTCCGGGGCTTCGCCGCCTTTGGGCATCAATTTCAGCAATTTATTATTCCCAAGGACTTATTGCCGGAATACTTGATCGAAGCCGCTACGCTGCCAAAAGCGGTGCTTGGTGGCCTTGGTCTGTCGGCAGCTCTCGTTGCACTTGTCGCGCTGCGCAACAAGCGCGGAGGCACTGCTTGCTGGTGTTTCGTCGCGGCAGTTGGATTATTTTTTCCCTTCGCTGGTTGGGTGCACTCGCCGATGGAGTTCACCGCAGATCGCTTATCCTATCTTCCTCATTGTCTAGCCATTGCCGCTATCGGGCTGAAAATCCAGAATTTCAGGTTTACTCACTGGGCATTGGCCCCGTTTGCCATCGCCGCTGCTATGATCAGTAGCAGGGAGCTACCTTCTTGGAAAAATGGTGAGACGCTCAATCAAGCCATGCTCGCAGTCCGACCAGGCCATCCCACTGCGCTGGAGAACCGCGGAGTCGCACGGGCTGGAAGAGGTGACCTTCGCGGGGCAATCGATGATTTTCTAGCAGTGACACAGACCCATCCTCAACGCATGAGTGCATGGACAAATGCCGCGCGCGCGCTTGCTGCAAAAGGCGAGTTCACCCAGTCAGCCCTCCTCCTTGACAATGCTATCAGACTCCATCCAGTCCGCACAGAGTTGAAAGATTTGCGACAAGCCATCGGCCGTGCCGCGGCTGCGCAATCTCTCATCAAAACTTCAGATTAAAGCAAAGATTAAACATGTGTGGAATCTATGGATGGTTTGGTAAAGATCGTGATTCCGCGCGCCTTCACGCCATGGGCAAGGCGATCAAGCATCGAGGTCCAGATGGATTTTATACTCACGAAACGGAATCAATTTCACTCGGCATCTGCCGACTCGCCATCGTTGACAAAACTCACGGCCAACAGCCTTTCTTCAACAAAGACAAATCTATTGCCACCCTCTGCAATGGAGAAATATACAATCACCTGGAAATTCGCCGTGAGCTGCAAGCACTCGGCCACTGTTTCCACACGCATTCCGATGCTGAAATTCTTCCTTACGCATGGCAAGAATGGGGCCCTGCATCTCTAGAAAAACTCAATGGGATGTTCGCCATTGCGATCTGGAAGGGAAATAACCTTATCCTCGCTCGCGATCGCTTCGGGCAAAAACCGCTCTACGTCCACGTCGCTGGCAATATTGTTCATTTCGCTTCGGAAATCCGCGCCCTGCTCGCCGTCGGAATACCTGCCCGACTCAATCGCGCTGCCATTCCGAGCTATCTTGTAAACCGTTACGTCTCCGAGCCTCTCACTCTTTTCGAAGATATTACCATACTGCCAGCCGGCCAGTTCCTTAAGCTCTCTCCCGGATTATCGGCACAATACAAGACGTGGTGGAAGCCCAGTCTCACGCCCATTTTGGATATTCCTGAGAAGGAAGCGCTCCCGGAACTTAGCGCACTTACCCATGATGCCGTCGCTATTTCACTCCACGGCGAAGAGGAAATCGCCACCTACCTGAGTGCCGGTGTCGATTCCGCTGTGCTACTCGAATCGATTAATGCCGCAGGTTTCCAGACCACCGCCTTCACCGCTGGATTCGGTATCGAGTCCGATGAAATCCAGCATGCTGCCCAGCTAGCAAAGGCAAATAATACTCCGCACATCCCCGTGATCCTAGATCAGCACGATCTTGCTAACCTCCGCCAAGTGGTTGCTCAGATGGAGCTTCCCATCGGAGATGCGCTCATCCTCGCCTTTGATAAACTTGCAAGCGTCTCAGCCTCACATGGATACCGTGTCGCCATCGGTGGTGATGGCATAGACGAATCCATGATGGGCTATTCTTTCCAACGCCACCTCGCAACAATAGATTCACTTCCTACTTTTTTGCTTGGGCCTGCTGCCAGCATCTTGCGTAATAGCCCGCTTACTTTGCTAGATAAATTCTTCCCATTCCCTGGTTCTTTAGGCCCTGAAGGACGCGAGAAAATTGCCAACTATTTACGTGATTTTGCAAACTCCAGTCCTTGGCAAAAAGTAAGTGGTCTCCGCACTCTTTTCACTCCCGCAGAAGTGACTCAGCTTTGCAAGGCTCCCGTATTCCAAGAGCCGGAAATTCCGGAAGCGTCCTGCATCATGGATCGCCAAACCCTACACCTTTACCAAAGCTGGATGCAGGATTGGGCCATCATACGGCAAGAGCGGAATAATATGGCGCATTCCATTGAATATCGAATGCCCTTCCTAGATCATCGCCTCATCAATTTCACTCTGAGTTTACCTGATAACCTAAAAATCCGCAGAAGCACTAACAAGTATCTCTGGAGAAAACTCACAAACTCCCCCGCTTCGAAGCGCCCGAAGCAACCATTTCACCTGCCTCTGGAACAATTCCGTCAATCAAAACTCTTTCAATCTCTTCTCAGCGATTGCTTGAACCCAAGTATAATCCACGCTAGAGATCTTTTCCATATCAACGAAGTCAACCGTCTAGTTGAAGCCGCCAATCACGGTGAGTTTCTTGCCCTAAAGAAAGTCACTTCCTTAATGATCCTCGAACTTTGGATGCAATCATACATCGATTGACCCTATGATCCGCAAACTTGAAAGCTTGAAGAATCCTATCCGCATCGGCCTCGTCGGTGCTGGCTGCATGGGGAAAGGCATCGCCTATCAGATCTCGATTACACCTGGCATGCGATTGGAATGGATTGCTGATAAATGCCCACTCAGGGCGCAGCAGCTTGCCACCAGCCATGCAGCTACTCATGGCACGGACACGCATCGTCTGCTCCGCGAATCTCCTGTCGATGTCTTCGTAGAAGCCACCAATAGCCTGTGGTCGGCCTATCAATACTGTGAAGCCGCGCTGGAGAATGGGGCTCACATCGTGCTGATGAATGCCGAAGTCGATCTGGCATTCGGACCAATCCTATGTAAGCTCGCTGCCGAGAAGAATCTCATCGTTACCTCGGATGCAGGTGATCAGCACGGAGTCCTTGCCACAATGATTCAAGAAATCAAGCTTTGGGGCTTCCAGATTGTCCAAGCTGGCAATATCAAAGGCTTCCTTAACCGTTACGCCGTTGCTACCGAGCTACTCCACGAAGCAGCCATCCGAAATCTTTCTCCAAACCAATGTTGCGCCTACACGGATGGGACCAAGCTCAATATAGAAATGGCGATTCTTGCCAATGCTTTCCATCTCCTCCCCACTCAGCCAGGCATGCAAGGCCCAGCAATTCGAAATGTGGAACAAGTACTCGATGTTTTTGAATTTCCCACGGATGCTCGCTCCGACGGCAGCGTTGACTACATTCTCGGCTCCAAGCCGAATGGCGGAGTCTATGTCATCGGTAAATGCGATAGCTTATCCCAGCAGGCCTACCTAAATTACTATAAGCTTGGTAGTGGACCCTATTACCTCTTCAGGCGTGATTATCATCTCTGCCATCTGGAAACGACCACCGCCATCGCTAAGCTTTTTTTCTATCATGAGCCGATTCTTCAACCTTGGGCCGGCCGCGTCGCTGATGTTTACGCTTTCGCTAAATCCGCTATCCCTGCAGATACCGAGATTCCTCTCGGGATAGGCGGCGATCATTTTTATGGTCTTATCGCACCCACCGCCCTAGGCCGGGAAAACGGCTGGGTTCCCATTGCCCTATTAGATGCAGAGACTCACCACGCCGCCACCCAGAGCCAACTCGCGAAAGACCAAGCACTGACTTGGCGACACCTGCATCCCTTTACTCCCCCCATGGTCGAGCTTTTCTATCACCCTGCGAATAGTAACCCCGTGTAGATGTCACACCATCCACACATCACCATTCTTGGCGCCGGTGTCTGCGGGCTTTATGCGGCTCTCACCGCTTTGAGAAACGGAGCTGAAGTCACGCTGATTGAAAAAGCACAGCATCCTGGAGGGCTCGCCGCTGGATTCAAGCGCGGCCAGAACCATTACGATCAAGGCGTTCACATGCTGCATGCCTTCGATCAGGAAATCTACGATGACGTGGCTCGCCTCATGGGTGGAGAGCGCATCCCTGTGCCACTCGATGCGAGAATTCTATGGAACGGCCGATCCTACCGATATCCCCTCAAGGGGCTGGACATCCTTTCAGGAATGAACCCTTTCCTCCTTTTCCGCTGCACCGTAGGCCTCGCGCTCGCAGGAATCGATGATCTTCTAAACCGCACCCTAGCCTCTGCAATCACTGCAGAAGATGCCCTCATTGCCACCTATGGTGCTCCTCTTTACGAGTTTTTCTTTGAAGACTTCACCCATAGATATTGGAATATCCACCCTAGGCAGCTTTCCGCAGAATTTATCCGCAGGAAAATGCCTCGGCTGAAAATTCTCGATCTTGCCCGCAATTGCTGGCCCGGATTTCTCAGAAAACCTCCCAGCAATCCCCTTGTAGAAAATGCCCTCGTGGAAGAAACCCTACACTATTCCAAAACTGGCTCGGAAGCTATACCTCGCCTACTCACTCAGGAAATTAAAAGATTAGGCGGGAAGATGATCTTTGGATCCACGATCACGGAACTAAGTTCATCACGAATCGTAGTGGATGGAGAATCCCTTCCAATCGAAAGAATCATTTCCACAATTCCAGTATCCTCCCTCATCCAAATTCACCAAAATGCGCCAGAAACGGTAGAGCGAGCAGCTCAAATTCTTCAATACAAACCCATCGTTATCTATGGCCTGCTTATTAAAAAGCCCAAATGCCTAGACGGCCTCTACACTTATTATAGGGACCGCATCTTCCACCGCATCGGAGAACCAAAGAACGCCGCCTTAAAAGTCAGCCCTGAGGATCATACCATACTTATCGTAGAAATGACGTGCGACATCGGCGACTCTAAATGGAACGACGCTGCGGAACTCCGCCAGCAACTCATTGCCGATCTTTCCGCAGAAAGTCTTTGTGAGCACCGCGATATCATTGAGTGGCATCATTTTACTAACCCTCATGGATATCCCATTTACAGCCTTGGTTTCGAGGCCCACCTTTCCGAAGTCCGAGATTGGCTTCAAGCTCAGCCTCATCTCATCAGCACCGGCCGCCAAGGGACTTTTACTTTCCCCGGGATGCATAGCGCCATGCGCATGGGACATAATGCCGCCCTTACACTCCTAGCCTAACATGCACTCGCAAGTTGAAGATCTCCCGGGCGTCATACTGAGCCGCAAATCCAAGGTCTTCGATTCGCGGGGATGGTTTCTCCCAGCCTTGGCACTGAGTGATCCAAAAGCAGACTGGATCCTACAAAATATATCCTATTCCGAGCCCGGCGTCCTTCGCGGCTTGCATTACCAAGATCCATTCCCTCAAGCCAAGCTTCTCACCCTCGTCAATGGAACAATCCAGGATATCATAGCAGACCTCCGCCCCCATTCCCCGACTTACGGTTGCTATGCAGTTTACTTCCTCGATGGCGAGTCTAACAACCAGCTTTAAATTCCGCGTGGCTGTGCTCATGGATTCCTTGTGACGAGCCGGATCCCAGCGCTGATCTGCTACCTCGCCGATGCCCCGTATGATCCAAATTTTGAAAAATTACTCCCTTGGAATCATCCTAGCTGGAATTTCCCCTGGCTCACCACCATGCCAATCCTCTCGGAAAAAGACGCTCAAAGTCTCCCCAATGAGTCAGTCCCACCGGATCGATAAGTAGTTCTAGCAAGAACGCCGCAGTGATTTATTATAATTGTCGCAGGAGATTTATGATAAGTCATCGTGGGATGTTCTACTTTACTGGGAACGCTTGATACAGGGAGTGCTTGATATCCACTAGGGGACCAGCCTTCAAATTCTTGGGCTGGAAATCAGTGGTATTTCAAGCGGTGCTAACACTTGGAGCGAGACGCTCCAGCAACGGCCTGGTGCAGGGATGCACCAGCTACCTGAAGATATAGGACAACCGCTTTAGCCTGCAGAAGATGATTGCGGCAAATCCAGATAGCAGTAGAAGGACGAAAGTGATGATCACAATCACCCAGTTCGGAATCGGAATCGGGGCGATGAAGTGAGTGGTGACGGGTTGTTTGATTGCCCTATCTAACGGGAAATCCCAGATTAAGGTTTTTCCATTATCTTCAGTGCGGGTGGCGTTGGATTGCTTCGCTGCCAGTGGTAGATGAATGATATAGCTCAGCTGATGTCCCGCAAATGTTGATGCGGGCAGGAAGCCTGCGCCGGGGAGGGCTGAGCTTGGAGAAATCGTGCGCGTGAGATCGAGATCGCGGCCGCGAAGTTTAATCGCGAATTTTCCCGAGAGATGAGTGGCTGAGGAGGGCAGTTTTTTAAGTGAACCTTTCTGGGAAGCGTTTTTTAAGTCCAATGCGGAGTCGAACGCGGCTTTTACCCGGATGGTGAGGCGATCTTCAATCTTCGTGACGGTATAGCTTGTGGAATGAATCTCCTTGGTCTCGGATAAAATTTTTCCGAGCATTTTGCGGATTCCCTCTTCGCCGCCTTGGAGCTTTGCGGCTGCGGCGGGTATGGTGTAAGATATATCAACCCGGCCGCTGCCATCCGCATTGAGCCATACTTCCTCGCGACAATCGAGGCAGGAGGTGAGCAGGCACGCTGCGAAGATGGTGATGAGGCGTAGCCAGTTCATTTTTCACATCCGTTGCTCGGCACTGCGCATGAGAATGTCTCCAATCTCGACGTGGGCGGGAGCTTCGAGAATGGTGAGAATGGCGTAGGCCACGTCTTGAGGGTCCAGCATTCTCATTGCGGCCTTGGTTTGGCTGAGTGATTCCTCGCGGCCACGGAAGTAGTGATCGAGCAAGGGGGTATCGACGAAGCCGGGAGACACGCTGGCGACTTGGATTGGGCAATTGATCGATTTCAGTTCGGAACGTAAAGCATCGGTGATGGCCCGGACGGCAAATTTTGTGGGTGCATAGAATCCGCCACTGGGCGGGACGCGATGGCCGCTCATGGAGGAGACGTTGACGATTCTGCCTCCATCGGCCGGGAAGTGCTTGAGCGAGAGTTGGCAGCAGAGTGAGAGTGCCATCACATTGACGCGCCACATTTCCTCCCAGTCCGCTGGATTCCCATCGACGATGCGTGAGAGATACGCGACTCCGGCACAATTTACGAGTCCATCGATTTTCCCTAAACCCCGGAAAATGCTGGAAATTTGCTCGCGCTGGGTGAGGTCTGCCTGGATCGGGAAAACATTTTCCGAGAGCGCGGAAGGTCTGCGGGTAACGCCTAGCACATTTGCGCCGCGTTCGACAAGAAGCTCGCAGAGTGACTGGCCGATGCCGCTGGAAGCACCGGTCACGAGTAGGGTTTTGCCCTTTAATGATGTCATGGAGTAGCGGAGAGGGGAGTGGTTGTTTTGGGTAATTCTTTGAACAATTGCCCAAGATTAGGGAGGTCTGATGAGGAATGGGCGGGTTGGGCAGCGATGATTTTCCCTTGATAGAAAATGAAGGCACCCGGCATCTGGAGGCCATCGCCTGCGAGGTGACCGACGCCGCAGCCTTTAAAAATCGAGAGCGCGGCGCGCCACCAGACTTGCGGGCCGAAGAGCTCGATGAAGCCGCCCTTGCCGAGGCCGAAGGCGCGGTAGAGTTCGCAGCGTGGATCTGCGATGCGGGTGACGCCATTGCGATCCCCGAGATATTGCGTCTCTTTGCCGTTCTGTAGCATGTGGACGAGGACGAGTTCGGCTTGATGTTCGCGCGCTTCTTTTTCAATTCCTTCGAGGCCGCGCAGGATTTGGCGAGTGAAAGTGCAGCCGAAGTGGCGCAGGAAGACAAGGGTGAGCATGCGAGATTGTGAAGCTTCTGCGAGGGACTGGCCGTCCGAGAGTCGATAGCTGGCTGCCGCCTCGGTGATGGAGTATGGTTCATCGCGGGTGGGTGGCACGCCGGCGTGGGCACGCAGGCTGGCCCAGAGGATCGCGAGGAAGGGAAACCACCATATCAGGTTATCGAGAGCGAGCAGCCAGAGAGTCATGGACGAGGTATCGGGATGATTGATCTCTAGGACAAAAAAGCCGATTCCTAGGCTGAATTTAATCAAGCCGGTAAGAACGATGCCCCAGTATTTAATTGGATTGCGCGAGGCGAAGAGGAAAGCAGCTCCAAGAATGCCGATGACAATTCCGATGCCTTGCCAGAGCAGCACGTGATTTGGTCGGGCGATATGGAGGAGATCGAAGCATGAATAAGGCCAACAGTTCGCCACTACGGCGAAGAGAATATGATAGATCCCGGCAGCGATCAAAATTCCGCGCATCCAGGGCGGAGTTTGACAGAGGCCGTGAGGGCAGTATTGGGGCATCCGGGCAGAGTAACTGCCATTGGTCGGGATGCAAGGGGGCGAATAGCGGCGGTTCTATCGAGTCGATTGGAATCATGACGAAATTTTCCCATTGGTGGCGATGACGGACTGTCTAGGGTGCCGACTGCATGACGTTTGCAAATATTGAATTGTTAGCTGGTGGACTGATTTTGTTAGTGGTAGGTGCCGATTGGTTGGTGAAGGGGGCGTCTAGGTTGGCAATGGCGTTCGGGATTACTCCCTTGATCATTGGTTTAACGGTGGTGGCCTATGGCACGAGTGCCCCGGAGATGGCGGTGAGCGTTTCCTCCGCTTTCAAGGATCAAGCAGATCTTGCGATGGGAAATGTGGTGGGGAGTAATATTTTCAACGTGCTCTTCATCCTAGGGATCGCGGCGATGGTGACTCCGCTGATCGTGAACAGGCAACTGGTGCGCTTGGATGTGCCGGTAATGATCGGTGCATCGATCTTGTTATTTGCAATCGGCTATGATGGGGTGATTGGGAAACTCGATGGATTGATTCTTTTCTCGGGAGCGATCGGTTATACGTTATTTTTGATTTATGAAAGCCGCAAAGAACAGAAAATCCCGGGACTCGCAGAGGTGACCGATGCCCCAGTGGAGGAGGGCGGCCATTGGTTGGGCAATCTCGGTTGGATCGCGATTGGACTGGTGGCACTCGTGGTCGGATCGCGATTGCTGGTGGATAGCGCGGTTTCGATCGCACAATTTTATGGGGTGTCCGAGCTGATCATTGGTCTTACGATTGTGGCAGCGGGGACATCATTGCCGGAGGTGGCCACCTCGGTGGTGGCTGCGCTGAAGGGTGAGCGAGACATTGCGGTGGGAAATGTGGTAGGAAGCTGTATTTTCAACATTCTCGCCGTGCTTGGACTCTCTTCGCTTGTCTCGCCCAGTGGCATCGAAGTTTCAAAACAAGCGCTGGCTTTTGATTTGCCGGTGATGATCGCAGTCGCCGTGGTTTGCTTGCCAATCTTCTTTGCAGGGTTCGCCATCAGTCGGCTTAATGGTGCGATCTTTTTTGCCTTCTATATTGCCTATGTGGTTTATTTGATCTTCCACTCCACGGGTAATGCAGCATTGGGAAGCTACCAATCCGCGCTGATCTACGGTGTCGCACCACTGACATTGCTGAGCTTGATCTACATGACTGTGATTGGTTTACGCAAACATCGCGCAGCCGTTTGAGCCGCAGCCGTGATTGGAAATACTCGTGAATTTTCTGATTGGCTGATGGGGGAGCCTATTTAAGGTGGCAGCGGATGACGTTTTCAAATATTGAGTTGTTAGTCGGCGGATTGATTCTGTTAGTCGTTGGTGCGGACTGGTTGGTGAAGGGAGCTTCCAGCTTGGCTTCGGCATTTGGTATCTCGCCCTTGATCATCGGCCTGACGGTGGTGGCCTATGGTACCAGCGCGCCGGAACTGGCAGTGAGTGTCTCTTCCGCCTTCAAGGATCAGGCAGATCTCGCTATAGGAAATGTGATAGGAAGTAATATTTTCAACGTGCTTTTCATTCTTGGTCTCGCGGCAATGGTGACTCCATTGGTGGTGAATAAGCAATTGGTGCGCCTCGATGTGCCGGTGATGATCGGCGCATCGATTCTGCTTCTTGCGCTAGGTTATGACGGAAGGATCGGGAAAATCGATGGCTTGATTCTCTTCTCTGGAGCGGTTGGCTATACGTTATTTTTGATTTACGAGAGCCGCAGAGAGATGAAAAAAGCGGGACTTGTAGAGGCTTCTGAAGCTCCCGAAGAAGAGGGCGGCCACTGGCTCGGGAACCTTGGCTGGATCGCGATCGGACTGGTGGGGCTTGTTGTAGGTTCGCGGTTGTTGGTGGATAGCGCAGTCTCGATTGCGCAGTTTTATGGAGTTTCGGAGTTGATCATCGGGCTTACGATTGTGGCGGCGGGGACCTCATTGCCGGAGGTGGCCACCTCGGTGGTGGCTGCGCTGAAGGGTGAGAGGGATATTGCGGTGGGGAATGTGGTGGGCAGTAGCATTTTCAACATTGTGGCGGTGTTAGGACTCTCATCTCTGATTTCTCCGAGCGGCATCGCAGTGTCGCAACATGCGATTAGTTTCGATCTTCCGGTGATGATCGCAGTCGCCGTGGCCTGCCTTCCTATCTTCTTTGCGGGCTACTCTATCAGTCGGCTCAATGGCGCGATCTTCTTCGGCTTCTATGTTGCCTACGTGCTCTATCTCATTTTTTATGCTACTGAGCATACTGCAGTGAAGACTTTTCAAACGGCATTCATCTATGGCGTCGCACCGTTGACGGTGTTGAGCTTGATCTACATGACCGCCGTCGGCGTGCGCAAGCATCGCGCAGCGGCATAGGTCATGGGGCGAGGCGGCGGATGAAGTTTGTGAAAAACTCTGCTCCAGCGTGCAGATCCTCGATTGAGATATACTCGTCCACCGTGTGCGCTTGATCGATGGAGCCCGGGCCGATGCAGATACTCGGTACCCCACCGTGCGCGAGGTGGGCGGCATCGGAAAACCACGGCGCGCCTGCGAGCTGGGTGTTGGATGCGGTTTCTAACAATCTAAGAATCATCGGGTGGCTGGCCTCTGTTTCCATTGGTGGATTTTCATGGGGTTGGATGACGGCGAGTGGGAGATCGTGAAACTCGATAGTATCTGCGAGTAATTTGAGTGCTCCACCTGCTGCCGCAAGCGCTGGAGTGATCCGAATATCGATGATGGCTTCCGCTAGATCCGGCACAATATTCGGCCGCGAGCCGCCTGAGATCATGCCCACGTTCATGGTCGCGTGGCCCAACACGGGGTGGGTAAATGTGGCGAGCTTGCTGCCGAGGTGATGGTCTAGGCAGTCCAAGGCCCGGGCGAGTTTGAGAATCGCATTCTCGCCGCGCTCAGGCTGGGAGCTGTGGGCGGCTCTACCCGTGGCTCGCAGGGTGGCCCACATGGAGCCTTTGGTCACATGCACCACTTGCAGCGAAGTGGGCTCGCCCACCAGTGCGAAGTGGTAGTCCTTGCCGTGGCGTTTTACGAAATCTTTAGATCCCCACTGCCCGGACTCCTCACCCATGAAGGCGACGAAGTCCACGGCGATGGGTAAATCTGCCAGAATCTGCTGATTTTCATGCAGCGACCACAACATCGCCGCCATCGGGCCCTTGGTATCGGATGCACCGCGCCCCCAAATTTTCCCATCGCGCAGCTCCCCGCCGAAGGGTTCCACCGTCATCCCTGCCACGCCGACGGTGTCCAGGTGTGGGCCTAGGAGAATTCTGGGGCGGCCATCGAGCGGTGCAAAGCGTGCGATTAAATTTGGCCTGCCTGGCTGGATTTCTTCCAAGACCACTTCCGCACCGATCGACTCCAGCCAGCCTGTTAGAAAGATCGCGATTCGTTCTTCCCCGGTCTGATCCGTGCCTGGCGCGTTGTCCGGATTCACCGATGGAATGCGGACCAGCTGCTGCAAAAGCGTGACGACATCTTGACTCATGCCGGGACTCTCGCAAACACCTGCCACTCGCGCAAGCTGAAGCGCTCCGCCTTATTCCAACACGCTCTTCACCGCCTCCGCGGTGCAGGGCGATGGTAGATTGAAATTCAATTTTCTCGTGAACGCTTGCACCGCATCCCGGATCGCTTCTCTCACGGAGATCGCGAGCATCAGCGGTGGCTCGCCGACGGCCTTGCTGCCGTGAATGGTACCCGGCTGCTTGGCGGAAGTGAGCAGGGAAACTCGGAAATCCAATGGCGCATCGCTGAAGGCGGGGATGGCGTAGGTGCTGGCACTGTGGGTGAGCAATTTCCCCTCATGATCCCATTTGAGTTCCTCGCTGGTGAGCCAGCCCATGCCCTGCACGAAGCCACCTTCGATCTGGCCGCGGTCGATCGCAGAATTGAGAGAATCCCCCACATCGTGGAGGATGTCCACGCGGCGAACGTGGTGCATGCCGGTGAAGCCATCGATCTCCACTTCACTCGCGGCAGCGCCGAAGGAGTAGTAGTGAAAAGGCTTCCCCTTGCCGATGGACCAGTCCCATTCGAGGTCCGGGGTGGCATAGAATCCGGCGGCAGAAAGCTGGATGCGGCGGGTGTAGGCGATGGCTGTGAGGGAGGTAAACGGAATCGCTTGGCCAGCAGATCCTTGGACCTGACCATCGCTGAAAGATACATCTTCGGCCGCGCATTGGAGGATCTCCGCGGCGAGTGGGGCGAGGCGGGCGCGGAGTTGTTGGCAGGCATCTGCCACGGCCATGCCATTGAGGTCCGAGCCGGAGCTGGCGGCGGTGGCGGAGGTATTCGGCACCTTGTCAGTGCGGGTATGCATGAGCCGGATGCTGGCGGCGGGCAGCCCAAGCTCGCGCATGGCGATGCCGAGAATCTTGGTGTGCAGCCCTTGCCCCATCTCGGTGCCGCCATGGTTCACTTGCACCGAGCCATCGGCATAGATGAGCACCAGCGCACCGGCTTGATTGTAATGTTTGAGAGTGAAACTAATCCCGAATTTCACAGGTGTGATGGCCAGGCCGCGTTTGCGATGCGGGTGGGCTTGATTCCAGAGTTGGATTTCAGCTTTGCGCCTAGTGAAGGAAGATTGTTCTAATAACTCGGTCCAAATCCGTTCCAGCCGATTGCCTTCGATTTCCTGGCCGTAGTGGGTGGTATTGGTTTCGCCACGGCCATGATAGAAATTGAGCCTGCGGACTTGTTCCGGCGGTAGGGAAAGGGTGGCGGCGATGCGTCCTAGGATTTCCTCGATCACCAACATCCCCTGCGGCCCGCCGAAGCCACGGAAGGCGGTGTGGGAGGTGACGTTGGTTTTAGCCACTTGGCCGCGGAAGCTGACGTGCGGGATATAGTAAGCATTATCGAGGTGGAAGAGGCCGCGATCATTCACCGGAAGTGATAGATCCAGCGACCAGCCGCCATCGGAATAAAGCTGGATTTCCGCCGCGTGGAGCCGGCCATCAGGATGATAGCCAACGCGGTATTTGGCGAAAAACGGATGGCGCTTGCCGGTGCTCTCCATGTCGTGATCACGGTCCAACTGCATCCCCACGCTGCGGCCGGTCTTGAGCGCGGCGAGTGCGCAAATGGCGGCCCACGCATTGCCCTGCGTTTCTTTGCCACCGAAGCCGCCACCCATGCGTGGTGCCTCGATGACGACGCGGTGTCTCTGCAAACCGAGCACTTCCGCGACGATGGTCTGCACTTCTGATGGATGCTGGGTGGAGCTGGAAACGTGCACCCCGCCTTCTCCATCCGGCTCGGCCCAGGCGGCTTGGGTTTCCAGATAAAAATGATCCTGGCCGCCGATATGGATTTCACCTTCTAACAAATACTGGCTTTCTAGTAATCCCGCTTGAACATCCCCCCGTGTGAGGAAATGTGGCTCGGTGTGAAAGGATTCCCGAGCGATGGCTTGCTCGATCCCGAGGATAGGCGGCAGCGGGGCATACTCGATGACGATGAGATTGGCGGCGAGGCGGCAGGCTTCGATCGATTCCCCGATGACGGCGGCGATGACTTGCCCGTGGAAGTGGACTTCATCGCTGGCAAACAACGGCTCATCATGGCGGGCGGGGCCGGTGTTATTGATGCCAGGTATATCTTTATCCGTAAGTATGGTATGAACTCCCGCGACTTCATTTGATTGGGAAATATCTACTTTTAATAACCGAGCATGGGCATGATCGGAGCGCACCAGCCAGACGCAGAGGGTCTTGCGGAAGAGCGCGGTGTCATGCACATAGAGCGCCTTGCCGGTGACATGGCCGATGGCACTTTCATGCGGCATCTCTTGCTGGAGCGGGCCGGAGAAATGGGAATCGAGAAAATCCGGGATGCAGGGTGCGGATTCCCCGATGCTGAATTTTCTAAAAAGCTCGCGGATGAGAATGCTGCGGTATTCTGCCGTGCCACGGAGATCGGTGAGCGGGGTGAATTCGGAATCGAGGAGGGCAAGAATTTCAGCCGAGGCCTGCAAGGGTTGGCCGATGAGGGCGGCTTCGGTCTTGCTGGCGCGGGCGGGCGTGGCGGCCACTCCGCCATAGGCAAGGCGGGCCTCGGTGATAATTCCTGCGGCATCGGTGGCGATGCGGAAGGCGGCTGAAACGGTGGAAATGTCCATTTCGCGGCGTTTGGAGACTTTGAAAAATTCGCACCTGCCGGGGAGTCCCCGAGGGATCTGGATGGATGCCATCATCTCGTCATCACGCATCGCCGTCTGGCGGTAGCCGGTGAAGAATTCTGCCAAGGGTAGTGTGCGCTGGGTGGTTAGCGAGGCGAGAGTGACGGTGGCATCGAGCGCGAGCAGAACGGGCGCGGCATCACCGATGGGCGAGGCGGTGACGAGATTGCCGCCGAGAGTGGCGCGGTGGCGGATTTGGCGGGAGGCGAAGAGTCGCAGCATTAGATCCAGGGCTGGGTATTCACCGGCGAGGATTTTTTCCAAATCCGTGAGGCGGGCGGCGGCACCGATGTGCCAATGGCTGGGGCTGCTAGATATATCTTGGAGTTCTACTATACCATCGAGCGAGATGAGGGAGGAGAAGCGGGTGTGGCGCTTGTTGATCAGCACAGCAAGCTCCGTGGCACCGGCGATGAATGGGGCGCTGGGATGTTGTGATTTGAGTGTTAGGGCTTCGGAGATGCTGGTAGGGCGATGCCATAGCTCACTGGAATTTCCTGTAGAGGCTGGGGCGGGTGGGAGAATGGCGGCGGGTGGGAGATCGACCGAAGTTTCATCGAGCGAATGGAGCATCGCCTCGCGGATGGGGCGGTAGCCGGTGCAGCGGCAGAGATTGCCACAAAGTTGATCGGTAAGGGTGGCGCGGGTGGGTGGCGTTGCTGCATGATAGGCCTCTGCCATGGCGCAGATGATACCAGGAGTGCAGTAGCCGCATTGGGAGCCATTTCCGGTGACCATGGCTTGCTGGACCGGGTGCAAATTTTCATCTTGGGCGAGACCCTCGGCAGTGATGATTTCCTTGCCGACGAGTGAGGCAACGAGGGCGAGGCAGCCATTGATGGCGCGTGGTGGCTGATCGCCATCGCGCACGAGCAGAGTGCAGGCACCGCAGTCCCCTTCATTGCAACCGATCTTCGAGCCGGTGCGGCCGGTGGCGCGGAGGTATTCGAGGATGCTTTGGTGCATCGGCACATCCGAGACATCTGCGGGGGTGCCATTGATGACGATGATGTTATGGCAGGCGGTGGACATCTTTGTAGTAGAGGTAACTGGCTGGCTCATCGCCCATCGCGACGAACCATTGTGGGCAGTAGGGTGCCATCCAGATCACATCGCCAGCGGTGACAGGGTAGTGGTTTTCATCGAGCCGATAGATGCCTTGGCCAGCAAGCATGAGCAGGCCGTGTTCCATGATGTGGGTTTCTACGAAGGGCAGGGTGGCACCGGGCTGGTAGGTGAAAATATTCAGCGCGAGATCGTAGCGTGGATCGATAGGGAGCAGTGTTTTGAGCAGTGCCCGGGGATTTCCTAGAAATGGCTCGCCGGTGATGTCTGAGGCAAGGCCATGGACAAGAGGCGGCAATTCTAAATCGGAATGGGATTCGAAAATTTTCCTAAAAACAGTGATGCGGGTGAGGGGGCTGCCACGCAGGGTGAAATGGGAGTGGGCGGGAATGAAAATGAAGCCGGTGGTGGCGAGGTGGAGCGAGCGATCTGATAGGATCACTTCACATTCACCGGCTTCCACATAGAGCGCGTGTTCATGCTCGTCTGCGGGAAATTTGGCGCTGCCATTTTCTTGGGTGTAGGTGATGAGAATCTGGGATAAATTTGCACCCATGGCGGGAGATAGCATCACGAAGGCAGTGGCATTTTCCCAACCGGGAAAGCTGGAGGGGACGTGACTATCCGGGGCGATGAGGGCGTGGCTGGAGGTGACGCGGGTGCGGGTGTGGCCGAAGAGTTGCATGGGATTTTTTGTAATTAGAGTGGAGCGGGGGTAAGGAATTTCCCACGAGTTTCTGAGGTGACTTTTTGACCCCGCAAATAGGTGGCGGCGATGGTGCAGGTGGAGTGCATGCCAATGTAGGGGGAAATCCGATGGCGGGTGAGCAGGGATTCCCGGGTGACGGTGAACGGCTGTGGGGTGACGATGATGAAGTCTGCATCGTTGCCCGGTGTGAGTGCACCTTTGCCGGCGAGTCTGAAGATGCTGGCGACGTTTTCCGTGAATTGGGGGATGATTTTCTGGCTGTGGCTGAGAAGCAGTGGCATGCCGTGCTGGATGCCGGCGATGCCGCCCCAGATGGCGAAGATGTCGTCGCCTTGCTTGAGGTCTGGCGAGGAGGGTGAGTGATCGGAGCCCAGGGTGTCGATTTCACCTGATAGAAGTTTTTGCCAGAGGGCATTGAGTGTTTCATGGGATCGAATGGGCGGGGCGCACTTGGCGGCGGGGCCGATGCGGATGGCGGCGGAGTGGTCTAACAGCAGGTAGTGCGGGCAGGTTTCTGCGGTGACGCGGATGCCGCGTTGTTTGCCGGCGGTGACGAGATCAATGCCTTCCGGACAGGTGATGTGGACGATGTGGAGCTGGCAGCCAGTTTCCCCGGCGAGGTCGATGGCGATCTGGATGGCGGAGAGCTCTGCCTCGATCGGGCGTGAATCCAACCATGAGCGCATGTCTGTGGAGGTGGGCGGGTGGGCTGCTTGGTGGCGGCGAATCACTTCCGGGTCCTCGGCGTGGACGGCGACGGGGAGGCCCAAGCGGGCGGCGATTTCCATGCCACGGCGGAGGGTGGAGGGCGTGGCGTTTTGAAATTCATCGAGACCGGATGGGCACATGAATGCCTTGAAGCCGATGGCTCCGGCGGCGGCCATGGCTTCGAGGTGATCGAGCGAATCAGGGGTGAGGCCGCCCCAGAGTGCGAAATCGATGCAGGATAAATTTTCCGCGAGACGGCGCTTCTCCTCGAATGCCGCGCGGGTGATGACAGGCGGGCTGGAATTGAGCGGCATGTCAAAGAAGGCGGTTCCACCACCAGCGGCGAGGGCTCTTGAGCCACTGGTGAGTCCTTCCCAATGGGCGCGGCCGGGTTCGTTGAAGTGGACGTGCGCATCGATCCAGGCGGGGAGGATGAGGGCATTTCCGAGATGGATTTCCTCCTTGGCTGAGCCTGGGATCTGAGGTCCGCAAGCCGTGATGATGCCGTCTGAAATGGCGAGGGAAAATGAGTCGCTGCGAACGAGTAGATCGTGGTGGCTCATGGTTCGAGGGATTTGAGAAAGTGGCTGAGAATTGCAATGCCGCAGCCGATATCTTCCGGGCTGGCGAATTCGTCCGGGTGGTGGCTGAGTCCATCACGACAGCGGATGAAGATCATGGCGATGGGACAAATTTTTGAGAGAATCACGCCATCGTGGCCAGCGCCGCTGGGGAGTAGAGTGGTGGAGCCGGTCACGGCGGTGAGTGAGTGGAGGAGCTGATTGGTGAGAGTGGGATCGCATGGGGTGGCGGGATTCTCCTGGATGGGAATCCACTCAAGCGCGAGACCGCGTCTGGTGGCAATTTTTGAAAATTGTAGGTAAAGTTCTGAGACGGCGTTGTCTCGCGAGCAATCCAGCGGGTGCCGGAGATCGATGGTGAAGGTGGCGGATTGTGGGATTGAATTGGAGGCACCGGGATGGATTTGAATTTTCCCCACAGTGATGACGAGCGGTGGCTTCGACTGGGCAAGGGCCTCGGCAGCGAGGATGCACTCGGCGGCACCGGTGAGGGCATCATGGCGCAGTGCCATCGGGGTGGTGCCGGCATGATCCGCCCGACCGGTGAGGGAAATGCTGAGGCGCGATTGCCCGGCGATGCCGGAGACAACGCATGCTGGCTCGGCGGCTTCTTCGAGTACGCGGCCTTGCTCGATGTGAAGCTCGATGTAGCCGCGGCATTCGCCCGGCGAGTAGTGAATGGGGGTGGCATTCTCGTGCCAGCCTGTTTCCGAGATGGCGGATGAGATGGAGATGCCTTGCGCATCTTTTGCCGCGAGTGTCTCTGGATCAAGCTGGCCGATGACGCTGCGGCTGCCGAGGTAGGTGGTTTGGAAGCGGCTGCCTTCTTCATCGGAAAAGGCAAGCAGGTGAATGGGGAAGGGGAGGATGTGATTTTCTGCTAGAATTTCCTCTAGTGCGGCCAGAGCGGCGATGATGCCAAGTGCACCATCATAGCTCCCGGCATCGATCACAGTATCCAGATGCGAGCCTAGTAAAAGAGGCGCGGCAGAAGGATTTGCCCCTGCGAGAATGCCGCGCACCGTGCCATCTGCAGTGTGGGAAACTTCCATTCCAAGTTCTCGCATCCACTCGCTGATAAGGCGGGCAGCGGCAAGATTCGCGGGCGAAAGGAAAGTCCGCACCAAGTAGAGCGGAGAGTCGGAAATGCGACGGAGTTGATCAATGCGTGTAAGCGCGGTTTGGAGGGCGGTAGGCATCTTTTTAACTGCCGCGGTAGGTGGAGTAGGCGAAGGGTGAGCACACCAAAGGGACGTGGTAACTTGCGCCTGCTTCGATCAAAAAACGCACTGGCACGTCACCAAGAAAGGGGGATGAAACTCCCCGCTGTCGGAAATAATCACCGATGGAAAAAACGATTTCATATTCGCCAGTTGCGGGATCCACCAGCAAGGGGGCATCGCAACGGCCTTCGGCATTGCTGAGGGTTTCCGCGATGAGCCTGCCCGCATGGTAGAGCCGGATTCGCACTCCCACTGCGGGAATTCCGGCGGCGGTATCCAGGATGTGAGTGGTAAGTTTTCCCATTGCCACGAACTGAGCAGATCCCGCGCCGGGATGCAAGTTTCGCGGTGAAAAGCGGAGTGTTCAGTCCTTTTGCAGACAATTCGACTCGGTGGCTACAAGGATGCGCTAGAAGAACATGTAATAGGAAATTTTCTTGGGTAACTACTGCGGAACGGGAATTGCTTCGCACACTTGTCGCCAACCGGGGAAATTCCATTTGTTTGGAAATCCGGCGCATTGCTCGGGCTTGACGGGATGGATGCGGCAGACATTTCCTTCCAACATGATGCACTCGTGATTGTCCTTTTCGATCAGTGAGAGTCCTTGCCGGTTCGTCCGCAGGCGGGTATAGCGGTGTAGGAATTCGTGCTCGGTGAGTTTGAGAAATTCAGCGATAGGGGAAATTTCATCTTCTTCGATTCTGACGTCGCCCGGCCACTTGCAACATGCGGTGCAACGTTGGCAAACATAATAGACGTCTGGCTCCAGCACGACTTCGCGGTTGCCGGGGCTGCCGTGGTCGTTGGGAATTTTAGCGGTCATGATTGGGTGCGAATTATAAGCTACGTGCGGGTTTGTAACCGCAGGGCGCTGGGATGCAAGGCTGGCGGTCTCCATCGGTCCAGCCAGCTAGCGTCCTCCGGACCGTTTTGAGGTAGCGCTGGTGCGCTCGACTGGATTGACCTCCATCGGTCCAGCCAATTAGCGTCCTCCGGACCGTTTTGAGGTAGCGCTGGTGCGCTCGACTGGATTCGAACCAGTGACCGTCCGCTTAGAAGGCGGATGCTCTATCCAACTGAGCTACGAGCGCTTAACGGTCAGTCTGATAACAAGCTGCGGCGGTAAAGTCAAAATTCGCTTTCAAAAACTTTTCTGTGATCAGCATGGGATTTGCTTTCCCGACTGATCTTTCGGTCCGTAGGCTCGTCTCATGCGCACTGCGGTATATGCGGGATCTTTTGATCCTCCGACAAACGGTCATCTTTGGATGATTGAACAAGGACTGGGAATGTTTGACCGGCTGATTGTGGCAGTAGGTAATAATCCGGCGAAGACCTATTCGTTTACGGTGGAGGAGAGGCTTGAATTTCTGAGGTCATCGACAACGCCCACCAAAGCATTGCTGATCGCCCATTTTGACAATCGCTATTTAGTGGATTACGCAAAAAAAATGGGGGCTAAAAATATTCTGCGGGGAATTCGCTCGGCCAATGATTATGAATTCGAGCGGGTGATGCGGCACATTAATGCGGACATGGCTCCGGAAGTGAATACGGTATTTCTGATGCCGCCGCGGGACATTGCAGAACTTTCGTCTAACATGGTCAAAGGCTTGATCGGGCCAGTGGGATGGGAGGATATTGTGCGGCGTTACGTACCTGATTCCGTATTCAGGGCACTTGAGGCGCGCGGCGGAGGAATCTGAAGAAGGAGTTTGGTTAGCCATCATCCCTGATAAAATATTGAATAGGCGTCTTGAAATGAAGTCTAAGTTCAACTTCACAGATCGGTAGTTGCCAATCTTAGTGAGACGAGCTTAATGTGATGCAACGTAAAAAGATATGCTGACTTTTATTCGAGACTCTTGGCGTGATGGCGTTGAGATTTTAGTCCTCGCCACGTGCATCTATCAGATTTACCGCGCCTTCCGGGCGACGCGCGCTGCGCAGATTCTGGTGGGGCTTGGGACGATCTTGGTGGTTCTCACGTTGGTTTCCACAATTTTTAAATTTGAAGTGATTCAGTGGATTATCACTCGTGGCACGGCGGTTTTAGCGTTGGCTCTCATTGTGATTTTCCAGCCTGAACTTCGAACTTCGCTGGCGAGGCTAGGGAGCAAGCGGCTATTCTCGTTCTCGAATAAATTGCGGCTCGCATTCATGGAGCGCCTTGCGGACTCAGTGGTGAATCTCTCGAAGAAGCGCATTGGAGCACTTTTTGCCATCCAGCGGGACGTCAGCCTGAAGGAGCAATTGGAGAGTGGGGTGGTGCTGGATGCCCAGTTTTCACCAGAATTAGCGATGGCGGTATTCCATCCTAAAGCACCTCTCCACGACGGAGGAATGATCATCGCAGATGACCGAGTGGCTGGTGCGGCATGTGTTTTCCCCGTTACCGAGCGGGAAATGCAAGATCGCTCTACCGGCCTACGCCACCGCGCGGCCATCGGATTGACGGAGCGGACGGATGCCATCGCCATCGTGGTGAGCGAGGAAACGGGCGCGATTTCAATTTGTGAAAACGGAGTTCTTTACCGCAATCTGACCGAAAAACAATTCCGCGATAAGCTTGCCGAAACCTTTTTCTCGAACAAACCTGCCAATGAAAATGAACCTGTTGAACCTACTGAACAACTGGATCGCAAAGGTCCTGTCCCTGCTGCTGGCAGTCACGATTTGGTTCCTGATTAAAAATCACCTGGCGTCGGGGGATGGCATTTTGGAACAAGTGCCGCCTCGTGCACGGATTGTCACGGAATACCCGCTTTTGATTCCGCCGCCCTATCCAAAAAGCCCTTGAGGATTGTAAAAGTGCATCCTCTGTGAAGATGGGCGAAAGTGAGATGACTTTTCAGCTGCCTTATTGACCTGTCAGCCGCGTGGGCCGACACGTTTAGCCTCTCCATGTTCTACGATTTTCTGCGTTTCCGAACTGCTTCTGCCAAGCCATCGAGCACTTCAAGAGTGTCATCCCAGCCGATGCAGGCATCCGTTACGGACTGCCCGCGGGTGAGGGTGGTGAGGTCTTTGGCGAGTTTTTGATTTCCCTCGAAGAGATTGGACTCGATCATTACAGAGGTGATGACCTTGGAACCCTCGGCTATTTGCTTGGCGATGTTTCTGGCGACCAGCGGTTGATTGCGGTAGTCCTTCATCGAGTTCCCGTGTGAGCAATCAATCATCACCGATACCGGTAAATTTTGCTCGGCGAGCATTTTTGCGGCTGCTGTGACTTCTGGTTCTTCGAAATTCGGGCCTGATTTCCCGCCACGCAGGATCAGGTGGCACGACTCATTTCCCTTGGTGCAGACAATCGCGGAGACACCTTGTTTCGTGACAGAAAGAAAATGGTGAGGCCGTGCTGAGGACTGGATCGCATCGATCGCAATTTGAACCGAACCCCCTGTCCCGTTTTTGAATCCAACAGGCATGGAAAGCCCGGAGGCGAGCTCGCGATGGATTTGTGACTCAGTGGTGCGGGCACCGATCGCACCCCAAGCGATCATATCCGCGATGTATTGGGGCGAAATGGTATCGAGAAACTCCGTTCCGGCAGGCACTCCCATATTTGCTAATTCCAAGAGCAGACCGCGGGCGACGCGCAGGCCGTGATTGATATCGAAAGAATCATCCAAATTCGGGTCGTTGATCAGCCCTTTCCAGCCCACCGTGGTGCGGGGTTTCTCGAAATAGACGCGCATAATGACGAAAATGTCCTTCTCCAAGCGCTCCGCCACGGCCTTAAGCTTGGTTGCATACTCGATGGCGGCCTCGGGATCATGGATTGAACACGGACCGATAATGACCAAAAGTCGATCGTCCTTCCCTTGTAAAATTGCATCCGCTTGCAGCCGGGCGCTGGCCACCAGCTCGGCAGCCTGCTCGGAGAGCGGTAAATAATACGCAAGAACCGCTGGTGAAATCAGCGGATGCAGGCCAGTAATTCTCAAATCGTCAGTGCGGTGTCGCGTCACACACGAATCGTGACGGGCAAATGCAGCGCTAAGCAAGACGCAATTGTCGCGAAAGATTCTAAAGCGCGGTGGCTCCTCCAAAGTCATGCCAATTTTGCGAAGCTGTCGGTCTTGAAATGCGCCACCGGCGCGTCCTTAGTTCGGGCGTGGGAGCAATGCGGGAGGCATCTAATTCTCAAGATTGTTCTGTTCTTTCTAACTGAATCGCGATAAATGACGAGCCATGCCATACTTCAATCATGTTTGGAAGCTCGCTTTTTTTGCGTGTCTCATCGCATTTATCGGGTTGATTTCTTACATCACGCATCCTTCCCAGACTAAAGTGGAAAATGCGGCGCAAATCGTGCCAAAACCTGAAACCAAGCATGCTGGATCTGGGCTCGTTGAAAATGATGCTTCAAGCACGGTAGAAAATAAAGATGAGTCAAAATCATCGCTTTCCATCGCTTTCCAAGATTGGACCGAGCGTTATCTTGAAGCAACCGCTGAAGAGAAAATCCGGCTGATACCCCAAGGAGTTTTGCTCGCACAGAAGCGTAGAGCCTTGCTTGCGAAATTAATCATCGCGGATCCAGAGACTGCAATTGCCTCTGCATTGCCGCGCATGATCCGATCCCAAATGCCAGCCGAAATCGTTGCCGAATTTGAAGAGATCGTATCGGCGCGCGCTCCTCTAAGTATGCATTACACCTGTCTTCACCCTGAAGGGAAAGTTCATGATCATTCAGACGATTTTTTTCGCACTTCGGTGATTGGTGGCAAGGAATACCGGGCCCATGTGTATGGGACACGGCTACGGGACGGCTCACTACCTGAAACTTCTCTTCACGGAATTGCGCTGGATGGCCATCTCGCAGTAAGTGATTTGCGGGTGCGTCTTCTCGAAGCTGGAGAATATGAAACCCGAGATCCTGTTCCTAGTTCTAAAGTACCACTTGCCGTAGAGGTCGATGGCAAGGTGACCATGCTCTCATCTATTGACGATCTCGGAGCCTTCAATAATGCACTTTTAGCTACAGAAGACAACCCCGCCATCCTAGCTTACGACTTTGGTCAAGCTCTCGGAAGTGGTTTACCAAAACCCTCCCAGGCTTGGACTCATGGAACAAAAAAGCTCTTAGTCATCAGGGTCGATTTCTCGGATTTGCCGGGGGTGCCCAAAAACTTGGATAATTCATTGGTCCAGGAAAACTATGTGAACTCTGTGATCAATGGCTCTTCGGGAGTCCGTAAGTTTTTCCAAAATAACAGCTTTGGGAAGACAGATATCCTGATGGCGCCGACGGTGGCTGGAGATTCACCAGATATCACCCAAGTGCTACGAATGCCCAGTACGGCATCGAACTACGCGGTCACCGGAAACACCGCTATACTATACATCGATGCTCGCGCTGCAGCGACAGCTTTTGGTTACAATCTGAATAACTACGGTCTCGTGGTAGTTGCGACTTCCTATCTCGGCGATCTCACCGGATCTAGAATGAATTATGGTGGATTGGCAGAGCTGATGGGGGTGAATAGCCACATTAACGGACAGTTTGACATCGGAACTCTAAACCACGAACTGGGTCATAATTACGGGCTAGCCCATGCAAATTTATGGAAAGTAAATGACGGGAATCCGATATCTTCGAATGGGACGGTTGAGGAATATGGTGATCCTTTCGATACGATGGGACTTGATCTTGCCTTTTCTCATCACTTCGGTGCGTTAATGAAAGCACGTCTTCATTGGCTTACTGATAACTCTATCAATTACATTGGTTCTTCCGGGACATACCGGGTTTACCGTTTTGATTCAGCAACTGCGAATCTAGCGTTGCCCCGTGCATTAAGAATCTTTCGTGATCCCACGTGGAACTACTGGATCAATTACCGCCGAGAAACTTCGTATGCATTAGCGGATAATGGAGCTATCGTCATCAAAGGCGAAGATGAGGATCAAAGAAGCGCTCTTCTCGACTTAAAGACTCCGGGGTTGAATGTTTACGATTCTCCTTTGGCACTCAATCGGACGTTTATCGACCCAGTCGCCGGGGTTACAATTAAACCGATTGGGCAAGGTGGGTCGGGGGCCGATGAGTGGCTGGATATCGAAGTTACTATCCAGAATCCGAAACTTCCTCGCATTGCTTGGATCTCCAGTTCAGTCAGACTAGATGAAAAAGTGGGCAATGCGGTCGTCACAGTCAGTCGAAAAGACAATTCGAATGGGAGTATTTCTGTTAACTACGCAACGGTGCCCGGAACGGCGCTACCCACTACAGACTTTGTGAGTAGTAGCGGCACTCTCACATGGGCTAGCGGAGATATGGTTCCTAAGGTGATTAGCATTCCCATTGTGGCAGATTCTCTTGGCGAGGGCCGCGAGTTTTTTACCGTTAGTCTTTCATCACCTATCGGCTGTATTATCGATCCTCAATCTTCTGCCACGGTGACGATTACAGATACGGACTCCCGAGATTCCTCATTCGCTGCGGCTTCTATAAATGGTTCAGTAACCCGAGCAATTGTAACTCCTGGAGGTAAAATTGTGATTGTCGGAGAATTTACCGAGCTTGTGGGTAGCAATAATATCACATATAATTATTCGGGTATCGCACAACTCAATCCCGACGGCTCCGTCGATACCGCTTTCAATCCGGGCACGGGGGCAAACAACACAGTTCATGCTGTGGCACGTCAGCCGGATGGGAAAATTTTGATAGGAGGTAGTTTTTCGAGTTTCAACGGGGTTCCTCGGTCAAACATCGCACGTCTGAACGTCGATGGCTCGCTCGATACGACTTTCAATCCCGGTAGCGGAGCAAACGGAGGAGTGTATGCGATTGTCATTCAACCGAATGGAAAAGTGCTAATCGGCGGCGGATTTACGAGTTATAATGGAACGTCGCGGGAGTATTTGGCACGTCTCAATCCAAGTGGAAACTTAGATACCACATTTACGGGTCCTGATTTTGGAGGCACCTCCAACTTTGCGGTCAAGTCGCTAGCGCTTCAAGCAGATGCTAGGCTATTGGTGGGGGGATCGTTCTTCTTCAATGAAAGCTTCCTCAAAGGTGGCATTTGTCGCGTTATTTCAACGGGCGCAATAGATTCTTCATTTAGCGGAGTCACCAACGGCGCGCATGTCGCTGGGTATCCGAATTATATCCGCACAGTGGAAGAGATTGCGGTCCAGCCGAATGGTCAAATCATCATTGGAGGAGATTTTACTGCTTTCAATCTTTATACACGCGAGAGGGTTGCACGACTTAATGCCGATGGTACTCTTGATATGGATTTTGACCCTCGCCTCAATTCAAACTGTTCTGCTCTGCTTGTATTGCCGGATGAAAGTATTTTGATAGGTGGGAATTTCTCAACGGTTAGTAACAGCCCTGCCACCCGGATTGTGCGGCTTACAAAGAATGGATTTCTCGATAGCACTTTCAATTCTAGTGTTGGCCATACGGCCAATGTTGATGACTTGACCCTTCAGTCTGATGGTAAAGTGATTTTGGCAGGAGGTAACGGAACGTTTCAGGGAGCATCGCCAGACCGCCCGCTATGGCGTTTCATCCCGGGAATGTTGGACACACCTGGTGTCCTGCAATTCAGTAATAACAACGTTAGAGGGATCGAAGGCGCAAGTGTTTCCCTCAATGTGACACGAAGTGGGGGGGCGTTGGGGAATTTGACGGTTGGTTATTCTACGGTCCCAAGCGCTGGTTCTGCAACTCAAGGGCTGGATTATACCTCCACTGGAGGCACACTCACTTGGTTGGATGGTGAAACTGCTACAAAAACCATTTTGGTGCCGGTACTTTCAGACAGCATTTCAGACACACCTGAAAACTTTACGGTTAATCTTGGAAGTCCTCTGATTGGCGGTGCGATTCTTGCGGATCGCCAACAGTCCATCGTAAGCATCGATACCGCATTTGAATCTTGGATTTTTAATCGTTTTACTGAGTTGGAAAGGGCCAATTCGAGCATCTCTGGCCCGCTGGCGGATCCAGAGGGTGATGGCTTAAATAATCTTACGGAGTTTGCTTTAGGGCTTAATCCTAAAGTTCCCGATTCGAGCAATGCATGGATCACCTCCGCTCAAAAAATCAATGGAATTAATTACCTGACTCTCACGTTCCGCCGGCGTGCTCCAGCACTTGACTTAGCCTATACTGTGCAAACCAGTAGCGAACTAACTCCTAATAGTTGGGAAGAAACAGCAGTGCAGGTGGGCTCGGCCGTGCTGCATGGCGACGGTAGCGAAACTGTTGTTTTCCGCGACGTGCTGAACATTGAGAGCTCTGCGATGCGTCGTTTTATGCGCGTCAAGGTGACTCGCACTCCCTGAGGTAGGGATCGGCGATGCATTGTGCCCTGCGAATAGCGACACCTAGATCAAAGGCGCCATTGATCACCGATTTTTCAAATTCCTTGTTCTGCGCCAAACGATTCCTAATAGTTCCGCCCCATGAGTAAAGAGAGCCTGTCCACCACCTTACGAGAACTGATCGAACGCGATGAATCGGGTGCTGATGTGAGTATTTCAAATGTTTTTCAACGCATTGGAGATCGAGGATTTGGCCTGCTGTTGGTGATCCTCGCGCTACCGAGCGCGCTACCGGTGCCGGCTGCCGGATACAGCACACCATTTGGAATTTTGTTGGCAATTCTTGGTATGCAGATGATTTTCGGGCGAAAAACCCCATGGTTGCCCGCATGGGCTGGGAAGCATAAGTTGTCGGGTGGGTTCGTGGAGAAGATGATCAATGTGTCAGCAAAGTTTTTCGGATACATAGAGGTTTTCATCCGTCCCAGAATGCGTTGGGTAGGGTCGCGCGCTGGGCTTCCGCTGATGGGTGTGCTCGTCGTCGTCATGGCATGCTTGATGATCTTACCTATTCCGCTGACGAATACATTTCCGGCATTTGTCATTTTTCTCATTGGGGTCGGATTGACCGAAGAGGACGGTTTATTTTGTCTTGGGGCATCTGCGTTGGCAGTCGTATCCGTCGCGCTGTATGGATATGTGATCTACCTGTTTGTGACGTTTGGGGTTGAGGGCGTCGAGCGCTTGAAAGATTTGATCAAATCCTCGCTTGGAATGGGCTGATCCTTGCTGCGAGGAGCTGTGGTTCAGCGCCGCTTCAAAGCTGGGGGGCGATAGCTTGGATTATTTTTATCGATTGGATTGGTTCGATAAACTGATCGAAGACGGTGGCTGTTATAGAGCCACCGGCTCTTAAAAATTCAATAGTGGCAAGATTACGATCAGGCTTTCACCATGCAGTGTGGGTCGATGACGTATTTGCGGGCGGCACCCTTGTCGAAGTCCACATAACCTTTTGGGGCGTTTTTAAGGGAGATGACTTGGACGTTGGTGGCCTTGGCGATTTTGATCTGGTCGTGCAGAATTGCCATCATGAGGCGACGATGGCACCACCTGCTTTGGTGATTTTCATGACGCTGTTGAGCACTTGGGCAGGCACCTCCTTGCTGTGATCATGACCGCAGCCACATGCTTCGAAGCCGACACAGTCCATCGAGCACTCCACTTCAGGGACGCCGAGAATATTTTCGATTTGATCCTGGATGGATGCAGACAAGGAAACGTCCACGGTTTCACAACCTGGTAGGAGGCCGCACAGGGCCGGCACCAGCGATGTAAACAGTCGCACCGGGTCCCACTCCTGCGGTAATTGCACCGTGATAGCCGGTGGGGAAGATGTCAGAAAGTAGCGTGAGGTCTTTGATCTTGGCCAGCGCCTGATCACGATCAGGGGACTTCAGTAGATTAAAATCCGCAAAGGGCACCATCACGTATTCGGGGTAGTGTCCCCAGAGAGCGTTCAAACTGGCTGGGGTGGTGGAGTGTTTTTCTTGCTTGCCACATGGGCAGTTACTCTAGGGAGTCTTTTTAGTTTTGATGATTAAGAAAGATCGTATTGATGCACTGTTGGTATTGCGGGGCCTTTGTGATTCGCGCGAGCAGGCGAAGCGGCTGATCCTTGCGGGTGAAGTGCGCAGTGGTGACCATGTGATTGATAAGCCTAGCACAAAATTGGCCGCGGATGCTCCACTTGAGGTGAAGGAAAAACTCCGCTATGTGGGCCGTGGCGGACTGAAACTGGAAGGGGCGCTGGAGCAATTTGGAATCGATCCGCAGGGGTGGACCTGCATCGATGTGGGATCCTCGACGGGTGGTTTCACGGATTGCTTGCTGCAGCGTGGGGCCAGCCGGGTGCATGCGGTGGATGTGGGGACGAATCAGTTGGTTTGGAAACTTCGCAATGATCCGCGAGTGATCGTGAAGGAGCAATTTAATGCCCGCTACATGCTTCCCGAGGATATTGGGGAACTTTGTGATCTCGCGGTGATGGATCTATCTTTTATTTCTCTAACCAAGGTTTTGCCGGCTGTCTTTGGCGTGCTGAAGCCGGGGGGGGCGGTGGTGTGCTTGATCAAACCTCAGTTTGAACTCCAGCGTGAGGACATCATGCGGGGAGGAATAGTGCGGGACCCGGCGCTGCATGAACGGGCGGTGAAGAAGATCCGCGCTTTTGTAAGTGAGGAGAACGGCCATTCTTGGCTGGGCTTGATTCCTTCACCGATCACAGGGATGGACGGAAATCAGGAATTTCTCGCTTGGATCCGGAAATCTGGCTAACTCATTTTGCTACGGATTTGTTCCAGCAGTTCGGAATCCGCCTCCAGCGTATCTGCCACGGCGCGAATGACCTTGAGGGTGGCGCGGGAAACGTGGTGCTCCATGCCTTCCACATCGTGGTAAATGGTTTCCTCATCAAGGCCGAAGAGGCGCAGAAACCGGGTGAGTGTCTCGTGCCGCTCGATGATGGCGCGGGCGATCCACTGGCCTTCCTCGGTGAGGATGGTGCCGCGGTAGCGCTCGTGTTTGACGAGACCCTCGGCATCGAGCCGTTGCAGCATATTGGTGACGCTGGGTTGGGAAATGCCGAGTTTTTTAGAAATATCGACTGCCCGCGCGTAGCCTTTTGCCTCGATGAGGTGGAGGATTTGTTCGAGGTAATCATCCATGGCGATGGAGCCGCTCGTGCGCTGCGTGGGTTGTGTCATGGCGGGCCGAAGCTAGGGCGGCGGTGGCGGCAGGGAAAGCACTGAATTTTGATAGAGATCTGCGTTGGAGGCTTGGAACTCGGCTTTGAGGCGGACGCGGAGGGAGGAAAGATCGATGAGCCGCCAGCCGGTGAAGGTCCATTGGGATTCCTTGCCATCGTGCTCGATGCCGACGATGAGATGGACGGCGGAATCGGTGATTTTAAGAGTTTCATCTTTCGGCTCGAAGTAAAAGCTGCGGAAGGTGCTGGCGGCGGACCCTTGCTCGACGAGCTTGGGATCGAGGTAGAAAATGGTGCCGGATGCGGTATCGGTGATTTTGAGATCCGGGTAGCCGGAGCGCTGGTGTCCGCCGCTGCGGGTGGTGGGAATCTCACAGGTGATGCCGGGCTGGGAATTCAGGTGGGCGAGGATGCCGTCTTCAAAGAAACGCGAGGCTTCATTGATGCGGCGCAGGCTGCGGACGGGTGAGGTGCTGAGATTTAAATTCGCCACGGTGACGCTGAGCGCCTGCTGGATGGCGGTGGTGATGCGCTGGTGGGCGGGATTTTCCGGATCTAACGGGATGATTTCTTTGCCCGAGCAGGCTTGGGCGATGGTGGAGAAGCCGAAAGTGCGCTTGGCGAGATTTTCCGATAACAAGGAGTGGACTAGGTCGGCATCGGTGGAGGGCTGGCTGCTGGCGGGTGGTCTGAGTCGCACGCCGAGCAGGACGAGGCCGCCGCCGAGCAAGAAGGCGAGGCAGAGTTGGGAAAAGCGATCTAACGGTTTGGCGGATTTCATGCGCGTTTGGAGCGGTGCCAGAGTGAGGTGTCCGGGTGGAGCAGGGTGGCGAGTGGGGCGGGGCCAAGGTCGAGCGAGTGGATGAGGTGGGCGAGCAGTGCAAGCGAGGCGACCGCATCGAAGAGTGCATCATGCCAAGATTTTCCGGGAACGAGTTCTTGGATTTGCTGGCTGAGGCAGTGGTGCTGGCAGAGCGCGGCGAGCGAGTGATCCGCGAGCTGGGGCCAAGCGGCGCGGGCGAGCAAGAGGGTATCGAGCCACGGCCCGAAGCCATGGCCGGGGAAGGTGCGGAGGAATCGTTTTTCGGTGCCCTTGCCATGGGCGACGACGACTTTGCCGTGCAGGCGCATTTTCACCTCGGGCCAGAGCGAGAGCAAGGTGGGGGCGGATTGCAGTTGCTCCGGGCCGATGCCATGGATTTTACGGGCGGACCACTGGATCGGTTGATCGGTGAAGAGGTATGAATCAAAGGAATCCTCATGTCCCTCTGCGGTGGACCAGCGGGCGATGCCGATCTGGACCGGGCTATCGGTCTTGCCACGGGCGGCACCGGCGGATTCGAAGTCGATGGCGGTGAAGCTGGCTTGATTTACGAGAAGCATGGAGGCGGCTAGAGAAGGCGGGCGCGGGCGGCTGCAAAGCCAGGCTTGATGGAATTGAAGATGATCTCCAGGCGTTTGTCGAAGTTGATAAAGGCGCTCTTCATGGCGTTTAGGGAAAGTTTTTCGAGATCTTTGAGATTGAGGTCAAATAGTTCGGTGGCGAGGGTGGTCTCCCGGGTCATGGAAGTGTGGCTCATTAGGCGATCGTCGGTATTGAGGCAGACGCGAAAGCCTTGCCGGAAAAGGAGGTAAAATGGGTGATCTTCCAGGCGGGTACAGGCACCGGTGTGGAGATTGCTTAGGAGGCAGATTTCCAGCGGAATGCGGTGATCGAGAATGGACTGGGCAAGGCTGCCGAGCTTGTGGCTGCCGTCAGCGCGAGTCTCGATATCGTCACGCAGGCGGGTGGCATGGCCGAGGCGGTGGGCACCACAATATTGGAGTGCTTGCCAAATGGATTCCGGCCCGAAGGCTTCGCCGGCGTGAATGGTGATATTGAAATTAGCATGCTTGATCGCTTGGAAGGCAGCGAGGTGTTTTTTGGCGGGAAATCCTGCTTCACTGCCAGCGAGATCGAAGCCCACCACCCCATGGTCGCGGTGGCGGATGGCGAGCTCAGCGGCTTCCAGCGAGACTTCCATGTGGCGCATGGCGCACAGGATTAAGCCCCAGGTCACGCCGTAGCGGCTCTCACCCCGCTCCAGTCCCCGGATCACGGCGGCCACCACTTCGTCTTGGGTCAAACCCTGCTGCGTGTGGTAAACTGGAGCGAAGCGGACCTCGGCATAGACGACGCCGTCGTGATGCATGTCCTCGATGAACTCGTAGGCAATCCGTTCCAGTGCATCCGCCGTCTGCATCACGGCGATGGTATGGACAAAGCCCTCGAGATATTCCGGTAAATTTCCCCGCTGGGCACCGCGCTGGAACCATTCATCGAGAGTGTGGGGATCGTGGCTAGGGAGGCCGGAGTAGTTAGCATCCAATGCGAGATCGACGATGGTGGCAGGTCGCAAGCCCCCATCGAGATGCTCGTGCAGCAACACCTTAGGCAAGCTGCGGACGTCCAGCCGCGCGATGAGGTCTTTTCCAGAGAGAGGAGAGGCGGCAGGCATGAGATTGAACTAGCAGAACCTGAGCCTAAGGACAATGCAGCAACCTTCAGGGCCAAAGAAAAACCCCGCCTTTGCAGGCGGGGTTGACTTACCGAATCGGGAATGGCGGAGCGGACGGGACTCGAACCCGCGACCTCCAACGTGACAGGCTGGCGCTCTAACCAACTGAGCTACCGCTCCATGTCCCGCTCGGGTGGCGGACGCTATTTAGCCACCCGCCCCGGCGCAATATCTTTTTACCGCTTTTGCGAAATTTTTTTCAGATCCTTGGATTTCCGTTAGGAAAGTGACTCAATCGCAGCCTCCAAACTGGGTAAATCTTCGACGGAATGGACGATTGCATCCTTATCGATCTTGGAAACGAGTCCTGCGATGACTTTGCCTGGGCCGAGTTCGAGGAATGTCCGGTGGCCCATGGCGATGAGTGCTTGGATTGATTCCGTCCAGCGCACGGAGCCAGTGACTTGATTTTGTAAGGTGCTGCGGATTTCTGCAGCCGTGGTGACGCTTCGCGCCGTGAAATTTGAGATGACGGGCAGGCTGGGGGAATGAATGGAAACTTCCGCCAATTCCAAGGCAAGTGCTTCCTGCGCGCTGCGCATCAGCCGTGAGTGGTAGGCCCCGGCGACGTTGAGTTTGATCGCTCGGCGGACTCCGAACTCTTTGGCTTGGGCGATCGCGGCATCAATTCCGGCGACGGTGCCGGAAAGCACGATCTGGCCGGGGGCGTTTAGGTTTGCCACATCCACATCCGTAGCGGTGGCGAGCGCCCGGACTTGGGATTCATCCCCGCCGATCATTGCAGCCATAGCGCCTTGAGTGGCGAGACAGGCTTTTTCCATCAATTCTCCCCGCCGGGAAACAATCCGGAGGCCATCTTCAAATGAAAATGTTCCCGCAGCAGCGTGGGCGGTGAATTCTCCAAGCGAAAGACCGGCTGCGGCGACTGGAGTGAAATTTGGCAATCGCTCGCGGACGAGCGCGAGCGCGATCAGGCCGTGTAAATAGAGTGCCGGCTGGCAGTGGGAAGTCTTTGTCAGCTCCTCGTCAGGCCCTTCGAACATAATTTCCGAGAGTGAGTAGCCGAGGGCGATCTCTGCTTGGTGAACGAGAGTGCGAGCGGTGGCGGAGCTCTCGCACCAATCTTTACCCATGCCCACTTTTTGGGCGCCTTGACCTGAAAATAATAGAACGATGTGACTCATGTCCGGCAAGGTATAGGTCACGGTCTAGTGTGAGGAAAGGGAAAATCCATTCATACCGGCAGCTTCCCGAAGCGCACATGCGCTGGCTTCTCCTCATTCTCACTCCCAATACCGACTATCTGAAGGAAATTCTTGGATGGTGGAGCGTAGCGGATTCGAACCGCTGACCCCTTGCATGCCATGCAAGTGCTCTACCAACTGAGCTAACGCCCCCTTGCGGGTGGACCGGAGGTGTATCGATGAGCAGGGGCGGCGGCAAGTGGATTTTTAGGAAAAATTTGATCCGCAGGGGCTAAGGAAAAATATCCCGATTTTTGGAGTTGCGCTCGGAGCTGGAGCCGATATTGTTTCAACTCAGTGATTGCTAAACGCGCTTGGCCAGCATTGGACAGTGGTTTATCCAACGCCTCGGTAGCTCAGTTGGTAGAGCAGTTGACTCTTAATCAATTGGTCCTTGGTTCGAATCCAAGCCGGGGTACTTTTTCAGAATTATAGACTTTAGGAGCGATAAAATTATTTGAATTGATCAAGCGATTGGATCTGGGCAAAAGGCCCTGCGCTGGCATTTTTGGCAAAATTCTCCTAGATAGAGGCTATCGATCCACTCCATCAGCTCCAGTAAGTGGGAGGGATCTTCGGTTAGCATGCCTGCTTCAAAATTGCGCTTATGTTCGCCTTTCGCGCCAAGGCCGGCGCCCGTTAGATTGGCAGAGCCCACAAACGCGCGCTTGCCGTCCATGATAATTGTCTTGGTATGAATGCGCGGGCAGAGGATGCGCTCGAAGAGATCGCTGTTGATTAAATTCGGATAGCGGTCGAAATTCTTACGAAAGCGCGGGCCGGGTTCCTTTGCATGCATCAGACGCACTGCCACCCCCGACTCGACCAAGTCAGAAAGAATTTCCAGAAATGGCACGAAGCGGCGACCTTTTGGAACATGCAGGTCTTTGATGTCTGCGGTGATAATCCATAGAAACTTCCGCGTCTGAGGCAGCAATTCGACAATGACGCGGCGGTAAATGGCTTGGTTAAGAAGAAGCTCCATGTGGACAAGAGTAGATGATATATTTGCTCTAAATCGCATTTTGCGAGAAATAGTCGTTCAAAGGCACTTTGCGATGAGTGAGATGACTAAGATTAATTTCAGACTGTCAAATAATATTTAATTTGTTATTGATAATATAATAGTTTGATGATGTTTCCTCCGCTTCACTGCTATCATCAGAAGACGAGCCTAGAGAGCCATCCTGCTCTAAGGGAGGCGTGCCAAAGATTTGCGATCTTGAACTTACTAACCGCTAGACGTATGCAGTTTGTATGACTTTGACCGCTGCATTCACTTTGCTGGGTATCATGCTTGTTCTCAGTGCGATACCGAGTTCAAGCGTGGCACTAGTTGTTACCCGATCTGCCACGCATGGTTTTGCGAATGGCGCGGCAACATCTTTGGGAATCGTCTTGGGCGACTTGGTCTTTGTGATTCTCGCTATCTTTGGGATGAGTATGCTTGCTGAGACCATGGGGGCCATCTTTGCCTTCGTAAAATATGCAGGAGCAGGTTATCTGATCTGGATTGGAGTAGCGCTTATTCGCTCAAGAGGAAAAGTTGAACTGCAAGCAGATGACCGTCGGGATTCAGCGATGTTCACAAGCTTCCTATCTGGGCTTCTGCTCACCCTCGGCGATGTGAAGGCCATCTTTTTCTACGCAAGTTTATTTCCATTGTTCGTAAATGTTCATAGTCTGAGCACCAGCAGTATTGTGATGATCGTGCTAATCACCATAATCACTGTAGGTGGGGTGAAGTTGTTTTACGCCTTTGCGGCACAAAAAATAATATCTCGGTTTCAGACCGTGAAATCGCAGGAAGTAGCGCGATCCGCCGCAGGATGCGTGCTGGTGGGTGCTGGCACGTATTTGATTATCAAAGCCTAACGGTCGCAATGAACAGCGGAGCCCTCTTCATTTCCTGATCAGGTCTTCGGAGACCTGCGATGATTTTCACTTATCTTTAGCCGAAGCGGAACCATCTGTGATTGTAAAAACCCCGCTTTTCGGTAAAATTTTAATGCCTGATTATTTGTGGCATCAGTTAATAGAGTGATACGACTACAACCCGCAGCCAGCGCACTGCTCTTTGCCTCATTGATCAGGCGCTCGCCGATTCCTTGGCCGCGCCGGCTAGGATGCACGACCATGTCCTCAAGCCAAGCTACGCGCCCGCCCTCAGCAGTGCTTACTGTAAAAAGAATACTCACCATGCCCACTACGGATGTTCCATCAACTGCGCAGAAAACCATCCCAACTTCAGGTTGTTTGATGATGAGCCTCAAGCCGCGTGCTTGGTTTTCTAGATCGGGCAGAAAGTCTTCCTCCTGCTCGAAAAGCAGCGAAAGTAGATGACATAGCTGTGGAATATCAGCCGAGGTGGCAAGTCTTATGCAAATCTGATCGGATGAATCCTGCATGGCGTTTGGTGAGCAAACATTAAAGCAATCGTAGAGCGGAGGGAAGCTTGGACTCCATCCGTTTCTTATTTGGAATTACTATTTGGAATCATGAGTCACACAAGCAAAGAACAATATTTTGAAAGCTGTCGATATTGATCTTCGGGAGGTCAACCGAATCCCATGGCTCTCAATCATTGTCTTGGCCATGACAATAATCGCAGATGTAATTCCAATGTGGTTAAAGGAAAACGGGAGAATTTTGGGGGAGAGGTGTAATTGCTTTGTTTTCAGTCCTTTTTGATTCGATCCCATGCAACTGATTAGCGGTAGCGAGGTAAGTAGAAGCAAAATGTGATGAACCATTTTCAAGGGTTAGTGGATGTATAACTCGGAGCAAGATGCTCCAAGAACGGCATCGTGCGAGACGCACCAACCACGGCGGAAATTTTTTATTTTCCGAGGCTTGAGCGAATTTTGCGGGTGGCGGCGGCGATGTCTGGGGCTTGCAGCAGGGCGGATACGACGACGATGCGCTGTGCTCCTGCGGCGAGCACTTGCGGCAGCGTGGCTGGGGTGATTCCGCCTATGCAAAATGCTGGAATTTGAGAACCGACTTGTTGTTCCATCAGTTCAATTTCATGTAGTCCGATGGCCGGGCGGCCTGCTTTGGTGGGTGTCGGGAACAGTGGCCCGAAGCCGATATAGTCGAAGCCTTCCGCTAACGCCGCCTTCGCTTGTGAGAGTGAATGGGTGGAGCGGCCTATCAATTTTCCTGCTCCCATGATTTCACGGGCGGCACTCAGCGGTCCATCGTCTTGGCCGATGTGGACGCCATCGGCACCGAGGGTGGCGGCAAGTTGGGGGAAGTCATTGAGGATGAATGGAACGGAGGCGGCACGGCATAGGGGCAACAATTTTTCCGCGACTCGCTGGATGGTGGCGGGATCCTGGTTTTTGGCACGTAACTGCAGAAGATCCGCGCCGCCGGCGAGAAGGGCGGAGGTGACTTCTTCTGCGTATTCCTCAGCGGTGTAGCCAAGGTCCAGAATGCAATAGAGGCGGGCGATGTGCATCGGTCTTATAGATCCTATATGACCTATTTTGACTTTACCCGTTCTTCCAGATATCTCGCGACCCAGCCGATGTCATACTTGCCAGCGGCGAAGTCCGGGTGGGCGATGATTTCCTGTTGGAAGGGGATGGTGGTCTTGATTCCGCGAATCATGAATTCACCGAGAGCGCGCTTCATGCGGGCAATGGCGATTTCCCGGGTGGCACCGGTGACGATGAGTTTGGCAATCATCGAGTCATAGTGCGGCGGCACGGTGTAGCCGGAATAGACGTGGGTATCGACGCGCACGCCTTTGCCGCCGGGTGCATACCATAACTCAATGGTGCCGGGACTGGGCATGAAGTTGTTATAAGGATCCTCTGCATTGATACGGCACTCGATGGAGTGGCCGCGCGGGGTGGATTCCAGCACGTGGCGCGAGAGTGGCTCGCCAGCGGCTACACGGATTTGCTCCTTGATGAGCTCGCAGCCCATGACTTCTTCTGTGACGGGATGCTCCACTTGGATGCGGGTATTCATCTCCATGAAGTAAAAATTTTCCGCTGCTTCATCCACGAGATACTCGATGGTGCCGGCATTTCGGTAGCCGATGTTTTTGATGAGATTCACCGAAGCCTCGCCCATACGGGCGCGCAACTCGGGCGTGAGCAAGGGCGATGGGCATTCCTCGATGATTTTTTGGTTGCGCCGCTGCATCGAGCAATCGCGCTCACCGAGATGGATGTAGTTTCCGTGCGAATCCGCGATGACTTGGAACTCGACGTGGTGAGGGTTGATCACGAGTTTTTCCAAATAACAATCGCCATTGCCGAAGCAGGCGATGGCTTCATTTGAGGCGGCTTGGAAGAGGCTGAGGAAATCTTCTTCTTTGAAACAGGGACGCATGCCGCGGCCACCGCCGCCAGCAGTGGCTTTGATCATCACGGGGAGGCCGATTTTTTTTGCTTCGATGAGTGCGGTGGCAGCATCTGGCATGATGTCCGAGCCGGGTGTGATTGGCACGCCATTGGCGATGGCGGTGGCACGCGCGGTGGCTTTGTCTCCCATCATCGAGATCACTTGGTGGGATGGGCCGATAAAGGTGATGCCAGAGCTGGCGCAAATTTCGGCGAAGCGGGCATTTTCCGATAGAAATCCGTAACCGGGGTGGATGGCATCGGCACCGGTGATTTCTGCGGCGGCGATGATACGATCAATTTTTAAATACGATTCCTTGCTGGATGCCGGGCCGATGCACACGGACTCGTCGGCGAGTTGGACGTGCATGGAGTCCACATCTGCCTCGGAATAGACGGCGACGGATTCCAGATCAAGCTCGCGACAAGCGCGGATGATGCGGAGAGCGATCTCACCACGGTTGGCTACTAGGACGCGCTTGAACATTTTAGAAGAAGTTGAAAGTGATCAATGACCAGAAGCTTAGGCCTACTTGATGCGGAAAAGGACGTCGCCGTATTGGACTGGCGTTCCTTCTGCAACGAGGATGGCACAGATGGTTCCGGATTTTTCCGCAGTGATCTCGTTCATCACTTTCATTGCCTCGATGATGCAGAGAGTCTGGCCGATGGAGACGGTGGTGCCCACTTCGACAAAGTTTGGTGATTCCGGTGCGGGTTTTTGATAGAAGGTTCCGACCATCGGTGAGGTGATTTCGGAACCTTCTGCGGCAGCGGGTGCGGCGGCAGCAGCAGCGGCGGGTGCTGTGGTAGGAAGGGCGGGTGCTGGCGCGTAGCTGATATTGGGGGCCGAGCTTGGAAGGCTGGCCATCAAGCTGCGTAGATCATCCAGATCAGCGCCTTTTTTGAGCTTGAGATGGAAGTCCTTTTTTGAAAGGTCAAATTGGGTGAGACCGTGCTCATTCATGAGCTCGACGATGCGGCGAATTTCCTGGAGGTCCACGATGGAAGAGTATTGGGAATTGGTTGCAGCTTAGCGGGTATCGCTTCGCCCGCTGAAGTTAGATTGGCTGGCCAAACTGCGTCAAGCGGGAACGGCAGTAGTGGCTTCTTAGACGTTGAAGCGGAATTCTACGACGTCGCCATCTTTGACGACGTATTGTTTGCCCTCAATGCGGACTTTGCCAGCCACCTTCGCGGCGGACATGGATCCGGCCGCTACGAGGTCATCGTAATGGACAATTTCGGCAGCGATGAAGCCGCGTTCGAAATCCGTGTGGATCACTCCTGCAGCGGCGGGTGCTTTATCGCCAGCAATGATGGTCCACGCGCGAGTTTCCTGGACGCCGGTAGTGAGGTAAGTGCGCAGGCCTAGAAGATGATAAACTCCACGGATGAGAGCGGAGACGCCCGAATCCGTGACTCCCATATCGGCGAGGAATTCAGCAGCTTCCTCTACGGGCATATCGCTGAGTTCCTCTTCAATGCGGGCGGAAATGACGACTGCCTCGGAGCCGGTGTGCTCGGCGGCGAATTGGCGGACGCGGGCAACTTGGGCGTGGGAATCCGGGTTCTCAATCGCCCCGGCCAGCTCGTCCTCGGCGACGTTGCAGGCGTAGATGGTCTTCTTGGAGGAGAGTAGGAAAAATTCTTTGACGATGGCACGATCGTCTTCGGTGAAATCGATCGTGAGAGCAGGTTTCCCTTGATCAAGGTGAGGCATGATCACATCGATGAGTTCGACTTCTTTTTTCGCCTCTTTGTCACCGCCTTTGGCTTTTTTCTCGCGGGAATGCCGGCGTTTTTCAAGCGATGCCATGTCGGCGAGGATTAGCTCGGAATTGATAATTTCGATATCGCGGATGGGATCTACCGAGCCGAGCTCGTGGATGATATCGTCATTTTCAAAACAACGGACCACTTGGACGATGGCATCGGTCTCACGGATATTTGCGAGGAATTGGTTGCCGAGGCCAGCGCCTTCGGAGGCACCTTTGACGAGTCCGGCGATATCGACGAATTCAATGGCGGTAGGGACGAGCTTTTGAGATCCGGAGATTTTCGAAAGCACGGCCAAGCGGGAATCCGGCACGCTGACGATGCCGACGTTCGGATCAATGGTGCAAAATGGATAGTTTGCTGCCTCCGCCTTGCGGGTGCGAGTGACAGCGTTGAAGAGTGTCGATTTCCCGACGTTGGGTAGTCCTACGATTCCGGCTTTGAGCATGGCGGCGAGAAGGTGAGGGAGAGCTGGGCGTGAGCACGAGAAAAAACTTCAGGAGTGGCAATTAGCATTAAATAATTGGGGGAAGTTGATCTCGTGCATGAAAAAGGCGCTCCTCTTGCGAAGAGCGCCTAGATTATTGATGGTATTTAAGAAGACTATTCTTTTGGCATGATGACCTTGTCGATGACGTGGATGACACCGTTGCTGGCGGCAATGTCAGTTTTTGTCACCTTTGCTTCATCGATCATGACGGTTTCGCCCTCGATCTTGATGGTTGCCATGTCACCTTGGACAGTTGCAGCTTCTCCGGCTTTGACATCGGCAGCCATGACTTTTCCGGCCATCACGTGGTAGGTGAGGATTTTGACGAGCTTTTCCTTATTCTCGGGCTTAAGCAGATCTTCTACAGTTCCTGCAGGTAGTGCGGCAAACGCCTCGTTGGTAGGTGCGAAGACGGTGAATGGACCGTCACCTTTCAAGGTTTCCACGAGACCAGCGGCTTTCACTGCGGCTACCAGGGTGCTGAAATCAGCATTTGCGGCGGCGACATCGACGATGTCCATTTTTTCGACGACCGCAGCTTTTTCTTCGGCAGCGTAACTTGCTGGAACGACTGCGGCAAAGGCTAGGGCCGTTGTGAAGAGGAATGTATTTTTCATAAGTTATATTGGTTGTTTGGTTTTAGCTGCAGTGGTTTGCCACCTCAGCCGAGTTACCAATAAGCGAATATTTCACGTTGTGAGATAAAAGTTTCATTTTCGAACTTTAGCTTGCGAAGTCTTGATTCCACGCCAAATTCGAAATTTTTCCAATTTTTAGGTTTTGAAAGGATAAGAATTTCGGCTGTTTACTCCGGATTCCGGGACATCGTGCGGGTGCGGAATTTTGGGCTGAACAGGCCATATTTCGGGCTGAAAAGATAGGCTGCAATGAACAATCCGCCTAGGACAATCACGATCGCCGGGCCGGGTGCGATGCCGAAACTTCCGGCTAAGATCACGGCCACCACCGAACCGATGCCGCCGATCAGGCCGCCGCCCCAGAAGAGCGCGGAGGTGCGATCAGTGAGTAAAGAAACTGTCGCAGCGGGAGTGACCAGCAGGCCTACTGATAATACACAACCGACAGCTTGGAGCGATGAGACAAGTGATAGAACCATCAGCCCGAAGAGTAGGTATTGCATCGCGCGGACTGGCACCCCTTGGGCGGCGGCGACGTTTGGCTCGAAGAGTGTGAGCAGGATGGGCCGCATGAGTAAATTGGTAAGTAATAGGGTAAACGCTCCAATTCCGAAGGCGATCCATATATCTGCATTTCCGACTGCAATGATATCTCCAAACAACCAATGTTCTAACTCTTGGCGTGTATCTAGTAAGGGTAAAACAGCGATGCCGACGGCGAATGCGGCGGTATAAAGCACGGCAAGTGCGGTGCCTTGTTCCACACGGTTTCCTCTAGCCACCGCCACGGATCCGAGGCCGACGAGCAGGGCAGCACCCATCGCGCCGAAGAAGGCGTTCCATTGGCTCAAGGCACCGGTGAGGAGGATGCCGAGAGCGATGCCTGGCAGCATGGTGTGTGACAGCGCGGAGACGGAGAGTGCATTGCGCCGGAGGACGACGAAGCCGCTGAAAAACCCATTGGCAAAGCCGATGAATCCGGCGGTGGCCAAGGCGCGCTGGTAAAATGGATTTGAGAGAAGATCGAGGTCCATGAGATCAGGGGTGGGCGGCAGGCTGATGGAAGGTGCGGGAAATGAGCTCGGGAGTGAGGATTTCCGCCACGGGACCGAAGGCAAGCTCGCGAGTGGCAAGGATCAATGCCTCGTCGAAGAGGTGGGGGACTGTGTTTAAATCATGGTGGGAGGCGATGACGAGGCGGCCCTCATGGGCAAGCTTGGCGAGGAGATCGCCGAGTAATTGCGCGGCGTTTCGATCTAGGCCGGTGAAGGGCTCGTCTAACAGCAGGACATGGGCATCTTGGGCGAGGGCACGGGCGAGGAAAGTGCGTTGTTGTTGGCCGCCGGAGAGTTCGCGGATTTGGCGGTCTTGCAGTGAGGTGAGGGCGAGGGACTCCAGCGCGAGATCCACGGCTGCCGTATCTGAGGCGGAAAATTTGCGCCACCAGCCGGTCTGCGGGTAGCGACCCATTTCGACGAGGCCGCGGACGGTGATGGGGAATGACCAGTCCACCTCCTCGCGTTGAGGAAGGTAGGCGAACTCGCGCGACCATTTTTTCACGGCGGTTCCACGCCAGCGGATCTTGCCGCTGGAGCGGGGGACAAGGCCGGCGATGGCCTTGAGAAGGGTACTTTTGCCCGCGCCGTTCGGGCCGATGAGGGCCACGCGATTGCCGCAAGAGGTGGCGAGTGAAATATTTTCCAGAGCGAGGACGTTCCGGTAGTGAACAGTCACATTTTCGATCACCAACTCGTGATGGTGGCTGTGATGGGCACAGCAATCGTGGTGGTTATCGCTCATCGCGTGGTGGGGAGTGGGAGTTCGATGAAATCATCGATGTCGCCAGCGGCATCGAAGACGTGCTGAAAGGTGGGCAGGCCGGGGTGCTCAAGAGTGAGCCTTGCAAAGCGATGCTCGCCGGGATTCGGTGGATTTTGCCACTTCACGGTGAGAGAAAGTCGGGGGTTTTTCGCATCCAGATCGAGAGTGCCAGTGAGCGGTGAGTGATCGGTGGGGAAGGTTTGGAAGCCGGTTCCAGCATCGATTTGAATCTCGGCGGCGGGAGCGGAGAGGAGAAGTCGAAATGGAATACGCTGGGCAGTGTTCTGGTCCGGCTGGGCCTGTGCCGACTTTTTTTCTGGCTTGGTATGACCCGCCGAAGTCACGCGGATGAGTCCCATGCTGGTGAGAAGCAGGGCAAAAACCATGAGGAAGAATCGGAGAAGAGGCGAACCGCGCACGCCGAAACCTTGTTGTAACTGCATGCAACTTGCAAGTAGGATGAAGCAAAATAGAATTTCTCTGGAAAATGGCCGTTCCCTCACCATGGTGCGGGCATGCCGATGACGCGCTTTCAAAAACTGGCCACTGCAGCTTTGGTTTCGGTTCTTATCCTGATGTTCGCGGGGGCGATCGTGCGAGTGACGGGGGCGGGGATGGGATGCCCGGATTGGCCGAAATGTTGGGGTCGCCTGATCCCGCCGACTTCGGTGGAGCAGGTGGATTTCTCGAAAATGCCGATTGAAAAATTCCAAGCGAAGGCGGCTAGGATGGGCCGCGATCCAGCAACGATCACGGTGGAGAGCTTGCGGGCGGAATTTAATCCCCGGCACGTGTGGACTGAATTTATCAATCGGCTATGCAGCTTGCCGGCGGGATTTTTTGCTCTCGCCACGTTCATCGCGGCGTTTTGGCAGCGGGCCAAGCGGCCATTGGTTTTCTGGATGGCCTTCACCTCGCTGGTGGTGATTCTCACCAGTGCCTGGATGGGTGCGCGGGTGGTTTTCAGCGGTCTTGCACCCGGAGTTCTGACCGCTCACCTCGCTCTAGCGATGAGCTTGATGGGAACCTTGGCCTATTGCGCCTGGCGTGGCACTGATACTCCATGGCGCATCCAAATGGCGGCTGGCCCGCTGCGGCAATTGCGAATCACGCTGTGGCTGCTATTGGCAGTGATCATTTGCGAGGGCATTCTCGGTACGCAGGTGCGGCAGATGACGGATGTGTTGGCAAAGTTTCACACTAACATGCCGCGCTCCACATGGATCGCCGAGCTGGAGGGGAAATGGCAATATCTTGCGCACCGGAGTTTCTCGTGGGTGGTCTTGGCCGCAACGGTGTGGGCATGGATTCTCACGAAACGCCATCGCGTGGATGGGCCGGGCTGGGTGGAAAAGGCGGTGCTAGGAAATGTGGTGATCCAAATGGTGCTGGGTTTGATCATGTCCCAAATCCATATCTACGGCTGGGTGCAAATCTTGCATGTGGGTCTCGCGGCAGTTTTACTAACTTCCGTGTGGTTATGGAATTTTGGCGTATCTCGGGATAAGTCTCTAGTGCGAGTATAGCTGATTTTTCACGATCCAAGCGGCGACCTGCGGGTGCAGCCATGGGTGCGATGTGACACCACTCGCGAAGGCACTGCGGATGGCGGTGGCGGTGGCGGGGTGCTCGCCAGACACGCGGTGATGGCGGAAATTTTCCAAATTTTCGAGAGTGCTGCCACGTGAGAGGACGATGAATTCCACGCACCGTGCGAGTTTTTCCGGATGCTTCCATGTCGGGAGCGCTGCCCATTGATCGCCGCCCATGATCCAGAATAGGTGGTCTGTGGGGAAACGTTTTTGCATGGCTTCCGCAGTGAGGTAGGAGAAGGATGGCCCTTGCTGAGTGATTTCAAAATCATCGATGACGGCCCACGGTAAAGTGGCCGTCGCAAGCTCCAACATTTTTAGCCGATCCTCAGCGCTGGCAGGAGCGGTGCCGGATTTATGCGGAGAAATCCGGCAGGGGAGGAAGCGCACTTCATCGAGCGAGAGCGCCTCCTGGGCCAAGCGGGCGAGGTGGATGTGGCCGAGGTGTACCGGATCGAAAGTTCCGCCGAAGAGGGCGATTTTACGAGGCGGTGGCATGCTGCGGTTTTTCTACTAGGCTTGCAGTAATAGGCTGCGGTCCTTGATCTCCGCAGTGAGGGTGGCGATGAATTCGTCCAAGGGCAGGGTGACGAGATCTTCGGTATCCCGGCGGCGGATGGAGATGGTGCCTTCGTCCACTTCTTTCTGGCCGAGCACGATCATGTAGGGGACGCGATCGAGGCGGGCGTTGCGGATTTTCGCGCCAACTTTTTCGTTTGATCGATCGATGGTCACGCGAATGCCCACGTCCGCGAGCTTGGCGGTGGCGGCTTCTGCGGCTTCGAGGGTTTTTTCGGAAATCGGGATCACACGCACTTGCTCGGGAGCGAGCCAAGTGGGGAATTTTCCTTCGAAGTGCTCGATGAGTAGGCCGGTGAATCTCTCCAACGAGCCGAATGGAGCGCGATGAATCATGACCGGGATGTGCTGGGCGTTGTCCGCCCCCACGTAGGTCAGGCCGAATCTTACAGGTAAATTATAGTCCACCTGCACGGTGCCGAGTTGCCAATCGCGGCCGATGATGTCTTTGACGACGAAGTCGATCTTCGGGCCGTAGAAGGCGGCTTCGCCGAGTTCTTCGGTGTAGTCCACGCCGAGAGTCTGCACGGCTTGGCGGAGCGCGGCCTCGGCTTTGTCCCAATTTTCCGCAGAGCCGACGTATTTGTCCGATGCGGGATCCCGCAAGGAAAGCCGCACGCGGTAGTTGTGCATGCCGAGAGTGTTGAGGACTTTTTTAACGAGATCTAGGCAGCCGGTGACTTCTTCCGCCACTTGATCCGGAGTGCAGAAAAGGTGGGCATCATCTTGAGTGAAGCCGCGGACGCGGGTCATGCCGCCGAGTTCGCCGGACTGTTCCCAACGATAGACAGTGCCAAATTCCGCAAGTCTGACAGGCAGATCCCGGTAGGAGTGATGATCGCTTGCATAGATTTTAATATGGTGCGGGCAATTCATCGGCTTGAGCAGATAGCCCTCGAAGGTGCCGTCTGAAAGGCCGTTGATGAGGGTGGCACAAGTGGCGTCTTCGTCGGCAAGTTTCTCTAGCACATCACGCTCGGCGATGGCTGGGTATTGGCTCTCCTGATAGAACGGGAAGTGGCCGGAAGTGCGATAGAGATCGAGCTTGCCGATGTGCGGCGTGAAGACTTGCGAGTAGCCTTGTTTGTCCAACTCTTGAGTGATGAAGTCCTGCAATGAGCGGCGGATGAGTGCGCCTTTTGGTTTCCACAAGATCAGTCCTTGGCCGACCATTTCATCGATATGGAACAGCCCGAGTTCGCGGCCGAGGCGGCGGTGGTCGCGTTTTTTCGCTTCTTCCAAGCGATTGAGGTGAATTTCCAGCTCTTCTTTGTTTTCAAAAGCGGTGCCGTAGAGTCGTTGGAGTTGGCCTTTGGATTCATCCCCGAGATAGAAGGAGGAGGAAACTGACATCAGTTTCACGTTCTTGCACTTCGAGGTGTAGCCGACGTGTGGGCCAGCGCAGAGATCGATGAAATCGCCGTTTTGGAAGCAGGAGATTTGTTCGCCCTCGGGGATTTTATCGATCAGATCGAGTTTGAAACGCGATGGATTGCCGGGGCGTTCAGTTAGGCCTCCGAGGCGGCCGCTCTCAGCCATGGTCTTGGCATCTTCACGGGAAATGGCCTTGTATTCGAATTTTTGATTCTCCTTGGAGATCTTTTTCATCTCCGCTTCGATTTTCTCGAAGTCATCCGGCGTGATGCGGTGCGCCATCTCGAAGTCATAGTAGAATCCAGCTTCGATGGGCGGGCCGTAGGCGAATTGGGCGTCTGGCCAGAGGCGTAAAATGGCGGTGGCCATCACATGCGCAGATGAGTGGCGGACCCGCTCAAGGTCAGTCATCTGGGCGCGTTCATCGAGAGTCTTGCGGTCGGACATGGGCTTGAGAGACACCGGTAGGGAATTTTTTTCAAGAGTGAATCGCATTGTTGGAAATGTCTTCTCGCGGATTTTGCAGTTTTCTCCAATGGCATGCGGCGACGCGACAGGCACGGAGCCTAACGTCTTGCAAATTCTCGAAGATACTTCAGGGTGCGCTTGTGAAAGAAATTATCTTTGAAGTGCTTGAGGACGCAGCGGGTGGATTTACTGCTTCTGCTTTGGGCTACGGCATTCACACGCAAGGAGAAACCCTAGAGGACCTGAAAGAACAATTGAAGGATGCTTTGGATTGTTATTTTGATGATGCAGCAGACAGACCCTCTGTGGCCAAGACCTTGCAAAATTGTTAGGCATCCAATAGAAGATTTCCAATTTGCGAGTTAGCTGTTCCTTTTAACTCTCAACTTCCCTCAGCGATCCATCAGCGCGAATTTGAGTTCTGCTTCGGAAACGACTTGGCCGTTTACCAGACAGCGGCAGGTGGTTTGGCCGATGGAGCCGCGCATTTTAAGAATTTCGGTTTCGATGAAAAGAGTGTCACCGGGGAGAACTGGGCGGCGCCATTTGACTTTATCCGCACTCATGAAATAGCCGATTTTACCTGCGTTTTCGGGTTTGCGTAGCATCAGCACAGAGGAGACTTGGGCCATGGCTTCGAGCTGCAGCACTCCAGGCATGATCGGGTGGCCGGGGAAGTGACCCGCGAAGTAGGGCTCGTTGATCGTGATGTTTTTCATACCCGTGCACTTGCTATCTCCGAGGCAATCGACGATGCGGTCCACCATCAGCATGGGGTAGCGGTGAGGGAGGATTTTAAGCACTTCTTGGATGTCGAGCACACTCTCACCATCAGGAATTCGCACGGGTGCTGGGACCATGGAGCGCATGCGTGCATACTCAGTCTTGAGTGTGGCAGCCATCTTGGTATTCGGGCCGTGGCCGGGTTTCACTGCGATCACGTGGCCGAAGAAGCGGATGCCCGAGAGCATCAAATCACCGATCAAATCGAGCGCCTTGTGGCGGGCGAATTCATTGGTGAAACGCATGGATTCCTTGGACATGATTTCATTGCCACGGATGACCACGGCGCTTTCCAGCGAGCCGCCTTTGATCAAGCCTTTTTCTAATAAAGGTTTCACATCCTCGTAGTAAACAAAGGTGCGGGCGGCGCAGATTTCCTTGTCGTAGAGCTCCGGAGTCACCTCGGTGGAAAAATACTCGGTGAATCGGCCTTCTGGTCCGACGTTGGTGACGGACACGCGGAATGTCTTGCTTGGGAAGATGCTGATGATCGTGCCATCGCCCATTTCCTGATGAATCGGCTCGCGGATTTCCCAAACTTTGCGTGGCGCGGATTGCGCTTGCAGGCCTACTTTTTTAATCAATTCGACAAAGGGCCGGGATGAACCATCGCCGATGGGCGGCTCGTTGGCATCCATTTCAATGATCGCATTGTCCACGCCCATGCCGGTGAGGGCGGAAATCACGTGTTCCACGGTGTGGACCTTGACTGAACCTTCGGCGAGAGTGGTGGCGCGTTCCACAGTTTGGACCTTCTCGACATCGGCGTTGATGAACGGTTGGTCCGGCAGATCGATGCGGCGGAATTTAAAACCGTGACCCTCGGGCGCGGGTCTGAGGGTGAGGCTGACCTTCTCTCCGGTGTGGAGCGAGGTTCCTTCGAGAGTGGCAGGGCCTGCGAGAGTGTGTTGAACGGCGGCGGACATGAAGACGCAGAGTTTCTCCTAAGTGGCAAAGTATCAAGCCAGAATCATGAAGCGGGGATGGCAGGGAAAAAGTGCTGATTTTTCGAATCGCCAACGGTTTTGAGAAACCTGACATTGGCCGAGGCATTGACCACTACCTTTTATGAAGCTCGTTTTTCGCCTGAATTACCACACGTCCCCCGGCCAATCGCTCTGGCTGAAATATGCAATTCTGCTTGGCGATGATCGCGCACGCTTCGATCAGATCGCGCCGATGCACTGGATCAGCGAGCAACAGTGGGAAATTGTGATCGATCTGAATGGTGCTGGCCTGCTGAAGCTCGAATACAGCTATCAACTCCGGCAGGCGGAAAATGGCGTGCAGCTTGATGAATGGCTCGCACCACGGCGGGTGGAATTTGATGCCACTACCGAGGACGCTCTGGTGCTGCTGGATTCATGGCGCTCAGCGGGAACGGTGGATTATGCTTTTGAAACGGATGCCATTGAAGTGATTTTAAAGCCTCGCGGGCCATTTGAAGAGGTCGCCATCCCGGCGGATGCGAACCACTCATTTCACCTGAAAATGGCAGCTGTGCCAGAAGGGACGGTGCCATGTGTGATCGGTAATGTCAGGGAAATTGGCGATTGGGGCTGGCATCACGCAGTGCCCTTGCAAGAGGTGGCCCCTAATGAGTGGCGCAAGGATCTTTACCTGCCCAAGGAATGGGACATCGATTACAAATTCGCTTTGTTTGACCTTCGTCTGAAGTGCGTGGTGAGCCTCGAAAATGGTGAAAATCGGCACCTTGCAGCCCGTAACTACGGCCAGAATCAATGGACACGAGTGCACGATGAAAATTACCGCCGTAGTCATTCGGGATTATTTCGTGGAGCAGGGGTGGCCATCCCGGTCTTCTCGCTACGGAGTGAAAAGAGCCTTGGGGTAGGGGAGTTCTCAGACCTCAAGCCGCTGGCAGATTGGGCCAACGCGGCCGGACTGAAACTGGTGCAAATTTTACCTATCAATGATACGACATCTTCGCATGATTGGACGGATTCTTACCCATATTCCGCCATCAGCGTCTTCGCACTACACCCGCTTTATTTGCATCTGGAAGATCTGAATTACGCGATGCCAGCCACCTTCCAAGCGGCCATCGTCGAGGCCCGTGCCGCTCTTAATCCGCTGGCACAAGTGGACTACGAAGCGGTGATGAAAGTGAAATCTCAGCTCACCCGAGAAATTTTCAAATCACATCAAGCCACGATTCTCATGGGGGAAACGTTCACCACATTCCTCGCGGCAAATCGTGAATGGGTGCTGGCATACGCTGTTTTCTGCACCAAGCGCGATCACTTCGGCACGGCGGATTTCAGCCTGTGGCAGGATTGGGCAGTTTATGATCTGGCTAAGGTCGAGGCATTGTTAGAGCCAAGTCATCCGGATTTTCCAGAAGTCGTCTATCATATTTGGTTGCAAGCGGAGCTGGACCTCCAGCTGGCGTCCGCCGTCAGCCACCTCCATGCTCGCGGACTCGCGCTCAAGGGCGATCTTCCCATCGGCATTGATCGCCAATCGGTGGATGCCTGGTCTGCGCCACATCTTTTCAAAATGGAGGCGCAGGCGGGAGCGCCGCCGGATGCCTTCGCCGTGAAAGGACAAAACTGGGGATTTCCCACCTACAATTGGGAGGTGATGAAACTCGACGATTTTGCATGGTGGCGTTCGCGCTTTGAACAACTCAGCCGTTATTTCGACGCCTATCGCATCGATCACATCCTTGGATTCTTCCGGATTTGGCAGGTTCCCTTCGAGCATGTGGAGGGCATCATGGGTTATTTCGATCCCGCTTTGCCCATCCATATCGATGAAATCCGCAGCCGTGGCATCGACTTTGATTACAATCGCTACTGCCGTCCCTATATTCGTGACGAATCTCTAGCCGAACGATTCGGCGATGCGGTGGAAGAGGTGAAGCTGAATTATCTCAACGATTGTGGTGGCGGCTATTGGCAGCTCCGAGAATCGGTATTCACCCAACGCCGCATCGTCGATCATTTCAAAACCATGCCGCAGGACGCGCATCAAGCATGGATCAAAACCTGCCTGTTTGATTGTGCAAGTGATGTGTTATTCTTCGAAGTTCCCGGCTCGCGAGGAACGCTATTTCATCCCCGTTGCTCGATGCAGAGCACGAAGTCCTATCAAGACCTCTTGCCAGATATTCGTTGGCGGGTGGAAGAATTATATATCGATTACTTTTACCATCGCCAAGAAGACTTCTGGCAAGCGCAAGGATATGAAAAGCTCCCCGCCATGAGGGAATCCAGCTCCATGCTACTCTGTGGCGAAGATCTCGGAATGGTGCCCGCCTGCGTGCCCGGAGTGATGAAAGAGTTGGGCATTCTTTCGTTAGAAATTCAGCGCATGCCCAAGACCTCGACCATCGAATTTTTCAATCCCGCTCACGCACCCTATATGAGTGTGGTCAGCCCCTCCACTCACGATATGCCGACGCTCCGTGGCTGGTGGCGGGAAGATTCACGGGTCACCTCGCGCTTCGCCTGGGATCTGCTAGGGATGAGCTTTCCTGCACAAGACCTCAGTGGAGAAATTGCTGGGACATTGATTAGCCAGCACCTGAATTCACCCGCCATGTGGGCGATTTTCCCCCTTCAGGATCTGCTGGCCATGGACGAGAAACTCCGCCTGCCCAATGCTGAAGCGGAACGCATCAATGTACCTGCAATCATGCCCTTTTATTGGCGCTATAGGATGCATCTGGATATTGCTGAACTCGCCGCGGCCACCGATTTCAATCGCAACATTCAAGAGCGTCTCAGGTCGAGCGGGCGGATCTGAAATTACGGTATGATGGTGGATCCACGATTTCCTGCGATTTTCTTATCAGGATGCCTTGACCCGCAGCCTGCGTGGCGACTAGCTTCGCCGCGCCTAGCCCCCTAGTTCTCACTGATTTTCGCACACATGAACATTCACGAATACCAAGCCAAAGAGCTTTTTGATCGCTTCCAAGTCCCAAGCCCGCGCGGTGCCGTCGCAAGCACGCCCGAGGAGGCTGCCGCTGCCGCGCGCCAATTCCCCGGTGCCAAGCTGGTGATCAAGGCCCAAGTTCATGCCGGTGGGCGGGGGAAAGGCCACTTCACCAATGGCTTTAAAGGCGGCGTGCATCTCATCGATTCTCCCGAGCAAGCGGCAGAATTCGCTGGCAAGATGCTCAATGAAACTCTCGTCACCATCCAGACCGGAGATGCGGGAAAACTCGTCAGCAAGGTGATGATCGCCGAGGCAGTCGATATTTCTCACGAATACTACCTCGCCATCCTGATGGATCGCGCCACCTGTAGGCCCGTCATCGTCGTTTCCACGGAAGGTGGTATGAGTATCGAGGATGTGGCTCATGATACGCCGGAGAAAATTGTCCGCCAGTTCATCCACCCACTGCTCGGTCTTCAATCTTACGAAGTGCGCAAGCTCACCGCCGCGCTCGGCCTCAGCGGAGACATCGCCAAGCAATTTGCCAAGCTCCTCGGCAATCTTTACAAACTTTTCATCTCCTGCGATTGCTCGATGCTCGAGATCAATCCGCTCGTGACCACGCCTGACGGTCGCGTGCTCGCGCTCGATGCCAAATTTGGATTTGATGACAATGCACTCTACCGCCACCCAGACATCGTCGCGATGCGGGACAAGTCTGAGGAAGACCCACGTGAGGTGGCTGCTTCGGAATTCGATTTAAATTACATCGGTCTCGATGGAAATATCGCCTGCCTCGTCAATGGAGCCGGCCTTGCGATGGCCACCATGGACATCATCAAACATTTCGGTGGCGATCCTGCAAACTTCCTCGATGTAGGCGGTGGCGCCTCCAAAGAGCAAGTCACCGCTGCTTTTAAAATCATCCTCGGTGATCCAAATGTGAAGGGCATCCTGATCAACATCTTTGGTGGCATCATGGACTGCAATATCATCGCGGAAGGCGTCATTGCTGCGGCCAAGGAAACCGGTTTGCCGATCCCACTTGTCGTCCGCTTAGAGGGCAACAACGTGGAAATGGGCAAGGCCACTCTCGCCGCCTCAGGCCTCAATATTGTCGCCGCAGATGACATGGCAGACGGCGCACGCAAGATCGTCGCGGCTGTTGCTTGAAGTGTGGCACTTTTCATGCAGCTCAACTCGCGCATTTTGTAAGTTCATGACCCAAAGGCAATTTTACGACTGGCAAACACTCGGAGGCGGGAAAGATGTCTCGCGCCTAGTGGGTGCGTTGGAAGAACGTGGAATTTCTTGGTGCATGATTGGCGGGCTAGCGGTGAATCACTGGGCGGAAGAACCGATGGCCACCGCGGATGTGGATTTGGTAATCGCGGTAGAAGCACATGAAGAAGCCCTCGATGCATTCAAAAGCTTGAATTTTAGCGAAAAACGCTTCGAGTGGTCGATCAATCTGAAGGGAACTTCAAAAGTCTCAATTCAGGTGAGCACTGAGGCGATGTATCGAGATTTTCCGTCGAGAGGGATTTGTACTGAAGTCCACGGAATCTTGATGCGTGTGGCCTCTCTTGAAGACACGCTCGCTGGCAAGCTTGCCGCATTTGCATCCACCGAGAGGCGACCCAGCAAGAAACTCAAAGACCTCACAGACATCGCTAGATTGCTGGAGGCTCATCCTACACTTGCTTCTAAAATCCCGGCTGACGTTGCAGAAAAAATCACTTTTTAACATTTTAAATTAAACGAATAGAACACTCATGGCCATTCTCATCGACGAAAACACCAAGCTCCTTGTCCAAGGCATCACCGGCAGTTTCGGTGCCCGCCACGCATCCCTTTCTCTCGCCTACGGCACCAAGCTCGTTGCCGGGGTGACTCCAGGAAAGGGCGGTCAAAAATTTGAAAACATCGTGCCAATTTTCAACACCGTCTCAGAGGCAGTGAATGAAACGGGCGCTACGGCCTCCGCGATCTTTGTGCCACCTCCCTTCGCCGCAGATGCGATTCTCGAAGCGGCGGATGCCGGTGTAGAGCTCATCGTTTGCATTACTGAAGGAATTCCCGTGATGGACATGATGCGCGTGAAGGAAGCCCTGCGCGGTTCCAAATCCCGCCTCGTCGGGCCAAATTGCCCTGGCATCGTCACTCCGGGTCGCGGTGAGAAATCCCACGGAGGCTGCCGCATCGGCATCGCTCCGGGCTACATCCACAAGCGCGGCAACGTTGGAGTGGTCTCGCGCTCCGGCACGCTCACATACGAGGCAGTTTTCCAGCTCACCCAGCTCGGCTATGGCCAGAGCACCTGCGTAGGAATCGGTGGCGATCCGATCAACGGCACCAACCATTTAGAGGTGCTCGAAATGTTCAATAACGACCCAGAGACCGAAGCGATCATCATGATCGGCGAGATCGGTGGCAATGCCGAGGTGGATGCCGCTCGTTGGGCCAAGGAGCATTGCAAGAAGCCCATCGCTGGCTTCATCGCCGGGGCCACTGCGCCTCCAGGCCGCCGCATGGGCCATGCCGGAGCGATCGTCGGCGGAGAAGAGGACACCGCCCAAGCGAAAAAGAGGATTTTGGCAGAGTGCGGCATCGCCGTGGCAGAGACACCTTCCGATATGGCAAAGACGTTGCTGGAGCGGTGGGGGAAATAGGCTCTTTAACACTTATGGGGAAACCTGGTTTAAACTGCCGCGCATTAAGATATGTGATTTTGTGGGCTAAGGAGTGATCACCTTACTGTCGCCTCTTTGGTTAGCAAAGAGGAAGAAAGGGACAATAAGGTTCCTTCTCCTTATTTCACAAATCTTCATGCGCGGAAGAATAACCCTGCTCTGAGGTGAGCACCTCGGGGTCTTCCTTTCTGTGGCAACGGGCCCCTTTCTTGCGCTCTTGAACTCCGGCAGAGAAATTAAGAGTAGAAATTGCACAAGATGATACGTAATCTCACACCCCGGAAAAAAACCATGGCCAGTGATTGCTGGCCATGGTGTGAAAGTCAGTCAACATCGACGTCATCAAATGACTACGCAGAACGCTTGCGGCGGCCAAGCGCGAGCAAACTGATCGCCCCCAATAATAAACTAGATGGCTCCGGGATGACTACACCTACAACACCGCCTTCCGTAAGGTCGCCATAATTTGAAAACTGAGCAGGGCCTGTGATGCGCGTGGGTGCTGAAGGTCCGTTTGGATTCAGTGATAGCCAGTCTCCACTGACCGTATCTCGCGTAATGATGCGTCCTAGATTATCGATCATTAGCTGGCCATTTTGGGTCGTCGCTGAATAATCACCGATTAATTGAAAGTTGGCTACTGGATTGTTCAAGTTAAGTTTATACAACCGTGCTGTAGAACTAAATATGAACATTTGGCCACTTGCATCAATTGCGATATCACCCAGTTCACCAACACCCCCATCCAGATTTCCATAAGGCTTGGTGACTGAGCTGATGAGTCCAGCGCCATTGAATGAAATTTTCACCACTCCCTTACCTGCGCCGACGCCCGGTTGCGTATCAAATGAGGAGCTTACGTCATCGAACAAATAGTAATCACCATTATAGAATGATCCACCACCAGTTGAATATCCGACAAGCGCTTCAAAATCAAATCCATTGGTGATGTCGGTCACTGTCCCACTGGCAAGGTCGTAGGAAAACATACCGCGAGTTTCTCCAGGAACCGTATTGAGCCGCTCGAGCTGCGGCACGTAGAGAAGTCGGTTTCTCGATGCATCGGTTGCCAAATGATTGATGGGTTCAACCCAATTTGCGTTCTGTGGGTGTGGCGGGACAGCGTCTGCAATCAATAATGTGCGAGTTGTCTCATTATTGAACCCGTAAATTGACTGGTTAAAAACTCCGAATCCATAAAAGTTGCTCACATTTTGGCCGTGGACAACTGTCGTTACGAGCAACGATGCTGGAATAAATGATTTTTTCAGTAATGTTTTCATATTTTTTAGGTGTAGGGACTGCGAGAAGGAACTCTCCACGGATGTTTTAAAAATTCCTCCAATTATTGCGAGTTTTCTTAAAATTTTGTCGATAATCCACCACTGATCCTTTGTTGGAGTAAAATCACACTAGACTCAGAGTGAAATGGTCGAAAATAGACACCCATTCAGATTAGGCAGATGATCGAATGTACGGAGCATGCACATTCGGGATCAAAGAACCGCAGCAGGTGTGATGATCGGGGATTCTTTCAGGTCTAAAGTGCCTGTTGAGAGTCGTTTACGTGCGTTTGCGATCCATCCGCTTACGGCCGTGCACACAGGAGGGAGGCCGTATGGAGCTTGTTAGCCCCAGCGAACTGAGAATCGCCGGGCGATATCTCTTCGCGGAGTCAATTCAATTTGGGCATCGATTCCAGCAGGATCGTGCGGGATACTCAGTGCGTAAGATAAGACCACACCCCAGCAAAGGCGCGGATACCTGCCCAGAGGGCGAGCGCAAAGATGATTACGACACGTCTCATCTTCCGGCAGACGAGACGCAAGGACTAACTGACGGCGACAATTCAGCCGATGACCTCGGGCCAGTCCGTGTGGAACATTTCGCCGCGAGGCTTGTCGGTGCGCTCATAAGTATGGGCACCAAAGAAGTCGCGCTGGGCTTGGAGCAGATTGGCTGGAAGCACGGCGCTACGGTAGCTATCGTAGTAACCCAGTGAGGCGCTGAAGGCGGGAACCGGAATGCCTGCGAGGGTGGCCATGGAAATGACTTCTCGCCAGTTTTGTTGGAAGCCGTTGAGCAGATCCATGAAAAATGGGGCGAGCATCAAGTTAGATAATGCTGGATCGGTGCGGTAGGCATCTGTGATATCGTTCAGGAAACGAGCGCGGATGATGCAGCCACCGCGCCAGATGGCGGCGATTTTCGAGAGATCGAGCCCCCAGCCTTTTTCGGCTCCCATGGCGGCAATGAGGTCGAGGCCTTGGGCGTAGGAGATGATTTTGGAGGCGAAAAGCGCATCGTGGACTTTTTTGACGAGTGCGGCTTTGTCTCCCGTGATCTCGGCTTTGGGGCCTTGGAGTTGGGTGCTGGCAGCCACGCGGGCGTCCTTCATCGAGGAAAGGATGCGGGCCTCTACGGCGGCATTGATGGTGGAGATCACCACCGCATTTTCCACGGCGTTGATGAGCGTCCATTTGCCGGTGCCTTTTTGGCCGGCAGTATCGAGGATGAGATCTACCAACGGCATGCCTGTCTCGGGATCGACTTGTTCGAAAATTTTCGAGGTGATCTGGATCAAGTAGCTTTCGAGGTCGCCTGCATTCCAATCGGTGAAGACGGTCGCAAGCTCGGCAGGTGTGAATCCAGCGGCTTTGAAAATATTGTATGCTTCACAGATGAGCTGCATATCTCCGTACTCGATGCCGTTGTGAATCATTTTCACATAGTGGCCAGCTCCGCCGGGGCCAATGTGAATGACACATGGCTCACCATCGACGTGAGCGGCAATGGATTCAAAGATCGGCTTCATGACATCCCATGTGGAAGCCGGGCCGCCGGGCATGATGGATGGGCCTTTGCGAGCGCCTTCTTCGCCACCGGAAACGCCAGCACCGATGAAGCGGAAGCCGAGATCGCCCAGCCATTTGTCGCGACGCTCGGTATCCGTGTAGAGTGAATTTCCGCCATCAATGATGATGTCTCCCTTGTCTAACAGTGGGATGAGTGACTCGATTACGGCATCCACAGGGCCGCCGGCTTTTACCATGATCATTACCTTGCGAGGCGAGGCGAGGGATTGCACAAATTCTTCCAGTGATTTCGAGCCAACCAGTTTTTTATCGGGATGGGTGGCGATAAATGCGTCCGTGACAGAAGTGGTGCGGTTGTAAACCGAAACCTGGAATCCGCGGGATTCCACATTTAGAACGAGATTCTGGCCCATGACGGCCAGACCAATCAATCCGAAGTCGCTATTGCTCATGTGATAAGGTGCCGTTGAGGAGGCGGAGGAGGATGTAGGGAAGTTGACGAATTGGTGCAACCCCTTGTTGCCATTTAGGAACGGATTTCCCACATTAATGCCGTGAACCTACCGAATGCCATCACTTTTTCCCGACTCATCATGACGGCGGCGTTCGTTCTGGCTGTTTCTCAAAGCTCCTCGGCGGGCTACACCATCGGATTGGTTCTCTTTGTAGTGGCGGCCGCGAGCGATTGGCTGGATGGCTATCTGGCAAGAAAAATGGGACTCGTGACGCCTTTGGGAAAATTGATGGATCCGCTCGCTGATAAGATTTTAGTCAGTGCGGCGTTTGTGTTTTTCACCGCCAAGGGACTGTGCCCGGTGTGGGTGACGGCATTGATCATCGGGCGGGAATTCCTCGTTACGGGGTTGCGCCAGATCGCCATTGAGTCCGGCCATGTGCTTGCGGCGGACCGTCTAGGAAAATGGAAAACCATCTTTCAGCTCACCTATTTGATCACCGGATTGGTTTGGCTTGCTTCGCTCCATGCTGCTGGTTCAGGAGCTTCACTGCATTGGCTTGGCCATCTTGCCAGACCTGCGGCCGATGGGGGATGGCTGCAACCGATTTTCCTATGGGCAGCGGTAGCGCTGACAGTAATTTCTGGCTGGAATTACCTTTGGAACTCCCGCCAACTACTGCGCAGGGGATAGAATGAGTGAAAGCTAGCGCTCATGATCTCGTGAATACGCTAGGGTGATGCAGCGAGTGCTTTTAGACGGTCGCGTTGCACTTCCAGTTCTTCCCCAACTACAAATCTTAACGCGCGTCTGTATCTACTGCCGCGCATCAAAGTGGGGTGACTTTCACTCTCGCGAATCGCTTCGCAGCTGATGTCTGTGGAACATAGACAGAGACGCGCTCGAAAACGCCGTCGATCGATGTAACGCTCTCAACAGCGTCGGGATCGGCGCTCCAAACATCGAGTGTTTCGGAAAATTCGACTAGGTAGGAGATTCCCGGCGCAGGCGAGCCAGTCGCCTTGCGACGAATGTATGTGATTTCCTGTTCACGGGTGGCATGATCCACCTCAATTCGCGGTAGGCCCGCGTTGATGGATGAATTGACAATTGAGACATTTGGAGTGGCGAGCGTGGGGGCTTGTCCTTCGGCGGAGCCAATCATGTTAAAGGCAAATTTGAGAAGATTTGCCACGCCGTCGCCGCCGGGAGTAAGCAAGTCTTGCGAACCGTCAGACGCGAGTCCGTGGGTGGCGCGGAACTGGGCAAGGGCTGAGGTCGGAGCTACAATGGGCGCGACTTGACCGAAGGATGTACCAAAGCGGATTTCATCGAAATCAACCGGGATGGAGCCCTGAAGGCGCAAGCGGTCAAAGCTCATCTCAACGCCGCTGCGGCTGTTGGCGACATTGGCTTCGAGCGGGGTCGTGCTGAGAGAAGGATTAACCCAAAGGAAAGCGGAGTCGTTTCCACTAGGATTGAGCACCATTTTCACCACGATGAAGGCTTGGTTGGCGGTGGAGTTGGTGGCGGGCGTGGTACCCAGATCGATCGCCCAGTTTGGGTTCGCATTTAGTTGGCCAAAGAAGACACGTTCTGCGCCGTTATCGAATAGCGATAAGCCGCCCCACTGGCCGTTGACGGGGGAGTTGCTCTTTGCGAGGAAGCTTAACCAATAGATTCCTGACGTGTAGCGCGTCGGGAAGCTACGGAAACTACCTTGGCCGGCTTTGATCGTCATGCGACCACCGGAAGTGGCGAGGGTATCTCCGCCGCTAGAGTAGGTGAAGCCGGTGGCATTGATGTCATTGGTGGCGGCGTTCCAAGCGCCAGTCCAGCCGCTGCCGCCGTTCTGCGAGGCGAGAGCACCGTTTCCAGCGGTATAACTGAAAGACTCATACACGATGGGGGGCGATACTGCGGCAACAGTGATGGTTACAATGACAGGAGTTGACGTGCCGATCGTATTGGTAGCGGTGAAGGTGGGCGTATAAGTGCCCGCCGTGATTGGTGTGCCGCTAAGCATACCGGTGAGCGTGTTGAGCGTGACACCCGGGGGCAAACTGCCACTGACGAGCGCGTAGCTGGTGGGTGAGCTATTGGCGAGGATCTGATAGTTGAAATTATCACCAATCGCGGTGGAAGCCGCTTGATTAGCAGTGATCATTGGAGCCGAAACGATATCGACGAACGGAGTGACGATGTCGAAAGTCGTGCCCATGCGGAATTCGTCAACGATCATGGCGTTGGCGACAGAGGAGCGGGTTTGCACGTTGCCAATGCCGGGAAACGAGAGGTTAGAAACCGTGGCGTTGGGTGCACCGAGGGCGACACCCAGAGGAGGATTCACCCAGAGGCTGGCCGTATCGGTAGCTCCGGGAGTGAAATCCATGCGCACGACCATCAGCGTTGGAGTGTTGAGCGCAAGAGGAGCGTTGAGCGCAGCGACCCCACCGAGCGCCCACCCGGTGGTGGTGTTGCTGATGAAAAAATTCTGGGTGCCGTCGTATCTGAGGCTGAAATTAAAGGCTTCATTATTAGAACTGCTGGTTTGGGCGAGGAAGCTCAAGTAGATGCTAGAGCCATCCACACCGAAATTACCGCTGTTAGACCCAGCAATCCGTTGGGCGATGTGCGGGTCAGAGATCATTGATCTGTAGAAGTAAGGGTTGCCGCCCCAAGTCGCATTATTGATGCGTCCGGCATTGCCGCTTGTCGTGAGGATTTTTGTGCCTTGAGTGTAATTGAGTCCGGCCACGACGTCGGTGGTGACGCCCCAATCGCCACGCAGGCCGGTGCCGATGCCTGATGGGTTGCCGCCAACGTTGCTCGCCGGCAGGCCGTTACCGCTGTTCAGATTACTGTCGGGGTTGGGATTATTGACGCCCTCAGAATATTCAAAGGGTTCGCTGATGATGAGCGTGCCTGGGATCGCAATCGTGAAGGAAACCGTGACAGCGGGCGATGTGCCGGCAGAATTCGTCGCGGTGAACGTAGCCGAGTAAGAGCCGACTACATTGGGCGTGCCCGATAGCAATCCGGTGATGGGGTCGAATGTCACGCCGGGCGGCAGACTTCCGCTTACGAGGCTATAACTCAGCGGAACGTTACTTGAAACGAGTTGATAGTTGAGGCTCTGGCCCGGAGAAACGTTCACCGATTGCCCGCTGATGATAGTCGGTTGTACGACGGTGCCAGGACTGACCGTCAAAACAAAGCTGCGAGTCGTGGATTCGTAAGGGTGGAAGCGCTCGATCGTGACGGGGTAGGTGCCGCCAGCGGGGTTATTGGGCGTGCCGCTTAGGATTCCGGTTATGGTGTTGAAGCTCAAACCGGGCGGGATTGGCGTAACCAGTCGGAAGCGCGCTGGAATTGAGACGGCGCGTAGGCGTTGCACATAATCATCGTTGGTGACGGTGTTGCTCCGGCCAGGACTGACGACATCAACACTTGCGCCGGCAAATTCCCAAGATGACGAAATTTCTGCAGTGTCAGGTGCGCCACCGATGTAGCGCAAAGATTGTCCGACACTGAAGGTAGGCTGGAAGGTGGGGACATAGAGCCCGGTTCCACTGCTACCGCCCCATTCCATGGTGAAAACCTCACTGTTAGCGCCTTTCCGAACTTTAATTCCCCGGCCTCCGCCACCTTGATTGGGGTTTCCTGCTCCGAGGAAGGTATCGCTCCAGTAACTATTTGCGTTGGTGAATGAGAAAAATGCCTTGTTACTATCGGCGATGATGAGCTTGCCATCGGAGATGTCGCTATCGTTTGGTGGCAGTGCTGGATCGCGATCAAGACCATTATAGATGACAATAAGTGTTCCGGCTGGGACATTCTCCCAAACGGGAAGATCGGCGAATTCTACTTCGGCACCACCATAGCTTGTCCGTATAATATAATCTCTGAGATCAACATTTTGCTGAGTGAGCAGTTCTACCCAACGACGCGTCCCACTGGTGCCTTTGCTCACCTCATTGATGATAACGGGGAGTCTGGTCAAGGGTAGTGGTGCCGGAACGACCAGGTTTGATGTATAAGAGTAAGGTTGCCCGTAAGTGCCGGTGAGAACTGGCGCGGAATCTACTTCCACTGACTCGGTAGTGAACCACACGCCGTCACTGGTGGCATCCGAAGGACGAATGCGGGCTCGCCAGTAGAAGCCGGGCTGTGGTGAAACAGTCGCGTTGGTTGCGCCGACTGCATCGACCCATGTTTTATCCTCGGTGGAACGCTGCCACTGGTAAGAGTAGGTGATCGGGTTACTTTCTGGATCAGTCGCAGTGAGTGCGCTTATGCCGAGTGTTTGAGTGGAATCGATGCGACCGATAGCATCAAGAGTGGCTCCCGTGATGCTTGGCGGGCGGTTGCTCAGAACAGGGTTGTATTGAATACGGAAGTTAATTTTCCCCTGTTGATACGTATTGTTATGTCCGATCCGCAGGTAATAAACAGTGCCTCGTGTCGCCGCGAAATCCATCGAGCCCGAGTTAAGAATCGTGCCGTTAAATGCATGGTTAG